>CAUSCY010000040.1:0-55290 GCA_963529995.1 uncultured Massilia sp. | reverse complement strand
CCGATGTCCAGGCTCTCAACTAACCGAAACAACCTCTTGCAACTTCACAGCTAGGCCTGAGTACCGCGCTGCCGGCGACAAGCCATGCCGCCCCGGTGCCGGATGGACGCGCAACCGCCCCGCTGCAGCCGCCGGCCCAGGGCAGCATCCCCGTCGCCTTCCTGCTGTCGCACAACGCCGAAGTGATCGATTTCGCGGGGCCGTGGGAAGTGTTCGACAACGTCGCCATCCCGGGGCACCCGAACGAGCCGGCGTTCCAGCTGTACACGGTGGCGGAGACGCTCGAACCGATCCGCGCGACCGGCGGCATGACCATCGTCCCGAACCACACGTTCGCCACCGCGCCGGCACCGAGGGTGATCGTGATCCCGGCCCAGAGCACGCCCACCGAGGCCGCGCTGGCCTGGGTGAGGGAAGCGTCGCGCGACGCCGACCTGACGATGTCCGTCTGCACCGGCGCCTTCCTGCTCGCCAGGACGGGGCTGTTGTCCGGACGCGCCGCCACGACGCACCACAACCACTACGGAAAATTCGCGATGATGTTCCCGGACATCAGGCTCGAGCGCGGCGCGCGCTACGTCGAGTCGGGCAAGTTCGCCAGCGCCGGCGGCCTCTCGTCCGGCATCGACCTGGCGCTGCGCGTGGTGGAGCGCTACTTCGGCCGCGCGGTGGCGATGAGCGCCGTCGACGCGCTGGAATACCAGGGGCAGGGCTGGCTCGATCCGCATTCCAACAAGGCCTACGCGCAGCGGCGCGTCTCGACCGCGCGGCACCCGCTGTGCCCCGTCTGCGACATGGACGTGGCCAAGGCCACGGCACCGTCGTCCATGTACCGCAAGCGCACCTATTACTTCTGCATGGAGGCGCACAAGGCGGCGTTCGACGGGAATCCGGCCAGCTTTACCTGACCGCCTCGACTCGGCCGGGACTGGCCGCCAACTGCTCCGCCGCGAACCGCTGCAGCGCCCCGGCGATGGCGGGCGCGATGCCGAGTTCGCGCGCCACGGGGTCGGCGGGGCCGAGCGAGCGCGGGTCGCGGCCCGTGACGTGGCCGAAGATCGTCAGCGCCTCCAGGTAGTAGCCGTGCACGCTGGCGTGGTAGGCGTCGGGTGCCCACAGGTTGACCTGGCCGGCGCCGGCGCCGTCGTAGGGATTCGGATCGGCCACGCCGCCCGCGATGGCGCGGTTCCACGCTTCGCCGACAGGGATGACGCCGCGGATGCCGTTCGCGCGGGCGGCCTTGTCGTAGCCGCGGCGCACGTCCAGCGCCATGCGTTCGATCGGCGCGCCATACCAGGCGCCATCCGGCTTGTAGGCCTGGTCGGCGCGCGACCAGGTCGACACGAGGCGGATGTCGACGTGCGGATTGCGCTCGCGGAAGGCGGCGGCGAGCAGGCCCGTGTACTTGACGAGCAGGTCCGGGTTGCCCGGCTTGTGCGCATCCAGCGTGCTGTAGCTCTGCAGCAGTACCACGTCGAACGGCTTGACGATGGAGTCGTACTTCTGTTCGTAGTGGGCGTCGAGGCCCGCTCCCGGGATCGTCTCCAGGCTCACCGCGTAATCGAGGCCGGCCTGCTCCGTCATCGCCTTGAACAGGGCCGGCACGCCACCGATGCCGGTGCCGTTCAGGTCCGTGACCGACTGCGGGCGATAGGACTGGGCCAGCGGTGCGGCGCCGGCCGGGTCGCCGTAGGTGAAGCTGTTGCCGACGAAGAGGATCGTGGTGGCCGGACGGACGGCGGAACGGGGTTGGGTCGCGCAGCCGAGCGTCAGCATGGCGAGGAACATGGCGCCGCTACAGCGCAAGGCATGGGGGAAATGCATCGGGACTCGCGTGTCTGGATGGTGAACGGGTTTCGATGGTGCAAAGTGTAACCCTGCTGGCGCATCCAGGGCGCGCTCGACGCCAGGCAGACGGCATTCACACGATTGGCACCTGACCCGGGACCTGCATTACCAGTACCTCCGGCAGGTGGACGTGTGGCCGTGGACGGCGCGCAGCTGGCGCAGGGCGGAAGACATGGCATGCCGGTGGCGATGTTGAACGGAACCCCATCTTGCATCGCAACCCGCGGCTGCGTGAACGAAGAAATCCGGTCATCGATATGCGCGGAAAGTTAAAACACGAAATGCATATCGATGAGCGAAAGCCTTCGTTGGCTTTGCAGGAGCTGCGTTCTACGCTGTGGCGGACCTTGTTGAAACGAGAAACACCATGAGCGCCCCGCTGCTGGCAGGCAGTCCCTCGTCCTACCCGTCCTGCAGCCGGCTGTTGCAATACATCGGCGACCGGCTCGCCGCGCTGTGCGGCCGCTCCGCCGCTTTCGCCGCTTCCGCATCCATCTAGGAGTTGCCATGACCACCCCCGACATCTTCTGGTTCATTCCCACCCACGGCGACAGCCGCTACCTCGGCACGACCAGGGGCGCCCGCACGGTCGACGCCGACTACCTGCAGCAGATCGCCGTGGCCGCCGACACGCTCGGCTACGACGGCGTGCTGCTGCCCACCGGCCGCTCCTGCGAGGACGCGTGGATCGTCGCGTCGTCGCTGATCCAGGCGACGAGGAAGCTGAAGTTCCTCGTCGCGATCCGCCCCGGCCTGTCCACGCCCGGCCTGGCGGTGCGCATGGCCTCCACGTTCGACCGCCTGTCGGGCGGGCGCCTGCTGATCAATGTCGTCACGGGCGGCGACCAGGGCGAGCTGGAGGCGGACGGCCTGTTCGCCGACCATGCCATGCGCTACGAGATCTCGGACGAATTCTTCCGCGTCTGGCGCGCCAGCATGGCGGGCGAGGGCGGTGCGGCGGGCTTCGACTTCGAAGGAAAGCACATCCAGGTCAAGGGCGCGCGCACGCTGTATCCGCCGGTACAGAAGCCGTATCCGCCGTTGTACTTCGGCGGCTCGTCGGAGCCGGCGCACGAACTGGCGGCCGAGCAGATGGACGTCTACCTGACCTGGGGCGAGCCGCCGGCGGCCGTGGCCGAGAAGCTGGACGATATCCGGCGCCGCGCGGCCCGGCACGGACGCACGGTGCGCTTCGGCATCCGCCTGCACGTGATCGTGCGCGAGACCAGCGAGGAAGCCTGGCGCGCGGCCGACGAATTGATCAGCCACCTGGACGATGAGACCATCGCCAAAGCCCAGGCCGCGTTTGCGAAGATGGATTCGGTGGGCCAGCGGCGCATGGCCGAGCTGCACGGCGGCCGGCGCGACAAGCTGGAAGTCTCGCCCAACCTGTGGGCCGGCGTAGGGCTGGTGCGCGGCGGCGCGGGCACGGCGCTGGTGGGCGACCCCGAGACGGTGGTGGCGCGCATGCGCGAGTACGCCGACCTGGGCATCGAGACCTTCATCCTGTCCGGCTATCCGCACCTGGAAGAGTCGTACCGCTTTGCCGAGCTGGTGTTCCCCTTGCTGGGCAAGGGCAAGGCGGCAGGCGAGCAGTCGATCACCGGGCCGTTCGGGGAGATGATGGCCAGCGATATCCTGCCGAAGAAAGCGGCGTAGAAACACGCGCGGTGCACGAACGCGCGCAGCCCGACGGCGCAAGCCCGGCCCGTGCGGCGATTGCCGGGCCGGGGAACCTGTCCGGAAATGCCGCTAGCCCTTGTCGGACTGGCGGTTGCCACGCTCCAGGTCAGGGGGCGGGTGCAAGTCCTTGGGCCCCTTGTAGATCGTGTTCGGAGGATGCTTGCCCTGGTGCTGCTCGTTCTTGTCCGACGGGGTTTCCCCTTGCCGGTGCTCGTAGGACTTGCCCCTGGCTTCCTTGACCCTGCTGCCGGAGTCGTTGCCGGATTTCCCCGTGTCGTTTGCCGTGCCTTTACTACCTGAACCTGTCTTGGCGCCCATGTCGGTACTCCTTGAAAGTCGCTTGCCAACGCACTCCACCCGGAACGAAACCTGGGAGTGACGGCACTGGGTTTGGGGAGGTCCGGTCGATTGCAAGACCCGAGATCCACGTCGTGATGGCAGCGGCGCCGTCAATCGATATCGATGACGATCTTGCCGAACGCGCCGCGGTCCAGGTGATCGAAGGCGGCCGGCAGGTCGGCCAGCGGGTAGCGTGCATCGATCGCGGGCTTGAGGCGGATGCGGTCGACGGCGCGGACGAGGTCTTCGAGCGCCCGGCGGCTGCCGGTGCCGATGCCGTGGATGGTCACGTCTTTCAGCATCAGCGGCATGGCCGGGGAGCTCAGCGCGAAGCCATCGAGTGCGCCGATCTGGCAGATGTGGCCGCCGACGGCCGCGGCCTGCACCGACTTGCCGAGATGGGCGCCGCCGACGACCTCCAGCACGTGATCGGCACCGCGGTCGGCGGTGAGCGCGTACACGGCCTCGAGCCAGTCGTCGCGTTGGCTGTCGATATAATGGTCCGCGCCCAGCGCCCGTGCCCGCGCCTCGTTGTGCGCACGGCCGCAGACGATGACTGCGGCGCCGTGCGCCTTGGCGATCTGCAGGCCGAACAGCGCGACCCCGCCGGTGCTGGGAATGAGCACCGTGTCGCCTGCGCGCACGCGGGCGCGCTCCACCAGCGCGAACCAGGCCGTGACGCCGGCGCAGGGCAGGGTGCAGGCCTCGGCGTCCGACAGCGTTTCCGGTGCGCGGACGAGCCAGGCTTCGGGCATCGCCACGTACTCCGCCAGCACCCCGGGATAGTGGCCGCCGAGTGTCCGGTAAGCGGGCGTGCGGGCGTCGCCGGGCCGCCGGCCATCGGTCCAGTCGGGCATGAAAGTCGGGATCACGCGTTCGCCGACGGCGAAGCGGGAGGCGCCGGAACCGGCCGCGATGACTTCGCCGGCCAGGTCGGAGCCGGGCGTGAACGGAAAGCCGAGCGGCAGGCCGCGCCCCGTCTCGACGACCATCTTGTCGCGGTAATTGAGGGCGACCGCCGCCACCTTCACGAGAACCTGGCGCTCTCCGGGGATGGGGCGCGGGACCTCGCGCAGGGTGAGCCGGTCGCGTCCGATGGCGTCGATTTCCCAGCGCCGCATTGTGTTTGCCATGATGTGTTCCTCTCGTCAGTCGATGGAGGCATAGTCTGGCATGACGGATTGTTGAAATTAATACCCTATAATTCGCATGTGTTATTGGGCATGGTGCATCAATGTGAAGGGTAGCGAATTCTCCGAACTGCTTGCTTTCGTGACCGTCGCGGACGAACGCAGTTTCCGGCGTGCCGCGCTGCGGCTCGGCCTCTCGCCGTCCGCCCTCAGCCATACGATCCGCGCGCTCGAAGAGCGGCTGGGCACGCGGCTGCTCAACCGGACGACGCGCAGCGTCGCACCGACCGAAGCCGGGCAGGCCTTGCTGGAGCGCCTGCAGCCGGCGCTTGCCGAAGTGGACGAGGCCGTGCAGGACGCGAGCACGCGCCAGGACCGTCCGAAAGGCGTCGTGCGCCTGAATCTGCCGAGAATTGCCGCCCAGCTCGTCGTCGCGCCCATCCTGGCCGACTTTCTCGCGGCCCATCCGGGCGTCCGCCTCGACCTGGTCATCGACGACAGCATCACCGACGTCGTCGCAGCCGGCTTCGATGCCGGCATCCGGTCGGGCGCACTCGTGCACCGGGACATGGTCGCGATCAGGCTCACGCCGGACCTGCGCATGGCCGTCGTCGGCGCGCCCGCTTATCTGGCGCAGCGGCCGCGGCCGCATGAGCCGCGCGACCTGCGCGACCATGCCTGCATCGGCTATCGATGGAAAGAGACGGGGGCGTTGCAGCGCTGGAAGTTCAGCGGCGAGGAGGGATCGGTCGACGTGGATGTCGAGAGCGTGCTGACCGCGAACGACACCAATGTCCTCCTGGACGCGGCGTTGCGCGGCGCCGGCCTGGCCTACCTGGTCGAGAGTTTCGTGGCACCCTATCTGCAGCGCGGCGAACTGGTGCGCGTGCTGGAACCGTGGTGCCGGCCTTTCGCCGGCTTCCACCTGTATTACCCGGACCGCCAGCGCATGCCGGCCGCGTTGCGCGCCTTCGTGGACTTCATCAAGTCGCGGGGATGCCAAGCTTGAAAACGACAACGCCACCCGAAGGTGGCGTTATTGTTGCAGCATTGCTGCCGAATTCTTGGTGGCCCGGGGCGGAATCGAACCACCGACACAAGGATTTTCAATCCTCTGCTCTACCAACTGAGCTACCAGGCCAAGGCGGCGCATTATAGCACGCCTTACGTAAAACACATAATCCGGCGAGAAAGATATCAGCCGCGCGAGGCGGCGCGTTCCGCGTGCTGGCGCTCGAGCGCCAGGCGCGCCTCCTTGCGGCCCTTGGCTTCTTCAAAGCGGCGCTGCTCGTCCGGCGTGAACGGGCGCAGCGCCGGCACGGGGACGGGCTGCTTGTCGTCGCCGACGGCGACCATGGTGAAGAAGCAGCTGTTCACGTGGCGCACGGCCTGGCTGCGGATGTCCTCGGCCACGACCTTGATGCCGATTTCCATCGAGGTGCGGCCCGTGTAGTTGACGGCGGCCATGAAGGTCACCAGCTCGCCCACGTGGATCGGCTGGCGGAAGGTCACCTGGTCCACGCTCAGGGTGACGACATAGGTGCCCGCGTAGCGGCTGGCGCAGGCGTAGGCGACCTGGTCGAGCAGCTTCAGGATGGTCCCGCCGTGCACGTTGCCGGAGAAGTTGGCGGTATCCGGGGTCATCAGGACCGTCATGGTCAGTTGGTGGGCGGGCAGGTTCATGGCGGTACTCTTGAGAAAACGAAATAAGGCAGATGGTGCCTTATAACGCCCGCCGCGACAACCTGCCGGATTGACGGGTTGCTGCAGCGGGCAGGGGGAAGCCGATCAGAACTCTTCCCAATCGTCGCCGGCTGTCGTCGTGGCCGGCCGTGCCACCGGCCTGGTGGCGGCCTTGGGGGCGGACCTGGCCGGCGCCTGCGCGCGTGCCTTCGGTGCCGGCTTGCCCGTCACGGCAGGCGCCTTGCGTGCCGGCGCCAGCGCCGGCCTGGCCGCGGCCGCAACCTTGGGCGCCGCGGCCGCCGCCGCCGCTGCCTGGCCCGCGCCTTCCACTTGGAACAGCGCCACCTGGGCCACCAGCGCCTCGGCCTGGTCCTGCATCGAACGGGTCGCGGCCGCCGACTGCTCGACCAGCGCGGCGTTCTGCTGCGTGCTGCCGTCCATCTGCAGGATCGCCTGGTTGACCTGGGCGATGCCGCTGGCCTGTTCGCGGCTCGAGCCGACGATCTCGTTCATGATGTGCGACACGCGCGCGATGCCGTCGACGATGCCCTGCATGGTCTGGCCGGTCTGGCCGGCCAGCGTCGAGCCGTCGGCGACGCGGCGGGTGGAGGCATCGATCAGGTCCTTGATTTCCTTGGCCGCGGCGGCCGAACGCTGGGCCAGCGCGCGCACCTCGGTGGCGACGACGGCGAAGCCGCGCCCTTGCTCGCCGGCGCGGGCCGCTTCCACCGCCGCGTTCAGCGCGAGGATATTGGTCTGGAAGGCGATGCCGTCGATGACGCCGATGATGTCGGCGATGCGGGACGAGGACGCATCGATCTCGCCCATCGTCTCGACCAGCTGGCCGACCATCGCGCCGCCTTCGCGTGCCACCTTCGCGGCCTCGGAGGCCAGCTTGTCGGCCTGCTCGGCGCTGGCCGCGCTGTGGCCGATCGCCTGGGTCAGTTCTTCCATCGACGACGCCGTTTCTTCCAGCGCCGACGCCTGGCTCTCGGTACGTGCAGACAGGTCGCGCGTCTCGCCGGCCATCGTCGCGATCGAGGTGCCGATGCTGGTGGCGCCGGTGCGCACCTGGCCGACGATGTCCGACAGGCTGGCGCGCATGCGTTCCAGCGCGGCCATCAGGCTGTCCTCGTCGCCGGCGCGGCGCGGCACGTCCACGCGCAGGTTGCCGGCCGCGATCTCGGCGGCCACCGCGGCGGCCGCCGCGGCTCGCCGCCCAGGCGCTTGAACAGGGCATGCACGAACAGCACGCCGGCGGCGATGCTGAAGACCAGCGTCGCCAGGCACAGGACCACCAGCACGTCGCCGCTGCGCTTGGCGCTGGTCAGTACGGCGCCCGCTTGCGCGTCGATGGCACGCTGCTGCAGCGCCAGCAGTTCGTTGATCTTGCCGACGTAGTCGTTGGCGGCCGGGGTGTAGGCCTGGTCGAACAGGGCCAGCGCCTCGTCGTTGCTGCCCTCGGTCTTGAGCGCTGCCACCTTGTTGCGCGCCGCCGTGTACTTCTCGCGCACGCTGCCGATCTGTTCGAAGACCGCCTTTTCCTCCGGCGTGTCGAGCAGCTCGCCGACCTTCTTCTGCAGGTCGCCGCCGCGCGTGCTCGATTCGCGCGCTTCGCCGGCATAGGCCTTGGCCAGGTCGGGGTCGGAGGCGCGGGTGATCAGGGCGGTGCGCTTGACGCCCACCGAGGTATTCAGCAGCCAGCTGGACATCAGGCGCTCCTTGGCGAGCGGGCGCTGGGTCAGCGCTTGCGTGTCGCCGGCCAGCACCTGCAGGCGCCAGATCGCGATCGCGGTCGACAGGAAGGACAGGGCGATGATGATGGCGAACGTGAGCCGGAGCTGGTTGCGGACGCTGGAGGAGGCGGATGGGTTCACGACGGTTCCTGTGACAGTTGCGGAGGTCTACTCCTGAAGCATAGGATTTTGAACCAAATGATTCCGCAATGCAACAAACGTGATGTAAATTGCATTAAAGGTGGGAACACCCCAATTCGGGTACGGGCCGGCCGTGGCAGGGCATCTGCTAGGATGCCGGCATGGCTATCCTACTTGTCCCCGGCTTCATGGCCGACGAAACCCTGTGGAACGACATGCTGCCGGCACTGGAGCGTTTCGGTCCGATCGTGCATGCCGACCTGCGCCACGACACCTCGGTCGAGGCGATGGCGCGGCGCGTGCTGGAGACGGCGCCGCCCACATTCCTGCTGGTCGGCTTTTCGATGGGCGGCTACGTCGCCCGCGCGATCGCGCGCCAGGCGCCCGAGCGGGTGCTTGCGCTGGTGCTGGTCGCCACGTCCACCCGGCCCGATACGCCGTCGCTGCAGAAGCGCAAGGGCGCGATCGGCGCCGCGGCACCGTCGATCGCCTTCAGCGGATTGAGCCGCGTCGCCGTCGCCAGTTCGCTGCATCCGAAGCAGCGCGACAACGACGCCATGATCGAGCGCGTGCGCGCGATGGGCGTGCGCCTGGGCGGAGAGGTGTTCCGGCGCCAGTCGATGCTGGACCGTCCCGGCGACCTGGAACGCGCGCACGAGATCCATTGCCCCGTGCTGGTCGTGGCGGCCGCCGAGGACCGGCTGCGCAGCCTCGAGGAAGCGCGCGAGATGGCCGCGGCCATTCCCGGCGCCGTGCTGGAGATCGTCGAGGACAGCGGCCACATGATCCCGATCGAGGCGCCGCAACGGCTGCTCGCGATCGTCGTGCCGTGGCTGGAAGCGCACGCTGCATGAAAAAAGGGCCGGAGGGTATGCCCGTCCGGCCCTTGTCGTTCAATCGTCAGCCTGCATTCACGCCTTGTTCAGGATGCGGTTGACCACCGCCGCCACGCCCTGGGCATACGCCGGGTCGGCTTTGGCCAGGTGGCCGATCCAGCGGTCCTGGACCGTGGCGTCGGCCTGGCTCAGCGCGCCGCCCATGTTCTCGAACAGGTTCTGCTGTTCCTCGGCGCCCAGCAGGCGGAACAGGTTGCCGGCCTGGGTGAAGTGGTCGTCGGTGACGCGGGTGTCGTAGCGGCCCGCCACGCCTTCCACCTGCCAGCCGGCGTCGCCGTGGCCGAAGCCGCCGGCTGCCGGCACGCCGCCCATGTGGACCGGATCGTAGTTCTGGTCCGCGCCGCCGTTGCCGACGGCCATGGCGCCGTCGCGCTGCTGGTTGTAGACGGGGACGCGGGCACGGTTCACCGGCAGGTACTGGTGGTTGGTGCCGACGCGGTACAGCTGGGCGTCGTGGTAGGCGAAGATGCGTGCCTGCAGCATCTTGTCCGGGCTGAAGCCGATGCCCGGCACGATGTTCGCCGGCGACAGGGCGGCCTGCTCGACGTCGGCATGGTAGTTGTCCGGGTTGCGGTTCAGTTCCAGGATGCCGACCTTGATGCGCGGGAAGTCGCCGTGCGGCCAGACCTTGGTCAAATCGAACGCATCCCAGCCCGTCTTCGCTTCCCAAGCCAGGCGCTGCTCGTCGGTCATGATCTGGGCTTCCACGCTCCAGCGCGGGAAGTTGCCGGCAGCGATGGCGTTGAACAGGTCGCGCTGGGCGTAGTCCGGGTCGGCGCCGGCCAGGCGGGTCGCTTCGGCGGCGCTCAGGTTCTTGATGCCCTGCAGGGTCTTGTAGTGCCACTTGACCCACACGCGTTCGCCGGCGTCGTTGATCAGGCTATAGGTGTGGCTGCCGAAGCCGTGCATGTGGCGGTAGCCGTCCGGCGTGCCGCGGCTCGAGAACAGCGTCGTGACCTGGTGCAGGCTCTCCGGGGTGCGGCTCCAGAAGTCGAACATCATCTGGGCCGACTTCAGGTTGCTCTTCGGGTCGCGTTTCTGGGTGTGGATGAAGTCCGGGAACTTGATGCCGTCCTTCAGGAAGAACACGGGCGTGTTGTTGCCGACCACGTCCCAGTTGCCGTCTTCCGTATAGAAGCGCAGGGCGAAACCGCGCGGATCGCGTTCGGTGTCCGCCGAGCCTTTTTCGCCGCCGACGGTCGAGAAGCGCAGGAAGGTCTCGGTCTGCTTGCCGACCTGGGCGAACACCTTCGCATTGGTGTAGCGGGTGATGTCCTCGGTGACCGTGAAGGTGCCGAAGGCGCCCGAGCCCTTGGCGTGCACGACGCGCTCGGGGATGCGCTCGCGGTTGAAGTGCTGCAGCTTCTCGATCAGGTGGAAGTCCTGCAGCAGTACCGGGCCACGCGGGCCGGCGGTGATCGAATTCTGGTTGTCGACGACGGGAATGCCGGAGGCGGTAGTCAGTTTGCTCATGTCAGCTCTTTCAGGATGATGGTGGGGGCTATCGAGTGCTTTTACTTGATAGCTGCGTGCTATTTATGATCATGGTAGAGCGTCAAGCTGATTAAATCAAACTATCCATTTATATAGCATCGATAGGAAAAATAAATTCTCCATGGTGCTTTCTTAGCTGTAATCTATTTCCTAAAATCATCAAATATTTCATTTTAGATATATAAAAGCCATGGATCGGCCCATCTTCGCCTCGAAATCACTGAAACTGTCGGAATTGATCGGTTCCCTCAGCTATGCCCTGGACATCACTGAGGGCCAGCCGGCCGGCCACTGCGTGCGTTGTTGTTGGATAGGAACACACATCGGACGGCAAGCGGGCCTGCCGGAAGACCAGTTGTGGGAGCTTTACTACACGCTGCTGCTGAAGGACCTGGGCTGCAGCAGCAATGCCGCGCGCATCTGCGCGCTCTACCTGACCGACGACCTGGACTTCAAGCGCGACTACAAGCTGGTCGGCGACAGCCTGCCGCAGGTGCTGGGCTTCGTGCTCAAGCACACGGGCCTGAAGGCTGGCCTGGCCGAGCGCTTTCGCAGCGTGATGACGATCCTGCGCGACGGCACGGAGATCGCGCGCGACCTGGTCACCACGCGCTGCCAGCGCGGCGCCGAGATCGCGGCGCTGCTGCGCTTCCCGCAAGGCGTCTCGGACGGCATCTATTCGCTCGACGAGCACTACAACGGCCAGGGCAAGCCGGCGCGCCTGGCAGGGGAGGCAATCCCCATCTATTCGCGCATCGCCCTGTTGGCGCAGGTGATCGACGTATTCCATACCGAGAACGGCCGCGCGGCGGCCCTCGCGGAAGTGCGCGCGCGTTCGGGCCAGTGGTTCGACCCGCGCCTCGTCGACGCCTTCGCGGAAGTCGCGCGCGATGAGGCGTTCTGGAGCGTGCTGGCCGGTCCGGGCATCGACGAAGCCGTGGCTGTGCTGCAGCCCGCCGGCAGTTCCCAGCAGCCGCTCGACGACGACTACCTGGACGACATCGCCGTCGCGTTCGGCCAGGTGGTGGACGCCAAGAGCCCTTATACCAGCGGCCACAGTGCGCGCGTCGCGCTATATACGGACATGATCGGCGAGGCGCTGGGGCTGTCGCAGGGGCGCCGCCGCTGGCTCAAGCGCGGGGCACTGCTGCACGACGTGGGCAAGCTGGGCGTCAGCAACAGCGTGCTCGACAAGGCCGGCGCGCTCGACCGCGCCGAATGGGATGCCGTCAAACAGCACGCCGCATTCACGGAGACCATCCTCGGCCGCATCGACGCCTTCCGCGAGCTGGCGGAAATCGCCGGCGCCCACCACGAGCGCCTCGACGGCACCGGTTACCCGCGCGGCCTGGGCGCGGACGACATCCGCCTGGAAACGCGCATCATCACGACGGCCGACATCTTCGACGCCATCACGGCGGCGCGTCCCTATCGCGGTGCAATCCCGGTGCCGCAAGCGCTCGAGATGATGGCCAAGACGGTCGGCACGGCACTCGATCCGCAATGCTTCGACGCGCTCAAGCGCGCCGTGGAGCGGGTGCCGTTTCCGGAGGCGGCGTAGCGTTCCCCTGCAGCAGGCCGATCCCGTCGAGGATCAGGTCGATGCCCGACAGGAAATCCTCACGGTCGTCGTGCGCGCGCAATCGCGCGCCCATGCTGCGCGTGAACGCATACTCCTGCGCGTCGAGCCGGTCCCACATGGCGGCCACGCTGTCCAGGTAGCCGTCCCGGCTGTTCAAGCCGCGCTCGCGCGCCAGCCGCCGGTTGGCGGCATTCTGCCCGGCCAGGCCGAGGATATAGTTCAGCAGCGTGGACGTCGCCATCCACAGCGCCTGCTCCGGTACGCCGAGTGCGCCCACCTGCCGCCCCAGTGCCTCGAGGATGCGCACCATCGGCATCTTCGCCGGACTGCGCGCCAGTTCCGTCCCCACCCATGGATGCGTGTCGATCGCATCGAACATGCCCAGGCCGACGGCGCGGATCCGTGCGCGCGCCGTCGCGCCTTGTGCCGCGCTGGCCGTCGCCGCGGCAACGATGGCGTCGCAGGCTGCGTCCAGCAGGTCGTCCTTGTCGGCAATGTGCCAATAGATGGCGCCTGCACCCGTGGCGAGCGCCTGCGCCAGCGCGCGGAAGGTCAGCCCTTCCTCGCCGTTCTCGTCCAGTAGTGCAATCGATGCCTCGACGATGCGTTCGCGCGACAGCGAGGGGGCGCCACGTTGCGTGCGCCGGGTAGTCGTGACCATGGTGCTTGACATGAGTGGAACATCGTTCCAATAATACAGTGGAACGCTGTTCCACAAAATACGGATAAGAACAACACCATGGCAACTTCCATTGCGATCGTCGGCGCCGGGCTCGGCGGCTTGCTGCTGGCCCGCGTGCTGCACCTGCACGGCATCGCGGCGACCGTCTACGAAGCCGAGGCTGGCCCCGAGGCGCGGGCCCAGGGCGGCATGCTGGACATCCATGCCGAGGACGGGCAGGTGGCGCTGGCCGCCGCCGGGCTGACCCGGGAATTCGAGGCCATCGTCCATCGCGGCGCCGAAGCGACACGAGTGCTCGGCACGGACGGCACGGTATTGATCGATACCCCCGACGACGGCAGTTTCCAGCGTCCGGAGGTGCCGCGCGGGGAACTGCGCCGCATCCTGCTCGCATCGCTGCCGTCCGGCACCGTACGCTGGGGCTGCAAGGTGGCAGGCATCACGAGGCTGGGTGAAGGCCGCCATGCGCTGGCGTTCGCCGACGGCACACGCGTGACGGCCGACCTGGTGGTGGGTGCGGACGGCGCCTGGTCGCGCGTCAGGCCGCTCGTCTCCGCAGCGCAGCCGGTCTACACGGGATTCGTGTTCGTCGAGACCTGGCTGTACGATGCCGACGCGCGCCATGCCGCGGCGGCGCGGGCGGTGGGGGAGGGCATGCTGATGGCACCCGCACCGGGACGCGCCATCCTCGCGCACCGCGAACCCGGCGGCGTGCTGCATGCCTATCTGGTGCTGGAACGGTCGCAGGAGTGGATCGCGACGATCGACTTTGCCGACCGGCCTGCCGCCCTGGCCCGCATCGCCGGCGAATTCGACGGCTGGGCGCCGCCACTGCGGGCCCTCGTGCTCGGCAGCGATACCGATCCCGTGCCGCGCGCCATCCACGCGCTGCCCGTCGGGCACCGCTGGGAGCGCGTGCCGGGCGTCACCTTGCTGGGCGATGCGGCGCACCTGATGGCGCCGTCGGGAGACGGGGCCAACCTGGCGCTGTTCGACGGGGCCGAACTGGGACGCGCCATTGCCGCCCACCCCGGCGACATGGAGGCTGCGCTCGGCGCCTACGAGGATGCGATGTTCGTCCGCAGCGCGCGTGCTGCGCGCGAGGCGGAAGCGTTGGTGGAAACGATGTTCGGCCCCCGTGCGCCCGCCGGCGTGCTCGAGATGTTCGCCGGCGGCGGTGCTGCGGGCTGACACCGGTCCCTGATAACAACAAGGCGCCGGCCCTTTGCGGGGCGGCGCCTTTGGTCTGCTTGCCGGGATGGAGCGCCGGCTCGATCCCGGCTGCGAACGATCAGATCAGGGTCAGCTTGACGTCGATGTTGCCGCGGGTCGCGTTCGAGTACGGGCACACGATGTGGGCTGCGTCGACCAGGTCTTGCGCCACGGCGCGGTCCAGGCCCGGCAGGCTGATCGCCAGTTCCACGGCCAGGCCGAAACCGGTCGGGATCGGGCCGATCGAGACGCTGGCATCGACGGCGCCGTCGGCCGGGAAGGCGATCTTCTTCTGGCCGGCGACGAATTTCATCGCGCCGATGAAGCAGGCCGAGTAGCCGGCGGCGAACAGTTGTTCCGGGTTGGTGGCGCCGCCCTTGCCGCCCATTTCCTTCGGCGGTTGCAGGGTCACGTCCAGGATGCCGTCGTCGCTGACGGAACGGCCTTCGCGGCCGCCGGTGGTGTGGGCTTTGGCGGTGTACAGGACTTTGTCGAGTTTGGTGGTCATGGCGTTTCCCTTTCTGTCGTTTCGTTCAGGTTAAATGCAAACAGGTACAACAATCTTCTACAGCGATCCGGCCAGGCGCTGCCGCAGCAGCTTCACTTCCTCGGCCAGTTTCACGATCTCTTCCACGCTGCAGCCGGAGGCGCCCAGGATGCAGGCGGGGATGCCGGCAGCCTGTGCCTTCAGCGCACGTCCCTGATCCGTCAGGCGGATCACGACGCGGCGCTCGTCCTGCGGGTCGCGGCTCCGATCGACCAGGCCCTGGGCCTCGAGCCGCTTGAGCAGCGGGGTCAGCGTGCCGGAATCCAGGAACAGGCGTTCGCCGATGTCGGATACCGTGATCCCGTCGCGCTCCCACAGCACCAGCAAGGCCAGGTACTGGGGATACGTCACGCCCAGGCGGTCCAGGTGGGGCTTGTACACCTTCGTCATCGCGAGCGATGCCGAGTGCAGTGCAAAACACAACTGGTTGTCCAGGAGCAGGATTTCGTTTGCAGCGTTCGTTTCCATGGGTTGAACTATAACGCGCAATTCAATTGTGCGCAATATGTTGTTTTCAATCGCGCCGATAGGGCGAGCACATGGCACGCCGTGTCAGCGTGGCGTGCCGAACACCTGCGTCCAGTAGGCGGTGCGGTTGGCGTTATCGGGATTGATGGCATAGGCCGCGCCCATCTCGCTGAACCTGGGGTTCATGATGTTGGCGCAGTGGCCGGGGCTGTCGAGCCAGGAGGCCATGGCGTCGGCCGGCGTGCGCTGGCCGGACGCGATGTTTTCGCCGACCACGCGCCAGCGGTAGCCGGCACGCGTCGCGCGGTCCGCGGGGACGGTGCCGTCCGGCTGCTGGTGGCTGAAGTAGTGGCGCTGCGCCATGTCGTCGCTGTGCGCGAAGGCGGCCTGGCCCAGCAGCGGGTTCCAGCTGAGCGGCCCTGCCGGGCCGAAGGCGCGGTCGCCGCAGGTGCGGGGCCGCGCCCGCGTCGCGTTCACGAGGGCCAGGATGTCCTGGCCGGCCCGCTGCCAGTCCGGCAGGTCGGGGATGACGACGGGGCGCGCCAGCACGACTTGCCAGCCGTTGCCGACATGGGCCGTGCCGACCGCGCTGAAGCCGCCATCCAGCAGCCGGGCGCAGTATTTCTGCCGCAGCACGTCCATCGCCGCATGCGCATCCCGGGGGCCGGTCAGCACGATCGCCTCGGCCCGTTCGGCGCGATAGCCGAGCTGGCGCAGGCCCGCTTCGAGGAAGGTGCCGACGCCGATGCGCACGTTCGACAGGGCCGGCTCGACCGCCAGCGCAGGCGCCGCCGCGGCGCCGCGGCAATCGATGGGCGCGGCGCGGTAGGCGTTGACGAGGTCGGCCAGCTCGTCGGCGCGGACAGGCACGCAGAAGGCGGCGATCGAGAGAAGCGAGAGGCAGGCGAGGGATCTCATACGGCCCCATAGGTGGGGCCGCCCGCCGCGTTTTCCAGTCAGGCCTTGCGCACGAATTCCGACTTCAGGCTCATCGCGCCGAAGCCGTCGATCTTGCAGTCGATGTCGTGGTCGCCGTCGACGAGGCGGATGTTCTTGACCTTGGTGCCCTGCTTGACGGTACCCCCGCCGCCCTTGAGCTTCAGGTCCTTGATGACGGTGACGGTATCGCCGTCTTGCAGCAGGTTGCCGGAAGCATCGCGCCATTCCTTGACGTCGGCGGCATCGGCCTGCGCCGCGGGACGCCATTCATTGCCGCATTCGGGGCAGGTGAGGAGGCCCGAGCCGTCGTCGTAGGCATAGGCCGATTGGCATTGGGGGCAGGGAGGCAGTGTGCTCATGGAGGCTTCCGGCAAAGCGTCGATTATACCGCCGTGTCGCGGCGGCCCAACGCTGTCCATACGCCGCTCCCGTTTGATAATTTGGCATGCAGAAAGCTTTGAATTAGCATCCAGGCTGGATGAAACCTGGAGACACCATGAAACCTACTCTGTGCAGCGCCCTGATCGCCGGCCTGTTTGCCGTGAATGTCCATGCAGCGCCCTTGACCGCCTCCGGCGTGGACAAGGCGGCCGTCGATGCCGCCGTCCGTCCGCAGGACGATTTCTTCCGCTATTCGCAGGGCAAGTGGCTGAAAGGCACCGAGATCCCCAACGACCGTTCGAGCTGGGGCGCCTTCAACATCGCACAGGAAAACGTCGAAGGCCAGATCCGCACCCTCATCGAGAAAGCCGCGCAGGACAAGGGGGCCGCCGCCGGGTCGGACAGCCAGAAGATGGGCGACTACTACGCCAGCTACGTCGACAAGGCGCGCCGCGACGCGCTCGGCACCAAGCCGCTGGCGCCGGAACTGGCGCGCATCGCCGCGCTGAAGGACAAGGGGGGCCTGGGCGCGCTGGCCGCGCACGTCGAGCGCATCGGCGCCGGCAGCCCGCTGCGCATGGGCGTGGGCCAGGACAGCAAGCAGTCGACGGCCTATCTCGTCGAGATCGCGCAATCGGGCCTGGGCATGCCGAACCGCGACTTCTACATCCAGACGGGCGACGCCAAGCTGATGGACACGCGCGCCAAGTACCAGGCGCACGTGGAAAAGCTGCTGGCGCTGGCCGGCCAGCCCGATGCGGCAGGCCAGGCCGCGCGCATCGTGGCGCTGGAAACGGAGATCGCGAAGGCGCAGTGGAGCGCCGTGCAGAACCGCGACCCGGTCAAGACCTACAACAAGCTGTCCGTCGCGCAGCTGAAGGCGCTGGCGCCCGGCTTCGACTGGGACGGCTGGATGCAGGAGCAGGGCATCGCCGGCAAGGCCCCTTTCGTGAACGTGGCCCAGCCGACCTACCTGCAGGGCTTCGACAAGATCGTCGCCGCCACGCCCGTCGATACGTGGAAGTCCTATTTCACGTGGCGCGTGCTGAGCACCTATGCGCCCTATCTGTCGCAGGACTTCGTCGACGAAAGCTTCGCCTTCCGCGGCACCGTGCTGACGGGCGCGAAGGTCAACCGCGCCACCGAGAAACTGGCAATCGCCCAGATCAACCGCGACCTCGGCGAAGTGGTCGGCAAGGTCTACGTGCAGCATTACTTCCCGGCCGAGCGCCGCGCGCAGGTGCAGGAGATGGTGAACAACTTCCTGCTCGCGTTCAAGGAGCGCATCGACACGCTCGACTGGATGACGCCGGACACCAAGAAGGCGGCCCATGCCAAGCTGGCCAAGATCTCCGTCAAGGTCGGCTATCCGGACAAGTGGCGGGATTACGCGACGCTGGCGATCAAGCGCGACGACCTGGCCGGCAACGTCCTGCGCGCGCGCGAATTCGCGCACCAGTACAACGTGAACAAGCTGGGCAAGCCGGTCGACCGCAGCGAATGGCACATGACGCCGCAGACAGTGAACGCCTACTACAGCCCGGAGATGAACGAAGTCGTGTTCCCGGCCGCGCGCCTGCAGGCGCCGCTGTACGACGCCAACGCCGAACCGGCCATCAACTACGGCGCGGTGGGCATCTCGATCGGCCACGAGATCAGCCACGCCTTCGACGACCAGGGCGCCCAGTACGACGGCGACGGCAACCTGCGCAACTGGTGGACCCGGGAAGACGGCGAGAAGTTCGCCGCCAAAGGCAAGGTGCTGGTCGCGCAATACGGCGCCTACAGCCCGGTGCCGGGCTATACGCTCAACGGCGAACTGACGCTGGGCGAGAACATCGCCGACAACGCCGGCGCCATCATGGCCAGCCGCGCCTATCACATCTCGCTGAAGGGCAAGCCGGCCCCGGTGATCGACGGCTTCACGGCCGAGCAGCGCATCTTCATGGGCCTGGCCCGGGCCCGCCGCGGCAAGGCCCGCGACGCCGCCCTGATCGCCCAGGTGAAGTCGGACCCGCACTCGCCGTCCGAATTCCGGGTCAACGGCAGCCTGCGCAACCATCCGGGTTATTACGAGGCGTTCGATGTGAAGCCGGGGGACAAGATGTACCTGAAGCCGGAGGAGCGGGTGATTTTCTGGTAAACCAAAACCCCGTCGTTCCCGCGTAGGCGGGAACCCAATGTTGTTTGTGCAACGGCGGCGCGTGAAAGTGGGTCCCTGCCTTCGCAGGGACGACGCTTTAGGTGTCGCATTTCTGCATCCCGCATACGTTGACCAGCCCATGAACCGCTATAATGACGAAATTGACGGTTCATAGACGGTTCAATCATGTCCAACCAACACGACGACGATAGCGACGTCACCTACCGCAGCGGCGCCGCCGCGCGCCTGGCCGGCCTGTCGGTCGAGACGCTGCGCGTGTGGGAGCGCCGCTACGAGCTGTCCGACACGCGCCGCTCGGCACACGGCCAGCGCCTGTATTCCGCGTCCCAGGTGCAGCGCCTGGGCCTGCTCAAGCAGCTGGTCGACCGCGGCCATCCGATCGGCCAGCTGGCCCACCTGCCCGTCGAGCGCCTGCGCGAACTGGCGAACGGCGACGCGGCGGACGACTTGCCGGCCGGTCCGATCGGCGTGGTGGTCATCGGCCTGGGTCTGGCGCGCCGCATCGCCGCCAGCGGGGGCGATGCGCTGCTGCTGGACGTGCAGGCCAGCTGGTCGCGTTTCGACCAGCCGGTGGGGCAGGCGCAGGAGCAGGATGGCGATACCGATGTGTTGCTGGTCGAACTGCCGGAACTGGACGAAGGCGCCGTGCCCATGATCGCGCAGGCACGCGAGGCCGCCGGCGCGGCCGCCGTAGTCGTGCTGTACCGCTTCTGTTCCAGCGCCACCATCCGCGCGCTGCGCGCCCGCGGCTGGGTGGCGGCGCGGGTGCCGGCCGAGATGGGAGAACTGGTGCCGCTGTGCCGCCAGGCGCTGGCTGGCCAGTCCCTGGCGCCGCACCTGGTGGCCAGGACGTCCGCCAGGGCACCGGTCGAGCCGCCGGCGCGCCGCTTCGACGACGAGGCGCTGGCCAGCATCACGGCGGCCGGGAACCGCCTTAGGTGCGAATGTCCGCGCCACCTGGCCGACCTGCTGCTGATGGTGGGCAGCTTCGAGCGCTACAGCGCCCAGTGCGCGTCGCGTAACGACGCCGATGCGCGCCTGCACCAGGACCTGGGCCAGGCCGCCGCCCAGGCGCGCGTGGTGCTGGAAGGCGCGATGGAACGCCTGGCGCGCGCCGAAGGGCTGCCGTTGCCGCCGGCGCGCCGCGAGCCGCCCGTGCAACACTGAACGGGAAGCGACGGGGCCGAAAACGGGGCCCGACATTTACGACGGACAATCCCGGGCTATAATCCCGTACTTCACCGACGGTCCGAAGCCGCGACCGTCCGCACGACCCGGGACTGGCTGTCCCGCGCCGAACCGGCGCCGAACCCGCCGATGCACCGATGCCGCCCGCGCCATGCGAGTCGCACCTGCATCCGATTGACTAGATTTCAGGAATTTCATGCCGAACGATCTCATTCCTCCTTTCGAGCCGAAGACCCTTGCCGACGCCGAAAGCACCGCCGCCGCTCCCGCTTCGGCTTCCGCCTCGCAGCGCATCCGCGCGCGCCTGCAGGCCAGCGGCACCCGTTATTTTGCCAACGACAATATCTCGGCCCATATCGCGGCGGGCGAGATCGAGGAACTGGTCGACGAAGTGAGCGGCAAGATGCAGGGCGTGCTGGAAAGCCTCGTCATCGACACGGCGGCCGACCACAATTCGCGCGACACGAGCCGCCGCGTGGCCAAGATGTTCGTGAAGGAAGTCTTCGGCGGCCGCTACGAGCCGATGCCGGCCGTGACGGAATTCCCGAACGTGTCGAACATCGACGAGCTGATGGTGGTCGGCCCGATCACCGTGCGCAGCGCCTGCTCGCACCACCTGTGCCCCGTCATCGGCAAGGTCTGGATCGGCGTCATGCCGAATGCCGAGTCGGAGCTGATCGGCCTGTCGAAATACGCGCGCATCGCCAACTGGATCATGAGCCGCCCGCAGATCCAGGAAGAGGCCGTGATCCAGCTGGCCGACGCACTGGAAGCCATCATGGCCCCGAACGGCCTGGCGCTGTTCATGGAAGCGGACCACTTCTGCATGCAGTGGCGCGGCGTGAAGGACATGGACGCCTCCATGGCCAACAGCGTCATGCGCGGCGTGTTCCGCGAGGACGCGGCGCTGCGCCGCGAATTCCTCTCGCTCGTCAAGCGTTAATAAAGTAATATCATCCCTGCCATAGGCAGCGGCATTACCCGGCGCCGCCGCCCCTGGCGGCGCGCCGGCAGCGCTCGGAGCAGAACCGCACGTTCTCCCAGTCGCGCTCCCATTTTTTCCGCCAGTTGAAAGGCAGCCCGCACCGGGCGCACGGCTTGCTCGGCAGGTCGGCCTTCTTGCGCATCTTCATCGTCGGTCCCTCCGCATGCCGGCGCCTGTTTCAAGGAGTTCTATGCAAATCGTCTTGTCCGCGGGTTTCATCCTGCTCATCGTCTTGTGGGGCATCGTGGCCCCGCAGAGCATGTCGTCCGTGTTCGACGTGCTGCTCGCCGCCTTCACCCGCAACTTCGGCTGGTTCTACCTGTGGCTGGTGCTGGGCCTCGTCATTTTCGCCTTTTTCGTCGCGTTCAGCCGCTACGGTGACCTGAAGCTGGGCGGCGAGGACGACGAGCCGGAGTTTTCGATGGGGAGCTGGTTCGCGCTGCTGTTCGCGGCCGGCATGGGGATCGGCCTCGTGTTCTACGGCGTGGCCGAACCGGTCTCGCACTGGGTCGATCCCCCGCCCGGCGTCGCGCCCAGGACGGCGGAATCGGCCGGCGCCGCCATGCGCTACGTGTTCTTCCACTGGGGCGTGCACCCGTGGGCCGTGTTCGGCGTGGTGGCGCTGTCGATCGCGTTCTTCCACTACCGCCGCGGCGAGGTCGCGCTGATCAGCAGCGCCACGTCGTCGCTGCCGTGGCGCCCCGTGCGTGCATTGTCCGGCGTGTTCGACGGCCTGGCCGTGGTCGCCACCGCCTTCGGCGTCGCCGCCTCGCTCGGCGTGGGAGCACTGCAGATCAACAGCGGCCTGCACAAGACGCTCGGCATCGACATCAGCGCGGGCTGGCAGGTCGGCCTCATCGTCGCCACCACCGTCGTGTTCCTGCTGTCGGCCGTGAGCGGCGTCGACAAGGGCGTGAAGCTGCTGTCGAATTTCAACCTGATCCTGGCGGCCGTGCTGGCGCTGGTCGTGTTCGTGCTCGGCCCGACGGTGGCGATCATCGACACCTTCACGACCACGCTGGGCTCCTACCTGAGCGATATCGTGCGCATGAGCCTGCGCGCCGCGCCGTTCAGCGGCAGCGGCTGGGTCGGCACCTGGACCATCTTCTACTGGGCCTGGTGGATCTCGTGGTCGCCGTTCGTCGGCCTGTTCATCGCGCGCGTCTCGCGCGGCCGCACGATCCGCGAATTCATCCTCGGCACCGTGCTGGCGCCGTCGCTCGCCGCCTTCCTGTGGTTCTCGATCTTCGGCGGCAGCGCGCTGTTCATGCAGATCTGGCAGCAGGTGCCGCTGGCCGACGCCGTGCGCGCCGACGTGGCGACGGCCCTGTTCACGCTGTTCGACGCACTGCCGTTCGGCGGCGTGATGTCCGCCGTCGCCACCTTCCTCGTGCTGGTGTTCGTCGTGACGTCCGGCGACTCGGCCGTGCTGGTGCTCGGCATCATGAGCACGCGCGGCAATCCGGAGCCGCCCACGCGCATCAAGATCGTGTGGGGCGTGCTGATCGCCGGCATTGCCATCAGCCTGCTGCTGGCCGGCGGCCTGAAGGCCGTGCAGACGGCCACCATCGTGTTCGCGCTGCCGTTCGCCTTTGTCATCATCCTCATGACGGTGGCGCTGTGGCGCGCCATGCGCGATGACTGGAAAGCCGAGAACCGGCGCGAACGCGAGATCCGGCGCCGCGTGCGCGAGATGATGTCGAAGTGATGCGCCTCCCGGTCCGCGTGGTGCGGACCGGCGAGGATTGCCCCGGCACGGGCGATCCGTTACACTCGGGGCAGGGTGTTCGTGCGATCCAGCACGACAGGAACCAGCGCAGGTCGGGCCGCCGCGCGGCGGAGCCGTGCCCGATGCAGACCAATACCCCAGCCCGAATCACCACCACCTTCCAGCAGTTCTTCCAATCCGAAAAGTCCGGCGGCATCCTGCTGATCGCCTGCACGGCCGGCGCGCTGAGCGTCGCCAACTCGCCGCTGGGCCACGCCTGGCTGCGTTTCTGGGAACTGCCGGTGGCCGGGTTGAGCATCGCACTGTGGGTCAACGACGCGTTGATGGCGATCTTCTTCCTGCTCATCGGCCTCGAACTGAAGCGCGAGCTGTACAACGGCGAGCTGTCCGACTTCCGCAATGCCTTGCTGCCCATGCTCGCCGCGCTGGGAGGCATCTGCGTGCCGGCGGCGATCCACTTCCTGCTCAACGGTGGCACGCCGACGCAGGCCGGCGTCGGCATCCCGATGGCGACCGACATCGCCTTCGCGCTGGGCGTGCTGGCCTTGCTGGGCAGCCGCGTGCCGGCATCGCTGAAGGTGTTCCTGACCGCGCTGGCCGTCATGGACGACCTGGGCGCCATCGTCGTCATCGCCGTGTTCTACACGGCGTCGCTGGCCTGGGCGTGGCTGTGCGCAGCGCTCGCGGCGTTCGCCGCGCTGTACTTCCTGAACCGCGCCATGCGCGTGATGGCGCTCGCGCCCTACCTGCTCAGCGGCGCATTGATGTGGTTCTTCATGCTCAAGTCGGGTGTGCATGCGACCATCGCCGGCGTGCTGCTGGCCTTTGCCATTCCGTACTCGACCACGCAGGACGACGCGGCCTCGCCGTCGCACCGGCTCGAACATGCGCTGCACCTGCCCGTGGCCTTCCTGATCCTGCCCATCTTCGCGCTCGCCAATACCGGGGTCGTCATCGGCGCCGGCTGGCAGGGCGAACTGGCTTCCCCCAATGGCCTGGGTATCCTCGGCGGCCTGATGCTGGGCAAGCCGCTGGGCATCACCGTGGTGAGCCTGCTCGCCGTCGCCGTCGGCGTCTGCCGGCTGCCGGCAGACCTGGATTGGCGTCACCTGCTCGGGGCAGGTTTGTTGGGCGGCATCGGCTTCACGATGTCGATCTTCATCACCAACCTGGCGTTCGCCGGCGATGCGCATGCGATCAATGCCTCGAAGATGGCGATCCTGGCGGCGTCGCTCGGTTCCGGCATCCTCGGCTACGCATGGCTGCGGACGGCCACCCCTGCGCCGTCTGCCGTGCGCCGGCGGTAGAATCGATGCCATTCGTATAACTTGAGGATCGCCATGCGTTCGTCTGCCGTTGTCTTCCCCATACTCCTGCCCGCGCTCGTCCTTGCCTGCGCGCCGATCGCCCATGCCCAGACCGTCGTCAAGATCGGCAGCGCGTCGCCGCTGTCCGGTCCCGGCGCCCACCAGGGCAAGGACATCGAGAACGGCGCGCGCATGGCGATCGACGACCTGAACGCGAAGCACATCGTCATCGGCGGCAAGCAGATCAAGTGGGTGCTGCAGGCCGAGGACGACGCCAGCGATCCGAAACAGGGCACGAGCGTGGCCCAGAAGCTGGTCGATGCGAAGGTGGCGGCCGTCGTCGGCCACCTGAATTCCGGCCCCACGGTGCCGGCCTCGAAGATCTATGCCAGCGCCGGCATCCCGCAGATCTCGCCGGCCGCCACCACGCCCATCTACACGCACCAGGGTTATAAGACGGCCTTCCGCGTGGTCGCCAACGACAATATGGTCGGCAGCGCGCTGGCGAAATACGCCGTCCAGACGCTGCATGCGAAGAAGATCGCCGTCATCGACGACCGCACCGCGTTCGGCCAGGGCCTGGCCGACGAATTCACGAAGCACGTCAGGCAGCTGAAGGGCGCGGAGATCGTCAGCCGCCAGTACACCAACGACAAGGCCACCGACTTCAACGCCATCCTCACGCAGATCCGCGCGAAGAAGCCCGACGTGATCTTCTACGGCGGCATGGATGCCGTGGCCGGCCCCATGCTCAAGCAGATGAAGACGCTGGGCATCACGGCGAAGATGGTGTCGGGCGACGGCATCTGTTCGGAAAAGCTGCCGCAACTGGCCGGCGACGCCCTCGGCGACGACAAGGTCACCTGCGTGGTGGCGGGCGGCGTCACCGACAAGGAGCAGCCCGCGCTCGACGCGTTCTCCGAACGCTACCGCCAGCGCTACAAGATCCCGCTGCAGACCTATGCGCCGTACGCCTACGATGCGGCGATGGTGTTCGCGGCCGCCATGCAGAAGGCGAATTCGGTCGACCCGGCGAAATTCCTGCCGGCGCTGGCCGCCATCCGCTACCAGGGCGTGACGGGCACCATCGCATTCGACCCCAACGGCGACCTGCGCGACGCCGCCCTCACGCTGTACACCTACCGCCAGGGCAAGCAGGTCAGGCTGCAGGTCGTGCGGTGATGCGCGGCTTCGATTTCAGCTCCTGGCAGGCGGCGCTGACGACGCTGTTCGGGCTGCTGCTGTTCACCCTGATCGGTGTGGGCATCCGCGTGATCATGATGCAGACGATCCAGCAGCGGCGCGAGCGCATGAACCGCCAGATCAACGAGCGCCTGCGCACGTTGATCGCGGCCTACCGCACGCTGGGCGGCTCGTTCACGGGAGAGCTGACGGTCGACCCCACCCATATGCGCGACCTGCGCACGACGGGGCAGGAAGCGGCGGAAGACCTGAGCGCGGTGGAAGCGCGCGCCGGCTCCGAGCGCTCGCGCCGCATCCGCGACGCCGTCGAAGGCGCGCTGGCCGACATCCTGCTGCTCGGCACGGAAGCGCAGTGCCGCATGGCCGCGCAGGCCGCCACCGACATGGCGGCCGGGCGTCCGATCCACACGGCCGAACTGGTGATCGCGCTGCGCGACTTCATCCGCGAGGCGCTCGACCTGGGACCGATGCCGGACGTCGCCATCCCGTTGCAGGGACCCACCCGGGTGCAGGGTGGTGGTGGCGCGCGCGGCAGGAACGAAGGGGGCAAGGGCGGCGGCGGTGGGGGCGCTGGAGGCGGCGAAGGCGGTGGCATCGGCATGGGTCTAGGCCTCGCGCACCGGGCCGACCACGATCCGGCGTGACAGGTGCACGGGCGGCCCGCGATGGGCCATAATGCCGGTTTGGCCGCCCGTATTCTGATTTGCCAATGAACTCCATCCAGCAAGATTTACTTGGCCAGTTCGATGCCGGCACCGCAGCGCGCGGCGTCGATTATGCCCGTCAAGGCAAGGTCATCGGCCTGCGCCGCTCCGGCAACGACATCGCGGCCGAGACGGCCGGGAGCGGCGGCGCGGTGTACCGGCAGTCGATCCGGCTGCGTGCCGGCAAGCAAGGCGTGCGCATCGAAGGCGACTGCAGCTGTCCGGTGTCGTTCAATTGCAAGCACGTGGTGGCAGTGCTGCTGGTCGCCATGGCGCAGGAAGAGGTTGCGGTGGCGGCGCACGTCGCGCACGACGGCTTGTCCGCTGCGGCGACGACCTGGCTGGCACAGGTGGACAGCCTGCAGGAGGCCGCGTCCGGCCGTGCTGCAGCACCGGCGGATACGCCGTCGGCGCTGGCGTTCGTACTGATCCCGGATAAATACGATGGCGTGCCGAACCTGCATGCATGCCGTACGCGCGTGGCCAGAAACGGCGACATCGCCGGCGTCGCCTTGAAGGACGACGTGCGCGACTTGTTGACGTTGCCGCCGGATTGGATGCGCAGCAGCGACGAGGATATGCTGCGCCAGCTGGTGGCCGTGCGCGCCGGCAGGGGCACCGATCTGCGTCCAGCGGGCGCCTTGGCGGCAAGCCTGCTGGAGCGCCTTTGCGCGCAAGAACGGCTGCTGTTCGCCCATGCCGCGACGAAATTCCAGAGCCGGGCGCTGTACCCGGTCGTGGCCGGGCCGCAGCGCCGCGGCGCCCTGGCCTGGCGGACGATTGACGAGGACGGTGGCATGATTGCCCTGCGCTGGCGTTTCGACGACGGCGCCGACATCGATTTCGTGCTGCCGACCGTGCCGCCGTTCTACCTGGCGCCGGATGCGCAGGGCCGGCTGTCCATGGGACGGTTCGACCTGGCGGATGGCCTGACAGCCATCGAGCCCATCAAGCTCGTGACGATGGTGGCGCAGGCTCCGGCACTGTTGCCGCATGAGCGCGCCCCGATGGCGCAGCGCCTGTCCACCCAGGGGCTCGACCGCATCCTGCCGCTTCCACACGTCCTGGAAACGCGCCGGCGCAGCGATATCGTGCCGACGCCTGTGCTGCGTCTCGGCTGCGAGGAGGAATGGGTGCGCGGTACCTGGCAGCAGCGCGACGTTGCGCAGATCGGCTTCGACTATGACGGCGTGTTCGTGGATGAGCCCGATGAACCGGAATTGCGGCGCATGGCTGGCGATATCCTCGAACTAATCGAGCGCAATGAAGGCGCCGAACGCGCTGTTTTCGAGACGTTGGCGTCGCTCGGCTTTCGTGCACGGTCTCCGGCGACCGACGTTCCGTGGATGCTGCAATTGTCCACCCCAACGGAATGGCTCGCCTTCACGCGCCGCGACCTGCCGCGCCTGCGCGAGGCGGGGTGGGACATCGAGTTCGACGACTATCGCTACGACGTGGTCGAACCGGAAGAATGGATCGTCGAACTGCAGGAAGAGGGCGACGGCATCGATGCCTGGTTCTCGCTCGAACTGGGCATCGTGATCGACGGCGAGCGTCATGCCCTGCTGCCGATCCTGCTGGGCATGATCCGCCGCGCTCCGGACAATTTCGATGCAGCCGCCATTGCGGCGCGCGACGACGACAGCGAATTCATGGTGGAAGTGGAAAAGACAGAGCACACCTGGGACGACGATGCGGACGATACGCTGCGCATCGTCCTGCCTTGGAAACGCATCAAGCCCATCCTCGTCACGCTGGGCGAACTGTATTTCGGCGGGCACGCCGGCGAGCGCCTGCGCCTGCCGGCGCTCGACGCCGCACGCCTGGCCGAACTGGAGTCGGTGGCGCAGCTGCGCTGGATGGGCGGCGAGCGCCTGCGCGCACTCGGCCGCAAGTTGAACGATTTCGACGGCATCCGCCAGGTCCCGGCGCCCGCCGGCCTGCAGGCGCAGCTGCGCGCCTACCAGCTGGCGGGGCTGTCGTGGATGCAGTTCCTCCGCGAATACGGCTTCGGCGGCATCCTGGCAGACGATATGGGCCTCGGCAAGACGATCCAGACGCTGGCGCACATCCTGGTGGAGAAGGAAGCCGGCCGTCTCGATGCGCCGGCCCTCGTGGTTGCACCCACCAGCCTGATGGGCAACTGGCAGGACGAGGCGGCGCGCTTCGCTCCCGGCCTGCGCGTACTGCTTTTGCACGGCAAGGACAGGGCGTCGTCGTTCGAGCGCATTCCCGAAGCCGACCTGGTGCTGACCACCTACGCCCTGCTCGGGCGCGACGAAGAGGCATTGCGCCGCCACCGGTATCACCTGCTCATTCTCGACGAAGCCCAGTACATCAAGAACCACCGCGCGCGGGCCGCGCAGGTGGCGTGCCTGCTCGATGCGCGCCACCGCTTGTGCCTGACCGGCACGCCGGTGCAGAACCATTTGGGCGAGCTGTGGTCGCAGTTCCACTTCCTGATGCCGGGCCTGCTGGGCGACGACAAGGCGTTCAGGCGCCACTTCCGCAACCCGATCGAGCAGGGCGGCGACGTCCAGCGCGCCCACTTGCTGACGCGCCGACTGAAGCCCTTCATGCTGCGCAGGACCAAGGACAAGGTGGCGACCGAGCTGCCGCCCAAGACCGAGATCGTGCTGCACGTCGACGCCGGCGCTGCCCAGCGCGACCTGTACGAAACCGTGCGCCTGGCGATGGACCGCAGGGTACGCGACGAGATCGACCGCAAGGGCCTGGCGCGCAGCCAGATCGTGATCCTCGACGCGCTGCTCAAGCTGCGCCAGGTCTGCTGCGATCCGCGTCTGCTCGATCCGGCCAGCAGCGCCGGGTCGGCCAAACTGGAGGCTTTGCTGGAGCTGCTCGAGACCCTGCGCAGCGAAGGCAGGAAGGTATTGGTGTTCTCGCAGTTCACCAGCATGCTCGCGCTGGTCGGCGCCGCATTGAAGGAGCGCGCCATCGACTTCGCCCTGCTGACCGGGGAGACGGAGGACCGCGCGGCACAGGTGGCCGCATTCCAGCAAGGGCGGGTCGACGTCTTCCTGATCAGCCTGAAGGCAGGCGGCGTCGGACTCAACCTGACGGCGGCGGACACGGTCGTCCACTACGACCCTTGGTGGAATCCGGCCAGCGAAAACCAGGCGACCGACCGCGCCTGGCGCATCGGGCAGGACCAGCCCGTGTTCGTCTACAAGCTGATCGTACGCGGCACGCTGGAAGAAAAAATCCAGGACATGCAGCGCCGCAAGGGAGAGCTGGCCGCTGCCGTGCTGGCGCCCGAAGGCGGACTGGCGCAAGCCATCGGACCGGGCGACCTGCGCGTGCTGCTCGAGGGAACCTAGCGTCGGCGCGTCATCGCCGGGTCATATTCGGCGCTTACAGTGGGTGGTCATGAACGGCAACGACCTCCAACTGCGCATGGCCGGGAAACGGATTCTCCTGCTGAGCGTTCCCGCCGGCGCCGGACACACCCGCGCCGCCGAGGCGATCCGCGCGAGCGCCGCCATCGTCTATGGCGACGCCGACGCGATCCACCTCGATGCGATGGCCTTTGCCACGCCGCGCCTGCGCAAGGTGTACACCGACCTCTACATCCTGCTGGTCAAGCGCGCGCCCGGCTTGTGGAGTCATGTCTACCGATTCAGCAACGAGGCGCCCCGCGACGGCTGGATCAACCGGCTGCGGCGCTGGATCGAACGGCGCGACAGCCGCAAGCTGGTCCACGAGATCGCGACGCTGGCGCCCAGCGCCATCGTCTGCACGCATTTCCAGCCGGCCGAGATCCTGTCGCAGCAGATCGCGGCGGGCACGCTGTCCTGTCCCGTCTACATCCAGGTGACGGACTTCGACCTGCACCGCATGTGGGTCCATCCGCACATCGCCGGCTACTTCGCGGCCAACGACGAAGTGGCGTTCCGCATGCGCGACGCGGGCATTCCCGCCCACCTCGTCCACGTCACCGGCATCCCCATCATGCCCGCCTTCTCGCGCGCGCCGTCGCGTGCCGAATGCGCCCGAGCGCTGGGTCTCGATCCGGCGCTGACGACGCTGCTGCTGATGGGCGGCGGCGCGGGCCTGGGCGGCTTGTCGATCGTGGCGCAACGCCTGCTGGCCATTCCCGGCAACTTCCAGCTGATCGTCCTGGCCGGCAGGAACGAGGAAGAACTGGCGGCCCTGCAGCGTCTGGCCGTACGTTATCCGGGCCGGCTGGCGGCGCTGGGATTCACCGACCAGGTCGAGCGCCTGATGGCCTGCGCCGACCTCGCCATCACCAAGCCGGGCGGCGCCACCACGGCCGAATGCCTGGCGATGGGCCTGCCGATGATCGTCAATGCGCCGATTCCCGGCCAGGAAGAACACAACGCCAACTTCCTGCTCGAACACGGCGCCGCGCTGAAGGCCTTCGACCTGCAGACCCTCGAATACCGCATCCGCTACCTGCTGGCGCATCCGGCCCGAATGGAGGCGATGCGCGCCTGCGCGCGCTCTCTCGGGCGGCCGCATGCCGCCCTGCACGTGCTGGAGACGGTGCTGAACCAACACGAAATCGACGATGTCCACGTTTGAACTATCTTCCTACGGCCAGCTCGCGTCGACGCTGCTGGCCGTGCTGGCGGCTGCCTACCTGTTTGCGCGCGTCGAGGTCGAGATCGAAGGAGAGGCAGGCTGGGCCGCTAACCTGCCGACCTGGCGCATCGAGGAGCACATCCTGCTCGACATCTTCTGGGGCGGGCGGGCGCTGACCGGCTACCACTTGTGGATGTTTTCCTTCATCGGCGTGTTCTTCCACTTCCCCCTGTTCTTCATGGGCGCATGGTCGCCGCAGCTGGAGGCGCGCGTGATGGCGTCCGTGATGGTATTCTGGATCGTCGAGGACTTCCTCTGGTTCGTCATCAACCCGGCCTTCGGGTGGCGCCGCTTCAGGCGGGAACACGTGTCGTGGCACAAGCGCTGGGCGTTCGGCGCGCCGATCGATTATTGGATCTTCGGGGCGGTCAGCGTGCTGCTGTTTTATTACAGCTTCTAGGTAGGGTGGACACCGTGTGCCCACCAGACGTTTGCGTCATGTCAGCGCGTGGTGGGCACGTGGTGCCCACCCTACGAGGCCGTAACCGTTACGCGCCATGACGGCACGTCGCCAGCAGGAGCTGGCGCAGCCAGCGGTGCGCGGGATCGGCATCCAGCCGCGGGTGCCACATCTGCGATACCGTGATCGGCGCCGTCGCCACCGGTAGTTCGAATGCATGCACGCCGGCCGCGCCGGTGGCGCAGAACGAGGCCGGCAGCACGGTCGCCAGGTCGGAGGCGCGCACGACGGCCAGCGCCGCCGGAAAGCTCGGCACGATGGCGACGATCTTCCGCTCCAGTCCCAGCGCCGCCAGCGCCGCATCGACGGGGCCGTCGTGACGGCCGCGGCGCGATGCGGCCACGTGCCCCAGCGCGGCATACCGCCCCGCATCGATGGCGCCTGCGCCGGCGACCGGATGGCCGTCGCGTACGACGCCGACGAAGCGGTCGCGGAATAGCGCCTGCAGGCGCACTTCCGGCGCCATCTCGCCCAGCACGCCGATCTCCAGGTCCACCGCGCCTTCGCGCAGCGGCGTGGCCGTCTTGTCCGGCTTCGGCGCGAAGCGCAGGCGGACCCGGGGCGCGGCGGCCGTCGCGGCGGCGATCAGGCGGGCCGCGAAGATTTCCACGAAACCGTCGTTGGCGCGAATCGTGAAGGTGCGCGCCAGCGTCGCCGGATCCAGCGCCGCCGCCGACGGGCGCAGCACGGCACGGGCTTCCTGCACCGTCTGCCGCGTCCGTTCGCGCAGCGCCTCGGCATGCGGTGTCAGCACCATCTGCCGCCCGGCCCGCACCAGCAGCGGGTCGCCCGTGGCCGCGCGCAGGCGCGCCAGCGTGCGGCTCATCGCCGAGGCGCTCAGGCCCAGGCGGCGCGCGGCGCCGGCCACGCTGGCTTCGGCCAGCAGGCTGTCGAGGGCGACGATCAGGTTCAGGTCGATGTCGGACATGTGCCGATGCTAGCATGCTCGACTCGCTCCGTGACATGGCGGAAGACGCATGGTGTCATTGCAGCCCATGCGTCTTCCGCCATGCCGTCGCCGCCGATATAGTCGACAGCCTGATCGACACGTGCCCCGGCACGGAAAGGCTGCCATGACACTGTTCTCCGACATGCCGGGCGACGAGGGCTTGCCCGGCCCCGAGCGCCGCCTGGCGATGATCGCCGTCATGACGGCGACGACGATGGCCGTCCTGGACGGCAGCATGATCAACGTGGCGCTGCCGCAGATCGCCCGCGCGCTGGATGCGCCGGCCGGCGGCGCGCTGTGGGTGGCCAACGGCTACCTGCTGGCTGTCGCCATGACGCTGGCGATATTCGCGGCGCTGGCCGCGCGCATCGGTTTCCGGCGCCTGTTCGCCGCCGGCCTGGCCGTGTTCACGCTGGCCTCGCTCGGCTGTGCGCTGGCGCCGTCGCTGGAGGTGCTGACGGCGATGCGCGTGCTGCAGGGCGTCGGCGGGGCGGCGTGCCTGAGCATCGCGCCGGCGATCCACCGGACCATCTTCCCGAACCGGCTGCTGGGACGCATCCTGGGCCTGAACGCGCTGCTGATCGCCGCGAACACGGCGATCGGCCCCACGCTGGGCGGCGCGATCCTGTCCTGGCTGGGCTGGCCCTGGCTGTTCGCGATCAACGTGCCGCTGGGCGCCATCGGCCTGGCCCTGGGACTGCGCGCGGTACCCGACAACCGGCAAGCGGCGCGCACCGGCTTCGACGGCGCCGGCGCCGTGCTGTCCGCCGTCGCCATGGGGGCGTTCATCCTGGCCGCCGATGCCTGCGCGCACCTTGGCACGGAACTGCGGGCCGGCCAGACGGCGGCCCTGTATGGCGTGGTCGCCGTCGCCGCCGGCTGGGCGTTCATCCGGCGCCAGCGCCGCGCCGCCGCGCCGCTGGTCCCGCTCGACATCTTCGCTTCGCCGCGCTTTTCGCTGGCGGCCCTGACCTCGCTGGCTTCCTTCTTCGGCCAGGGCATCACCTTCGTCGCGCTGCCCTTCCTGTTCCAGACCGTGTACGACGATTCGGCGCTGCGTTCGGCCCTGCTGTTCACGCCGTGGCCGATCGGCATCATGCTGGCGGCGCCGCATGCGGGCCGCCTGGCCGACCGCTACCCAGCCGCCATCTTGTCGACGATCGGCCTGGCGCTACTGGCGACAGGACTGGCCTGCCTGGCGCTGCTGCCGGCCCAGGCGCACGCCTGGGACATCGCCTGGCGCAACCTGCTGTGCGGCGTCGGCTTCGGCCTGTTCCAGAGTCCGAACAACCGCGAGATGATGGGGAGCGTGGCGCGCGAGCGCAGCGGCAGCGCATCCGGCATCCTGTCGATCGTGCGCACCTTCGGCCAGTGTGTCGGGACCGCGGTCGTCGGCATCGTGCTGTCGGTCTTCGACCGCGACCTGGCCGGCGGGGCGGCGGGCCTGCATGCGATCCGGCTGTGTCTCGCGATCGCCGTGGCGGCGACCGTCCTGGCATTGTGCATCAGCGCCAGCAGGTTGCGGCATTCGGTCGCGTGAAGGCTCAGCCCAGGTCGAGCGCGTGGCGCACGCGCTGGCACAGCTCCTGCGACGTGCGCGCGATCAGTTCCGCCGGCACGTCGAACTTGGCCGTCAAACGGTCGTGATCCTCGAAGCCGTAGGACACCATGAACGGGTGCATGCCCGTGTTGACGGCGGCCGTGAAATCCTTGTGCTCGTCGCCGCAGATGTAGGCGCGCGCGGGATTGATGCCGAACTGCTCGCGGATGGCGCGGAACTGCGCCGTCTTCTTTTCGCTGAGCGGGATGTGGACGAGGAAGTCCAGTTCGTTGATGTCGATGTCGTGGCGCAGGAACAGCTGGCGCAGCGTTTCCAGCGGCTCGTTGGTGATGTTGCGGGTGACCATGCCGACGACGATGTCGGGCGCGGCGATCAGTTCGCGGATCAGTTCCGGGATGCCGTCGTAGAGCAGGGCCTCTTCGCGGTACACGCTGGTGAGGCTCTCGACCAGGCGCGTGCGGCTGTTCTTGCGCAGGTTCTTGCGGAGGATCGAGGGGAATTCCTTCAGGCCGCCCAGGTATTTGAGCAGGTTGTGGCGCTTCTGGAAGCGCGCTTCGTCGCCGATGACGAGGCCGTGGCGGGCGAAGGCGGTCTCGATGGCGGAAAACGCATCGATGGTGGTGCCGTCCGCATCGAGGATCAGGAGCCGTTGTGTGCTGTTATACATATGCCTGTCCATTGTTTCCTGCAATCATACAAGCGGCTGTGTTACCTCCGTGTGACAAGAGCTGCCGATCTATGTTGAAATCGCCTCATCTGATCAAGGGAGGCAAGCATGACGAACGAATTCAAGGCTGGCGACAAGGTGGAATGGCATTCCTCGCAGGGCACCGTGCGCGGCACCGTCAAGAAGAAGCTGACGTCGCACACGGCCATCAAGGGCCACGAGGTCGCGGCGTCGTCCGAGCATCCGGAATACCTGGTCGTCAGCGACAAGACCGGCGCCGAGGCCGCGCACAAGGGCAGTGCGCTCAAGAAGATCTGATGCGCATCCTGCTGGTCGAAGACGACCTGTCCCTCGGCGAAACGATCCTCGACTGGCTGCGCCTGGACCAGCACGCGGTGGACTGGGTGCAGCGCGGCGACTCGGCCGAGAGCGCGCTGCTGGCGCACCGCTACGATTGCGTGCTGCTCGACCGCGGCCTGCCGGGCCTGTCCGGCGATGCGCTGCTGGCGGCGTTGCGCGCGCGCGGCAACCGCGTGCCCGTCATCCTGATCACGGCGTTCAATGCGCTGGCCGACCGGGTCGAAGGGCTGGACCTCGGCGCCGACGACTACCTGGTCAAGCCGTTCGAGCTGGAAGAGATGTCGGCGCGGATCCGCGCGGCCGCGCGCCGCGGCATGGCGCAGCCGAGCAACGAGCTCGCGCACGGCGCCATTGCGCTGAACATCGACACCAAGCAGGCCACGCTGGACGGCAAGGCGGTGGCGCTGACGGCGCGCGAATATCACGTGCTGTACGCCCTCCTGATGCGCAAAGGCGGCATCACGACGCGCGCCCAGATCGAGGAAGCGCTGTACGGCTGGGGCGAGGAAGTGGAGAGCAATGCCATCGAGGTGTACATCCACAACCTGCGCCGCAAGTTCGGCAGCGACAGCATCGTCACCGTGCGCGGGCTCGGCTACAGGCTCAGGGACCATGGCTGACGCGGCGCCCTGGTCGTTGCGGCGCCGCCTGCTGGCCGCCATCGTCTCGGCCAGCATCGTGCTGTGGCTGGCCAGCCTGGGCATCGTCACGGCGATCTCCTGGCAGGAGACGGGCGAGGTCTTCGACGATGCGCTCGAGGAGGCGGGCACCATGATCATGGCCGCCACCACCGACCTGGACGAGCGCGGATTGCTGGCCCAGCGGCAACCGAGCGGCGGCAAGGAGCGCAAGGTCGACATGCACTACCAGGTCGTCGTCGACGGCCGCGTGCTCCAGCGCACCGGCGACGCGCCGGAGCGGCCCTTCGTCGCCGGCTTCGACGACGACCATGGCTTTGCGGATCCGAAGATCGACGGCAAGCGCTGGCGCGTGTTCGTCGTGCGCGATGCCGCCCGGCGCGCCGAGGTGCAGGTCGGCCAGCGCTATGACGAGCGCTATGACATCCTGGAAGAACTGGCCGAGTCGCTGTGGCTGCCCGTGCTGGGCATGCTGGTGCTGCTGGCGCTCGTGTGCTGGCTGCTGACGGGGCGCGTGCTCAAACCGTTGCGCCGCACGGCCGCGGACATCGCCGCCAAGACGCCGGACGACCTGGCGCTGGTGCCCACCGGCGGCCAGGCGCGCGAGATCCTGCCCATCGTGAAGGCGCTGAACGGCGTGCTGGGACGGCTGGACGGCGCATTGCAGGCCGAGCGCCGCTTCACCGCCGATGCCGCGCATGAATTGCGCACGCCGCTGGCCGGCCTGCACATGCACGTGCAGCTGCTGCAGCGCCAGTATCCGGACCTGGTCCAGCCCCTGCGCAAGCTGCGCCAGGACACGGCGCGCATGACGGCGCTGGTCGACAGCCTGCTCACGCTGGCGCGCCTGGATCCGCTGGCGCGCGAGCACGTGCAGCCGCAGCCGGTGGCATTGGCGCCGCTGCTGGAACGCCTGCGTGCCGACCATGCGCAGGCGGCCGGCGAACGCGGCATGCTGGTGACGGTGCGCTGCGATGCGGATACGGTCGATGCCGACCCGGCCCTGCTGGAGATCGCGCTGCGCAACCTGGTCGACAATGCGCTGCGCTATTGCCCGGACGGCTGCCGGATCGCGGTGGAAGCGACGCGCATCGGCGATCGCGTGCGCATCGCCGTGCGCGACGACGGCGCCGGCGTCGACGCCGCGACGCGGCAGCGCCTGACGGAGCGTTTCTTTCGCGTGCTGGGACAGGGCAAGGAGGGCAGCGGGCTGGGACTGTCGATCGTCAAGCGCATCGCCGACCTGCACGGGATCGTTCTGGGTTTCGGTCCCGGCCTCGATGGCCGGGGGCTTGGCGTGACGCTCGATTTCCCGATTGCGGCACCTTAAGATCCGATTAATGTCCACGCCGTGTAATGCACCCATGCCAGCCGCACACGACGGCTTTATATCGAGAAAGGACTGACCATGAAACGCATCGCTTCCATCACCGCCATCGCCACCCTGTGCGCCGCCGCTGCCTTTGCCCACGCGCAATCCACCGGCTACGTCGGACCGTCGACCAAGGCCGCGCCGTCGGCCGGCGCCACCGGATCTACCGGCTATGCGGGTCCGTCGAACGTGCCGCTGATGACTGCAAAGGACTTGCTTGCCAAGGGCAAGGACGACCAGCACGTGCGCCTGCAAGGCAAGCTGCTCAGCCACAAGGGCGGGGACAAGTACGAGTTCGCCGACGCCAGCGGCCGCATGACGGTCGAGATCGACGACGAGCACTTCCCGCAGGGCGTCAAGGTCGACCAGAACACGACCGTGGAGCTGGTCGGCGAATTCGACAAGGAACTGGTCGGGGAATCGACGCTCGATGTCGATCAGGTGAAGGTCGTCACGCGCTGACGTGACGTAACCATATGGTGGGCACGGGGTGCCCACCCTACGGCAGTAGGTGGTCAAGCCGCTAGGCCGGGCGCGCTTCCAGCACGGCGTCGATCCATTGCAGCGCGACCGGCTCGCCTTCGCGCGCATGCAGCCAGGCGAAGCCGGCGCGCAGCGCGTCGTCCACCAGGTGGCGGTCGCTGCGCGCCGCCGTCTCAAGATGAGTGAGGCCCTCGCGGCGCTGTTCGCCCAGCAGGATGCGGCCATAGACGTAGGACGCGCGCGGGAACGGACCGCCCGGCTGGCGCAGCAGGTGTTCCAGCACGGGCTTGGCGGCCTGCGGTGTATCGAATTCCGCTTTCAGCAGCGCCAGTTCCTGCAATTCGTGCAGGGGCAGGGCGGCCAGCGCGGCGCCGTCCAGCGCGCGCAGGCGCGCCAGCGAACGCGTCGCGTGGCGATGGCGTTCTCCCCAGCCGGATGCCTGTTCTTTCCACCATGCCGCATCGAACTCCTCGGCCAGGCGGTCGCCGAACGTCCCCAGCAGGGTCGTGGCGGCGCTGCGCTGCACGGGCTGCGGCACGGCGGCGCTCTGACCCAGCGCCTCGACGCGGTCGCGCAGGCACGGGTGGGTATCGTCCGCGTTCGAGTCGCGCCGCCAGGCCGCCTTCAGGCAGTCGCCGCTGGCCCAGTCGTCGTGGCTCATGCGGAATGCCGTTCCCATCGCTTTGTACGGCAGGAAGGCGGGGCGGTCGCGCGTGTCGGCCTGGCGGTACAGCGTGCTCCAGAAATCGCGGTGGAACCAGTCGCCCAGCAGGCTGCTGCGGATCAGGCTAGCCGCGGCCGCCGGCGCGCCGGCCATTTTCACCGATGCCTGGTCGGCCTCGTACTCGTTCTGGCGCGACAGCACGAAGGTGTAGGCGCTGAAGTAGGGGAAGAAGGCGTGCAGCGCCTTCGCCATCAGCACGTGCGCGAACGAGGCCTCGACCGTGCTCTCCACGCGCGCCAGCACCTCGGCGAACAACAGGCGCTGGCGGTAGATCCAGGCGCCGGTGCGGCCATGGGCGCCGCACAGATGGCCGTATTCGTGGGCGACGATCGCCAGCATTTCGGACGTGCTCTGGCCGAACATGAAGGGCAGCCCCAGCACCAGGTAATTCACGTTCGGCCCGACCAGGCCCCAGCGCGGGCGCTGGGCGATGCAGGCGTTGTAGTCGCGGTCGATCAGCACGTGGTGGATCGTCGGGCCGGCGAGTTTCGCGCGCATCTTGTCGAGCAGCTCGAGCAGCACGGGCGCCTCGGCGCGGGTGATTTCCCGGCCCTCGGGCGCCGGCAGGCGCATCAGCATCGTGCGCAGCGTGACCCAGAACACGGGCAGCGTCACCAGTCCCAGCGCGCAGGCGGCGAAGGCGATGCGGCTGGGGCCGTGCGTGCGCGCATGCACGACGGCCCAGGTGAACAGCAGCAGGATCGCGAGCAGGGCCAGGAACAGGGCGACATAGGCCGCGACGCTGATGAACAGCACCTTGAGGCGGAAGGCGCGCGGCGAGTTCGCCGCCTGGGTTTCGAGGCGGGCGACCAGCCAGCCGAATTCGTCGTTGCTCATGTCCGTGGTTTCGTTGCAGTCCCAATATTATTCTATGTTTAAAATGTTGCTCATGTTCAACGTGTTTCCGGATTTTTGTTGCCGCTGTGGTTCGATGGACACGCCATTGTTACCTCATCCGTAACAAAGAATCCTGCCCGTCGGTATTTTTCGATGCTGACCGCATCACTATGATGATCGGGCAGACATCGCCGACCCGGCGATGCGAACGCACCGCCCGCATGACGGGCGGTGCCTGCCCGATACCGCTCATTTACTTCCGATTGGTCACTTTCCAACTGCCATGAACAACAACAAACTGCTTCTTCCTCTTTTCTTCGTTTCCACCCTGGCCGCCGCCACGCCGCAACCGACGGCCTTCCTCGGCGAGCCCGCCCCGCAACAGGCGCGGGCCGACCAGGTCGTCGTGATCACGGACGCGACCCACTACGTCAACGTCACCGGCGGCTCGACCGTGCGTTTCGTCGTCGGCGAGCGCTCGTTTACCTGGAGCTTCCAGAACGGCAGCGTCGAGGTCGCGCCGTTCGACCTGGCGCGCATCGCACCGCAAGGGCTGTTGAACCACCGCGTCACGGCCTACGTGGCCGACAATCCGCTGTACGCCAATAACTGACCGCCATACCGCCTTCCTCTGCCTGCGGTAACATGGCAGGCTATGCGCAAGGATCTCGATTACGGCCTGCTGCACGCGATGAATGCGTTCGTGCACGTGCTCGATGGCGGCAGCTTCACCGCCGCCGCCGGGCACATGGGCATCACCAAGGCCCAGGTATCGCGCCTGGTCACGCTGCTGGAAAACCGCCTCCGGACCAAGCTGCTCCACCGCACCACGCGGCGCCTGGCCGCGACCAGTGCCGGCGAACGCTATGCCGCGCAATGCAAGGCCATCCTCGACATGGTCGCGCAGGCGGAAGGGGAGGTCGGCGGCGCCGGCCAGGCGGCAGGCAGGCTGCGCGTGATGAGCATGACGGCCTTCGGCAACCGCTACGTGGCCCCGCTCGTGAGCACGTATTGCACGGCCAATCCGCGCGTGACCATCGAATACAGCTCCTCGCAAAACCCGCCCGACCTGCTGGCCGAAGGCATCGACGTCAGCATCTACCTGGCCCAGTACCTGCCCGATTCCGCGCTGGTGGCGCTCAAGCTGGGCCATATGTTCTCGGTGCTGTGCGCGTCGCCCGCCTACTTGGAACGCTACGGCGCGCCGCAGCATCCGCGCGACCTGTCCCGCCATACCTGCCTGCGGCTGGTCAATTCATCTGTCACGTCTTATTGGGAGCTGGACTCGGGCGCCGAGCACGTCAAGCTCGACCCTGAAGGTCCGCTGATCGGCAATGCCGCCGAGGTGGTGCTCGACAGCGCGCTGCGCGGCCTGGGCATCGCCATGCTGCCGTTCTACAGCGTGGTGGACGACGTGCGCCGTGGCCGGCTGGTACAGGTATTGCCGGCCTGGCGTTCGCCCGAGATCGGCATCTTCGCGTTGCTGCCGTCGGGCCGCTTCGTGGATGCGAAGACGCGCGCCTGGATCGACCTGCTGAAGGAAGAATTGCCGCCGGCGGTCGCGCGCGACATGGCGTTCTTCGGCTAGCCGGGACGCCGCCGCTCTGCCAAATGGCAGAGGCCACCTTTCGAACTTGTAACGTGTGCGCCTTGCATTGCCCTCTACGCCGGTCCGGAGACATCGTGTTCGTTATCGACGGCGTTCGCGGAGCCGGTTTCGCCCACGCTGGAGCTCACCCTCAAGCGAGTTTGCTCAGCATGAATTGCAGTTTGCGTTTGTTCTGGTCGAACGTGTAGATGGCTGTCAGCGGGACTGCGGTGACAAGTAGTCCGGCAAAAACGTCGCTGACCTGACGGTCGAAGGTTTTCAGCAACGGCACGGCCATCATGGCCTTGCTTACGACATGGCTGACATAGACGCTGACGATTGCAGACGCCGTACCCGCGAGGATGACGCCGATGCTATCGAGTTTATTGGCGTCGCTGCTGGCCAGGATGCGCACGCAGCGCACTAGGCTCAAGGTCGACTCGCGGATCATTGCCAGCACGAAGGCCGGCATGCGCAGAATGAAAGAGATAAGGATCTGTGGAATAACGCTAAGTGCGCCAGCCACGCCGGATTCGATACCTAATTCTTTGGCGCGCGCCCAGATCTGGCGTTCCTCGAAGCGCTTCTCCAGGCGCTGATGGATGCGATGAGTGGCATCCTTCGTGTTCTGCAACCACCCGTCGGAATTGATCAGTTTGCCTTTGGCCGCGAAGTCGCGGATCTCGTCAACGAAGATGTCGATGGTTTCGACGATGATCAGCCCGACTACTTGCTGGGCTGCCATGACCGCCCCCGATTTGACGACGGTAGAGCCTACTTCAAGCGCGGCATCGAGGCGGTGCTGGTTACGCTGGGCGTCTGCGCGCGCATAAGCTTCCTCGACGTCTTTCTTGCTGAGCGCAACTTCCTCCCCCGTGCTCTCGATCTTGACCCAGACCGTATCGCCGTCCTGGCGCCCTACCTTTTCGATATGCTCGAGCAAGTCTTTATCGCCCAAGCTGCGGTTGAACGACGCGTTGGCGAACATCAGGTTATCCTTGGAGTTGATCGCATCGACCATCTGCTCGTCCGTGGTACCGATACGAATCAGGAGATCGTTGTAATACTCTTTTTTGGAAATGACGTGTTCGACGTCTGCATCGACGGCCAACAGCGGTGCACCCTTGTTGTAGCCGTTGTCCACGGTACCGAGTATGCCACCGTTTGTTTTTGCATCCGTCCGGATATCGTTCATGGCCGCATAGTTCTCATGCGTGCTGAGGCCTGGGGAACGGTCTTTGAATTCCTTGTAAGTTTCCGACAGATTGCTGTATTTGTCCGCGCTGTGCTGGTCAAGGTCCTGCACGAGGCCGGCCAGGCCGAACGAAGCCACGGCGCGCCGGATCGCTTCTTTTTTGCACTGCGCGAAGATGTCGTCGACAGTTTCCGCCGGGACAGGTAGACGATGTCGAACGTCATCCACCATTTGCAGCGTCGACTTATCGACTTCAAACGTACTGCGGAAATAGTCGGAGATCTTGTCTTGGCTAAGATCTTTGTAATGTTGGAACTTCCCCTGATAGAACTCGGCGCTCTTCAGCTGGGTATAGTCGAAATTACGTACTTCCTCGGCAGCTGATTCGTAAGCAAGAGCAGCCTTGTCGCGGGTAGCTTCATAAGCTGTCTGAGTGACTTCCAGCGTACGTTCGCCAACTTCGACGATGGTTTCCCTGGCGCTCGCAAACGTGCCGGCCACGTCGACATTTTTTACCTTTTCCGTGACCTGCGCTGCGGCATCGCTCACGCCGGCCTTCACGGTAGCCACCTTGTTTGCGACATCGATGTTCTGTACCGTTTCGCCGACTTTTGTCGCTGCTTCCGCCACCGCATCCTTCAGCGCAACGAAGGATAACTTTTTATCGAAAAATCCCATCTGTTTGTCCGCTCCCCAGGCTATTTATATGTTTGTATTGCCATGCTGAAACAAACATTATTCCATACGCCATTACGGTTGCGTTTATTGTTTTATTAAAAGGCGGTCGGCACGCAATTTTGGCTGGCATGCAGACGCAGTCGGGACGGGAGGATCGGGGATTTTTGTGCGTAAAACAAAAACGCCACCCGAAGGTGGCGTTGTCGCTGTACTGCTGAATTCTTGGTGGCCCGGGGCGGAATCGAACCACCGACACAAGGATTTTCAATCCTCTGCTCTACCAACTGAGCTACCAGGCCAAGAGAGGCATGATTATAGCCAGCACTTTGCGGCATCGCAAGTCCTGAACAGCAATTTTTTGCGATCCCGAGGCGTTGGCCCGTCCGGGACGGGGGAAGGGGCCCGCAGTGAGGGTCTATAATGTCTCCATGACCACACAGACCACTTCCTCCGCCACTTTCCGCTCCGACGCACGGCATGGCGATGCCCGTCGCAGCGACGTCTGCATCGTCGGCAACGGTGCGATCGCCAAGACTGCCGCGCTCGGCCTGTCCCAGGCAGGGCACAGCGTCACGCTGCTGGTGCCGCCCGCGCGAGCGACGCAGGAGGCGGCGGCTGGGGGCGAGAAGCCGTGGGATACGCGCGTCTATGCGCTGAATCATACGGCGCACACGCTGCTGTCCTCGCTCAAGGTCTGGGGCGCGCTCGACATGGGAAGGGTGGCGCCCGTCGATGCGATGGATGTGCAGGGCGACGGCGCCCAGGGCGGCCACCTGGGCTTCGATGCCTTCGGCGCGCATGCCGGCACGCTGGCGTGGATCGTCGAGGACAGTAATCTGAATGCCGCGCTGGATGCGGCGCTGCGCTTCGCCCAGAACGTCACCGTCGTCACCGGCCGCGCCACGCGCCTGTGCAACGGCGGCGACGAGGCGACCGTGGAACTGGAAGACGGCAGCCGCCTCGCGGCCAAGCTGGTCGTCGGCGCCGACGGGCGCGAATCGTGGGTGCGCGGGCAGTGCGACATCGGCGTCGACTACCGCGCCTACCACCAGCGCGGCATCGTCACCAATTTCTCGTGCGAGAAGCCGCACCACAACGTCGCCCACCAGTGGTTCACCTGCAAGGACGGCATCGTCGCGCTGCTGCCGCTGCCGGGCAACCGCGTCTCGCTCGTGTGGTCGGCGCCGGACACCCTGGCCGATACCATCATGAACGAATCGCTGGGCGAACTGGCGATCCGCCTGGGCGAATTCGCGGACGAGAAGCTGGGCCTGCTGAAACCCCTGCAGCCGGAGGCCGTCCAGGCGATCCCGCTGCGCCTCGTGCGTCCCCATGCGCTGGTGGCGCCGCGCGTGGCGCTGGCCGGCGATGCGGCCCACGCCGTGCATCCGCTGGCCGGCCACGGCATGAACCTGGGCTTCGGCGACGTGGTCGACCTGCTGCGCGTGCTGGGCGAACGCGACGCGCACCAGGGCATCGGCGACGAGCGCGTGCTGGCCCGCTATGCGCGTGCGCGCAAGGAAGACGTTTTATTGATGCAATTGGCCACCGACGGCCTGGAGCGCCTGTTCGGCGCCAACCTGGAGCCGGTGCGCGTGATTCGCAATTTGGGATTAAACTTGCTGGATAAGTTGCCACTGGTCAAGCGTCGGCTGATTGCCCATGCGATGGGTCGGTAACATCCATTCAGAGAGATTTAGGAAATCAGTCATGATGAAAACGAAGCTCGCCGTCCTGCTGGCGACCGGCCTGATGGCGTCCTGCGTCGGCGCCCAGAACTCGGTCGAGGCGACGATCAAGAAGAACGTCGAACCGCGCCTGGGCGGCGCCAAGATCGAATCGGTCAAGGAAACCCCGTATGCCGGCCTGTACGAACTGCGCGTCGCCGGCGACATCCTGTACACGGACAAGAAGGGCGAGTACCTGGTCATCGGCCACGTCTACGATGCCAAGACCACGCGCGACCTGACCCGCGAGCGCATCGACGAGATCAACAAGATCAAGTTCTCCGACCTGCCGCTGGACTCCGCGATCAAGCAGGTCAAGGGTGACGGCAAGCGCGTGATCGCCGTGTTCGAGGATCCGAACTGCGGCTACTGCAAGCGCCTGCGCCAGACCACGCTGAAGAACGTCGACAACGTGACGATCTACACCTTCATGTACAACATCCTGTCCGACGACTCGTTCGTGAAGTCGAAGAACATCTGGTGCGCGCCGAATCGCAGCAAGGCCTGGGACGACTGGATGATCAACGGGAAGGCCGCGCCGGCCGCCGCCGAGAATTGCGAGACCCCGAACGACAAGGTGCTCGCCCTGGGCCAGAAGCTCAAGATCACGGGCACGCCGGCGATCTTCTTCGCCGACGGCACCCGCATCCCGGGCGCGGTCGACCAGAAGACGCTCGAGGCCAAGCTGGCCACCGTGAAGCAGTAACGCAGCACCGCCGCAAGTCGTCGCAGCAAGACGCCGCGCCCTGCATCCGCAGGCGCGGCGTCGTCGTATATGAGCAGTTGGCAAGTAATCCATAAGCAGTCCACAAGCAGTCAATAAGCAGTACGTCCACAACGATAGGGAGTTTCATGGCCACTCTGAACATCAACGGGCGCGACGTGCAGGTCGACGCCGATCCTTCCACGCCCATCCTCTGGGCATTGCGCGACAATCTCGACATGACCGGCACCAAGTTCGGTTGCGGCGCCGCCTTGTGCGGGGCCTGCACCGTGCACCTGAACGGCGCCGCGATCCGCTCCTGCATCACGCCGATCTCCGCGGCGGCCGGCCAGAAGATCACGACCATCGAGGCGATGGAGTCGGACAAGGTCGGCAAGGCCTTGCAGGATGCCTGGGTCAAGCACGACGTCCCGCAATGCGGCTACTGCCAGAGCGGCCAGGTGATGAGCGCGGCGGCACTGCTGCGCACGAACAGGAAGCCGAGCGACGCCGACATCGACAACGCCATGAGCGGCAATATCTGTCGCTGCGGTACCTACCAACGCATCCGCCTGGCCATCAAGGACGCGGCCAAGACCCTGGCCTGAGGAGACCGACATGCGAGCAGAATGGTTCAAGGGCGCAGCCGAGGCTGCAGCCGCTAATGGTTCGTCGCGCCGCGGCTTCCTGAAGGCCGGCGCCGCCGCCACGGGCGGCCTGGTGCTGGGCTTCGTGCTGCCGGGCGGCAGCCGGCTGGCCCGCGCCGCCGACGCCAAGCCCGTCGTCTACGCGCCGAACGCCTTCGTGCGCGTGGCGCCGGACAATACCGTCACCGTGATCGTCAACCGCCTCGAATTCGGCCAGGGCGTGCACACCGCGCTGCCGATGGTGATCGCGGACGAGCTGGACGCCGACTGGGCGCTGGTGCGCAGCGAGCTGGCGCCGGCCGCCGACGTCTACAAGGATCCCGTGTTCGGCATGCAGATCACGGGCGGCTCGGGCACCATCGCCCACTCGTTCACCCAGTACCGCGAAGTGGGTGCCCGCGCCCGCGCGATGCTGGTGGCCGCGGCCGCGAAGCAGTGGCAGGTCGAGCCGTCGCAATGCCGTACGGAGAAGGGCGTCGTGATCGGTCCGGGCGGCCAGAAAGCCACCTACGGTTCGCTGGCCGAGGCGGCCGCGAAGATGCCGGTGCCGGAGAGCGTCGTGCTGAAGGACCAGAAGGCGTTCCGCTACATCGGCAAGCCGATGGCGCGCCTGGATGCGCGCGCCAAATCGACGGGCCGCCAGCAGTTCGGCCTGGACGTGAAGCCGCAAGGCACCAAGGTCGCCGTCGTCGCCCATCCGCCCGTGTTCGGGGCCAAGGTCGCGAAGTTCGACGCCGCCAAGGCCAGGGCGATCCGCGGCGTGGTCGACGTGCTGGAAATCCCCGTCGACCGCGGCGGACGCGGCATCGCCGTGATCGCGGAAGGCTACTGGCCGGCCAAGCAGGGCCGCGACGCGCTGGAGATCGAATGGGACACGAGCGCCGTCGAGAAGGTCGACAGCGCGAAGCAGATGGCGCAGTTCGCCGAACTGGCCAAGACGCCGGGCGCCGTCGCGCGCCAGGCCGACACGTCTAAGCTCGCGGGCGCGGCGAAGAAGATCTCGGCCGTCTACGAGTTCCCGTATCTCGCGCACGCGCCGATGGAACCGATCAACTGCACGGTCGACCTGAAGGATGACAGCTGCACGCTGTGGGTCGGCTCGCAATACCAGACCGGCGACCAGGCCGCAGCCGCCGCGACCGCGGGCCTGAAGCCCGAGCAGGTGACGCTGCACACGATGATGGCCGGCGGCGGTTTCGGCCGCCGTGCCGTGCCGAGCTCGGACTTCGTGGTCGAAGCCGTCAACATCGCCAAGGCCTGTAAAGCCGCCGGCCACCAGGGCCCCATCAAGATGATCTGGAGCCGCGAGGACGACATCAAGGGCGGCTACTACCGCCCGTCGCACGTGCACCGCGCCGACATCGGCCTGGATGCGCAGGGCCATATCGTCGCCTGGGACCATGCGATCGTCGGCCAGTCGATCATGGTCGGTACCCCGTTCGAACCCTTCATGGTCAAGAACGGCGTGGACGGCACCATGATCGAAGGCATGGGCGAGCCCTACGACATCCCGCTGAACCTGACGGCGCACATCGCCAAGGCCAATGTGCCGGTGTTGTGGTGGCGCTCGGTCGGCTCGACCCACACGGCGTTCGTGATGGAGACGCTGATCGACGAGGCGGCGCACGCGGCCGGCCAGGATCCCGTGGCCTACCGCAAGAAGCTGATCGACCCGAAACACGCGTGCCACCACGCGGCGCTGGACCTGGCCGTGGCGAAATCCGGCTATGGCAAGGCCAAGCTGCCGAAGGGCCACGTGCATGGCGTGGCCGTGCACGAGTCGTTCAATACCGTGATCGCCTACGTGGTCGAGGCGTCGATGAAGGACGGTGCGCCGAAGCTGCACAAGGTCACGGCCGGCGTGCATTGCAACCTGGCCGTGAACCCGCTCACCATCGAGGCGCAGATCCAGGGCGCCGCGCTGATGGGCCTGGGCACGACGCTGCCGGGCGCCGCCATCACGCTCAAGGACGGCGTGGTCGAGCAGCAGAACTTCGGCGACTACGTGGTTCCGCGCATGAACGAGATGCCGCAGATCGACGTGCACATCGTGCCCTCGCAGGACGCGCCGACGGGGATGGGCGAACCGGGCCTGCCGCCGCTGGCGCCCGCGTTCGCCAACGCCGTGTTCAAGCTGACCGGCAAGCGCCTGCGCAAGCTGCCGTTCGACCTGGCCTCCGCATGATGGAGACGCAATGAGGGAGGCGCCCCTGTCCGTGGTGGGCATCCTGATGGCCGCAGGCCGCGGGCGCCGTTTCGATCCGGCCGGCCAGCGCAACAAGCTGCTGCAGCCGCTGGCGCACGCAGGCGGTGAGCCGGTCGTCGTCGCCAGCGCGCGCAAGCTGCTGGCGGCCGTGCCGCGCGTGGTCGCCGTGGTGCCGCCCGGCGACGGCGGCGTGGCGGCGCTGCTGGCAGGCCTCGGCTGCGAGGTGACCGTCTGTGCCGATGCCGACAGCGGCATGGCGGCGTCCCTGACACATGCGATCCGCCATTCGCTGTCCCTCGCGCCCACACCGGATGGCTGGCTGGTCGCGCTGGGCGACATGCCGCACGTGGCGCCTGCCACGCTGGCGGCGCTGGCGGCTGCATTGGCCGGCGGCGCGCCGATCGTGGCGCCTGTCATGGAGGGAAAACGCGGCAATCCGGTGGGTTTCGGCCGCCTTCACCTCGATGCCTTGCTGGCCCTGGAAGGCGACCAGGGTGCGCGCCGGTTGCTGCAAACCTGTCCGGTAACGGAAATCCCTGTTGGGGACATGGGTATTTTCCGCGATATCGATACTCCGGACGATCTGTAGCGCTCCCCTGGCGTCGAGGAATCCGATTACACTACGTCGCATCGAGAGAAGATTCTTCAACCCCATGAAAAAAACCAACCAGAAGAAGCAGGCGGCGGTCCACTACACCATCGTGCCCAAGGACCTGGCCGGACACCTGTTCAACGTCACCGCCACGGTGGCCACGCCCGATCCGCAGGGGCAGGTGTTCTCGCTGCCGGCCTGGATCCCGGGCAGCTACATGATCCGCGAATTCGCCCGCAATATCGTGCGCATCCGTGCCGAATCAAACGGCACGGCCGTCGCCCTGACGAAGCTGGACAAGCATTCCTGGAAGGCGGCGCCGGTCGCCGGTCCGCTCACGCTGCACTACGAGGTCTATGCCTGGGACCTGTCGGTGCGTGCCGCCCACCTCGACCAGACCCACGGCTTCTTCAACGGCACCAGCGTGTTCCTGTGCGCGCACGGCCAGGAGGCGGCGGCGCACCATGTCGACATCCAGCGCCCGGCCGATCCGGCCACGAAGAACTGGCGCGTGGCCACCTCGCTGCCGGAACTGCAGGCCAAGCGTTATGGCTTCGGCACCTATGCCGCCGTCGATTACGACGAACTGATCGACCATCCGGTCGAGATGGGCGACTTCGCGCTGGGCGGCTTCACGGCGCACGGCATCCGCCACGACATCGTCATCACGGGCCGCGTGCCGAACCTCGACATGGCGCGCCTGGAACAGGACCTGAAGGCCATCTGCGAGACCCAGATCGCGTTCTTCGAGCCGAAGACGAAGAAGGCGCCGATGGACCGCTACGTGTTCCTGACGATGGCCGTGGGCGACGGCTACGGCGGCCTGGAACACCGCGCCTCGACCGCCTTGATCTGCTCGCGCGCCGACCTGCCCACGACGGCCGCGCCGAAGACCGCAGAGCCGAACGAGGGCTATACCAAGTTCCTCGGCCTGTGCAGCCACGAATACTTCCATACCTGGAACGTCAAGCGCATCAAGCCGGCCGTGTTCGCGCCGTACGACCTGCAGGTCGAGAACTACACGCCGCTGCTGTGGTTGTTCGAAGGCTTCACCAGCTACTACGACGACCTGATGCTCGTGCGCAGCGGGATCATCAGCGAGGCGACCTATTTCAAATTGCTCGGCAAGACCGTCGCCAGCGTGCTGCGCGGCAGCGGCCGCACCAAGCAGAGCATCGCCGAGTCCAGCTTCGACGCGTGGAGCAAGTACTACCGCCAGGACGAGAATGCGCCGAACGCCATCATCAGCTACTACACCAAGGGTTCGCTGGTGGGCCTGGCCTTCGACTTGACCATCCGCGCCAAGACGGGCGGCGCGAAATCGCTGGACGACGTCATGCTGGCGCTGTGGGAACGCTACGGCCGCGATTTCTACCAAGGTGGCGCACGCGGCGTGACGGAGCAGGAAGTCGAGGCCTTGTTCGACGAAGTCGCCGGCGTGCGCCTGAAGTCGATCTTCGAACGCTATATCCGCGGCACCGAGGACATCCCACTGGCCAAGCTGTACGCCCCGTTCGGCATCAAGGTGACGGAAGAGCGCAAGAGCAGCAAGCCGTCGCTCGACGCCGGCATCGGTCGCGACGCCGCCGGCGCCAAGCTGACCCAGGTCCACGAAGGCGGCGCCGCGCACCAGGCCGGCTTGTCGGCGGGCGACATCGTGATCGCCGTCGACGGCCTGCGCGTGAACGGCACCCCGTCCAACCTGGAGCAGCTGTTCGCGCGCTACCGCGTCGGCGACAAGGTGACCGTGCACGCCTTCCGCCGCGACGAGCTGATGGCGTTCGACGTGACGCTGCAGGGCGACCGCGTGCCCTGCATCCAGATCACGACGGCGCCGGGCACGCGCAAGACGGCCATCAAGCGTCCCAGCGCGAGCTGAGCAGTATTGCATCGCTGCCTGCAACGCCCCGACCGAGTTCGGGGCGTTGTCGTTTCTGGCCCTACCTTCGCTACGGTTCTGAATACCTGTCATCACAGAAATACCGTTTGAATTTCAAATACCGATCGGTATAATTGCTGGAATTCGTTTCTTTTCGGCATCCCATGTTGACCTTTAATCCTCTTCGCACCGCCAGGCCGGCATCGGTGGCGTCGCTGCTGGCGTCGCTGCTGGCGCTCGGCGGCTGCGCCGTTGGTCCGGACTTCCATGCGCCGGCCTCACCGACCCATGCGGCCGTCTTCGACGATGCCCGCGCGTCCGACATCGCCAGCCAGGCCGTCGGCGAGCCCGTCGATCCATCCTGGTGGAAGCTGTTCGACGATCCGACCCTGGTCGCGCTCGAGCAGGATGCGTTGGCTGCCAATTTCGACCTGCGCACGGCCGCGCTGCGCGTGGAGCAGAGCCGCGCCGCCCTCAGGATCAACGGCGCCGCGCTGCTGCCGCGCGTGGGCGCCAACGCGTCCCAGTTGCGCGAGCGCGCCAGCCCGACCGGCATCCTCGCGCTGATGGGCACGGCCGAACCGGTGAGCCCGAACGCCGCCAGCGGCGCCGATCCGTTCGGCACGGCCTCGATGCCGGGCGAATCCGGTTCGCCGCCGTACAGCCTGACACAGTACGGCATCGATGCGAGCTGGGAGCTGGACCTGTGGGGCAGGGCACGCCGCATCCGCGAATCGGCCGCGGCGCAGGCGGAGGCCGCCCACTTCGATGCCCAGGCGATGCGCGTGTCCGTCACGGCCGAAGTGGCGCGCGTCTACCTGGAGTTGCGCGGTGTGCAGGACGACCTGCGCATCGCCCGCACCAATGCCGACCTGGCCGGCAAGAGCCTGCACGTGGCCGAGCGCCGGCGCGAGCAGGGCGTGGCGACGCAGCTCGACACCTCCGTATCGGCCGCCCAGGTGGAGACGATCCGCGCCGCGATCCCCGCGCTCGAACAGCGCCGCGACGCCCTGAAGAACGCGCTGGCCCTGCTGCTGGCGCAGCCGCCGCATGCGCTGGATGCGCGCCTGGCGGATACCGTCGAGATCCCGCCATTGCCGACGCGCGTGCCGGTCGGCCTGCCGTCCGAACTGGCGCGCCGCCGTCCGGACATCCTGCGCGCCGAGGCGCAGCTGCACGCGGCCACCGCCGCCATCGGCGTGGCCAAGGCCGATTTTTATCCGAGCATCAGCCTGACGGGCAGCTTCGGCTTCCAGTCGCTGAAGTTCTCCGACGCCGGCGACTGGGGTTCGCGCCAGTTCGCCGTCGGCCCCGTGCTGCACCTGCCGATCTTCGAAGGCGGCCGCCTGACGGGCAACCTGGCCCTCACCGAGGCGCGCCAGCAGGAAGCGGCAATCGATTACCAGCGTACCGTGCTGGGTGCCTGGCACGAAGTCGCCAACGCCATGACCGCCTACCGCGCCGTGCAGCAGCGCGCCGCTCACCTCGAGGTGGCCGCGGCGGAGAACCGCAAGGCGCTGGACAACGCGCAGCGCCGCTACACGCAGGGCGCGGCCGATTACCTGAACGTGCTGGTCATCCAGCAGCGCCTGCTGGACAGCGAGAACGCCGCCTCGCGCGGCCGCACCGAGATGGCGCTGGCGATGGTGGCGCTGTACAAGGCGCTCGGCGGCGGCTGGGATCCGGCCCAGCCGGCGCTGGCCGCCGCGCAGTGAGGAGGGCTCCATGAACGACTGGTACCCCTCCGCCGAATTCGACACGCCCGTGTGGGTGCGCGACCTCGACGACGACACCTATGGCGTCGAGCACCGCCGCCTGTGCGTCTGGGCGGACGAATTCGACGCCAGCTGGCACTGGGAAGTGCAGACCTATGCCGACGACGGCGTGGCCGGCAGCGGCGTCTGCGCCGACCGCCAGGCCGCGATGGCCGCGGCCGAAGCGGCGGCGGGCGGCGCCGCTGCCGGTAGCGACGGGAGCGCGTGACGATGGCCGCCGAACTGTCACCCGGCCTGCCGGGCCACATCCCTGCGGCGCCTGCCGCCCCCGCCGCACCCGTGCCGCATCCCTTCGGCGCCCGCATCCTGACGGGCGTGGTCGGCGTCTTCGTCGCCGCCATGATGTCGGGCCTGAACAGCCGCATCGGCGGCCTCGCGCTGACCGACATCCGCACCGCCTTCGGCATGGGCGTCGACGACGGCAGCTGGATCACGAGCCTGTACGGCGCTTTCGAACTGGCTGCGATGCCGTTCTCGGCCTGGTTCGCGATCACGTTCTCGTTCCGCCGCTACCACATGGCGGTGGTCGCCACCTTCGCCGTGCTGGGCATGCTCACGCCGTTCGCGCCGAACGTCGGCACGCTGCTCGTGCTGCGCTGCCTGCAGGGCTTCTTCGGCGGGCTGCTGATTCCCGTGCTGATGGCGGCCGCGCTGCGCTTCTTCCCGCTGCCGATCCGGCTGTACGGCCTGGCGCTGTATGCGATGACGGCCACGTTCGCACCGAACGTGGCCACCTGGCTGTCCGCCACGTGGACGGATTCGCTGTCCAACTGGCCCCTGCTGTTCTGGCAGATCGTGCCGATGGCCGCGTTCTCCCTCGTGGCCGTGGGCTGGGGCATTCCTCAGGATCCCGTGCGCCTGGAACGCTTCCGCCAGATCGACTGGATCGGCCTCGTGACGGGCATCGCCGGCCTCGTGATGGTGGGCGTCGGCATGTCGCAGGGCGAGCGCCTGGACTGGTTCAACAGCGTGCTCGTATGCTGGCTGTTCGGCGCCGGCCTGGCCCTGCTCGCGATCTTCCTCGTGTGCGAATGGTTCCATCCGATGCCGTTCGTGAAGCTGCAGCTGCTGCACCGCCGTAACTTGGGTCTGGGCTTCACGATCTTCGTCGGCATGCTGGTGGTGCTGCTGTCAGGCTCTCTGCTGCCGGCCGACTACCTGGGCCATGCCTGGCATTTCCGCACGCCGCACCTGGCCGTGATCGGCCTGGAAGTCGGCCTGCCGCAATTCGTCATCGGTCCGATGGTCTCGTGGCTGCTGTACAAGAAGTGGGTCGACGCGCGCCACGTGTTTTCCCTCGGCCTGCTTCTGATCGCCATCGCCTGCTGGTGCGGCGCCCAGGTCACGCCCGAGTGGATGGCCGACCAGTTCGCGCTGGCGCAGGCATTGCACGCGTTCGGCCAGCCGATGGCCGTGATCTCGCTGCTGTTCCTCGCGACGAGCGTCGTGCAGCCGATGGAAGGACCGCAGGTGTCCGGCATCGTCAATGCGCTGCGCGCGTTCGGTTCGATGTTCGGCGGCGCGCTGGTCGGCCGCATCCTGACGGTGCGCGAAGCCACGCACGCCAACGTGCTGCTGGACCAGGCGGCCAATGTGCGCCGCGTCGCCGGCGCCGTGGAGCCGGGCGCGTTCGCCGAGATCGCCCACCGCGTGTCGCACCAGGCCTTCGTGCTGGCGATCGCCGACGCCTACCTGGTGCTGGGCGCGCTGGCGCTGGCACTGATCCCGCTCGTGCTGTCGCTCCAGTACATGGCGCCGCCCGTGCTGCCGCCCAAACACTGACGTATCAAACAATATAAATATCGAGGTATCCCATGTCTCTCCCCAAATCCGCAAAGATGTCGATCGCCGTCCTGGTCGCCGCACTGGTCGCCGGCAGCGCCTACTCCTATCAATACCGCGAGAGCGGCAGCGCAGCGCAGAGCACCGACGACGCCTACGTGACCGCCGACTTCACCCTGGTCGCGCCGAAGGTCGCGGGCAACGTGGTCGAGGTGCTGGTCGAGGACAACCAGCAGGTGCGCAAGGGCCAGCTGCTGGCCCGCATCGACGACCGCGACTACGTCGTCGCCGTCGACATGGCCAAGGCCGAACTGGCCAAGGCGAACGCCGACCTGGTGCGCGCCCGCGCCGCCATCGTCCAGCAGGGCAGCACGATCAAGCGCGCGGCCGCCGCCATCGATGCCGATGCCGCCACACTGAAGTTCGCCAAGGCGAACGCCGAGCGTTATCGCAACCTGGCGTCGGACGGCTCCGCGACCCAGCAGGACCGCCAGCAGGCCGAGTCCCAGGCCGACACGGCGGCGGCCCACCACACGGCGGCCGTGGCCGCGCTCGGCGCTGCGAGGCAGGAGGTCGACGTGCTGCAGGCGCAACTGGCCCAGGCCGAGGCGCAGGTGGCGCGCAGCAAGGCGGCGCTCGACGCGGCGGAACTGAACCTGTCGTACACGCGCGTCGAGGCGCCGGTGGACGGTATCGTGGGCCAGCGCAGCGTGCGCGTGGGCGCCTACACGCGCGTTGGCGTGCCGCTGCTGGCCGTCGTGCCGCTGCAGCAGGCCTATGTGGAAGCGAATTTCCGCGAAACCCAGTTGGCGCGGATGCGCGTGGGCCAGCGGGTTACAATGACGGTCGACATGCTGCCCGGGACGACCCTGACCGGCCACGTGGACAGCCTGGCGCCGGCGAGCAGTGTCGCTTTTTCTCCCGTCGCGCCGGATAATGCGACGGGCAACTTCACCAAGGTCGTGCAGCGCCTGCCGGTCAAGATCGTCCTCGACCCGAACCAGCAGGCGGCGCACTTGCTGAAGGTCGGCATGTCGGTCACGCCGACCGTCCATGGCGGAGACGGCAGGACCGGCTGAACCGTTCGAAACCAGCACGCACTCCATGAGCGAACACGAATCTTCCCTATTGCAGGACCAGTTGAGCGGCGCCCGTCCGGCGCGCCTGACGCGCGAGCAGAGCCGGGCGCAGACGCGCGAACGGCTGCTGGCATCGGCCGCCGTCGTCTTCACGCGTGAAGGCTATGGCGGTGCTTCCTGCGACCGTATTGCCGAGGAAGCGGGCTATTCGAAAGGCGCGCTGTACTCGAACTTCGCGTCCAAGGACGAGCTGTTCTGCGCCATGTTCGACCATTACGGCGGCGGCCAGGCCGCCGAGCTGTGCACCCGGCTCGATGCCGTGGCGCCGGATGGGGACGTGATCGGCACCGTGGTCGACTGGGCCAACGGCATGCTGCACGAGCCGGACCTGCGCCTGCTGGTACTGGACATGGCACGCCGTGCCCGCGCCGATGCCGCGCTGGCGGCACGCTACGGCGGCATGTTCGACGCGCAGTGGAAGGAAGTCGGCCAGCGCCTCGCCCGCATCTTCGCGTCCGGACAATCGTCGATCCCGCCGCTGAAGCTTGGTGCCCTGGTGATGGAAATCGCCTACGGCAATGCGGTGGCGTTGCATGGCGACGTCAAGCCGGGCGACTTGATCGGCATTGCGCTGCGCGCCTTGCGCGATGCCGCGGGCCAGACTGCGCGCTAGCTGTGAAGTTGCAAGAGGTTGTTTCGGTTAGTTGAGAGCCTGGACATCGGC
>CAUSCY010000039.1:0-55837 GCA_963529995.1 uncultured Massilia sp. | reverse complement strand
CCGCCACGGCGCGCAGGATCGCCTGCGCCGCGCGCGCCGCATCGACCGGCGTGCCGCTGGCCCGACTGGCGCCCGGCCAGGTCGGCATAATCGGCGATGGCAGCCCCGGCATCCGCACGCGCCGGCGCCGGACGGCCATCGTCGCCGGCGCCCGGATCGACCAGCGTGACCCCGATGCCGAAGCGCTCCACTTCATGGAACAGGGCTTCGGCCAGCGCTTCCAGCGCCGAACGGGCCGCCTGGCAGAAGCCTTCGCCGGCCGGCAGGTGCGCGGCGCCGCGCGCCAGCAGCACGACGTGCCCGGCGCGGCGCGCCCGCATACCGGGCAGCACGCGCCGCGCCAGGTTGACGGGGGCGAACACGTTTTCCTCGAACACGGCGCGCAGCGCCGCCTCGTCGCTTTCCTCGATGGCGCCGAAATAGCGCTGCAGCGCGCTCGCGGCGAGCACGTCGATGCGGCCGAAGCGCGCCTCCGCAGCGCGCAGCGCGGCGTCGACGGCGGCGCCGTCGGTCACGTCGAGCGCAACCGCCTCGGCCCGTCCCGGATGGCGTTCGGCCAGGGCACGCAGGCACTCCGGATCGCGCGCGGCCAGCACGGCGCGCTGGCCGGCATCGAGCACGGCTTCGGCCAGCGCGGCGGCCAGGCCGGCGGACGCATCGGCAATGAACCAGACTGGGGTGGAATCGTTCGGCATCGTTGTTCTCCTCTTCCATGCGGCGGGAACACGCCGCAGGAGCATTCTACGAAGCGCGCCGCCGCTTCTCCATGGGCGATGCTCCGAGTTCCTTGCCTAAAATTCCGAGCTGGGCATATGCACGTGCAAGCCCTATCCTTCCGTATGATTGCCCGCCGCGTCCGCCTGGTCTACCTTGACGGTACACCGACAATCGATCACGACAGGAGGCGCGCATGGACATGGAAGCACTCGGCATCGCCGAACGCCCCGGCACGATACCGGGAGCACCCCCGGAAGCACCCGCACCACGTGCTGCACGGAAATGGCGCCGCATGCTGGACTATATCGATACGCACCTCGACGCCGACCTCCGCACCCCCACGCTGGCGCGCGCGTGCCGTCTCGACGTCGACCGTTTCACGCAGTCGTTCAGCGAAGCCGTCGGCATTCCGCCGCACCGCTACGTCGCCCACAAGCGCCTCGAGCGAGCGCGCCGGCGGCTGCTGATGTCGTAACGGAGTCTCCCCTGAGCCGCGCTGACGTTCTGGCCGGCCTTTTTGCCCGGACGCCGTGCGCGTGTCCGGGCGTTTTTTTGGATGTCGTCAGAACGCCAATGCCCTGCCGGAGCGCAGGTGCGCGGAAAAGTCTGCGCGCGTGCCGAAGGCAAGCTGGCGGCCCATGGCGGTTGCGATCATCTCCAGGCCATCGTGGATGCTGCCCCCATTGCCCGATGCCGCGGCGATCCGGTCGAAGCCTTGCCTGAGGGCGGCACTCTTCTCCGCGAAAAAAACGTCGAATGCCTGGTGCATATCGCGCTGATAGGCCTCGTGCTGGGCCCGGACATGCAGGCAGATCGCCTGCACCTGGGCGCGCTGCGCATTCGAGGCATCCATCGCTGCCACCGAACGCTGCAGCTCGGCATGCAGATGGCCGCCCAGCATGGAAGCCACCATGCCGCCCACCAGGCCGCCGACGATGGTGCCGACGCCGGGCAGCACGGCCGTACCGACGATCGCGCCGAGATTCGAACCCGTCATCGACACGGCCATCATGCTGCCATCCTTGGTCACGTTGCGCACGAAATCCTCGGCGCTGATGCGTCCGCACGCCAGGTCGAGCACGCTCTTTCCCATCGTCGCCGCCACCTGCACCGCCATCGCGGGCGCATTCGAGCGCCCCAGATTCTGCATCACCTGGTTGTTGGCGGCCTGCAGCGAACCGCCGATCATCGTGCTGGCAGCGGCACTCGCATACGCGCCCGCGGCCGACGCGCCGAGGTCCTTGCAGACGTCGAGCGCGGCCTCGTCGAGCGGCTTGCCGTCCTTGACCACGTCGACCAGATTGCGCACGGCGCTCATGCCGCCGCCGATGGCGCCACCCAGCTTGGCGGCCTCGATGCCGGCGCGGTGCGCCACGTCCAGCGCATCCTTGACAGCGCTGAAGGTCGGTGTCGTGCGCGCCTCCATGGCGTCGCCGGCCGACACCGGCGACGGTTTCAGGCGCGCGCTCGCATCGTCGATCTGGTCGATCGCCAGCTGTTTCTGGTCGGCGAGCTGGAACTGGCCGGCGCTCCGCAAGGCGTCGCGCTGTTTCATCAACGCCTGCTTCTGCGTCTCCCAGTCCTGCTTGATCAGTTCGAAGTGGTCGCTGGGGACGACCAGCTCCGCACGCCCGTACTTGTCGAAGTTCTTCTGGAAATGGTCGCGGTACTTCTCGATATGCTTGTGCACCTTCATCTGGGCGCCGGCCGCCAGCCGGCCATCGGCGCCCACCGGCGCCAGGCCGCCGGCATCCAGCCCGACGAAGTCGAACTCCTGGTGATTGTGGTAGCCGACGTTGTCGGTGCGGGCGATCTTCGTGCCATTGCCGGAAATGATGCTTTCGGCGTTCGTACGCGCCACGTGCTTCACCTCGGCCGACTTGCCCGCCTGCTGGTGCAGGTTGTTCCGTGCCTGCACCGGGTCGGCGTTCAGGCGCGATTGCGCGATCTTCTGCAGCTCGGACAGCGACTTGCAATGTTCCGCGGTCGCCTCCGCATAGCGCTTGACCGTCATGGTGGCGGCCAGCCTGACTTCGGCCGTGAAATCATCGGCCGCTTCGCTCGTCCGGTTTTCCATCGCTCAGGCCGCGGCAAGATGGCCGGCAAACCCGGCGATACGTTGCTGCTGACCGTGCAGCTGCCCGATCACGCCGTCGAGGAAGGCGCCTTCCTCGTTCAGCAGCGCCGTGTTGAGCACGTCCTTCAACAGGACGGCGGCATTCGTCGTGTCCATGGCGATGCTCTCGAGCTGCGTTTCCTGCGCCAGCAGGCGCCTCTCGAGTGCGGCCGTCAGACGCATCGACAGCACGGCGCCGTGGCGGATACGTTCCAGCGCTGCCACGTGCTGCGCCGCGCGCTCCTGCCATTGCTGCGCAAGCGCTGCATGCCTGCCGGCGACCGTTGCCGTCTTGTTGCCCTGCAGGGCACCGCCCGTCAGAAGGCCGGCCAGACCACAGACGGCAGCTGCTCCGGCCCATGCGGCGGCGGCGGTGCCGGCGGCAAAGGCGACGCCGGCACCGATTCCCGCGCCGGCCAGCGCACCGACCGCCAGCCAGGCGGCGGCCGACGGCACCGAGGGCAGTGCGGCGGCGTCGAACGACAACCCGGGCTGGCGTGCCGCATCGTTGGCGGCGGATGCACCCGGATCGCGCAACCGTGCCAGCTCGTAGAGCGGCTGGAGATGGCTCAGCCGCTCCGCCACCTGACGACGCTGCGTGTCGAGGTCAGCCAGCAGGGCCCGGGTTTCTTCGGTGGCCGCGTCGCTGCTGCGGCGCGCCTCATCCATACCGGCCCGGGCCTGCGCCAGCACATCCTGCGCTGCACGGCGCTGCGGCGCGCCCGCGCCGATGAAATTCATTACCATGTCGTGATCCTTTCAGGCCAGTGCGGCTGCGGCGGTTTCCAGGCGCGCCAGGGTGGCGGCATCGAGCACGCCGTCGTTGTCGAGCAAGGGCGCAGCCAGGTGCTGCTGCAGCGGGTGCCCCGCCTGCGCCACATCGACCAGCTTGGCGCGCATGCGCGCGTTCTGGACCTTGACTACCTCGTCCAGTGCGCGGATGACGTCCTTCATCAGGCCCGCGCCTTCGAGGATCCGCTCGAGCTGGCCGACATAGGTATTGATCTGCGCTTCCTTGGCGTCGACCTCGTCCCGGTAGTTGCGGGCATCGTTCAGCTTTTGCTTGGCACTGTTCTGGCCGAAGTACATCGCGGCCATCGCAGTGGGAATCAGCGCGATGCCTCCCAGGACCGCCATGCCGCCGGCGACGCCCAGCCCGCCGGCCGACGCGGCACCGCCTCCCAGCCATGCGAGCGTCGCATTGGTGGCGGCCACGCCTGACAACGTGCCGATGGCGGTGCCGGTGGACGCAGTGCCGACGGCGCCAGCCAGGCCCCATGCGCCCAGCGCCAGCGAGGCGCCGCCGAGCGCGCCGGCGCCGCCGCCGACGAGCATCTTCTGCACGTGCTCGGAGGTCGCACGCAATTCCTTCACGGCGGGGAGGTCGGGATTCACGTTGAACGCCCGGTTGGTGTCCTTCAGGTCGCTGACGTGGATCGTGCTCATCATCTCGTACAGCGCGACGAATTGCGTGACCGTCGTCTCGTAGACCTTCACGCGTAGTTGCCCCAGTTCGGCCAGGCTTTCGGCCGTGGCCTGCTGGGCGTCCTTCAGGCGCTGCTCCGCCTCTTCCTCCTGCTCTTTTGCCCAACGTACGACGCGCTCGCTCTTCTTGCGGTCATTCATGCCTCCGGTGACAAAATTCGCGGTGCGCTCGGCCGCTCCTTTGAACGTATCCCACAGACTCACCAGGCTCTCCTTAATAAGTGCAATATGGAAACTATATTGCCTTGTTCACCTGATCGTCTAGCATTTCTGCAACTATTTTTCCACTGTGCAATATTTGGTGAGATTTGCGGATAACGGTCGGGCAAGGCCGGCGCACGCCGCCCCCCCCGATCATCGGGAAGCGCCCGATCGACCACAGCGTCATCATGCCGGCATCGGTCCGGAGAATCGTATCGCCGGACGCTTTAGCCGCGTCGTTCGACGGGCGCTATTGCGGCCGCGGCGCCGTTGCCATTCCCGACGACATCAAGCCGGCCTTCGGACGGCCGGTTCGCGTCCAGGTTCTGATCCGGGAACAACCCGGCGGCCGGATCGTGGCGGACCGCCTGTTCGATACGCTGTGCACGACATCGTACGATCCGTCGTCCTTCACGCGGAACAGGGACATCGGCGTGGTCCACCTCGACGCTGGCCGCGATGTCGCGGAAATTCGCAATGTCGACGCAGACGCAGGGCTCGACGCCGAAGCGACGGTCGCGCTCGGGCCGCCGCTGGGGAAATGACCGGACGCGCATGACGGAACGACAGGACAGCGGCCGCAACGTGGGCAGCGACACGCCCCCCCGGATCGGTTAATGAAATAAAACCATGAATATAGTTTAGAATTTCTTAATCTATTTCATGAAAGACGATGCCGTGGCCCGCGACAACATCAACGACATTCTCGTGTTCTTCGCCGTCGCGCGCGAACGCAGTTTTACGCGCGCCGCTTCCAAGCTGGGGATGACGCAATCGGCGCTCAGCCACATCATCCGTTCGCTGGAAGCGCGGCTGGGCGTGCGCCTGCTCACGCGGACCACGCGCAGCGTCTCGCCCACCGAGGCGGGCGAACGGCTGCTGCAGAACGTGGCGCCGCGCCTGGAAGAGATCGAGGCGGAGATCGCGGCCGTCAGCGACCTGGGCGACAAGCCGGCCGGCACGATCCGCATCACGGCGATCGACCACGTGGTGGACACCATCCTCTGGCCGCGCATCGCCCCGCTGCTGCCGCAGTATCCGGACCTGCACGTGGAGATCAGTTCCGAGTACCGCCTGGTCGACATCGCCGCGGAACGCTACGACATCGGCGTGCGCCATGGCGACCAGGTCGACAAGGACATGATCGCCGTGCGCCTGACGGAAGACACGCTGATGATGATGGTGGCGGCGCCCGCGTATTTCGAACGGCGCCCGCTACCGGCGTCGCTGCAGGACCTGTCGAAGCACAACTGCATCAACCTGCGCCTGCCCAGCAGCGGTGGACTGTACGCCTGGGAATTGAAGCACGACGGGCAGGACCTGGAAGCGCGCGTGCGCGGCCAGGCCGTGTTCTCCAGCATCTATCCGATGCGCGACGCGGCGCTGGCCGGCGTGGGCATCGCCTTCCTGCCGGAGAGCCTGGTGGGAGAGGACGTGCGCGCGGGCCGCCTGGTCAGCGTGATGGAAGACTGGTGCCCGCGTTTTCCCGGGCTCCACGCCTTCTATCCGAGCCGCCGGCATTCCTCGCGTGCGCTGATGCTCGTCATCGACGCCATCCGCCACCGGGCCTGATGCCGGGGCGGATGGCGCCGAGGCAGGGCATCACGCTGCCGGCATCTTCGCCAGCAGCTTGTCGAGCGTGACGGGATAGTCGCGCACGCGCACGCCGGTGGCGTTGTAGATCGCGTTCGCCACCGCGGCGCCGACGCCGCACAGGCCCAGCTCGCCCACGCCCTTCGCCTTCATCGGCGAGGACATCGGGTCGGTCTCGTCGAGGAACACGACGTCCTGGTGCGGGATGTCGGCATGGACGGGCACTTCGTAGCCGGCCAGGTCATGGTTGACGAAGTAGCCGATACGCTTGTCGACGGCCAGGTCTTCCATCAGCGCGCCGCCCACGCCCATCGTCATCGCGCCGATCACCTGGCTGCGTGCCGACTTCGGGTTCAAAATGCGCCCCGCCGCGCACACGGCCAGCATGCGGCGCACGCGCACCTCGGCGGTGTCGATGTCCACGCCGACCTCGACGAAGTGGGCGCCGAACGTCGATTGCTGGTACTGCTTGTCCAGGTCGCCGTATTCCATCGTGTCCTCGGCCGTGATGTCGCCCTTGGCCGCCAGCTCGCGCAGGTCAACCGAGCGGCCGCCGGCACGAATGAAGCCGTCGCTGAACTGCGCGTTCGTCGCATCCAGCCCCGCCTTCTGCGCGATCTGCTCGCGCAGCTTGACGCAGGCCGCGTACACGCCGGCGGTGGCGCTGTTCGCTCCCCACTGGCCGCCGGAGCCCGAGGATACCGGATACGCGGAATCGCCCAGGCGCACGACGATGCGCTCGACCGGCAGGCCCAGCATCTCGGCCGCCGTCTGCGCGATGATCGTGTAGCTGCCCGTGCCGATGTCGGTCATGTCCGTCTCCACCGTCACCTGGCCGTCGCGCTCCAGGCGCACGCGCGCGCCCGACTTCATCACGATGTTGTTGCGGAAGGCCGATGCCACGCCCATGCCGACCAGCCAGCGGCCGTCGCGCACCTTGCCCGGTACGGCGTTACGCTTGCTCCAGCCGAAGCGGTCCGCGCCCTGGCGCAGGCACTGCACGAAGCGGCGCTGCGAGAACTTGCGGCTGCGCTTTTCCGGGTCGACGGTGGTGTCGTTGACGATGCGGAAGGTGACGGGATCCATCTTGAGCTTTTCCGCCATCTCGTCCATCGCGATCTCCAGCGCCATCAGGCCCGGTGCCTCGCCCGGCGCGCGCATCGCATTGCCTTCCGGGAGATCCAGCGTCGCCAGGCGCATGCGCGTCAGGCGGTTGCCGCCCGCGTACAGCAGGCGGGTCTGGCTGACGGCCGTTTCCGGCTGGCCGCCCGGCAGGTCGCCCGACCAGCTTTCGTGGGCGATGGCCGTGATGCGCCCTTCGCGCGTGGCGCCGATGCGGATGCGCTGGATCGTGGCCGGACGGTGCGTGGTGTTGTTGATCATCAGCGCACGCTGCAGCGTCACCTTGACGGGACGGCCGGCCGCCTTCGCGCCCAATGCCGCCATCAACGCTTCCGAACGCAGGAACAGCTTGCCGCCGAAGCCGCCGCCGATGTAGGGGGAAATCAGCCGGACATTGTCCTCGGGGATGCCGAGGGTCTTGGCCAGGTCCTTCTTGCCCCAGTTGATCATCTGGTTCGATGTGTAGACGGTCAGCTTGTCGCCTTGCCACATCGCGATCGACGCGTGCGGCTCCATCATCGCGTGCGACTGGTCCGGCGTCGTGTAGGTGGCATCCAGCTTCACCGCGGCGCTGGCGAAGCCGCCTTCGAAGTCGCCGGTGCGGTCTTCCGGCTTCTTCTCTGACTTGGGCGCCACGGCCGTGTTCATCGCCGCGTGCAGGTCGTACACGCCCTGCGTCTTCGCGTAGTCGACCTTGACCAGCGCGGAGGCGGCGCGCGCCTGCTCGAAGGTCTCGGCGACGACGACGGCAATCGCTTGGTGGTAGTGCTGGATCTCGGGGCCGCCCAGCAGGTGCGCCGTGTTGAAGTCGCCCTTGGCCAGCTTGCCGGCGTTCTCGTAGGTGACGACGGCGAGCACGCCCGGCGCCGCCTTGGCGGCGCGCGTGTCGATCTTCTCGATGCGTCCCTTGGCGATGGCGGCGCCGATCACCCAGCCGTAGGCGGCGTTCGGCGCGGCCTCGTGCTGTTCGTAGGCGTACGGCGCCGTGCCGGTGGTCTTGAACGGACCGTCGATGCGGTCGATCGGCTTGCCGACGACCTTCATCTGGTCGATCGGGTTGGTGGTGGCCGGTTTCGTGAATTTCATGTGGTCGTGCCTTTCGATCAGCGCTTGCGTGCGTCAGCCAGGATCGCGCCGAGGGCGCGCTCGACCAGCGGAACCTTGAATGCATTGTCGTCGGTGGTGCGGGCATCCGCCAGCAGCTTCGCCGTGACGGCCTTGCTGCCTTGCGCCATCGCCGCTTCCGCCGCCGGCACGCGCCACGGGCGATGGGCGACGCCGCCCAGCGCCACGCGGCCGCTGCCGTCCGGCTGCACGACGGCGGCCACGGACACCAGCGCGAACGCGTACGACGCGCGGTCACGCACCTTGCGGTAGTAGTGCTTGCCGCCCAGCGGCTTCGGCAGCGTCACGGCCGTGATCAATTCGCCCGGCTGCAGCGTGTTCTCGATGTGCGGGGTGTTGCCCGGCAGACGATAGAAATCGGCGATGGGGATCGCGCGCTTGGCGCCGTTCGGCGCCACCGTTTCGATCTGCGCGTCCAGCAGCTGCATGGCCACGGCCATGTCGCTCGGGTGCGTGGCGATGCAGGTCTCGCTGGTGCCGACGATCGCATGCTGGCGCGTGAAGCCGCCGATGGCGGAACAGCCGCTGCCCGGCTTGCGCTTGTTGCAGGCCTGGTTCGTGTCGTAGAAGTACGGGCAGCGCGTACGCTGCAGCAGGTTGCCGGCGGTGGTCGCCTTGTTGCGCAACTGGCCCGAGGCGCCTGCCAGCAGGGCGCGCGACAGCACGCCGTAGTCGCGGCGCACACGCGCGTCGGCGGCCAGGTCCGTGTTGCGCACCAGGGCCCCCACGCGCAGGCCACCTTCCGGCGTCGGCTCGATCGCGTCGAGCTTCAGGCCGTTCACGTCGATCAGATGGGCCGGCGTCTCGATCTCCAGCTTCATCAGGTCGAGCAGGTTGGTGCCGCCGGCGATGAAGCGCGCGCCGGGGGTCTTGGCGGCGGCCGCCGCGGCTTCCGCCGGCGTGCTCACGCGCTGGTAGGTAAATGCCTTCATGCCTTGCCTCCGACTTCCGTGATCGCATCGATGATGTTGGAGTAGGCGCCGCAGCGACAGATATTGCCGCTCATGCGCTCGCGCAGCTCTTCGGCCGATAGCATCGGTTTCGCCGTCAGTTCGCCCGTCACGTGGCTCGGGATGCCGCGCTTGATCTCGTCCAGCACGGCGACGGACGAGCAGATCTGGCCCGGCGTGCAATAGCCGCACTGGTAGCCGTCGTGCTTGACGAAGGCGGCCTGCATCGGGTGCAGCTTGTCCGGCGTGCCGAGCCCTTCGATCGTCGTGACCTGGTCGCCTTCGTGCATGACCGCGAGGCTCAGGCAGGAATTGATGCGGCGGCCGTTGACGATGACGGTGCAGGCGCCGCACTGGCCCTGGTCGCAGCCCTTCTTGGTGCCGGTCAGGTGCAGGTGCTCGCGCAGCACGTCCAGCAGCGTCGTGCGGGTGTCGACTTCCAGCGTCTGCGGCTTGCCGTTGACGTTCAGCGTGACCTTCGACGTGACCGGTGCCGGCGTCGATGCAGCAGCTGCGGCGCCCTGCGCGCCCTCGGCCTGGGCGATGGCGGGCAGCGCCACCGCGGTGGCCGACAGCGCGCCGCCGATCAGGAGGCCGCGCCGGGTTTCATTGAGTTCGTCCATGGATCGTTCCTTTGGCTCGTGGATGTGGCAAAACGTGAAATAGTAAGGGAAGCGCAACACGCCATTCATGGCGTGCCGTGATGGGGCTTATGGCGCCCGCTCATCAATAAGCGGGGCTGCTGCCGCGGTGCGCGCGGCCAGCACGGCCAGTGCGGCGGCGGCCAGCAGGATCGCGGCGGCGGCGCCGAACGTGGCGCGGTAGCCGCGGGCGTCGTACAGCAGGCCGCCGGCGGTGGCGCCCAGCATGATCGACAGCTGCACGACGGCGACCATCAGGCCGCCGCCCGCCTCCGCATCGTGCGGCAGCGTGCGCGCCATCCAGGTCCACCACCCTACCGGGGCCGAGGTCCCGGCCAGCCCCCATGCCGCCAGCAGCACGGCAATCGCGGCCACCGAGCCGCCCGACACGGTCAACAGGCCGGCAACGGCAGCCATCAGCACGGGAATGGCGACCAGCGTCGCGTACAGGCCGCGCGCGAGCACGCCACCGATCAGGAAGGTGCCGGCGAAGCCGGCCACGCCGATGGCGAGCAGCAGCAGCGACAAGGTCGAGACGCCCACGTGCGCCACGGTCTCGAGGTAGGGGCGCAGGTAGGTGAACAGCGCGAACTGCCCCATGAAGAACAGCCCCGCCCCGGCCATGCCGAAGGCGACGCCGGGACGTGCCAGCAGGCGCAGCACATTGTTCGAGCCGGCCTGGCGGTCGCCCGCCATCGGCGGCAGGCTGGCGAACTTCCAGACGAAGGCGATCGCCGCGACCGGCACGACGCAGAAGAACGCGCCGCGCCAGCCGACCACGCCGCCCAGGAAGCTGCCCAGCGGCGCCGCGACCACGGTGGCGAGCGCATTGCCGCCGTTGACGATGGCCAGCGCGCGCGGTACGTCACGCTGCGGCACGAGGCGCATCGCGATCGCGGCCGACATCGACCAGAAGCCGCCGATGGCCGCGCCGATCAGCGCGCGGCCCACCATGAATACCAGGTAGTTCGGCGCGAACGCCGTCACGGCGCCCGACACGGCCATCAGCAGGGTCAGGCCCAGCAGCAGCGTCTTGCGGTCCAGCCGCCCGGCCAGCGCCGGCAGCGCCAGGCTGGTAGCCAGGGCGAAGGCGCCCGAGATCGCAATCGCCTGCCCCGCCTGCCCTTCCGTGACGGCCAGGTCGCGCGCAAGCGGCGTGAGCAGGCTGACGGGCATGAACTCGGACGCGACCAGGGCGAACGCGCCCAGCGACAGCGCATACACGGCGCCCCAGGCGGCGGGCCGTTCGAGGCCGAGCGCGGCCGAATCTGCAGCCGAATCTACAGCCGCGGCGGGAAGATCCATCTTCATCCGGTCATGCTTCCTTTCCGGCTGCCAGCGTCGCGCTGTCGATCACGAAGCGGTACTTGACGTCGCCCTTGAGCATGCGCTCGTAAGCGTCGTTGATCTCGCTCGCCTTGATCATCTCGATGTCGGCGACGATGCCGTGTTCGGCGCAGAAGTCCAGCATTTCCTGGGTTTCCGGGATACCGCCGATCATCGAGCCGGCGATGGCGCGGCGCTTGGTGATCAGGTTGAAGACCTGCGGCGACGGGTGCGGCGTGGCCGGGGCGCCGACCAGCACCATGGTGCCATCGCGCTTGAGCAGGTTCAGGAAGGCGTCCAGGTCGTGCGGGGCGGCGACCGTATTGACGATCAGGTCCAGCGTCTTGGCGCGCGCGGCCATGGCTTCGGCATCGCGCGAGACGACGACTTCATGGGCGCCCAGGTCGTGCGCATCCTGGCGCTTCGATTCGGAGGTCGTGAAGGCGACCACGTGGGCGCCCATCGCGCGCGCCAGCTTGATCCCCATGTGACCCAGGCCGCCGATGCCGACGACGCCCACCGTCTTGCCCGGGCCCGCGTTCCAGTGGCGCAGCGGCGAATAGGTGGTGATGCCGGCGCACAGCAGCGGCGCGACGGCGGCCAGTTGCGCTTCGTCGTGGCGCACGCGCAGCACGTAGCGCTCGTGCACGACGATCTGCTCGGCGTAGCCGCCCAGCGTGTGGCCCGGCGCATCCTGGGTCGGGCCATTGTAGGTGCCGACCATCCCGTCGCAGTAGTTTTCCAGGCCGTCCGCGCAGTCGGCGCAGTGCTGGCAGCTGTCGACCATGCAGCCGACGCCGACCAGGTCGCCCACCGCATGGGTGGTCACGTGGGCGCCGACGGCCGAGACGCGGCCGACGATCTCGTGGCCGGGCACGCACGGATAGAGGGTGCCGGCCCATTCGCCGCGCACGGTGTGCAGGTCGGAGTGGCAGACGCCGCAGAAGGCGATGTCGATCTGCACGTCGTGCGGGCCCGGCGCGCGGCGCGCGATATCGAGCGATTCGAGGGGCTTGTCGGCGGCATGGGCGCCGTAGGCTTTGACGGACATGGTATTCCTTTCGTTATCGGGACAGCGGGAGTGGCAGACAAGGCGGAGCATGCCAGTGAAGGCACGCATGATAATGGCGAAACGGCATGCATGACGGGTCGGACTTTGCATGGGCTTATGAATGCACGTCATGAATACGGCCACCCATTCATGATTCTGCGTGCTGACGTGGCATCGAGACGGGTGCGCGCCCATGGTTCAGCCAAATGCGCTAGCATCGGCACAGCGCATTGCTACCCGACTCTGCCATGCACATTGCCGCTCGACCTCCCACGGAATCCGCGCGCCAGGACGCGCTGGATTCGCTGCAACTGCTGGACACGGTGCCGGAGCCCGTGTTCGACCGCATTACCCGGCTGACCGCCCGCCTGCTGGACGTCCCGGTCGCGCTGTTCTCGCTGGTCGACCGCGACCGCCAGTGGTTCAAGTCGCGCATCGGCCTGGAGGCGACGGAATCGCCGCGCGAGCAGGCCTTCTGCTCCCATACCATCCTGGAGAGCGCGCCCCTGGTCGTCGAGGATGCGGCGCACGACGCGCGCTTCGCCGACAACCCGCTGGTGACGGGCGACCCGAACATCCGCTTCTATGCCGGCGCGCCGGTGCGCACTTCCGCGGGCCATGCGATCGGTACCCTGTGCGCCATCGATTCGAAGCCGCGCGTGCTGTCGCCGCAAGACGTGCAGACGCTGCAGGACCTGGCCGACATCATGAGCAAGGAAGTGCAGGCGCGCGAACGTCTCGACTTCGCGCGCGAGTGCGTGCTGGAGAGCGGCGCCGCCGCGCAGGCCAGCGAAGGCCGGCTCCGCTCGATCTTCGAACTGGCCAGCATCGGCATCGCCCTGATCGGGCCGGATGGCGGCTGGCTGCGCGTGAACGCCGCCCTGTGCGGCATCCTCGGCTACACCGAAGGAGAGCTGATGGGGCTGACCTTCCAGGACATCACCTGGCACGAAGACCTGGATGCGGACCTGGGCCTCCTCGCGCGGCTGCAGCGCCACGAGATTTCCCGCTACCAGATGGAGAAGCGCTACGTGCGCAAGAACGGCGAACTGGTATGGGCCAACCTGAGCGTCTCCAGCAAGGTGGGGCCGGACGGCGCCATCGAATACTATGTGTCGGTCATCACCGACATCGGTGCGCGCAAGGCCGCGGAACAGGCGATCAGGAGCCTGAACGCGCAGCTCGAGCAGCGGGTCGAGGCACGCACGCGCGAGCTGCAGAACACGAATTCGATGCTGACCGCGTCCGTGATCCAGCAGCGCCGCGCGGAAGGCGCGCTGCGCGAACGCGAGGCGCAGCTGCGCACCGTCATCGAGAACGCCAGCGATGCCTACATCTGCCTGGACGAGCGCGGCATCGTCGTCGCCTGGAACCGCCAGGCCGAGCTGACCTTCGGCTGGAGCGCGCAGGAGGCGCTGGACCGGCCGCTGACGGACCTGATCATCCCGCCCGACTACGCCGATGCCCACCGCGCCGGCATGCAGCGCTACCTGAGCACGGGCGAATCGAGGATGCTCGGCACGCGGATCGAACTGCCGGGACGGCGCAAGGACGGCAGCAGCCTGACGCTGGAAGTGCGCGTGGCCGCGCTCGAGGTCAATGGCCGGCGGATCTTCAGCGGCTTCCTGCACGACATCAGCGACCGCAAGCTGGTCGAGGCGCGGCGCGACTTCGAAGCGCGCCACGACGCCCTCACCGGCCTGCCGAACCGGCGCGCGCTGATGGAGCAGCTGCCGGTCGCGCAAAAGCGCGCCCGGCGCGCCGGCCATGCGCTGGCGCTGCTGTTCATCGACCTGGACGGCTTCAAGGCCGTCAACGACAGCTGCGGCCACGAGGCGGGCGACCGCCTGCTCGAACGGGTCGCGCAGCGCCTGCGCGCGACCGTGCGCGAAACCGACGGGGTGTACCGCCTGGCCGGCGACGAATTCACCGTCGTGCTGGAAAACATCCAGCAGGCGCGCGACGCCGTCGCCATCGCCGAGAAGCTGATCCGCGCCGTGTCGGAACCGCTGGAAGTCTGCGGCAGCCGGGTGCAGGTCGGCGCCAGCATCGGCCTGGCCCTGCATGCGCCGGACAGCGCCCAGGATGCCGATGCCCTGATCAAGGAAGCGGATTGCTGGATGTACCAGGCCAAGCTGGCCGGGCGCGGCCAGGTGCGTTGGGCGGCGCCGGCTTCGGCTACACCGGGTCCTTGAACACCTTGTCGACGTAGCACCAGCCCCAGGTCTCGCCCGGCTCGTCCGAACGGATCACCGGGTGGCCCGTCGCGTGGAAGTGGCGCGTCGCATGCTTGTTCTTCGACTGGTCGCAGCAGCCGACGTGGCCGCAGACCAGGCAGACGCGCAGATGCACCCAGCTGTCGCCCAGTTGCAGGCATTCTTCGCAGCCGTCGGTATTGCCCTCGCGCGGGCCGACCTCGTGGAAATGCTGGCAATCGTTGCTCATGTAGGCTCCTGTTCAAGCATGCGGCGGGCGCAAAATGCGGACCATCTTACGCCCGTTCCTGCCGCGACAGCCTGGCCGAAAGACAGGCCGGAACGGTTCAAGCCGGACGCCATGCTGGACGCCACAGCAGGCGCAGCATGTCCTCGCCGATCGCCTGCAACTGGGCCGCGTCGCGGTACACCCGCTCCATGACGACCATGCCGCGCGTCGTCGTGACGAGCAGCAGCGCGGCCGCCGCGGGCGGCAGCGCCAGGCGCTCCTGCGCATCCGGCTGCGCCAGGCGCGCCTCGATCAGCGCACGCACGGCGTCGAGCAGGTCGCGCAGCGCGTCGCGGATGGGCGCATCCATCGCCGTCTCGTCGGTCGCTGTCTTGGTCGTCAGGCAGCCGCGCGACATCGCGGCAGCATTGGCAGCATCGGCCGCGCCGATCATCTCGACGGCGAAGCGGAAATAGCGGCGCAGCGCCTCGTCCGGCGTCGGCGCCGCCATCGCCTCGCCCACCCGTGCCAGGTAGCGCTCCCGGTAACGCGCATAGATGCGCAGGAAGATCGCCTGCTTGTCCCCGTACGCATGGTACAGCGAGCCGCGCAGCACGCCGGTCGCCTGCGCCAGGTCCTGCATCGAGGTCGCGCCGAAGCCCTGGCGCCAGAACAGCTCCAGCGCGCGGTCCAGCGCCACGTCTTCGTCGAATTGTTTTGTGCCAGCCATGGAACGCATTATTCCGATCCTTGACAGACCTGTCAAGTTTGACTAGCCTGTCAAACATGCTCATCGAAGGACAAGGAAACGTCATGCAATCCGCATCAACGAACACGTCATCCGCACGCGCCATCCTGGCCGGCCTGTGCGCCAGCTTGGTCGGCATCGGCCTGGCCCGCTTCGCCTACACGCCGCTGATTCCGGCACTGATCGGCGCGCACTGGTTCGCCGCCAGCGACGTCGTGTTCCTGGGCGCCGCCAATCTGGTCGGCTACCTCGCCGGCGCGCTGGCCGGGCGCCCGCTGGCGGCCCGTCTCGGCGCACGCCGCACGCTGCAGGCGATGATGCTGCTGGCGTCAACCGCCTTCTTCGCCTGCGCCGTGCCCCTGAACACGGCATGGTTCTTCGGCTGGCGCTTCCTGTCCGGCCTCGCCGGCGGCATCGTCATGGTGCTGGCGGCGCTGACCATCCTGCCGCAGGTGGCCCCGGCGCGCCGCGGCCTCGCCAGCGGCGCGATCTTCCTCGGCATCGGCCTGGGCATCGCCGCTTCCGGCACCATCGTGCCGCTGCTGCTGGACCGCGGGCTGGCCGCCACCTGGGCCGGCCTGGGCGTGCTGTCGCTGCTGCTGACCGCCGCCAGCTGGACCTGGTGGCCGCAGGCGCGGGCGTCGCTCTCGGTGGCATCGGACGCGAGTGCGGACCAGGCGCCCGCCCCCGCCCGTACCGGCTTCGCGCTGAAGCTGATCTACGGCCAGTACGCGCTGAAGGCCGTCGGCCTGGTGCCGATGATGGTGTTCCTGGTCGACTACGTCGCACGCGGCCTGCACATGGACACGCACACGGCCGCGCTGTTCTGGATCGTCTACGGCGCCGGCGCCACGGTCGGGCCCATGCTGTACGGCTTCCTGGGCGACCGGCTCGGCATCGGCAATGCCACGCGCCTGACGCTGGCGCTGCAGATCGCCGCCGCGGCCGCGATGGTGCTGGTCCATGGCACCGCCGCGCTGGTGCTGGCCACCTTCGTGATCGGCACCTTCCCGTCCGGCGTCGTGCCGCTGACGCTCGGCCGCATCCGCCACACGCTGCGTCACGACCCGGCCGCCCAGGGCGCCGCATGGAGCCGCGCGACGACCGTGTTCGCGCTGTTCCAGGCACTGGCCGGCTACGCCTATTCCTGGATCTTCGCGGCGACCGGCGGCGCGCACCGGGTGCCGATGCTGATCGGTGCCGTCGCCCTCGGCCTGGCGCTGCTGTCGGACCTGCTGCTGGCACGTGCCGCCTGGGCCGCCATGCCGGAAGACCGGGCCGTGCGCGCCTGATCGACGGCCTCTGGTGCGCCGCACAATTTCTGTCGTAGACTCCCGGATAATGCTTTCTTATCCGGAGTCCGCCATGCCCCCGCCAACGCCCGCCATCGCCGCCACCCGCCATTGCCGCGCATGAAGAGGCCGTTCTTCCGCTCGCTGCTGACGGCATTCGACCTGCACGAAGGCCTGCGCGGCGCCTTCGCCTGCACGCCGATGCTGCTGCTCGGCTGGGCGCTGGACGCGCCCGGTTTTGCCTGGGCGGCCATCGGCGCATTCTGGACGACGCTGGCCGCCGTATCCGGCACGACGCGCGAACGCCTCCTCGCCATGGTCGACTTCGCCGCCTGGTCGACGGCATGCGGCGCCGTCGCGACCTGGGCCGCCGACCAGGGCCTGGCGGCCGGCGCGCTGGCCGTCCTGGCGGTCGCCGGCGGGGCCGGATTCGTGCGCACCTGGAAGCCGCACGCCTACCAGGGAGCGATCCTGGTGGCGACGGCCTGCGTCGTGATGATGGACCGCCCGACGGGCGCCGCCGGCTGGCATTTCATCGTGCCGTACGCGGGCGGCTGCCTGTTCGCGGCCGTGGTGGGCGCCGTCATCTGGCAGCTGGCGCCGCCGCCGCGCGAGGCGCCGCCGGCCAGGCCGCCCGCGCCTGTCGCGCATTACGCGGCGCGCCTGGGCACGGCGGCCGCGCTGGCCTACGTCATCGTCCACGTCATGGGGCTGCACTACGGCTACTGGGCGACGATGGCCGTGCTGCTGATCCTGCAGCCGGCGGCCGCCGGCATCTGGCCGCGCTGCCTGGAGCGGGCGGTTGGCACCACCGTAGGCACCGTGATCGCCATGGGACTGGGACTCGTCGCCACGACGCCGCTCGCGATCGCGCTGGCCGTGTTTCCCCTGTTCGGGCTGACGATGGCGCTGCGTGCGCACAGCTACCGCGTGTTCGTCGCCTTCCTCACGCCGGCCTTCATCCTCGTCGCCGACTTCGCGGCGCCGGCCGCCGGCCAGGTGTACGCGCTGGCCCGGCTCGAGGACAACCTGATCGGCTGCGTCATCGCCTTCCTCGCCGCGCTGCTGCTGTGGCCCACGTCCGGCCCGCTCGGCTGGGCGCACGAGCAGGCGCGGCGCGTGCGGCGCTAGAGGCGCCGCAATCAACCTGGTCCCTTGCCTTCGCAGGGGCGACGATTCCCTAGTGCTGGCCGAACGGCCCGAGGTAATCGCGCTTGCCCAGCTTGACGCCCTTGTGGCGCAGGATGTCGTAGGCAGTCACGACGTGGAAGTAGAAGTTCGGCAGCGCAAAGGTCAACAGATAGCTTTCGCCCGTGAACACGGTGCCCTCGGGCATCCAGCCCACCTTCACTTCGCGCTCGCCGCCCGCGTCGAGCTGCGCGGTGTCGACGCTTTCCAGGTAGGCGATCGTCTTCGCGATGCGTTCCTGCAGTTGCTGGAAACTGGTTTCGTCGTCGGCGAACGACGGGGCGTCGCCGCCGCCGATACGCTGGGCCGCGAACTTGGACGTGTCGCTGGCGCGCTGCACCTGGGCCGACAGCGGCAGCATGTCGTCGGCCAGGCGCGCGCCGAGCAGCACCTCGGGCACGATGCCGTTCTCGGCGGCGTATTCTTCACCCTTCTCCAGCAGCGTGGACAGGATGCGCAAGCCGCGCACGAACACGGGCACGGTCAGGTTGGACATGGTCAAGGACATTCGACGCTCCTTTCAGGGTGCGGGCATGGTGTGTACGGACCGATGAGAGGTTCCGATTGTACATGCGCATGGATACCGGTTCCGGCCGTGACTGGAAAAACCTCAGTATTCCTTCGGTTTAACCTGTGCCGAGGCGCAGGTGCCATCACCTACAATGCATTTTCCTCAACTACCCCGGACAACCATGGAAGCGCTCCTCGACCCGAACATCTGGGTCGGCCTCCTTACCCTGGTCGTGCTTGAGATCGTCCTCGGCATCGACAACCTGATCTTCATCGCCATCCTGGCGGACAAGCTTCCCCCGCACCAGCGCGACAAGGCCCGCATCGTCGGCCTGTCGCTGGCGATGATCATGCGCCTGGGCCTGCTCACGATGATCTCGTGGATGGTCACCCTCACCGCTCCCCTGTTCTCCGTCGCGTCGCTGTCCTTCTCGGGACGCGACCTGATCCTGCTCGTGGGCGGCCTGTTCCTGCTGTTCAAGGCGACCATCGAGCTGCACGAGCGCGTCGAGGGCAAGGCGCACGCCCCCAGCGGCAAGCGCGAATACGCGAGCTTCGCCGCCGTGGTCGCCCAGATCATCGTGCTCGACGCCGTGTTCTCGCTGGACGCCGTCATCACCGCCGTCGGCATGGTCGACGAACTGGGCGTCATGATGGCCGCCGTCGTCATCTCGATGAGCGTGATGCTGTTCGCGTCCAAGCCGCTGACGCGCTTCGTCAACGCCCATCCGACCGTCGTCGTGCTGTGCCTGAGCTTCCTGCTGATGATCGGCCTGTCGCTCGTGGCCGAAGGTTTCGGCTTCCATATCCCGAAGGGCTATCTGTATGCCGCGATCGGCTTCTCGGTCGTGATCGAGGCGCTGAACCAGCTGGCGCGCCGCAACTTCGCCAAGCGCGAGGCGCACGTGCCCCTGCGCGACCGCACCGCCGACGCCGTGCTGCGCCTGCTGGGCAGCAAACCCCGCCATGCGAGCGACGAGGCCCACGAGACCGACGCGGCCGAACCGGGCGAGATGCCGGCCTTCGAGGCGGAAGAACGGAATATGGTGAGCGGCGTCCTGAGCCTGTCGCAGCGCTCGATCCGCTCGCTGATGACGCCACGCGCCGACATCTCGTGGATCGACATCGATGCCGACCCGGCCGCGATTCGCGAGCGCATCATGGCCACGCCGCACGGCTTCTTCCCGGTCTGCCGCGGCCAGCTCGACGAGATCGTCGGCGTGGCAAGGGCCCGCGACCTGGTCGCCGACATCGTCCTGACGGGCGCCATCGACCGGGCCAGCATCCGTCCCCCGATCGTCATGCCGGAAGCCAGCGGCGTGCTGAAGGTGATGGAGACGCTCAAGCGCTCGCACGGCCAGGTGGTGCTGATCGCCGACGAATACGGCACGCTGCAGGGCCTCGTCACGCCGATCGACATCCTGGAGGCCATTGCCGGCGAGTTCCCGGACGAGGACGAACAGCCCGTCGTGCAGGAGACGGGACCGGGACGCTGGCGCGTGGACGGCAGCGCCGACCTGCATTACCTGGAACAGGTGCTGCAGAGCGCGGCGCTGGTGGGCAACGGCGGCGACTACATGACGCTGGCCGGACTGCTGCTGGAGCGCTTCGGCACCCTGCCCGCCGCCGGCGCCGCGCTCGACATCGACGGTTTCCGTTTCGAGGTGGCGAGCGTGATCGAGCACCGCATCGCGACGGTGGACATCGTCCGCATCGAGGAGGAACCGGTCGGAGAGTGACGGCGCCGGTCGGGCGGATGAGCACGAGCGCGTTAAACTCTCAGCGTTAAACTAGCCGCATTAAAGTTCCATTAAGAACGCGCTGCCATACTCGCCGCCCCGACCAATCGACGCCCGACCATGACCATCCTCCTCGTCGAAGACGATTCCATGCTGGCCGCCGCCGTGCGCGAGCGCGCGGCCCAGGAAGGCCTTCCCTGCACCCACGCGCCCGATGCGGAGGCGGCCTGGCTCGCGCTGCTGGACAACCGCTACGCCGTCGTCCTGCTCGACCTCGGCCTGCCCGGCGAATCCGGTCTGGCGCTGCTGCGCCGGCTGCGCGCGGCCTACGACGCCACGCCCGTCATCATCCTCACGGCGCGCTCGCGCATGTCGGAGCGCATCGCCGGCCTCGATGCGGGAGCCGACGACTACCTGGTCAAGCCTTTCGAGTTCGACGAGCTGTGGGCGCGCATCCGCGCGGTGACCCGCCGCAGCGAAGGCAAGACCGTCCCCCAGTTGACCTGTCGCGACCTGGTGCTGGACGTGACGCGCCAGGAAGTGGCGCGCAACGGCCAGCCGGTGGTGCTCAGCGCCTACGAATACCGCACGCTGCTCGCATTCATGCAGCGGCCCGGCCACGTCATCACGCGCAGCCGCCTGGAAGCGTTGATCTATGGCGGCGGCGCCGACCTGGAAAGCAATACCGTCGCCGTCTTCATCCACCAGTTGCGCCGCAAGCTGGGCGAGGACATCATCGAGACCGTGCACGGCCAGGGCTACCGGCTGGCCAGGGACGGCGCATGATCTCGCTGCGCGCCCGGCTGCGCCGCGTGCTCGCCGTCACGCTCGTCTCGTGCTGGGTGGCCGGCGTGGGCATGGTCGTCGTCTATACCGCCAACAGCGAGAACAGCCTGTGGGACGGCAAGCTGCAGACCTTCGCCACGCGCCTGCTGCTGTCGCTGCCTTCCAACAAGCTGGCCCATGGCCCCGTCGTCCAGGGGCTGATGCTGCCGCCGACCATCCGCCAGCACGACGCGTTTTCCTTCCAGGTGTGGCGCCGCGACCGCACCTTGTTCCTCAAGACGCCGGGCGCCCCCGCCATGCCGTTCGAACCGTCGTTCGAGGACGGCTTCAGCAGCCACATCGTCGACGGCCGCAAGTGGCGCATCTACACGATCTCGGACCGCAGCCACTTCGCCTGGGTCCAGGTGGCCAACCTGCAGAGCGTGGTCGACCGCGAGATGCAATACGAAGTGCTGACGGCGCTGGCGATCCTGACGGCCGTGCTGCTCGTGCTGGGCGCGCTGTTGCGCCATGCGCTGGACCGCTCGCTGCGGCCGCTGGCGGTGCTCGCGGATGCGATCCGGCGCCGCCGCGACTTCGACCTGGCGCCGCTGCAGGCCCGCGACCTGCCGCGCGAACTGCAGCCGCTGGTCGGCGCCTTCAACCACCTGCTCGAGCAGCTCGACAAGGCCGTAACGGCGGAGCGCCGCTTCATCGGCGACGCCGCGCACGAACTGCGCACGCCGCTGTCGGTGATGCAGGCGCAGGCCGAAGTGGCGCTGCATGCGTCCGGCGCGGACGAGAAGGACAAGGCGCTGCGTTGCGTCCAGCAGGGCGCGCGCCGTACCGCGCGCCTGGCCGAGCAACTGCTGGACCTGGCGCGCCTGGACGGCATGGACGTGATCGATCGTACGGGCGCCATCGACGTGTCCGAGCTCGTCACGCACATCGTCAGGGAGCACGCCTATTACGCCGCCCACCGCGGTTGCGTGCTCGACATGGCGGCGGCGCCGGCACTGGCGGCCGGCGACATCGACGAGCTGGCGATCCTGCTGCGCAACCTGGTCGACAACGCGGTGCGCTTCGCCGGCGCGGGCGGCCATGTCGTCGTGGCCTGCGGCAGCGCCGCCGACGGCGCCTGGGTGGCCGTGACGGACGACGGGCCGGGTGTGCCGGAACACGAGCGGGACGCCATCTTCCAGCGCTTCTACCGCCTGCCCGGCAACGATGGGCGCGGCAGCGGCATCGGCCTGTCGCTGGTCGCGGCGATCGCGCGCCTGCACGGCGCGCGCATCGTCACCGGAGAAGGGCTCGACGGGCGCGGATTCTCGGTGCGGATCCTGTTCCGACCGCTGCCCGCCGCGCCCGCGCCGACAGCCATGCCCGCCGTCGTTCAGAACGCCATGATGTAGCCGACCCGCACGCCCGGCTGGGTGGAGCGCTCGACCAGCGGGCTGTCCTTGATCGCGCTGCCCAGGCGGTTGGTGCTGACGTCCACGAACACGTGGTGGCGCCGGTTCACCGTGTAACCCAGGCGCACGCCCGCTTCCAGGCTGGTCGTGGAGTCGCCTTCGTAGCGTGCGCGGCCCGCACGCACCTCATTGGCACGCACGCCGTAGTAGTAGTCGACATAGACGCTGTCGTACCACTCCGCCGCGATGCGCGGCGTGACGGTGAACGCCCCGCTGCGGAACTCGCGGTTCACTTCCAGCTTGACGCGCTTGCCCTCGGCGTCGCCGGTCGCGGCCAGCGCCTCGGCGGCGACGTTCGCCACCGGGTTGCGCCAGATGGCCGCGCCGCCCAGCCACACGCCGCCCTTGCGCTCGGCCATGCCCGCCAGGTACGGCGAATCGTCGGCCTCGTAGCCGTCGTTCGCATAGCGCGCGCGCAGGCGCAGCGACACCGGGCCGGCGCTGGGCAGCTTGACATCGAACTTGGTGCCGTACAGGCTCACCCAGCGGTTCTCGTACAGCACCAGGGGCAATGCGCGCACCTTGTCGTCGAAGTCGCGGTACGGTTTCTTGTCGTAGCCGACACCCAGTCCGAGCCCCCATTGGGACTGCGGGCTGACTTCGGCGGCGGCGATTTCGGGGGCCAGCACCTGGGCGCTTGCGGGCACGGCACCGGCGGCCAGGGCCGCGCACACGCCGAGGGAAAACAGGGAAAAGCGGGTGGAATGCATGGGTTTCCTTTTCTGTTGGTCGTCGTCGTCGATGCGACGAACCGGCGGATCATGCGAGTTCAGGATTAATCAGTTTTTAATGTCGGCTGTCATGTAACGAGCGCCGGCAAGACTGCTGATCCTCAATCCGGCCTGGCGCGCGCGAGTCCGGCCAGCAGCGCCTCGGACTCGTCGCGCGGCAGCAGGTCGCGGCTCATCGCCAGGATCGCGGCCGTCGGTTCGGCGCCGGCCAGCCGGCGCAGGATGGCGAACAACTCGACGCGCTCCGCCGGATCGATGGCGGGGATCATCCACTGCATGCTGTAGCGCAGCTCCACCGGTTCCGGCGCGCCGAGCAGCGCTTCCTCGATGGCGGCCAGTTCCCGGTCCGGCAGGATCGACCACAACTCCCGGTTGGCTTCGCTGCCGATCCACACCATATCGTTCAGCACCCGCGCGACGAACGCGCACAATGCCTGCTGCAGCGCCGCCAGCGCTTCCCGGCGCATGGCCCCGCGCATGCCGGCAGCCGCCTCGCAGGCATTGGCCAGCCAGGCGATCGACACGAGCCGCTCCTCGCCGCGCAGCGCCATCCGGTCGGCGCTGTCCGACGCCTGCGCAGCGATACGGGGCAGCACGTGCATGCCGATGGCGCGCGTCATCGTATCGCAGTAGCGCAGCATGTCGCACACCTGCCCCAGCACGTAGTTGACGTCGGTCTGCGCCTGCCCGTCCAGCGACGCGGACTGCATCAGCGCTTCGCACATGGCGTAGCGCTGCGCCTTGAAGATGCGAGAGAATGGGTCCAAACGCGGTGGTTCCGAACGCGACGGATGCAAAGGGGAAGCTTGGGTCATGACAGGATCCGGAAAAGACTTCCGATATACGCAGGGCGCGCGCTCCTGGATGCACCGCCTGGCGGACCTGTCCGAATCCGTCCGCCACCGGTCCCGATCGCGCGTATCGCGCACGCCGCACGCCCCGTAAGATCGCTGCATCCCACCACACCAGGAGAGCACCATGCAGCAGACCGCCCTGATCGTCATCGATGCCCAGGAATCCTTCCGTCACCGTCCGTATTGGTCCGAGGCGGACCTGGCGAGCTACTTCGCCGCCCAGCAGACGCTTGTCGACGGCTGCGTCGCGCGCGGCGTGCCTGTGGTGCAGATCTTCCATACCGAGGACGACGGACCGTTCTCGACCGCATCCGGGAACGTGCGCACGCTGGACGAACTGGCCATCGTCCCCGCCGTCGTCTTCCACAAGCAGGTGCACAGCGCGCTGGCCGGTACCGGCTTGATGGCCTGGCTGGTGGCGCGCGGCATCCGGCGCTTGATCATCAGCGGCATCAGGACCGAGCAGTGCTGCGAGACGACGACCCGGCACGCGTCCGACAGCGGCTTCGAGGTCGATTTCGTCAGCGAGGCAACGCTGACCTTCCCGATCCGCCACGCAGGCAGCGGCCGCGTTTACACTAGCGGCGAGATCCGCGAACGCACCGAGCTCGTACTGGACGGCCGATTCGCCAGGATCGCCACGGTGGCGCAGGTGCTCGACGGCCTGGGCCGGCCAGACCATTGAACAGAGGAGCGATCGGGCATGAAGAAGACAAGGCCTGCGGCAGGCACGGCGCCGGCGCCGGCGCCGGTGCCAGTACCAGTGCTGTTCGTGCTGCTGCAGAACACGCTGATGCTCGACGTGGCCGGCCCGGCCGAGGTATTGCGCCTGGCCTCGCAGCTGGACCCGGCCGGGACGGGCGAGCCCGCGGCCCGCTTCGCGCTGCAGTATGTCGGTCCCACACCGGCGGTGCACACGTCGATCGGGCTGCCGCTGGCCGGCATCGCGCCCCTGCCGGATGCGCTGCCCGACGGCGCGATCGTCGTGCTCGTGGGCGTGGCCACGCATGCCGATCCCGCGCTGCGCGCCGAGGTCGCGGCGTCGCACGACGCCGCCGTCGCCTGGCTGCGACGCGTCGTGGCGCCGTCCGCCTGCCGCCTGATGTGCGTCTGTTCCGGCGCCCTGCTCGCGGCCCGCGCGGGCCTGCTGGACGGCCGCCAGTGCACGACCCACCATGCGCTGTGCGGCACCTTGCGCGCGATCGCGCCACGGGCCCGCGTGCTGGACGACCGGCTGTACGTGGCCGACGGCGCCATCAGCACGAGCGCGGGCATCACGGCCGGCATCGACATGATGCTGCACATGCTGGCCGATGCGGCGGGCCCCCGCACCGCCTGCGCCGTCGCGCGCAATATGGTCGTCTACATGCGCCGCGGCGGCGGCGATCCGCAACTGTCTCCGTGGCTGAGCGGCCGCAACCACCTGCATCCGGGCATCCACCGCGTGCAGGACGCGCTGGCTGCCGACCCGGCGCGCGACTGGACCGTGGAGCAGATGGCCGGCATCGCCTGCAGCAGCACGCGCCACCTGTCGCGGCTATTCCAGGAGCACACGGGCGCGAGCCCGCTGGACCACCTGCACCGGCTGCGCATCGCCCTCGCGCACGAGCTGCTGGCCCACTCGGCGCTGGACATGGAGGCGGTCGCGGAACGCGCCGGCTTCGGTTCGGCGCGGCACCTGCGCCGCGTCTGGCGCAAGTACCACGATGCGGCGCCGTCGAGCGGGCGCCACGCCGGCGCCTGATGCGCGGCACGACGCATACCCCAGGTTGAACGAGTCATACCTTCGGTTTATACATTCAGGTAGTTCTTCCGTCCCGTCCCCGTTGCTAATCTGAAGCGGTCTTTTGCAGGCCCACATTCAGGAGCAACGATGAAAGCAATTCTCTTCCAGGAGTTCGGCCCGCCGGACGTCCTGCGGCTCGGCGACGTGCCGGAACCGGTACTGCGGCCCCACGACCTGCTGGTGCGCGTGCGCGCCGCCGGCGTGAACCGGGCCGACCTCACCCAGCGCCGCGGCGGCTACGGCCGGCCGGACTTCGGCGACTCCACCCTCATGGGCCTGGAAATCGCCGGCGACGTGATTGCCGTCGGCGATGCCGTCCACGGCTACGCGCCCGGCGACCGGGTAATGGGCATCGTCGGCGGCGGCGCCTATGCGCAAGTCGCGCGCATCGACTACCGGATGGCGATGCCGGTTCCCGACACCCTCGATTACGTCCAGGCCGCCGCGATCACCGAGGTGTTCGTCACCGCCCACGAAGCGCTGATCCACCTGGGCCGGCTGCAGCCCACCGAAACGGTGCTCGTCCATGCCGGTGCCGGCGACGTGGGCGGCGCGGCCGTCCAGCTGGCGCATGCGCTCGGCGCGCGCGTCTTCGCCACCGCAAGGGCGGATGCCCGCGCACTGGTCCGGCGCCTGGGCGCGGACCACGTCATCGACTACGAGAACGAGGACTTCGGCCAGACCGTCGACATGCTCACCGACGGGCGCGGCGTCGACCTGATCCTCGACTTCATCGGCGCGCCCTACTTCGCGCGCAACGTGAACGCGCTCGACTTCGGCGGCCGCCTGGTGCAGATCGGGATCATGGGTGGTGGCGACGATGCGCGCATCCCGCTGGACCGCCTGCTGTACCGCCATCTGCAGATCATGGGCACGGTGATGAAGTCGCGCACGCAGGAGATCAAGCACGGCATGTCGATGCGCTTCCGCGAACGCTGGCTGGCGGAATTCGCCAAGGGCCGCCTGGCGCCCGTCGTCGACAGCGTGTTCCCCCTCGCCGACGCCGGCGCCGCGCACCGGCGCATGGAAGACGGCCAGAACGTCGGCAAGATCGTCCTGGTCCCCTGAACCCGCAACACCCTCCCCTCTTTTTCCACGCAAGGAGCTCCATCATGACTGCCATCCGTACGGACCTGATCCTGTCCCAATCCGCCTTCAGCCACATCATCGACGTGCCGTTCGAGCAGGTCGACATCGCCGCCTGGCTGTTCTCGCTGCCCGAAGCCGAATACCAGCGCTGCGCCCCGCCCGACCACATCGCCGCCGGCGCCACGTTCACCGACGACGGCCGGCGCATGTCCATCAACGTCGAGATGATCGGCACCGGCCTCGTCGTGCAGCACTACGTCGGCGAGATCACGGAGCCGTCGCACTGCAGGATGGTGTCGACCTCGGACGTGTTCACGCGGGCCGGCCGCACCCAGGTACAGGTGATCTGGGACCTCAGCGTCAGGAAGCTCGACGACGGGCGCTGCGAATACACGAACAGCGTGGTGTCGCACCCGACCGAGGCCTTCCTCGCCTTCATCCAGGAGCATGGGGTCTCGTGGCAGAAGGCCCAGGCCGACCGCCAGGAAGCCTCCGGCGACCATAACCGGCGCGAGACGCCGCTGTTTGCGGAAAGTATCGCGCGGGCCGCGCGCCGGGCAGCGCTCAAGGTCGCCGCCTGAGCGCGGCCGCCCTGCCGGCCCGCTATGCCACCCGGGCCGGATCGAGGACCAGCGCGACGCGCTCGGCCAGGTCGTTGATCGACGCCGCGTAATGCTTGAAGTGCGGCGTCTCGCGGTGGGCGGCAACGGCCGCATTGTCGCGGTACAGTTCGTCGAGCACGAAGCGGCGCTCCTCTCCCTCCCCCTGTTCGCGCCATACGTCCCAGCGCAGGTTGCCCGGCTCGGCGCGGCAGCGCGGCGCCATGTCGAACAGCAGCGCCTCGAGCGCTGCCGTCTTGCCGGCCCGGGGGGTAAGCAGTGCCGTGATCTTTATTCCGTGGTCCATCGTTGACTCCTCATCGTTGATTCCTCGTCGCTGGTTCCTGCACGCCGGCCGTCGATCGGCAGCCCGGCGACGATTGTGGCCGGCGTCTACATTCACCAGAATTAACCTGATTTTACGCACAGCGGCACACGAGGGGGCTACATTGCTGCAGCGGCCGCATCCAGGAAGCCGCTGTCAAGGTACATACGACTGCATCGCCCCATCACAACAACAGCACATCATGGACCGTCGACATTTCCTCACTACCAGCGCCCTTTCCGCCGGCGTATTACACACCCACGGGGCGCAGGCCGCCCTGGCCGACAATGCGGTCGCCGCGATCACCACGCCCCGCCCGGACGGCCTGAACCCGCCGGGCATCCGCACCGCCGGCGTCAAGATGGTCCCCGTCGCGGGCGGCAAGTACAAGGTCTGGACCAAGCGGATGGGCAGCGGCCCCGTCAAGGTCCTGCTGCTGCACGGCGGCCCGGGCTTCTGCCACGACTACCTGGAAGCGATGGAATCCTTCCTGCCACAGGCCGGCATCGAGATGATCTACTACGACCAGCTCGGCTGCGGCAATTCCGACCGTCCGGACGACCCGGCGCTGTGGAACCTGCCGCGCTACCTGCAGGAGTTGGAAGAAGTGCGCGCCGGCCTGGGCCTCGACAAATTCGTCCTGTACGGCCACTCCTGGGGCGGCATGCTGGCCATCGAGTACGCCTTGCAGCACCAGGCCCGCCTGCGCGGCCTCGTCATCTCGAACATGACGGCCGGCATCCAGTCCGTGCTGCGCCACCTGGACACGATCAAGCGCCAGCTCCCTGCGGACGTGCTCGCGCAACTGGAAGACCTGGAGCAGCGCAAGGCCTACGACGCGCCAGAGTACGAAGCCATCATGATGGAGCATTTGTACCCCAAGGTGATCTGCCGCATCCAGCCATGGCCGGAAGCCGTCACGCGCGCCTTCGGCAAGGTCAACCCCAAGATCTACAACCAGATGCAGGGCAAGAGCGAATTCGTCATCGACGGCAATATGAAGGATTGGGAGCGCTGGGATCGCCTGCACGAGATCCGGGTGCGCACGCTGGCCCTGGGCGCCACCTACGACGAGATGGACCCGTCCGACATCCTCAAGATGGCGTCCCTGATGCCGAATGCGACAGCCCAGATCTGCAAGACCGGCAGCCACCTGTCGATGTGGGATGCGCAGGCCGATTATTTCGCTTATCTGCTCGACTTCCTCCGCAAGGTGTGAACGCGGTTCGGCACCCCGCCTGAAGACATCGCCGATCGGGCGTAGGATGGATGCTCCATCCACTCGAAGAGACTCCGATGACCCCGACGCTCAACGAAAAGATCGTACTGGCTGCCCGCCCGACCGGCCTGCCTCGCCCCGAGGACTTCCGCCTCGAGCAGGAAGCGGCACCCGTGCCCGGCGAAGGCCAGGTGCTGCTGCAGGTGCTGTACCTGTCGCTCGACCCCTATATGCGCGGCCGCATGGACGACGCCAAGTCCTATGCCAAGCCCGTCGACGTCGGCGCCGTGATGGAAGGCGGCACCGTGGCACGCGTGCTCGCCTCGCGGCATGCGGACTACGCGCCCGGCGACATTGTGCTGTCGCACTCGGGCTGGCAGCGTTACGCGCTCGACGACGGCGCCGCGCTGCGCAAGCTCGACCCGTCCGCCGCGCCCGTCAGCACGGCCCTGGGCGTGCTCGGCATGCCCGGCTTTACGGCATGGGCCGGATTGCTGCAGATCGGCCGCCCGCAGGCCGGCGAGACGGTCGTGGTGGCCGCCGCCAGCGGCGCTGTCGGTTCCGTCGTGGGCCAGATCGCCCGCATCCATGGCGCGCGTGCAGTGGGCATCGCGGGCGGCGCGGACAAGTGCGCGTTCGTGCGCGACGAACTGGGCTTCGATGCCGTCGTCGACCACCGCGCTCCCGACTTCGAGGCGCAGCTCGCGGCGGCCTGCCCGGACGGCGTCGACGTCTATTTCGAAAATGTCGGCGGCCGCGTGTGGGATGCCGTGTTCCCGCTGCTGAACGACTTCGCGCGCGTGCCCGTGTGCGGCCTGATCGCCCAATACAATGCGCTGCCGCCGGCGGCGCCGGGCCCCGACCGCCTGGCGCTCGCCATGCGCGACGTCCTGAAGAAAAGCCTGCTCGTGCGCGGCTTCATCCAGCGCGAGTTCGCGCAGTTGCGGCCCGCCTTCCTGGAACAGGCGCAGCACTGGATCGCCGAAGGCCGCCTGCGCTACCGCGAAGACGTCGTCGACGGCCTGCAACACGCGCCGGCCGCGTTCATCGACCTGCTGCAGGGACGGAACTTCGGCAAGCTGGTGGTGAAGGTCGCGGATTAGACGCCGATCGCATAAGGCGGGCCCGGAACGAACGAAAAACAGATATGGATGTGCGCTATCGGTCGTTCATTTTTGGCGCGAACGCGATTAAGGTAAGTTTCCATCCTCGATCCGACCCGCCATGACCGACACTCTAACGCCAAGCCTTGGCCCACATTGCGCCGCGGCGCCCTGTCGACGCCCGGCCGATTCGTCCGCCCCGCCGCAGCTTCCCATCTACCTCGACTACGCAGCAACGACGCCCGTCGATCCGCGCGTCGCACAGAAAATGCTGGTGTACATGACCGAGAAATTCGGCAACCCCGCCAGCACCTCCCATGCATTCGGCCTGGACGGCGCCTTCGCCGTGGAGCGGGCGCGCAAGCAGGTCGCCGCCCTCGTCGGCGCCCATGCGGCCGACATCGTCTGGACGTCCGGCGCCACCGAATCGAACAACCTGGCATTGAAGGGGGCGGCGCACGCCAACCGCGCGCGCGGCAGGCACCTCGTGACCCTGGCGACCGAGCACAAGGCCGTGCTGGACACGATGCGCCGGCTGGAGGGAGAAGGCTTCGAGGTCACCTTCCTGCAGCCGCAGGCGAACGGCCTGGTCGACCTGGCCGCCTTCGCGGCGGCGCTGCGCCCCGATACCATCCTCGCCTCGGTCATGATGGTCAATAACGAGATCGGCGTGATCCAGCCGATCGCCGAACTGGGACGCCTCTGCCGCGCCCGCGGCGTGCTGCTGCACGTGGACGCGGCGCAGGCGGCCGGCAAGCTGCCGATCGACGTCGACCTTCTGCAGGTCGACCTGCTGTCGCTGAGCGCGCACAAGCTGTACGGTCCCAAGGGCATCGGCGCCCTGTACGTGCGCAGCGCACCGGCCGTGCGGCTGGAGGCGCAGATGGACGGCGGCGGCCACGAGAAAGGCCTGCGCTCCGGCACGCTGCCCAGCCACCAGATCGTCGGCATGGGCGAGGCGTGCGAGCTGGCGCGCCTGGACATGGCGGCGGAATCGGCACGCATCGCCGCATTGCGCGACCGCCTGCGCGAGGGCCTGGCCGCCCTGCCCGGCGTGCGCTTCAACGGCGACCTGCAGCAGCGCGTCCCGCACAACCTGAACGTCAGCTTCACCGGCCCCGGCGCCGAGTCGCTGGCCGACCGCCTGCCCGGCATCGCGGTCTCCGCCGGCTCGGCCTGCAATTCCGCCAGCACCGCGCCATCCTACGTGCTGCGCGCGCTGGGCCTGAGCGATGCGCACGCCCGCAGCGCGATGCGCATTTCGCTGGGCCGCACCACGAACGCCGCCCACATCGATTACCTGTTGCTGCAACTACGGCAGGCCCTGCATTGAAGGCAAACGCATCTGCAGGAACGCGCATATGCATCAAAAACAAGTTGCATAGCTAACCGGATCGGCGTAAGGTCGGTCCATGTTCGATCACTGCCTCTATTTCAACACCACTGCCCTGGCACGCCTGCTCGAACGCGAATGGACGCAGGCGTTCAAGCCGCTCGGCCTGACGCCGTCGCAAGGGTTCATGCTGCGCGTCGTGCTCGCGCGGCCCGGGTTGCTGCAGAACGAACTGGCGACCGCGCTGGCGATCGCGCGACCGACGGCCACGCGCGCGCTGGACGGCCTGCAGAAGCTGGACCTGGTCGAGCGCCGCGCCACCGCCTCGGACGGCAGGGAATTCGCCATCCACCCGACGGCGGCGGCGCAAGCCCTCAAGGACCGGCTCAACGGGGCGAGCGCGGCCGTCACCAAGCGGCTGAAGCAGCAATTGGGCCCCGAGTATTTCGACGACACCGTTGCGCGCATGCGGACCGTGCGCGCGACACTCTGACCATTTTTTTTACCGAAGTAGTTGCATAGCTAACCTATTGACCAACCGAGGAGAACGACATGCCCATCCTGAACGTGAAAGTCAGCGCCGCCCCGTCGCCGGAGCTGACGGATAACATCGCCGAGCTGCTGCTGGACCTGACCACCCGCATCCTCGGAAAGAAACGGGAGGTGACCGCCATCGCCATCGACTACGTCGATCCGCGGCACTGGATCGTCGGCGGCGCGTCGCTCGCGGCGCAAGGCAAGCGCAGCTTCTATTTCGACATCAAGATCACCGACGAAACCAATACCAAGGACGAGAAGGCGCGCTACATCCGGGAGGCGTTCGACGGCTTCGCACGCCTGCTGGGCGACCTGCATGACGAAAGTTATATTTACGTGCAGGACGTGCGCGCCGCGTCCTACGGCTATGGCGGGCAGACGCAGGAATACCGCTACCAGCACCCGGGGACGTGAGCGCGGTCGGGCGGCCGGCCGCTACAGGGGCGGCGGCGCCTCGGCGCCTTCTGCCGGGCGACGGCGCGCGCTGTAGCCGGCGCTCATCGCCGCCCCCACCGACGAGGTGATCACGAGCCCGATGGCCAGCCACTGCGTGGCGCTCAGGCGTTCGCCCAGCAGCAGGAAGCCCATCAGGGCGCCCACGGCCGGCTCGGCGCTGAGCAGCGTGCTGAACGTGTTCGAGGGCAGCCGGCGCAAGGCCACCATTTCGAAGGAATACGGGATCGCGCTGGAAAACAGCGCCACCGCCAGCCCGAGCGCCAGCACGGAAGGCCCCAGCAGGCTGGCGCCGGCGTGGTAGGTGCCGACGGGCACGGCGACCAGGGTGCCGAGTGCCACGCCCCAGGCCGATCCCGCCGCACCGTAGGCGCCGGCCACCCGTTTGCCCACCAGGATGTAGATCGCCCAGCAGCAGCCGGCCAGCAGCGCGAAGCCGATGCCGCGCCAGTCGAGGGCAGCCGCCTGCGACGATGTCGGCAGCAGCAGCGCCAGGCCCGCGACGGCCAGCGCGATCCACAGGAAATCGATGCGCCGGCGCGAGGTCCAGACGGCGACGGCCAGCGGTCCGGTGAACTCGATGGCGATCGCGATTCCCAGCGGGATGTAGGCGAGCGAGGAATAGAAGCTCAGGTTCATCACGCCGAGCGTGCCGCCATAGACCAGCAACGCACGCGGGTCGGCGCGCCAGCCCTGGCGCCACGGCCGGAACACGGCGCAGAGCATCAGCGCCGCGAAGAACAGGCGCAGCGCCGTCGCGCCGGCGGCGCCGACCAGCGGGAACATCTGCTTCGCCAGCGAGGCGCCCAGGGTCACCGACAGCAGCGATGCCAGCAAGGCGCCGTAGGGTAGCAGCGCCGCCAGCGGGGTGGCGGCTGCGCTCGCGGAGGAAGAAGCAGGAGGTGTCATGCGGGGGTCCGATCGGATGAAACGACCGCTACGATAGCATCAAACCAGTGTGCCGTAGCGTGCCATCCGCCGCCATTCTCCGCCACTGCGCCGGCGCCACGCCGATGCTGCCCTTGAAGCGCCGGTGGAAGTGGCTCTGATCGGCGTAGCCGCATTCGACGGCGACGGCGGCCAGCGGCATCCCGCCGCGGATCAGCGCCTGCGCGTGGGCGATGCGCACGGCGTTCAGGTAGACATGGGGCGGCACGTGGAAGGCCGCACCGAAGGCGCGCGTGAAGTGGGCGCGCGACAAGCCGGCGACGCCGGCCAGTTCCGCGACCGTCAGGTCGCGCTGGAAGTGGGCGCGGATATAGTCCTTGACGGCGTGCAGCCGCGCCGCGCCGGGGTCGAGGACCGGCGCCGGCGTGGCCTGCGGCCGTTCGCCGTGCCGCGCCAGCATCCCGGCGAAGAATGCGCGCAGCAGCGATTCCGCGCGCAGTGCTTCGGAAGGCGTGTCCAGCAGCGACCGGGTCAGCGCGCCGAAGGCCGACGCCAGGCGCGGGTCGGTCGCGTGGGGCGCGGCGAAATACGGCCTGGCATCCCGCCCCGCATCGGGATCGAGGCAATCGCGGACGAAGGCTTCCGGCACGTACCAGATCGCGTAGCGAAAGCCGTCGGACTGGCCGCGGCTGCCGTCGTGGTCCTCGTCGGGATTGAACAGCACCAGGTCGCCGGGCCGGCTGTCGTAGTCCCGTCCACGGCTGCGGAAGTGCTGGATGCCGTACGTGGTGATGCCGACCGAGAAGCAATCGTGGCTGTGGCGCTCGAAGGCGTGATCGGTAAACAGCGCCTGCATCAGCGTGATGCCGCCGGCCAGCGGCGAAAATCGCGCTTCGTTCCCGGCGGGGAGGTCATGCGTGTCCATGCAACGATTGTACAAGACCGGCCGACGGCCGCGCGGCATCATGGCGTTTTTCATCGAAGGAAGCACCCATGCCCTCTCCCATCGACCTCGCCGACAAACTCGCGTCCTTCACGGAAGCCTGGCAACCGCGCACGGTAAGCCTGTTCAACGGCCACGACGTCATGGTCGCGAAGCTGCGCGGCGAGTACCACTGGCACGTCCATCCGGATACCGACGACTTCTTCCTCGTGCTGCACGGGCAGCTGGAGATCGACCTCGAGGACGGCTCGACCGTGTCGCTGGCGCCTGGCCAGCTGTACGTCGTGCCGCGCGGCGTGCGCCACCGCCCGCGCGCGGCACAGGAAGCGCACATCCTCCTGATCGAACCGACGGGGACGCCCAACAGCGGCGACCCGCTGACGGCGGCGCCGCGCCGGGTCATCTAGGATCTCAGGCCGCCGCGATCGCCAGCTGGCGCTGTCCGGACCGGCCGCCGGAACGCGCGGAAGACTGTTCCAGCTGGAAGGCGGACACCGCCGCGGATAGCGACTGCGCCTGTTCCTGCAGCGAATCGGCCGCGGCCGCGGCTTCCTCGACGAGGGCGGCGTTCTGCTGCGTCACCTGGTCCATCTGCGAAATGGCCTGGTTGATCTGCTGGATGCCGCTGCTCTGCTCTTCGCCAGCGATCATGATCTCGCCCATGATGCCGGTCACGCGGGCGACGCTGTCGACGATCTCCTGCATGGTCGCGCCGGCCTTGTCGACGAGCTGCGCGCCCGTGTCGACGTTGGCGACGGACGCGGTGATCAGTTCCTTGATCTCCTTGGCGGCCGATGCCGAACGCTGCGCCAGGTTGCGCACTTCTCCCGCCACGACGGCGAAGCCGCGGCCCTGCTCGCCCGCGCGTGCCGCTTCCACGGCCGCGTTCAGCGCCAGGATATTGGTCTGGAACGCGATGCCGTCGATGACGGTGATGATGTCGACGATGCGCCTGGACGATTCGTTGATGTTGCCCATCGTATCGACGACCTGAGACACGATGCTGCCGCCGCGCACGGCCACTTCGGACGCCGAGGTGGCGAGCTGGTTGGCCTGGCGGGCATTGTCGGCATTGTTGCGCACGGTGCTGGTCAGTTCTTCCAGCGATGCCGCCGTCTCCTCGATGCTGCTGGCCTGCTCTTCCGTGCGGCTGGACAGGTTCAGGTTGCCGGCCGCGATCTTGCTGCTGGCGCTGGCGATCAGGCCGCTGCTGTCGCGCACGCTGCGCACGGTCGTGGCCAATTTTGCCTGCATGTCGGCGAAGCCGTGCAACAGCTTGCCCATCTCGTCGTGGCGGTCGAGGTCGACGTGGGTCGACAGGTCGCCGCGGGCCATCGCCTCGAAGTGCGCGAGCAACTCGTTCAACGGACCGACGATGGCGCGCACCAGCGCCACCGACGAGACGACGATCAGCAGCACGCTGACGGCCATGCCGCCGACCAGCGCATAGAAGATGTTCTGGTCCAGCTTCAGGCTGCGCTCGTACTGTTCCTTCGCCGTCGTGACCTGGTACTCGTCGAGCTTCTCGGACGCCTTGTTGAATTCGCCATAGCTGGCGGTCAGGTCCTTCATCGCCAGCCGGTCCACCGTCGCGATATCGCCCTTGCGGACGGCATCGGCCAGCGCCACCAGTCCCTGGCGCACATAGATCTCGCGCTTGGCGTCCACGGCCTGCACCAGGTTTTTTTCTTCCGGATCCTGCGGCAGCGCCATGTAGGCAGACCAGGCCTTGTCGGCCTGGTCGAGGAAGCCGGCGGCGCGTTTGAGCGTCGCTTCGACGTCGGGCGCATCCGGGTGCAGCGCCGCGCGGTCCATCGTGAAGCGCGCGCGCGACAGGAAGTTCTTGGCCGTATTGACGGCAACCGTCGACTTGAGCTGGTCCGTATAGACATTCTTCAGCGAAGCTTCCGCCGCGTGCATGCCGAACAGGCCAAGCACGGCGAAGGCGAGCAGGATCAGGCCGAGCAGGCCCATGGTGGCGATGAGACGGGTACGTATCGACAGTTTCTTGAACATTTTGTTAGCTTTTTATCGAAGACTGAAAATGAATGCGTCGGAAGCTTGGAGACGCGTCGGGCTGCGAAAATATTTCCGCTGTACAACTATAAGCCAGAATAATTACCCTTATTACATTTCTGTATGGAAATACAAATCGATACAGTTGGTCGTTGCGCCCGTGCGACATCTGCGCGAGGAAGGGGTAGCCGGAAGCCTTGCGCCAAACGCGCTATAGTGGGTGGAACACAGCGTTTCGTCCCGGCACACTGCCGGGACGGCTGCTCAACGATGAAAGGAATCGACGTGAAACAAGAAACCGCAATCCTCGCCGGCGGCTGCTTCTGGGGCGTGCAAGACCTGGTCCGCAAGCTGCCGGGCGTGATCTCCACGCGCGTCGGCTATTCGGGCGGGGACGTCCCGAATGCCACCTACCGCAACCACGGCACCCACGCCGAGGCGCTCGAGATCGTGTTCGATCCCGAGCAGACGAGCTTCCGGCGCCTGCTGGAGTTCTTCTTCCAGATCCACGATCCCACGACCGTGAATCGCCAGGGCAACGATATCGGCACCAGCTACCGCTCGGCGATCTTCACCACCAGCGACGCGCAGCGCGCCGTCGCCCTGGACACGATCGCCGACGTCGACGCCTCCGGCCTGTGGCCGGGCAAGGTCGTCACCGAGGTGGTCCCGGCCGGCCCGTTCTGGGAAGCGGAACCCGAGCACCAGGATTACCTGGTCAAGCATCCGAACGGCTATACCTGCCACTTCGTGCGCAAGGACTGGCGCCTGCCGCACCGCAACGACAAAGCGGCCTGATCCCTCGGGGCCCACACCGCGCGGTGGCGAGGACCTCGCCACCGCGCGGTATCGCAAGCGTGATACACCCCCCGTCCCGTTGATTCAACTCAAACAAGTCGCTGCCATTCGCATGCTTCATGCTGGGCAAGAGACATCTTTTTCCCCGTCCCCGAGGATGCCGCGAGCAGCGGCCCGTCAACTGGCCGAACGCACGGCGGCGTCGACCTTTACTGGAGAAGGCCATGTTCAAGACCATCCTCGTGCACGTCGACCTGTCGAAGCATGCGCCGGCGCGCATCGGCCACGCAGCCACCCTCGCGCGCGAGCACGGCGCACGGTTGATCGGTGCCGCCATGTTCGGCGTATCGCGTTCGATCTTCCCGCTCGGCTACGCTTCCACGCCGGGCACGCTGTGCGCCAGCTATTTCGATCCGCTGGCGGACAATGCCCGGCGCGCGCTGGTGCGGTTCGGCCGCATCGCGCATGCGATGCAAGTCGAGCACGATGTGCGCTTCGTGTGCGACCACGCCGACGACGGCCTGGTGCGCCAGGCCCGTTTCGCCGACCTCGTCGTCGTGAGCCAGGACGACCCGGACGAGTCGCTGGAGGACATGGCCGTCCACCTGTCCGAGCACGTGATCCTCAACTGCGCGCGCCCGGTGCTGGTCGTGCCGCGCACGGACCCTCCCCCTCACCCCCGCAGTCACGTCATGGTGGCGTGGGATGGCAGCAAGGAAGCGTCGTGCGCCATGCGCGCCGCGCTGCCGCTGCTGCAATCCGCAGCCGGCACGATCGTGGCGGCGCTGACGGATGCAGCCGGCAGCGAGGCGGAGGTGCGCGCGCACGAATCCGACATCGTTCAGTTCCTGGAGCGGCACGGCGTCAGGCCGCGCGTGTTGCTGCGTCCCGCGAGCGGCGACACCGGCGCCGGCCTCCTCGCCATGGCCGTGGACATGCATTGCAACACGCTCGTCATGGGCTGCTACGGCCACAGCAGGCTACGCGAGCTGTGCCTGGGCGGCGCCAGCCGGACGGTGCTGGCCGATGCACGCATACCGGTGCTGCTCGCGCATTGATCGGGCCACAGGCCCGCGGAATTGCGGTCCAGCTAAAGCGCGGTCCGATGCCGACACTTGCACTGTCATCGAACCGATGATAATATCGGAACCAATCGGTTCATAATTAGTCACTCACTTTTCGACAGAGGCAAGCATGGCAAACCAGTCCGCTCCCGGACGCCCCCGCGAATTCGACCTGGACGACGCCGTGCGCGACGCGATGGACGTGTTCTGGGACCATGGCTACGAAGGCGCTTCCCTGCCTGACCTGATCGAGGGCACGGGCCTGTCGCGCGGCAGCCTGTACAAGGCATTCGGCGACAAGAAGGGCCTGCTGCTGACGGCGCTGGACCTGTACATGGCCCAGGGGTTGAAGGCGACCGCGGACCTGCTGTCGCAGCCCGGCCCGGTCAAGGACGCGGTCCGGGCGTCGCTGCTGCGCTATGCCGGCCTGTCCGCCGGCGAGGCCGGGCGGCGCGGCTGCCTCGTCGTGGCGATGGCGACCGAGATGGCCGCGCACGACCCCGACATCGCCCAGCGCACGGGCCGCATGTTCCGGCGCCTGCAGCAGCTGTACGCCGCCGCCATCGTGCGCGGGCAGGCAAACGGCGAGATTCCCGAGCGCGACGAGCAGGCCCTGGCGCGCTTCCTGGTGGCGCAGGTGCAGGGCATGCGCGTGCTGGGAAAGACCGGCATGGCCGAGGCGGACGCGGTCGCCATGGTGGATACGGCGATGCTTGTCCTGGGCTGACGCAAATTTTTTTATCTAATTAGGAACCGAATGGTTCCTTAAGGAGCTCCTATGACGTACGTACATTCAAGTGCCCCCGAACCGCGCCGCTGGGCAATGTTCGCCATCCTGCTGGTCGGATCGTTCCTGCCGCCGCTCGACTTCTTCATCGTCAACGTCGCCCTTCCCTCGATCCAGGGGGAACTGGGCACCTCGTCCTCGGCCGAGCAGATGGTCATTTCCTCGTATGCCGCGCTGTATGCGGTGACGCTGATCACGGGCGGCCGGCTGGGCGACCTGTTCGGACGCAACCGCGTGTTCTTCATGGGACTGGTCGGTTTTACCTGCGCCTCGCTGCTGTGCGGCCTGGCGTGGTCGCCCTGGGCGCTGATTGCCGGACGCGTGCTGCAGGGCGTGACGGCGGCGGTGATGGCGCCGCAGGCGCTCGCCTCCATCCAGGCGATCTTCCCGGAATCGGAAAAGCCGCTGGCCCTCAGCCTGTACGGCGCCGTGTTCGGCCTGGCGTCCGTGATCGGACAGGCGCTGGGCGGCGTCCTCATCTCGCTGAACCTGTTCGGCCTGGGATGGCGCACGGTCTTCCTCGTCAACCTGCCGATCGCCATCCTCGTCGTCCTGTTCGGCATTCCCCTGCTGAAGGAGACGCACGAGCGCCGCGGCGGCAAGCTGGACCTGGGCGGCATGGGATTGTCGATACTCACGCTGGCCCTGCTGATCGTGCCGCTGATCGAGGGCCGCGAAGCCGGCTGGCCGTGGTGGTCCTGGCTGTCGCTCGCCGCGGTGCCGGTGCTGGCGGCGTTCTTCTGGCGCTACGAAGGCCGGCTCGCCAAGCGCGGCGGCGCGCCGCTGGTCGATCCCGCAGCCCTGCGCGCGCCGGGACTGGGCCGCGCCCTGCTCGTCGCCCTGTCCTTCTATGCGATCGGCTCGTTCTTCCTGCTGCTCTCGGTCTACCTGCAGACCGCGCTGCACGTGAGCGCCCTGAAGGCCGGCCTCGTATTCCTGCCGTTCGGCGCGGGCTTCCTGCTCGGACCGCTGGTAACGCCCTCGTTCCGCCACCTGTTCGGCGCCTGGGTGAATCCGCTCGGCATGGGACTGGAAACGGCGGGCTTCCTGGCCCTGGCCTGGCTGATCGACGCGACGCCGGCCGGCGTCGCCCCGGCGTCGCGGATGCTCGCCGTCATCCTGTTCGTCATCGGCTTCGGCCAAGGCCTCGCCCTGCCGACGCTGATGCGAATGATCACGGGCCGCGTGGCCCCGGCCCTGTCGGGCATGATCGCCGGCGTCGCCAGCTCCACGCTGCAAATCAGCACGGCGCTCAGCGTGGCCCTGATCGGCGGGATCTTCTACACGGTCCTCGGCGATCGCCACGATCCGGCGGCCATCGCGCATGCCTTCGTCGTCGCGGCGGTGTGCATCGCCGTCTGCATCGGCGTCGGCATGGTCCTGAGCATGACGCTTGCGCACCAGAGCGATGCCGTCCCCGCCCCGCGCAAACGGGTATCCGGCGCGTGAACCCGTGCAACCTGTTTCACCTTGTTAGACTTTTTTAACGGCGCCAGGACGGGCCCCCACCATCAGGAGTAAATCGACAATGAGCGCAAACGATTCCCACTACGTCATTTACGTCTATTACCGCGGCACGCCGGAGACCCGTTTCGACCGCGATTACTACGTGACGCAACACCTGCCCCTCTGCCGGGATGCATGGGAGAAGTACGGCCTGCTGAGCCTGTCGGCGTTCTACCCTGCGGAGGCGAAGGACGGCACCATCGCCATCTGCGAAGCCATCTACCGCGACAAGGCGGCGGCAGAGGCCACGTTCGATTCCCCGGAAGCCGCCGCGGTCATGGCGGACGTTGCGCGCTACACGGATGCCACGCCGCTGCGCGCCAACGGCGTCCCGCTCTGACGCCGCCGGCGGCGGCACGTCGTCAGCCCGCCGGCGTCTCCGTATGCTCCCCTGCCGCATCGATCAGATTGGTGCGCAGCTTGACGATGGCTTGCTGCAGCGCCCGGAATTCGTCGGGCGCGAGCCCTGCAGCACGGGCCGTGATTTCCCTGTAGTCGAACGCTTTCTCGCGCAACGCGCGCCCCGCGTCCGTCAGCGAGATGCGCACGCTGCGCTCGTCCTGCCGGTCGCGCTCGCGCCGCACATAGCCCATGGCTTCCAGGCGCTTCAGCAGCGGCGTGAGGGTACTCGGCTCCAGGAACAGGTTTTCGCTCAGGCCCTTGACCGTCTGGTCGTCCTGCTCCCACAGGCAGATGATGGTGACGTACTGCGTGTAGGTCAGGCCGAGCGCATCGAGCACCGGCTTGTAGACGCGCGAGTAGGCCAGGTTCGTCGAGTACACCGCGAAACACATGAAGTCGCCCAGCTTCGCGATGTTCTCGCGCCGTTCTTTGCTCTTGCTCATTGGGTCAGTACTATTTATCGAGATAACGATGATCGTACTGGAAAATCGCCGTGGCGACAGGCCCCGCGCGCGGGCAGCGCGCGCAAGGTGACACATCAGCCGAATGTAAAGGCGTAAGCCCTGGCGCCGCCGTCGAGGAAGCGGATCTCGAAACGGCGCTGGCGTACCGTCCCGCCCTGGCGGACCAGCTGGTACAAGCGGGTGGCGACGATCTCGCCGTTGCCGTCCGCATCGATATCGCTGCCGTGGTCAGCGCCGGGCGGGCGGCCGTCCAGCGTGACCTTGATGCGCACCTTGCGGCCGGCCTCGCCCGGTCCCAGCACGAGGTGCAGGTCGCGTGCCCCGAACTGATAGGCGATGCCGGCGCCGGCCTGGTCGGCGCGGGCACTTTCCGCACCCACCGTCCAGCGGCCGGACAAGCCCCACCCGTTCAGGTCCAGGCGGCCTGCCGAGTACAGTTGCGTCCCGTCCTCGCGCAGGCGTTCCGGCGAGCGGAAGTTGGCGGCCTTGTCGTACCCCACATAGGTTTCGCCGGATGCGAGCCGACCGAGGTCGGGCGCCATCTGCTCGGCGCCGGCCCTGGGATCGACGAGGCCGGTGTCGGGCAGCGGCGCGCCACGGGTCTCGGCCAGCAGCGACTGGATGGCCCGCTCCATCTTGTCGTACTCCCCTTCGCCGAACTGGTGGTAGCGGATCCTGCCGTCCGCATCGACCAGGTAATACGCGGGCCAGAAGCGGTTGCCCCACGCCCGCCAGATGCGCTGGCTGCTGTCGACGGCCACGGGGAAATCGATCCCGAAGCGGCCCAGCGCCGCGTTCACGTTGGCCAGGTCCTGTTCGAAGGCGAATTCCGGGGTGTGCACGCCGACCACGACGAGTCCCTGGTCACGGTACTTCCGCGCCCATGCGCGGACATACGGCAAGGTGCGGATGCAGTTGATGCAGGAATAGGTCCAGAAGTCGACCAGCACGACCTTGCCGCGCAACTGCCGCGCGCCGAGCGGAGCCGAATTCAGCCAGGTCGTGGCCCCGTCGAACCCGACCGCCCTGCCTTCCACCGGCAGCGTGGCGCGGCCCGCCCCTGCTCCTGCTCCGGCGAAGGCCGCGGCGCAGGCGGCCAGCAGGGCCAGCACGCAAGCCAGGACGATGGCGGCGCGGTGTCGTTTCATGTCGCGTTTCATGCCGCGTGTCGTGTGTCGTTCCATGTGTCTCTCCTTGTGCACATCCCATATTCCCCGCCAGCTGCGGGAAACGACCGATCGAAATAACGGTCATGGACTTGAAAACCGGCGCGAAACGCGCTAACGTTATCGCAGCAATAATTATCGCGATAAGTAATTCTACTCGTTTTCAACGGAGCACACCATGATTCGACATCACAGACCCTTCTCCCTTCGTGCAGCCGCCCTGGGCCTGCTTGCCGCCGCCCAGTTCTGCCTGCACGCGCCGGCGCAGGCGCAGGCGGCACCCACCGCGGCCGCAGGCCCGTTCGCCGCCATCAGGCAGATCGATGCGGGCGACCTGAACGTCGGCTACGTGGACGAAGGCCCGGTCGGCGGCCCGGTCGTGATCCTGCTGCACGGCTGGCCATACGACATCCACAGCTACGTCGACGTCGTGCCGCTGCTGACCAGGGCCGGTTACCGCGTGATCGTCCCCTATCTGCGCGGCTACGGCAGCACGCGCTTCCGCGATCCGCAAACGCCGCGCAACGGCGAACCGGCGGCGCTGGCGTCCGACGTCGTCGCCCTGATGGATGCGCTGAAGATCGACAAGGCCGTCCTGGCCGGCTACGACTGGGGTGCGCGCACCGCCGACATCGTCGCCGCGTTGTGGCCGGAACGCGTCAAAGGCCTCGTGTCCGTCAGCGGCTACCTGATCGGCAGCCAGGAAAGCGGCAAGGAACCCTTGCCGCCGCAAGCGGAACTGCAATGGTGGTACCAGTTCTACTTTGCCACCGAGCGCGGCCGCATCGGCTACGAACGGAACCACCGCGAGTTCGCCCGGCTGATCTGGCAACTCGCCTCGCCGCAATGGCGTGTCGACGAGCGCACGTTCGCGCGCAGCGCCGCGGCGCTCGACAACCCGGACCACGCCGCCATCACCGTCCACAACTACCGCTGGCGCCTGGGGCTGGCGCAGGGCGAAGCGAAATACAGCCAGCTGGAAGCCCGGCTGGCCACGCTGCCGTCCATCGCGGTGCCGACGATCACGCTCGAAGGCGACGCCAACGGCGCGCCGCACCCGGAACCCGCGGCCTATGCGAAGCGCTTCACGGGCAAGTACCGGCACGAACTTGTGAAAGGTGGCATCGGGCACAACCTGCCGCAGGAAGCGCCGCGTGCCTTTGCCGACGCCGTGATCGCCGTCGACCGGCTCTGACCGTCCTGGCGCCGGACAACCGTCAGCGGCCGGCGCTCGTCACCCGCCACACCACATTGCCCACGTCGTCGGCGATCAGCAAGGCGCCTTCGGCATCCTGGGCCAATCCGACCGGGGCGCCATACAACTCCTTTTCGTCCTTCGAGTGGAAGCCGGTGACGACCGGCTGGGCGGCGCCCTTGGGCATGCCGTTTTCGAACGGCACGTACACGACCTGGTAGCCGCTCAGCGGGGAGCGGTCCCAGCTCCCGTGCTCCGCGACGAAGGCGCCGCCCCGGTATTGCTGCGGCAGGCCGGTCCCCGTGTAGAACCATAACCCCAGTGCGGCGACGTGCGAACCCAGCGCGTAATCCGGCTTGATCGCTTGCTTGACCAGGTCCGGCCGCTGCGGCTGCACGCGGTGGTCGACATGCTGGCCGTAGTAGCTGTACGGCCAGCCATAGAAACCCTTCTCCTGGACGGAGGTCATGTAATCCGGCACCAGGTCCGCGCCGATTTCATCGCGCTCGTTGACGATCGCCCAGAGTTTGCCGGACTGCGGTTCCCATTGCAGGCCGGTCGGATTGCGCAGGCCCGACGCGAAGACGCGGCTGGCGCCGGTCTCGGCATCGACCTCCAGCACGGCGGCGCGGCGGTATTCGACGTCCAGGCCGTTTTCCGTGATATTGCTGTTCGAGCCGCTGCCGACATACAGCTTCTTGCCGTCCGGACTGGCCAGCAGCGCCTTCGTCCAATGGTGATTCACCGTGCTGGGCAGGTCGCCGAGTTCCGCGCCCGGATCGGACATCTTCGTTTCCCCCGGCACGTAACGGTATTTCATGATATTGCCCGTGTTCGCGACATACAGCGTGTCGCCGACGAGCTGCACGCCGAACGGGGAATGCAGGTTCTCGATATAGACGTGCTGTTCCCATTCGCCGGCGCCGCCGGGCTTCTTGCGCAACAGCGTGATGCGGTTACCGCCCTTGCCGCCCTTGCCGGAACGGCCTTTCACGATCCCGGCAATGACCTGTTTCGGCGTCGTGACCGCTTCCTCGCCCGGGCCGTTCGCTTCCACGACCAGCACGTCCTGGTTCGGCAGGACGAGCAGCTGGCGCGGGTGCTTCAGCCCGGACGCGATCTTCTCGATGCGCAGGCCGGCGACGACCTGCGGCTTCGCATCCCCTTTCCAGCCGACGCCGTCCGGAACCTGCATCGGCGGCACGAGGAAATCCTGCGCCTTGGGCAACTCCGGATTGGCGCCCAGTTGCTGCGACGGATCGATTTTCGCCTTTTCGCTGCAGGCGCCCAGCACCAGCGACAAACCCGCAGCGAGGCCCAGCGCGCGTCCCCAACCGTGTTTATGCTTGGCCATGGCGGATTTCCTTGAAAGTGACGTGCGTTCCGGCCAGGATGATCCTGCCGATGCCCAGTGCCAGCACCGTCGCGGCGGACAGCCAGACCGCATCGGGAATGACCGCGTACGCGTCGCGGCTATGGACGAAGGCATTCACGAGCGCAGCCACGATGCCTGCGACATTGAGCCAGAAATTGACGGCGTACCCCGTCGAACGGACCCGGTTCTTCTGGAACCAGACACGCCAGAGATTGATCAGTTGCGGGATGATGGCGAATACCAGCCCCATGCTGACGAGCCACGCGGCGCTCTTCACCCAGAGGACGTTGGCGGTCTTCGCGTAGATGATGTCGAAAATCAGCGTGCCGACAAAGAAGCCGAACGGGATCGGATCGAGCAGATCGAATACCGCCGACGCCACGCTGAATCGCGACGAATGAGTTTCTGTTTTCATGACGCTGCCTTCTATCGAATGTGAGCGATGTATTGACCGTCGAACCGCATTCCTGAAGGTTGTTCCGGTCGCAGTGTCGTCGCAGCCTAGCACGAACGATCACATCGACGTCGCCTTGCTGAGCCTGGGTCCTTCGGCGGTCGGCAGCGCGAAGTTGGCGCTCAGGCCGCCGTCATGCGCACCCGGAAAAACGCGTTGACAGTCAGGCGTCCCGCGCACGGATCGTCGACCATCAGTGCGGGCGTGTGGAGATCCCCCGAGTGGAACACGGCGCCGTCGTAGAAGATCGCGCGGTTGTAGCGCGGCGGAATCGTCAGCACCTTCTCGAAATGGCGGCCCGACGCGATGGCGAAGGTCGGCCCCTGCTCCTGCTCCTGCTCCTGCTCCGGCGTCGTGCCGGCCAGCTCCTGGCCCTTCAATTCCTGCAGCAGGGCCGCGATCTCGTGCATCGGCACCCTGGGCTTGAAAAAGCTGGTGCCGCCGTAGCGCTCGTCCTTGAACAGGTACAGCACCATGGCGGCCATGCCCTCGCCCGCGGGCAGGCCGTCGGAATCGCGGTGCGGCAGGCGCTGGGCCGGCAACACCTGGTCCGGACGGCGCGTCACGAGCGACAGGCGGCTCGCCATGCCGAGCATCCGCCGCGCCTTGAGCGGCGTGCGCGCATGCTGCAGGAAGAAGTCGCGCACGCCCGCGGCGAAGGTGCCGCCCAGCGGCAGCTCCGGCCCCGGATAGTAGTTGCGCGGATCGTCCCTGAAATGCGCATGGTTGCGCGCCGCGTACGTGACCAGCTCGTCCGGCTCCAGCATGAAGTCGTCGACGACGAGGCACTGGTGGCCGTCGAAGATCGGCACCATGCTGATCGTCGGGTGCGGATTGAGCAGCGGGAGTTCGCCGGCGGACGTGCGCTGCGGCGGGGATGGAAGGGGTTCGGGCATGGGAGTTCAGGCTTCACGAAGCCAGCAAACGCGACAAATGCCCATGGTAGCAACAGCGCTGCCGCCATGTAAATATGCTGTTCGACGTCGCGGTGCGTGAAACCAGCACGCACCGCGACGTCCGGCAGCGGCGGCTGGGCCCTTAAAACTGGTAGCGGGCCCCGACGCCCAGCAGCCAGTTGCGTCCCGGGGCCGCCTCGTAGTAACGCTTGCTGCTGTCGCCGACGATCACCGAACCGGCGTAGTCGCGGTCCAGGACGTTGTTCAAGCGCGCGAACTCGCGGATATGCCAGCCGCCCGCCTGCTGCTGCGCCTCCAGCCGCAGGTTGAGCACCCCATAGCCGGGCGCGGGCTCGTCCTTGTTGGCGGCGTCCACGCGGACCTTGCCGTTTGCCAGCGCTTCCACGGCGCCGCCGATGCCGCCGGCCGCGCTCTTCCACGCCACCTCGCCGTACAGGCTGGCGTTCGGCACGCCCGGCAGGCGGCTGCCCTGGGGCACCCCGCCGTCCGCCGAATCGTCGATGGCGCGCAACTGGGTGGCCGCCAGGCGCGTGCTGAAACCGTGTTCCCAGCGCGAGTCGACGGACAGTTCGACGCCCTGGCGCAGCGTGTCGCCCGCGTTGCGGTAGCTGCTGCGGCCGCCCGTCGACACGTCGACCACCAGTTCGTCGCGGGTACGCACCTGGAACACGGCCAGTTCGGCGCGCGTATGGCCGCCGAGCAGCGCCTTGGCACCGACCTCGAGATGGGTACTGACGGCCGGCGCCAGGCGGTAGTTGAAGCCTTCTCCGGCACCCGAATAGAACAGTTCGTTGAGCGTGGGCGCCTCGAAGCCGCGCGCGGCGCTCGCGTACAGGTTCAGCGTGGGGGTCAGCTTGACCAGCGCTCCCACCAGCGGCGTGCTGCGGCTGTAGCGCACGCTGCCGCCGTCGTTGCCGTTCGAGAGGAAGCGGTCGCGCACATCGACCCACATGCGGTTGTAGCGCACCCCGCCCGTGAATTGCCAGCGCCCGTATTCCCAGGCGCCCTGCACATAGGGGTCGAGGCTGGAGACGATGTCGTCCTCGTCGCGGCGCAAGGCGCCCCGCACGCCGTACTCGTTGCCGACGAAGTTTTCGTAGCCCTGGCGGTCGTCGCTGGAACGTCCGTATTCGAGGCCGGCGGTCGTCGTCAGCTTGCCGCCGGCGAGCGGCTGCACGTGCTGCCAGCTGAGGTTGGCGCCATAGAAATCGCGGTCGAAGTCGACGACCCCGCCGGACTGGCTCGCGGGGGCCTGCATCGTCTTCGGGAAGGACTGGTATTGCACCACGTGGCGGTTGCCGCCGTACAGCGTCACGCGCAGCAGGTCGGCGCCGAGGTCCTGCTCCCAGGTCGCTCCCGCCTGCTGGTGGTTGATGTTCTTGCGCGTGTCGTAGCGTTCGGCCACGGTGCGCTTCGGGCTGGCCGTGTCGTTGACGTCGATCTCGCCGGCGCGCGGGTCGCGCTGGAACGTGGCCCATTTGACGCCCAGCGGATCCTGGGCGTTGTTCTCGCTCATGCTGTTGGCGACGAGCGTCAGTTTGCCGCCGGCGACCGGATGCATGGTCAGCTTGGCGAAGGACTGGTCGCGCCGCGCGGCGCTGTGCGCGCGGTAGCCGTCCGTGTCGAAACGCGAGGCGTCGATCACGTAGCCGATGCCCGCCGTCTCGCCCTGGGCATTGACGTCCAGCTTCTTGCTGCCGTAGCTGCCGGCGCTGAACGTGCTTTCGACCGACGGCCTGCCCTCCCCGTCGCGGGTGAACAGCTGGATCACGCCGCCGGAGTGGTTACCGTACAGCACGGAGAACGGGCCGCGCAGCACCTCGATGCGTTCGGCCATGTCGAGATTGAAGGTGGCGGCCTGGCCCTGGCCGTCGGGCATCGTCGCGGGAATGCCGTCGGCGATCAGGCGCACGCCGCGCACGCCGAAGGCCGAACGGGCGCCGAAGCCGCGCGAGGAAATCTGCAGGTCCTGGGCGTAGTTCTGGCGGTTCTGGACCACGATGCCGGGGACGGCGGCCAGCGCCTCGGAGACGTTCACGCGCGGCTGCGCGGCGTCGATCTGCGCCGCGGTGACGACGCCGATGGCGGCCGGCTGGTCGAAGCTCTCGCGCGGGAAGCGGCTGGCGCTGACCACGACGACGGGCATCGCCGCGGCGCCATCCTGCACATCCTGCACATCCTGCACATCCTGCGCGGCTTGCGCGGCGCCCGTTGCCGTCAGCGCCAGCATCGCCAGCGACAGCGCCTGTTGCAATTGGCGACTCATCAGAACGTCACCAGGGTTTTCAGGCCGAGGACCGCGACGTCCGCATGCTGGGACGTGCCGCCGGGGTGCTTGACGAACTGGACGTTCGGACGAATGCTCAGCGACGGGATCGGCGACCAGGCGTAGTACACCTCGGTGGCGTATTCGTAGCCGTCGTTGACGACCGTCGCCGCGTTGGGGTTGAGGCCGTTGACGAAGCGCTGGTGGTTGGCATAGCGGCCATTGCCGTGGGTGGCGGCGACGGCCACGCCGACCATGTCGCGCGGACGGTCGAACAAGCCCTTGTACTGCATGCCGACGGACACCTGGCTGTCGGTGGCGGCCGTGAATTTATCCGCCTGCGACGCGTTCAGGAACACGGTCATGCCCTTGCCGCCGGCGGTGCCCGTCACTTGCTGCTGGATGCTGACGTAGCCGCCGTACGCGCCGTCGCGCTGCAGCGCGCCCACGTCCGTGCTGCCGAGCGGCTGGCGGTTCCGGTCCAGCATCAGGTCCGCGGTATCGGACGTGTTGTACCAGACGCCGACCTTGTAGCTGCCCGGCAGGCCTTTCACCTGCGGCAGCCAGCCGAATTCGACGGGGATCAGGGCGCCGGTCGTGCCGTGCGGATTGTTCGGGTACAGCCCGCGGTGCGTCGCGTCGGCATCGTCGAGGTAGGTCGGATTGACCTGGTACACGCCGGCCTGCAGGTAGGTGGTCGCCGAGGTATTCAGCTTGGCGACGGCCGCCCACACGCTGACCGGCCAGTTGGCCCAGTAGCTGCCGACGATGTTGCCCGGCTGCGCGCCGCAGAACGACAGGTTCTGGAAGTCGCACGTGAAGTTGGCGAAGTCCGTGCCGATGGTCATGCGGCCGAACTTCAGCCGCAGCTTGTCGTTCATTAGCGATTGCTGCAGGTAGAAATTGGTCAGGCGCCAGGTCTGGCCGCGGCCGTAGACTTCCTGCACCTGCTGGAACGTGCCGAGGCCGGCGTCGGCGCCCAGGTCGTGGCCGTTGCGGTTGGTGATGTCGATATAGAAGGTGCCGCCGTTCCAGCCCAGCAGCTTGTCCAGGTCGAGCGTGGTCCCGAACCGCCATTGATCGCTGTTGCGCGTCTTGTGGTCGGCGCCGCCCGTGGTATTGCTGGCGATTTCGGAGACGTAGCCGAGGTCGAATTTGACGCCTTGCTCGGCCAGCCGGGTGCGCTGGCCGTTCCAGTCGCCCAGCAGATAGGGGCTGCTGCCCAGGTCGGCTGCGCAGGCGGCCTGCGTGGCCAGCATGCCGAATGCGGCGGTGGCGATGGCGGAAGCGATCGCGGTCTTGCTTGGAATGGTATTCATGGTGTTCTGTTGTTCTGTTTTTCGACAATGCGGCGGCCCGCGCATGCGCTGGCGGGCCGCGGTGATCGTGGGAGTTGAATAAGGACGCAGCACGGGAAGCGAATACGTTGCCGGGCAGGCCCCGCAGGACCCGCCCGGCAATGCGCGACGAACCGGCCGTCGCGCTATCCGCCCTTCACGCCACGGCTTACTTCGCCTTGGCAGTCGTGGCGGCAGGCGCGGCGCCGTCCGGCAGCGCGAACGCCACCATCTCGTCGCCCATCTTCGTGCCGAGCGAACCGTGACCGCCGGCCATGACGACGACGTACTGCTTGCCGGTCTTGTCGGAGACGTAGCTCATCGGCGTGGCCTGGCCGCCTGCCGGCAGGCGGGCCTTCCAGATTTCCTTGCCGTTGCGGACGTCATAGCCGCGCAGGTAGTAGTCGAGCGTACCGCTGAGGAAGGTCACGCCGCCGCCGGTGGTCATCATGCCGGCCAGGCTGGGCACGCCCAGCGGCAGTGCGATGGGAACCGGTGCGCTGTCGCGGGTGGTGCCGTTCTTGTGCATCCACACCTTCTTCATGGTCTTGAGGTCGACCGCGGCCACGTAGCCCCAGGGCGGTGCCTGGCAAGGGAAGCCCAGCGGCGACAGGAACGGACTGATCTCGACGGCGAATGGGATACCCGTCTGCGGCTGCAAGCCCATTTCGGTACCGGAGCCGCCGGCCGCATTGGCCTTGGCGCGCGGTACCAGGCGTTCCAGGAAGCCCATATAGTCCGGATTGACGATCAGCAGCTGGCGGACCGGATCGACGGTGGCGCCGCCCCATTCGAAGATGCCCAGCGGGCCCGGCGAAATGATGGCGCCCTTGCCTTCCTCGCCCACGGTTTGCGGCGTGAACGGTCCCTGGTAGCGGTGGTTCTTGAAGATGATGCGGCAGGCCATCTGGTCGAACGGCGTGGTACCCCACATGTCCGTTTCCTGGATATGGCGCTCCGGCAGGAAGCTCAGGGCCGAGAACGGCTGGGTCGGCGACAGCTTGTCGCCGGCGGCGACGTGGTCGGTCGGCACCGGTTTTTCCGGCGCGGGCACGACCAGCGAGCCGTCGCGGCGATCGATCACGAAGATGTTGCCGGTCTTGGTGGTTGCGACGACCGACGGCACCTTGCCGCGCGGGGTGTCGATGTCGACCAGGGTCGGCTGGCCGCCGATGTCCATGTCCCAGATGTCATGGTGCACGGTCTGGTAGGCCCAGCGCAGCTTGCCCGTCGCCACGTCGAGCGCCACGATGGCGCTGTTGAAGCGTTCGCCGTTCTTGTTGCGCATGCCGCCCCAGGTGTCCGGGGTCTCGTTGCCCATCGGGATATAGACCATGCCCAGCTTTTCGTCGACGCTCGACACGCCCCAGGAATTGGGCGAGTTGTGGACGTAGGTCTGGCCTTCGGTCAGCGGATTGGTTTCGTCCGGACGGGCCGGATCCCAGTTCCACACCAGCTTGCCGGTGACGGGATCGTAGCCGCGGATCACGCCGGACGGCTCGTTGGTCGAGTCGTTGTCGGTCACGCTGGCGGCCATCACCAGCATGTGCTGGGACACGGTCGGCGGCGAAGTCGGCATCAGCATGCCGCGCTTCTTGACGGGGTGGCCCTTGTACAGGTCCACGACGCCGTTCTCGCCGAACGACTTGCACGCCGCGCCGGTATCGGCGTTGACAGCGATGAGGGTGCCGTCCATGGTCGGCGCGAAGATGCGGCGCGGGCATTCCATGGTGGCCGCGTCGGCCGGCGGCGCGCTCGGCTTAGTTGCCGGATTCGCGGAGAGTGACGGCGCATTCGCGTCCCAGTAGGACACGCCGCGACAGATCATGTGCTGGTAGCGTTTCGCGTCGCGGTTGATCTTCGGATCGTGGCGCCAGATTTCCTTGCCCGTATCCGGGTCCAGCGCGATGACGATATTGTGCGGCGTGCACATGTAGAGCATGCCGTTGACCTTGATCGGCGTGACTTCATTGGCGATTTCGCCCGGGTCGCCGGCACCCTTGAAGTCGCCCGTGTGGAAGCTCCACGCCTGCTTCAGCTGGCCGACGTTGGCCGGGGTGATCTGCGCGGCCGGCGCATACCGGTCGCCATAACCGGAACGGCCGTAAGCCGACCAGTCGTTGTCGGCGACACCGGCGGCATCGTGCCCGCCGGTCGCCGCCATGTTTTCTTCCGGCACTTCGCCGTGCATGTCGTGGTAGTCCTGGAACAGCGCCACCACGCCGACCAGCAGCGTCACGGCGACCGAGCCGAGCAGCGCCTTGCGGCCCATGTCGGCAGCGCCCTCTTCCTTGCCGAGACGGCGGTCGATGAAGGGCAGCAGCAGCCAGACGGCGGCGGCAAACCAGATATCGAGGCGCGGCAGCAGTTGCCACCAGTCAAATTTAACTTCGATCAGGGACCAGACGACGGTCAGGATCAGGATTGCGGACAGCAGGCCGAGAGCCGCGCGACGGCCCCGGAACACGAGTACGCCCGTGGCGATCAGGCCGATGCCGGCCACGAGGTAGTAGAACGAGCCGCCGAGGCTCGCGAGATAGGCTCCGCCGCCTGCAAGTGCCAGGCCGAGCAGAATGAAAATCGCTCCAGTGACTGCCAACAGTCCCCTCGAGCTAGTAGAGTTTGACACGTGAATCCTTCATGAATTGATTTGCCCGTTTATGATAGCCACCGGAGACGAATTTGTAAACCGCACGGTTTCCAAATCAATTTAACAATACGCCTAGAAAGGCTGAGCATCACGATGACGGAACGACAACCGAAGGTCGGGCGACCCGCCACCAACTGTCCGGAACAACTGCTGGATCGCCTGATCCAGGCGGCCAATGACATCCTCAACGAACAGGCCGCCGATGCCGACTTCAGCGTCAGCGAGCTGGCGCAACGCGCCAAGATATCGAAGCGCACCGTGTACACGGTCGTCGCCAGCAAGGAGGAACTGATCACCCATATCATCCGGCGCGGCATCCAGGTGGCGACGACGCGCCTGGACACGCCGGTGGCCAGCGCCGCCGACGCGCGCGACGTGCTGGCATGCTTCCTGAGGGAGTGGGTCGCGTTCGCCAGCGGGCCCCAGGCCGTCGGCATCTATGTGATGGCAATCCGCGAGCGCAGCCGCTACCCGGCCATCGGCGCCGCCTACTACCGCGCACGCGAGGAACAGGGCAAGCAGCACCTGGCCGCCTGGATGGCACGCATGCAGAAGAAACAGTTCATTGCCGCCGGCGACCCGCCGCTGATGGCCGACCTGGCGTTGACGATGGCGGCGGCGGAACGCCAGCGCATCCTTGCGCTCGGCATCGAGGTCGAGGTCGCGCCGGAACAAACGGAACGGCGGATCGACGCGATCCTGCAGTTCATTTTCCGGCACGACGCAGCCTGATCCTCCCGGCCTCCCGGGCCGCCGGCCCGCAAGCCGCATCGGGCCTGCGTTTCGCTGCCCGGCACGGTTGCCCGCGGCCGTGTACGTATGCGATCAGGAAAGGTTAAAATTCGGCACTTTCGTCATCTGCATGGTGTCTCTTGTCCCAGGAAAGATTGTTAGATCTGCAAGATCTCTGCAATAACGCGACGGCCCCGTTGTTCATCATGGACGATCTGCAGGTTTGCGTGTACATGAACCCGGCGGCGGAGCAGCTGACCGGCTACACGCTGGCCGAAGTCCAGGGTGCGCCGCTGCACGATTTCGTCCACCACACCCGGCCGGACGGCAGCCCTTACCCGCTGGAAGAGTGCCCGATCGACCGGGCGGCGCCGTCGAACATGCAGGAACGGGGCGAAGAAGTCTTCGTCCACAAGGACGGAACGCTCTACCCCGTGACGTTCACCGCCAGTCCCATCCGCCGCGAGGGCCAGGTGGTCGGCACCGTCATCGAAGTCATGGACGCCAGGCCGCAACGCGAACAGGACAGCATCCGCTAGGCCATGCACGAGATGGGCCTGCTGATCCTGCAGGAGCTCGACCACGAGACCATCGTCCAGGCGGTGACCGATGCGGCCACCCGCCTGACCGGGGCGCAGTTCGGCGCGTTCTTCTACAACGTGCGCAACGAGGCGGGCGAGTCCTATACGCTGTACACGATCGCCGGCGTGCCCAAGGAGCACTTCTCGAAGTTTCCCCTGCCCCGCAACACGAAGCTGTTCGGACCCACGTTCAGCGGCGAAGGCACGATTTGCAGCGACGACATCCGGCGCGATCCGCGCTACGGTCACTCGGCACCCCACCATGGCATGCCTCCAGGGCACTTGCCGGTCTGCTCCTATCTTGCCGTGCCGGTCAAGCTGGGCAACGGCGAGGTGATCGGCGGGCTGTTCTTCGGCCACGAGAAGCCGGGCATGTTCAAGGAAGAGCACGAGACGCTGGTGGAAACGCTGGCGGCGCAGGCGGCGATCGGCATGAACAAGGCGACGCTGTACCGCGAAGCGCTGTATGCCCGGAGCCGCGCCGAACAGGACGCCATCGAGAAGCAGCGTCTGTATGAAGAAGCCGCGCATGCCAACGAGGCGAAGGACCAGTTCCTGGCAACCGTCTCCCACGAACTGCGCACGCCGCTGACGTCGATCCTCGGCTGGGCGCAGATGCTGACGTCGGGGAAGCTGAACCCGGCGATGGTCGAGCGCGCGGTCGCCACCATCGAGCGCAACGCCAGGGCCCAGGCCCAGATCGTCGAAGACCTGCTCGACATCTCGCGCATCGTCAGCGGCAAATTGCGCCTGAACGTGCAGCTGTTCTCGCCCCAGGGCGCGGTCGAGGGCGCCGTCGAGGCGATGCGGCCGGCAGCGCTGGCGAAGTCGGTCGACCTGCAGGTCGTGATCGATCCCACGGCCGGGCCGATCTCGGGCGACCCGGAACGGTTGCAGCAGATCGTCTGGAACCTGGTGGCCAACGCCGTCAAGTTCACGCCCAAAGGCGGCCGCGTCCATCTGGCGCTGCAGCGCCACCATTCCAGCGTGCAGATCGTCGTCACCGACAACGGCGCCGGCATCCCGCCCGACTACCTGCCGCGCGTGTTCGACAGCTTTACCCAGGTCGACTCGTCGTCGAGCCGCAAGCACGGCGGCCTCGGACTCGGGCTGGCCATCGTCAAGAAGCTCGTCGAACTGCACGGCGGGACCGTCAGCGCCCACAGCGAGGGCGTGGGCAAGGGCGCGTCGTTCACCGTGAGCCTCCCGGTCGCACCGCTCGCCTACGGCCGCGCCCTGCCGCCCCAACCCGAGACGGCCGGGCACTACCCGGTACCGCAGGACACCGAGCAGTTCGGCCTTTCCGGGCTCGTCGTGCTGCTGGTCGAGGACGACGATGACGCGCGCAGCATGCTGAGTTCCGTCCTGGGCAGCGCCCACGCCGTCGTCGAGACGGCCGGCAATGCCGAGGACGCGCTGCTGCTGTGGGAAGGCATCACGCCCGACATGATCGTCAACGACATCGGGATGCCGGGCATGGACGGCTACGCCTTCATCGCCGAGATCCGGCGGCGCGAGGCGCAGCAAGGCCTGCCGGCCACCCCGGCGGTGGCGCTGACGGCCTACGCGCGCGTCCAGGACCGCATGCGCGCCCTGACGAGCGGCTTCCAGATGCATGTCGCCAAGCCGGTCGAGCCGGCCGAACTGCTGACCGTCCTGTCGACGCTGCGATCCTGGCGCATTGCCTGAGGAGCGGGGACAGGACCGATCCGCCAATCGCCGACATGGATCGCCGCATGCGAAGCGGAAGGCGCTGTGCGCGTTAATTAGGTAAGGCGCCGGCCGTCCGGCGGCAGCGTAGT
>CAUSCY010000038.1:0-57666 GCA_963529995.1 uncultured Massilia sp. | reverse complement strand
TCATGACTCCATTCTCTCAAACAATGGAGCCTCTACAAAATCCGGGGCGGTTCAACGTACGAGATCCAGGTGGGCATCCAAATCGCTCAGACCTAGCATCTTTTAACTAAGATCATTTATCAGCGTCGATGCAGACAATTGTGACACTTTGTGACTTTTCTCCCATAGCAACCTGCTATCGTTGTAAGAGCAGCTGAGTTCGGCTTAAAACAACCTTCACGTTCAGGATAGAAGTGAACGGTGCGCTCAGCCGAATTCCGGTATCGATTTCTAACTTCCATCTCGTGTCCGCTCTCCTTGGCGCAGCATATCAAGACGGTCGCGTAGAGGCTTCCCGATTTCACGATCGTTGACATGACCATCTCATCATCGCTCAACCAAGTCCTTATTGCCCAACACAACCGCCTTCTCAAGCTCACAACACCGCTCGGCGGCGACATCCTGCTTCCCCAGCGTATGCTCGCCCACGATCGACTAGGCAGGAGTTATGACTACACCATCGATGCCGTAGCGGTCCAGGATGATATCGACCTAAGAAAGCTGATCGCGCAACCGGCCACCCTCTGGATACAGCAGCAAGATCGCAGCTACTTGCCGGTCAACGGCTACGTCCATACTGCGAAACGTCTCGGTAACGATGGGCAACTAACTTACTGTCAGATCGCCTTTGCTCCCTGGCTACATTTCCTGAAATTTCGTAAGGATGCCCGCATCTGGCAGGATAAGCCCGCCGACGAGATCCTTTCCAAAGTATTTTCCGAGCATCCTCATGCACAGGGCAACTTTCGGTTCGACTTGGCAGAGCTAGCCGAGTCGCGCTCCTATTGCACGCAGTATGAAACCGACTGGCATTTCGTCCATCGCTTAATGGAAGAGGAAGGCTGGTACAGCTATCACGAGCAAGCCGAAGATGGCAGCGGCCATAAGCTTGTGATTACTGATTCAACGGACCGACTCAAGCCCGTTATGCCAGAGCGGATCCTGTTTCACGGCTCGGCTACCGATGACGAATTGCATCGGATCGTCCACTGGAGTGCCAACCGCGGTCTCGTTCCGAGCCAGTTCACGTCGCGCACTAACGACTACAAATCCCCGGGACTGCCCAAGCAAAGCAGCACATCTGTCCTTCCTGAATACGGTCACCTTCCGACCCAGCTCGAAGTGTACGAATACACCGGAGCCTACGCGTTTTCGAAGCAGGACCATGGCGATAAGCAGTCGCGCGTTCGCGTCCAGGAATGGGAGTCACGGATGCAACGCTTTTATGGCGTGTCGGGTGTCCGCTGGTTACCGGCAGGCCGCTGGTTTTCGCTGGAAGGCCATCCCGCGCACCAGTTCGAATCCGAGGAGGATCGCCAGTTCGTCGTCATTGCGACCGAATGGTGCATCGAAAACAATCTGCCTCTATCAAATCAAGTGAAGGACTTTCCAGGCAGCCTTCGTTTTCAGGTCGATCAATTCAAGGCCGCAATCGGGCGTATCGAAGAAGCATCTCAGAGTCGTGCAGAGAACGAACGCACTGGCCATTGCTTCAACCGTTTCGAAGTACAGCCCCGCAAGATTGCCTTCCGCAGTCCGGTCGAACATGCCAAGCCAGACGTACATGCCCAGACGGCCGTCGTCGTCGGCCCGGCGGGTGAAGAGGTCTACACGGATGATCTGAACCGCGTGAAAGTCCAGTTCCGCTGGGACCGGCAGAACCCCGGCGACGAGAAGGCATCGTGCTGGGTTCGTGTGAGTTATCCGAATGCCGGTCAAGGATGGGGCAGCGTCCACGTGCCGCGCGTTGGGCAGGAGGTCATCGTCACATTCCTTGGCGGCGACGGCGACCGTCCCGTCGTCACCGGACGGCTTTACAACGCAGAGCAGGCGCCGCAATGGCATACCGATGGCCGGCTCTCGGGTTACAAGTCGAAAGAATACAAGGGCGCGGGATTCAACCAGCTAGTGTTCGACGACACCACGGGTCAGAATCGTACGCATCTCTACAGCACCAGCGCGAACGCACAACTGAATCTAGGTTATCTCGTCACGCAGCGAGGCAACGAACGTAGCAGTTTTTATGGATCGGGTTTCGCGCTTAGCACGGACGATTATGGCGCCATTGTCACGCAAAAGGGACTGTATCTGAGCACCTTCGGACGACCGGGTGCGCAAGGCACACAGCTCGACGTATCCGAAGCCACAACCCAGCTCAAGGCCGGCGCAGCGCTCGGCAAGACTTTGTCCGATACCGCTTCGAAGGCAGGTGCAGAACCGCTTGCTGGACATGACGCCCTGGATCACTTCATCGACGCCTCGCAGGATCGCTATACAAATACCGCGCAACAGAACGCCAACCGCTTCAAGGAACCGATCCTTTTGGCAGGCTCCCCTGCCGGGATCGGGCTGGCCAGCGCGACCGGCACGCACGTGCATGCGGGCGAGCAGGTTACGCTCTCATCCGGCAAGGACACGAATCTCGCCGTCGGCAAAAGCCTGCTGGCCAGTGTGGCCGAGAAGATCAGTCTGTTTGCCGCCAGTGCCGGCGCCAAGCTGTTTGCGGCCAAGGGAAAAGTCGAAGTGCAGGCGCAGAGTGACGACATCGACATCATCGCGGAAAAAGTGCTGCGCTTGCTGTCTACGACGTCGCGCATCGAAATTCATGCAAAGGATGAGGTGACGATCTCTGCAGGCGGCTCGTCGCTGAAGATCAATGGTTCGGGAATCACGAATACCACATCAGGAGAGTGGACTGCGCACGCGTCGGTGCATTCGATGCCGGGACCGGCAACGAATCCGTACGTAATGCCCCACATTCCCAAAGCCGAGATTCAGAAATCCGACATGGAATTCCGTCACCTGACCAGCTGGGGCGAACCGCTCGCGGGCGCAGCCTATAAAGCGATCTTGAGCGACGGCAGCATTCGCAAAGGAACGCTGGACGCACAGGGTATTGCCCGTATCAGCGGCCTGCCGGCGGGCACGGCCGCCAAAATCGAATACGACTACAAGCCGCTCCAGGCCAGCTCGATGGTCGACACCGAGATGCATGAGGACCTTTACGAGTTCCTGAATTGGACGCCAGGCAGCACGGGAAGTGGGGGCAAGGCATGAGCGGCACGCATCCGACTCCGGACCACCAATCCATTCTGGACGATGCCTGGAACAGCGTCGTCGGCGGCATGGACTGGCTCAAATCCGTCTTGGTCGGGGAGTTCGCCGATCATCGCCCCCTGTCGGCCGTCGTGGCGGACATGTTGGTCAGCTTCGTACCTGGCGTGGTGATCGTGACCAGTGCACGCGATGCCGTTGCCGTCACGCTGCGCCTGGCAAACCACCCGGAAAAACGTGAAGACTTGATGGAATGGGTGCTCCTTTGTGCATGCCTGATCACGATCGCCCTACCCATCGCCATGGCCGCTGGCGGCGCCGCTGCGGCGGGCGTCGGTGCAGTCATAGGCGGCATCGCTGGGACGGAACTGGGCGCAGCGTTGCGAGCGGTGATCCTGATGTTGATTAAGGAAGCCTCCAAACTCGTCGAGCTGGTGCGCTTCCTGCAAAAGTTCATCAAGGGCGACATCCTGAAATTCCTGCGGGCCGTGAAATTTGCGACGTATGACAAGGCGCTGGTGCAAGCACTGAACAAGATTTCCGGCAAGCTGATGCAGATGGTCAAGTCTTTGCGCGCTTACTTGGAAAGCCTGAACTATTTCAATACGCTGAAGGAGACAATCGCCAAGCTGGCAGACTGGGAGAATAAATTCTATGCTGTTCAACAAGCGGCGTTAAAGCAGATTCCTCGGGCAATGGCCGAACTCGACGTCAGGTTGGCCAAGGTGCTTGCGCAGATGCCGCCAAAGGAAGCTCATACGGTAAGTGCGGGCGTCGCCGCAGACAAGACGGCAGCGGTGGTACTGCCTAAGCAAACGGTAATGGATGCCCCTGGAAAAATCTTGCCAAAAACCAACGATGCGGCAGCGGTCGCATCAGCAAAAAAAGGCACAAAAAAAGCGCTAGTAAAAGGTAAGACCAAGCCAAAGGACCCCGCGGCACCGCCACTTAAACCCAAACCCGATCCTGTTCCACGCCCTGATGGTCGTAACGGCATCAAAGTCCAAGAGGCTGCTGATGCTCTCGCCATCGCAGATCAGCAACGAATTACGCAGCTGTCCAATGAAGCACGCAGCGCACAGAAAAGCGGCAATGCAAAACTTGCCCAAGATAAAATTGATGAAGCTCGCGGAATCCTTAAACCTTATTTTCCCAAGAAAGAAGGTGATACTTGGGACGAAGTGATCAAAAGACTTGATGTTTCATCGCCTAAAGACGGTGCGGTATTCTGGTCAGGGACCTCGACGCAAGCGAAGAATATGGGCCAAGCTGATGCAGCAAGAGGATTTGCGGAGAAGATAGGTGGTGTTACCCTTGAGACAACGCCGGGCGGACGCATTATCGACGGATGGCCGGATTTGAATAGTCTCCCTTGGGATGCCAGTGGAGGCTCCCCCCCCGTTTTCCGGGACACTGTGGCAGGCTGTATCCGAGAAGTATGCTGAGAACACCTCGGGCATTGTGAATGTAGTACAGACACCGGATAAAGTCTGGTCTCCAATGACCGTTTGGCACAATCAAGAGAAGCCGCTCCTATTAGACCGTTTAGAAACTGGAAAAATCGACGGCATTCAAATGCATATTGTTGACTTGACTGGCTCCCCGCATCAGCTATCGCCTGATTATATCGATCAATTGTTAAAGTTTGACCAACGCAGACCATGACACTTTCATATCAAAATTTTTTGGATTTCTTTTCAACTGCGAATAAAGAGCGCCTTGACGGACTGAATGAAACACATTTTGAGGGAATGTTACCAGAAGAAAGGTCGATGGCTTTTGACTATTTGTTAAAGCTAGTATTGAATGGTGGGAGCCGTGAAAGCACCAATGGACTTTTTGTTGCCGACGCAGCACGCGCCACACCGCTTATTAGACAGTTGCTGGATGCCGGAAAACTGCGCGAAAGTGCAGAGATTGCTGCTGCGTGGAACCTTTATCACAACCGGCCAGACCAATCACTAATCCAAGTATTCGTGCGCTCAATGTCTAGTGCTGACAAATACAACCGGGCGAATGCGGCATTTTATGTTCCCGCCGATGTGCTAACACCAGAGCTGGATGCAGCGCTAAAGGGCATGATCCGCACCGAAACAGAAACCCTCCCGCTCGTCAGCGCAATAAATAAGCTGCTGGAATGCCATGGCATTACAAGAGAGTCAGTTAGCAAGGACGAGTTCTCCGCTTTTTATCGTGGTCTACGCAGCGATGCCTTGTCCGACAAAGAAAAAATATTTCAGAGACTTGATAGCCTAGCTAACTAAGCGACTACTTTTTCATATCATCAATAAGAATTCCGTGACGCAAGCATTGGAGAATATAATTCGAAATCATTCTGACGGAGACGAACGAGGATGCCGTCACCGGCGCAAGCATTTATTTCTGGATTCTCTCAAAGTGGCCAACTCGACACAGGACGACCGAGAGAGTATGACCGCTTGCTCAACGAGTTAAGCAGTGATGACACATCGGCGAAGTTACAGACCATTGCCAAGGCAGAACAGGCCGCAGGACCAGCAAATAGCTGAGCCAAGTAAGGCGGACTTTATTACACACTTTTACTCCAGAAAACTCACCTCGAGTACTCGCTTCAACAGCAATTGATCGGTTTCGATCAAATCGACTGGTAGTCTTAAGCGAAAGCAATGCTACCCCGGCCCAATGATTTAAACTAAAAAAAGCTCGCCAAAGCGAGCTTTTTTAAATCATAAAAGAAAAATTTCCTTCAGGAAATCCTACTCCCACTCAATCGTCGCCGGCGGCTTCCCCGAAATATCATACACAACGCGATTCAACCCACGCACCTCATTGATGATCCGGTTCGACACCCGTCCCAGCAGATCGTGCGGAAGGTGCGCCCATTGCGCCGTCATGAAGTCCAGCGTCTGGACGGCGCGCAGCGCCACGACGTATTCGTAGGTGCGGCCGTCGCCCATCACGCCCACCGATTTTACCGGCAGGAACACGGCGAACGCCTGCGACGTCGCTTCGTACCAGTTGGTCGGCGCCTTGCCGGCGTCGATGCCCGGCACCATCGGGGCAACGAACGGGGTATTGCGCAGCTCTTCGATGAAGATCGCATCCGCTTCGCGCAGCAAGTCGGCGTATTCGCGTTTCACTTCGCCGAGGATGCGCACGCCCAGGCCCGGGCCCGGGAACGGGTGGCGGTAGACCATGTCGTGCGGCAGGCCCAGGGCCACGCCGAGTTTACGCACTTCGTCCTTGAACAGTTCGCGCAGCGGCTCCAGCAGTTTCAGGTTCAGGGTTTCCGGCAGGCCGCCCACATTGTGGTGGCTCTTGATCGTCTGGCCCTTCTTGCCCTTGCCGGCCGATTCGATCACGTCCGGGTAGATGGTGCCTTGCGCCAGCCAGCGGGCGCTGGTCAGCTGCTTGGCTTGTTCCTGGAACACTTCCACAAATTCGCGGCCGATGATCTTGCGCTTCTGTTCCGGATCGGTCACGCCGGCCAGGTGGCCCATGAACTGGTCGGACGCGTCGATGCGCAGCACCTTGACGCCGAGGTTCTTGGCGAACATGTCCATGACCATCTTGCCCTCGTCCTTGCGCAGCAGGCCGTGGTCGACGAACACGCAGGTCAGCTGGTCGCCGATGGCGCGGTGGATCAGGGCTGCGGCCACGCTCGAGTCGACGCCGCCTGACAGGCCGAGGATGACCTCGTCGGTACCGACCTGCGCGCGAATCTTCTCGACGGCTTCGCCGATGTAGTCCGGCATGTTCCAGTCGCTCTTGCAGCCGCAGATCTCGTGCACGAAGCGGCCGATGATAGCTTCGCCCTGCGTCGTGTGCGTGACTTCCGGGTGGAACTGCAGCGCGTAGAAGCCGCGCTCTTCGTCGGCCATCGCGGCGACCGGGCAGGACGGGGTCGAACCCATCAGCTTGAAGCCTTCCGGCATTTCCAGGACCTTGTCGCCGTGGCTCATCCAGACCTTCAGCATGCCGTGGCCTTCGTCGGTGACGAAGTCGTTGATGCCGTTCAGCAGCTTGGTGTGGCCGCGGGCGCGCACCTCGGCGTAACCGAATTCGCGCACTTTACCGTTCTCGACCTTGCCGCCCAGCTGGGCTGCCATGGTCTGCATGCCGTAGCAGATGCCCAGCACGGGCACGCCCAGCTCGAATACCGCTTGCGGGGCGCGCGGGGAGTCGCCTTCCAGCGTCGAGTTGTGGCTGCCGGACAGGATCACGCCGGACGCGCCGTAGTTGCGGACGAACTCTTCGTCGATGTCGTACGGATAGACCTCGGAGAACACGCCGGCGTCGCGGACGCGGCGGGCGATCAGTTGCGTGACCTGGGAACCGAAGTCGAGGATGAGGATTTTGGAGTGCATGTGGTCTTGAGCATATGGGTAGGGTGGGCGCTCCGCGCCCACGCGTGACGTCAGCGCTGTGCTGGCTTACGCGTGGGCTCGGGGAGCCCACCCTACGTTGGATCGGAATCGTTATACGCAAACGCGGCCGAACTGGCCGCGTCCTCATACCTTATTCGGTACGGTAGTTCGGCGCTTCTTTGGTGATCTGCACGTCGTGGACGTGCGATTCGCGCATGCCGGCCGAGGTGATCTCGACGAATTCGGCTTTCGCCCGCAGTTCCTCGATGGTCGCGCAGCCGCAGTAGCCCAGCGACTGGCGCACGCCGCCGACGAGCTGGTAGATGATCGCCAGCACGCTGCCCTTGTAGGCGACGCGGCCTTCGATACCTTCCGGCACGAACTTCTCGGCCTTCGACTGCGATTCCTGGAAGTAGCGGTCGGCCGAGCCTTCGGCCATCGCGCCCAGCGAACCCATGCCGCGGTAGGATTTGTACGAACGGCCCTGGTACAGGATCACTTCGCCCGGCGCTTCGTCGGTGCCGGCGAACATCGAGCCCATCATGACGGTGTGCGCGCCTGCCGCCAGTGCCTTCGAGATGTCGCCCGAGTAGCGGATGCCGCCGTCGGCGATGCAGGGCACGCCCGTGCCTTCTAGTGCTTCGGCCACGCTCGAGATCGCGTAGATCTGCGGCACGCCGACGCCGGCGACGATACGGGTGGTGCAGATCGAGCCCGGACCGATGCCGACCTTGACCGCGTCGGCGCCGGCCTCGACCAGTGCGCGGGCGGCGGCGGCGGTAGCGATATTGCCGCCGATGACGTCGACTTCAGGGTAGGTCTCTTTGATCCATTTCACGCGGTCCAGGATGCCTTGCGAGTGGCCGTGGGCGGTGTCGACCACCAGCACGTCCACGCCGGCCTTGACCAGCAGGTCCACGCGCTCCTTGTCCTTCTCGCCCACGCCCACTGCGGCGCCCACCAGCAGCTTGCCCTGCGCGTCCTTGGACGCGTTCGGGTGTTCGTGCGACTTCAGGATGTCCTTCACGGTGATCAGGCCGCGCAGCTCGAACGCGTCGTCGACGACCAGCACGCGCTCCAGGCGGTGCTTGTTCATCAGGCGCTTCGCCTCGGCGGTATCGGCATCTTCGTTGACGTACACCAGCTTTTCGCGCGGGGTCATCTTGGTGCGGGTTTCCGCATCCAGGTCTTCTTCGAAGCGCAGGTCACGGTTGGTGATGATGCCCACCACCTGCTTGCCCTCGACCACCGGGAAGCCACTGAAGCCATGCTGGTGCTGCAGGGCGATGACGTCGCGGATCTTCATCGCGGGCGGCACCGTGATCGGATCGCGCAGCACGCCGGCTTCGAAACGCTTGACACGGGCGACTTCGCGCGCCTGGTCGACCGGGCGCAGGTTCTTGTGGATGATGCCGATGCCGCCCTCTTGCGCCATTGCAATTGCAAGGCGGGCTTCGGTAACGGTGTCCATCGCAGCGGAGAGCAGCGGAATGTTCAGCGAGATATTCCGGGTCAGCTTGGTACGCAGGGACGTGTTGGCCGGGAGGACATTCGAGTAGGCCGGGACGAGCAGCACGTCATCGAACGTGAGTGCTTTCTGGAGGAGACGCATAGTTTATTTCCTATAGGCGCAAAAGCGAATTATACAGAAACTCCAGGAAAACGTCGCAAGATTGCCAAAATGGGCCATAAATAGCAAAAAACCATGAATTGACATGCGTGGCTGGACGTGGCGAAATCGAGTATGTGATTCAAGGAAATATTTAGCGAAAGCCCCAGTGCACTGTTTAATGACTTCGACGACGTTCCCGCGGCCGCGTGCCGCTCTTCTTCTGCTCGCCTTGCTGACGCCCTCCGCCTTCGCACAGTACTCCTGGATCGACGACAAGGGCACACACGTGTTTTCCGACCGCCCTCCTCCGGCAGGCACGCCCGAAGCACGCATCCTGAAAAAGCCGCGCACGCTCGATGCGCTGGCGCCTGCGCCCTCGGCACCCGCTGCCCCGGCAGAACCGGCCAAGGCAGCGCCGACGCTGGCCGAGCGCGAAGCGGACTACCGCAAGCGCCAGGCCCAGCAGGCGGAGATGGAAACGAAGGAGCAATTGTCGGCACAGAAGCAGGCTGCGCAGGCGCAGCGCTGCAAGAGCCTGAAGCGGCGCGAAATGACGCTCACGGCAGGAACGCGCCTGTCGGAGTACGACGAGAAGGGACAGCGGAGTTTCGTATCCGACGACGAGCGGGCGCGCAGGCTGGCGGAGACGCGCAGGATGCAGGATACGGAGTGCCAATGAGCCGTCGCTGCTTCACCCGCCGCCTCAAATAACCCGTCATTCCCGCGAAGGCGGGAATCCATACTGAGCATCAGAATTCGGTATTCCCCAAACGCTGGAGCACCATCGACAGAGCGACACCGGTGCTTCAGTATGGGTTCCCGCTTTCGCGGGAACGACGGGGTTGGGCGTGCAGGGCGATCAGGCCGCCGCCTTCTTCGCCGCCCGCTTCCTCCGCGAATCCTTCGGATCCGCCACCAGCGGCCGGTAGATCTCGATGCGGTCGCGCTCGCGCAGCACCGTGTCGAGCGTTTTTTTCTTCGCGTAGATGCCCACCGGCTGCGTCACCAGGTTGATCTCGGGATGCGCCTGCAGCACCCCGCTCCGCTCGATCGCCTGCCCGATGGTGGTGCCGGGCGCGACCTCCAGTCCCTGCAGGTACTCGACCGTGCCGGCCGCATATGACACCCAGACGTGGACGCCGCCTGCGTCAGCCATACACGACCTCGGCGCGCTTGCAGAAGGAATCGACCATCGTGTTGGCGATCATGCCGAACACGGGGCCGACGAGTTGTTCCAGGATGATGCTGGAGAACTCGTACTGCATGTCGAAGTCGATCTTGCAGGCATCCTCGCGCAGCGACTTGAAGCTCCACGTCGCTTCCAGCATCTTGAAAGGTCCGTCGACGAGATGCATCTTCATCTGGGTCGGGCGCTGGTTGTGGTTCGCCGTGGTAAAGCTCTGCTTCACGCCGTGGAAATTAATCTGCAGGCAGGCCGTCAATTTGTCCTCGTTGCGTTCGATCACCTTGACGCCGCTGCACCAGGGCAGGAACTTGGGATAATCCTCGACCTTTGCGACCAGGTCGAACATCTGCTCGGCGCTATAGCCTAAGAAAACTGATTTGTGCACTACTGCCATTGGTCAACCGTTTGTTATGATGTTGGTAGGTTTGCCCTTGCGAGGGCGACAACCGTAGTTTAACCGACGCGCGCATTTTAGCTATTTCATGAGTATTATTGATAATAAGAAAGCCTTTTTCGACTACTTCATCGAGGACCGCTACGAGGCCGGACTGGTGCTGGAAGGCTGGGAAGTCAAAGCGATCCGCGAGGGACGCGTGCAGATCAAGGAGGCCTACGTGGTCGTGCGCAACGGCGAGCTATACCTGTTCGGCGCCCACATCAGCGCGCTCTCGGCAGCCTCGGCCTGGAGCCATCCGGAAGCCATCCGTACCCGCAAGCTGCTGCTGCACAAGGCCGAGATCGAAAAATTGGTCGGCAAGGTGGAACGCTCCGGCTACACGCTCGTGCCGCTGAACCTGCACTTCAAGGCCGGCCGCGTGAAATGCGAAGTGGGCCTCGCCAAGGGCAAGAAGCAGCACGACAAGCGCGACACCGAGCGCGATCGCGATGCCAAGCGCGAGATCGAAAAGGCGATGAAGAACAATCGCCGTTGACGTGGGCCCCACGGCCCGATACGTAGGGTGGGCACCACGTGCCCACCATGCAGATCAGGCCGCCACCGCCGTCCGCTTCCCCGCCACGCCCGCCAGCCGATACGCCACGAAGCTGCCCACCAGCCCCGCCGCCACGCCGCATGCCAGCTTGAACGCGCTGCCGAACAGCAACGGCGCCACCAGGCCCGAGATCAGCGCGAACGACATCATCTGGACGAACGCCAGCATCGACGATGCCAGTCCGCGGTTGGCCGGGAACAGCGCCAGCGCCCCGACCTGGATCGCCGGCATCGCCACCGCGAGCCCGAAGGTATAGACCATCAGCGGCAGCACCGCCCACGGCACGGCCACGCGGTCGTGCACGAACGCCGCGTAGCCCACGTTCAGCACGCACGCCAGCGCCATCAAGCCGTAGCCGATGCGCAGCATGGCCGCCGGCGCGATCCGCGACGCGCGCTTGCCGCCCCATGCCGAACCGATCACCATGCCGCTGATCAGCGGAATGAACATCCAGGCGAACGCCGTTTCCGGCAGCCCGAGGATGTCCATCACGAAGTTGGCGGCCGAGCCGATATAGATCGACAGCCCGCCGAACGCCAGGCCCACGGCCAGCGCCAGCAGCAGGAATTGCGGATGGCCGAGCACCTTCAGGTAGTTGCGCGCAATGGCGCCGCCGTGGAAGGCGTGGCGCTGCTCGCGCGGCAGGCTTTCCGGCAGCAGCTTCCACACCGCCACCACCATCAACGCGCCGAACAGCGCCAGGAACACGAAGGTGGAGCGCCAGCCGAACGTCACGTGCAGCCAGCCGCCCAGGATCGGGGCAATGGCCGGCGCCAGGCCGAACACCATCATCACGTGCGACATGATGCGCTGGGCATCGGCGCCGCTGAAGCGGTCCTGCACGATGGCCTGCCCGATCACCGAACCCGCGCCGGCGGCGAGCCCCTGCAGCGCGCGGAACACCAGCAGCCAGCCGAACGTGGGGGCCAGCGCGGCGCCGGCCGACGCCAGCGTGTACACGAACAGCGCCGCCAGGATCACGGGGCGCCGGCCGAAGGAATCCGACAGCGTCCCGTAGAACAGCATCATGAAGGCGAAGGTGAACAGGAAGACGGACAGCGTCTGCTGCACGGCGACCGGGCCGACGCCGAAGTCGCGTCCGATCGCGGGAATCGAGGGCAGATAGGTGTCGATCGCCAATGCGCCCACCATGCTGAGGCAGGCCAGGATGGCGGTCAGTACTCGTTGCATAGGAATGCCTTTCAAAACTCGGCACTGCACCATGCAAGCGTCCGAAGCGCAGCATTTTACCGCGTCGCCCCTGCACAGGCAGGGGCCTAATTTACGGGTCCCGACATCACTCGCAACCTTGGGTCCCTGCCTGCGCAGGGACGACGGCTCATGCGTTCGCTGTCACTGCGGGCGGTACAGCGACATGCCGAAGCGCTCGGTACGCGGCATCCAGTTGCCCTGGTAGTCGGCCGATACCAGCACGCGTTCGGCGCGGCCCACCAGCAGCTTGCGCGGCACCAGGCCGATGACGCGCGAGTCGGCGCTGTTGTCGCGGTTATCGCCCAGCATCAGGTACTGCCCTTGCGGGATCGTCACGGGGCCGAAGGTGCGCGGCGCCATCACGTCCGGGATCAGCTGGATGTGGCGGCGCGCGCCGTTGAACGACTCGGCCAGCTGCACCGCGCGCACGGCGGATCCGCCCACGGAATCCATCGAGTGCTCGACGACGTGGTAGTCGGCACTCTTCCCGTTGATGGTCAGGCGCTCGTTGCGCATCTCGACCACGTCGCCGGGCAGCGCGACGAGGCGCTTGATCAGGAGTTCGCCGTCGCGCGGCGAGCGGAAGGTGACGATGTCGCCGCGCTGCGGTTCGCCCAGCCGGGCCACGACGACATCGGTCAGCGGCACCTTCAGGTCGAAGGCCATGCGGTTGACGAAGACGACATCGCCTTCCAGCAGGTTCGGATGCATGGACGAGGACGGGATCGGATTCCAGTCGGCCACCGCGGTGCGGAACACGCCGAACAGGACGAGGAACGCCAGAAAGCCTTTGTTATTCCGTATCAGGTTCTTCACCGCGAACTCCTTGTTGTCGTTATGGTTCAACGGGATTTATACGCGGGTTACAGCAGGCGATGCTTAACAGAAGATTAAAGCGTCCATGCATATGTCCACCATCAGCGCGAATGGGGCGACTGCGCCGGCCGCGACCAGTACCAGCCGATCGTCAGCACCGGAACGGCCAGCGCGACGACCGACACCACGTCCCACACGCCGTCGCCCAGCAGCGCCGACAGCAGGCCAACGATGGTCACGAACCCCAGCAGGACCGGCGCCAGCCAGATCTGCCTGGCCGTCTTCATCGCATGTCCCCTTCGCGCACCAGCGCCGGCGTGCCCAGGGCCGCGGTGCGGCGCGCTTCCTGCGCCGCCTTCTGCGCCGCGCGGCCGCGCTTGACCCACAGATACAGGCCGCTACCCAGCACGATGATGGTCGCGATGTCCAGCACCGCCCACAGGAACTGCATGCCGGCCCCGCCGTAGTCGCCGAAGTGCAGCGGCTGCGACACCAGCAGCGCCGTCAGGTACCACGGCAGGCTGCGGCGGTCCGTGATCTGCGCGGTGGTCGCGTCGACCAGCACGGGCTTGTACAGGCGCGAGGTGAGTGCCTGGTCGCCGTGCATGTAGACGCCGTAGTGGTGCGGCGTGGCGAACGGCGTGCCGGGGAAGGCGATGAAGCCGACCTTCATGCCCGGCTCCGCGTTTTCCGCCCGCTTGACCGAGGCCTGCATCGACGCCAGCACGGTCGGCGTGGCCTGGCCCTGGTAGGGCTTGGTCATCTCGGCGATCTCGGTGGCCTGCCATACCTTCAGCAGCATGTCGGCCAGCGTGTTGACGACGCCCGTGACGCCGACGACGAGCGCCCACACCAGCGTGACGATGCCCAGCAGGTTGTGCAGGTCGAGCCACTTCAGGCGCGCGGTGCGGCCGTGGCGCACGGTGCCGAAATCGAGCTTGCGCATGAACGGCGCGTACAGCACCATGCCCGAGATGATGGCGACGACGAGCAGCAAGCCCATGAAGCCGAGGAACAGCTTGCCCCACAGGCCGGCGAACAGGTCGACGTGCAGGTGGAACATGATCGACATGAAGCCGCCGCCCTCGATCGGCGGCTCGGCCACGTACTTGCCCGTGCGCGCATCGACGGCAAGGGACACGAATTTCTCGTCGTTCGCGTGCGCGCCCATCGTCAGGAACCAGAATGCCGGTTCCTCGGCGTCCTGCGACATGTACATCATAACCTTGTCCGGATAGCGCGCCTTACCGGCGGCGATCACGGTGTCCAGGTCGGCGCGCTGCTGCGCCTGCTCCGGCGAGACAACGGGTGCCTCGATCTCGTTGCCGAGCAGGTGGCCGATTTCATGGTGATAGATCAGCGGCAGGCCCGTGAGGCACAGGAGCAGCATGAAGACGGTGCAGACCAGGCTGCTCCATTTGTGGATCCAGGACCACGCGCGCAGGGAGGAATTCGACATGGGAAAGACGGACGGGGGCGGGCCTACGTTGGAGACGAAGGCAGATAATAATGGTTCTCATTTACGAAGGCAAGGATGACCGATATAATGATAATTATTCTCATCCAACAACAAGAGTTTCCATGAAGACGACAGTACGTTCTACCCTGCCCCTGACCCCGATTGCCCTCGCCGCCCTGCTCATGACGAGCGGCGCCGCCCTGGCGCAATCGCAGCCGGCCGACGCCGGCCAGCCGCAGGCCGACCAGAAGATGTCGACCGTCGTGATCACCGCCTCGGCCGACGCTTCGGCGCAAGGCCTGCCGGGCGCGTACGCCGGCGGCCAGGTCGCGCGCGGCGGCCGTCTGGGCCTGCTGGGCAACGTGGACATCATGAACACCCCGTTCAACACCACCAACTACACGCTGGCGCTGATCCAGGACCAGCAGGCCCGCAGCGTGGGCGACGTGGTGCAGAACGACCCGTCCGTACGCGTGGCGCGCGGCTTCGGCAACTACCAGGAGCTGTACGTGATCCGCGGCTTCCCGGTCAACTCGGACGACCTGTCGTACAACGGCCTGTACGGCCTGCTGCCGCGCCAGTTCGTGGCGTCGGAACTGCTGGAACGCGTTGAGGTCTTCCACGGTGCGAACACTTTCGTCAACGGCGTCGGCCCGGGCGGCGGCGGCATCGGCGGCATGATCAACCTGGTGCCCAAGCGCGCGCCGAACAAGGACCTGAACCAGGTCACGCTGGGCGTCGAGTCGGGCGGCCAGGGCTACGGCGCCTTCGACGTCGCGCGTCGCTTCGACGACGGCCGCGGCGGCATCCGCATCAACGGCGTGCGCCGCGACGGCGACACCGCGGTCGACCGCGAGAAGCGCGAACTGAACGTCCTCTCCATCGGCCTGGACTACCGCGGCGCCAACTACCGCCTGTCGGCCGACATCGGCTTCCAGGAACACAATCTGACCAATCCGCGTCCGAGCGTGACCCCGCGCGCCGGCGTGCCGCTGCCGAGCGCACCGGACGCGGACAAGAACTTCGCCCAGCCGTGGACCAAGTCCAACGAGCGCGATACCTTCGGCACCGTGCGCGCCGAAGTCGACCTGGCGCCGAACGTCGTCGCCTGGGCCGCAGCGGGTGCCCGCAACGGCGAGGAATACAACGTCCTGGCATCGCCGACCACCACCGACAATGCCGGCGGCGTCAACATGACCCGCTTCGACAACTTCCGCAAGGACCAGAACCGCACCGGCGAGATCGGCCTGCGCGGCGCCTTCATCACGGGCCCCATCTGGCACACGATCAGCACCACGGCGTCGTGGCTGGAGCTGAAGTCGCGCAACGCCTACGCGATGGGCGACTTCTCGGGCTGGTCGTCGAACCTGTACAACCCGGTCGACGTCGCCGCGCCGTCGAACACCTTCTTCACGGGCGGCGTGATGAGCAACCCGCTGATCACGTCCAAGACGATCCTGAGCAGCTACGCCGTGGCCGACACCATGTCGATGTTCGACGACCGCTTCCTGGCCACCGTCGGCATCCGCCGCCAGACCATCAAGGCCTACGGCTACGACTACAACACGGGCGTGCAGAACGCGGGCTACGACCAGAGCGCCAACACCCCGGTGCTGGGCCTCGTCTACAAGCCGCTGAAGAACGTGTCGGTCTACGCCAACTACATCGAGGCGCTGCAGCAAGGTCCGACGGCATCGGGCACCGACGTCATCAACCAGGGCCAGATCTTCGCGCCGTACACCTCGCGCCAGAAGGAAGTCGGCGTGAAATACGACAGCGGCAAGCTGGGCGCCAGCCTGTCCCTGTTCACCACCTCGCAGCCGATGGGCTTCGTGCAGGACCGCATCTTCGGCCTGAACGGCGAACAGCGCAACCGCGGGGCGGAGCTGTCCGTGTTCGGCATCGCCGCGCCGGGCGTGCGCATCCTGGGAGGCCTGACCCTGCTCGACGCCGAACAGCGCCGCACCGCCAGCGGCATCAACGCGGGCAACGACGCGATCGGCGTGCCGGAAACCCAGCTGAACCTGGGTGCCGATTGGGACGTGCGCCAGGTGCCGGGCCTGTCGCTGAACGCGCGCACCGTGTACACGTCGAAACAGTACGCCGACGCCGCCAACACGCAGCGCCTGCCGTCGTGGACGCGCGTGGACCTGGGCGCCAACTACGCGACCCGTATCATGGACCGCGACGTCACCTTCCGCGCCCGCGTCGACAATGCGTTCGACCGCAACTACTGGGCATCGACGGGCGGCTATCCGGGCTCCAGCTACCTGGTGCTGGCGGCGCCGCGCACCTTCACGGTGTCGGCGACGGTCGACTTCTGATCGACCAGCTGGTGGGCACGTGGTGCCCACCCTACCGGGGGCGCAAACGTGGGGTGGACGGGGCCAATCACCCTGCGAATCCACGTAGGGTGGGCACCACGTGCCCACCATTGCGTGCACTCCCGCTGCGCTTACCGCTGCGACTTCACGATCTGCAGCGCACTCGCAATCAACCCGCTCATGTCTCCCAGGTCCGCCGGCACGATGATCGAATTATTGGTCTTGGCCAGCTTGCCGAACGCATCGACATAATGCTCCGCCACGCGCAGGTTGACGGCATCGATGCCGCCCGGCGAACGGATCGCTTCCCCCACCTGGCGCAGTGCCGAGGAACTGGCTTCCGCCAGCGCCACGATCGCCGTCGCCTCGCCCTGCGCGCGGTTGATCGCCGCCTGCTTTTCGCCTTCGGAACGGGCGATCTGCGCTTCCCGCTCGCCGCTCGCGATATTGATCGCCTCCTGGCGCCGGCCTTCGGACGCCGCGATCAGCGCGCGCTTCTCGCGCTCGGCCGTGATCTGGCGCTGCATCGCATGCAGGATCTCGGCCGGCGGCGTCAGGTCCTTGATCTCGTAGCGCAGCACCTTCACGCCCCAGTTCGCGGCCGATTCGTCGATGGCGTTGACGATGGTCGTGTTGATGTGGTCGCGCTCCTCGAAGGTCTTGTCCAGCTCCATCTTGCCGATGACGGAACGCAGCGTGGTCTGGGCCAGCTGCGTGATCGCGGCGATGTAGTTCGACGAGCCGTAGGACGCGCGCATCGCATCGGTCACCTGGAAGTACAGGATGCCGTCCACCTGCAGCTGCGTGTTGTCGCGCGTGATGCAGACCTGCGGCGGCACGTCGAGCGGGATCTCCTTCAGGCTGTGCTTGTAGGCGATGCGGTCGATGAAGGGCACGACGATGTTCAGGCCCGGCGCCAGCGTCGCATGGTACTTGCCAAGGCGCTCGACGACCCAGGCATGCTGCTGCGGCACCACATTGATGGTCTTGAAGACGAACACCAGCGCGATGATGAAGATCACCAGGGCGAACGTACCGAACGATAATTGCATGGACATCCCTTCTGTTATCGATGATGGAAAACGGTCGTGCGCGGGCTCAGGCCAGCGCGGCGTGGATCAGCAGGCCTGTCGCCAGCGTCGCGGACATCAGCAGCATGAAGCCGACGCCGCGCAGCACCGCGCGCCACTTCTGGCCCCACGGGCGACTGCGCAGCAGGTAGTACGGCACAGCGACGGTGCCCACGCCGATGACGGCGGCGTTCAGCAGCAGCGAGCGCCGGTACTGGTGCGCATCGCTGTCCAGCCGATACCAGTAGAAGGCCAGGAAGCTCAACGACAGCTCGACGACCATGTCCGAGACGAGGTGCGACGCCTGTCCCATTGTCCTCGGATCGACCAGCCCGGCCAGGAGCGCCAGAGCGAGCAGCGCGCCGAGTACCTGCCGCGGTGTCAGTGTCGAATGTTCCGTGGCCATGTGCTCGGCCCCTGTCACGCCATGTGCTTGTGTCATGATCATCCTCGATTGCCCCGTCGATCTCAGTGATTCGCCACCACCAGGCGGCTGCCATGGACTTCGACGATGCGGAAGTCGCCTGCGTGCGGCGTGGCGCCCTGCCCCAGTTCGACGTCCCACAGCGCGCCGCGGTACATGACGCGCGCGCGGCCGTTGTCCCAGGCGGGAACGTTCACGCGCTGGCCGATGTCGAGATTGACGTTGCGGTCGCGGCTGGCGTCATGCTTGTGCTGGCGGCCGAAGCGCGAGCGGTGCAGCAGCCCCGTCGCCAGCACGCCGGCGATGCCCGCCACGATCGCCTGCACGGAGAGCCCGGCACCTGCGAGCGCGACGATGCCGCCCAGCGCCATGCCGATGGCGATCATCAGCAGATAAAACGTCCCGGTGAACAGCTCCAGGACCACGAGCACGCCGGCTGCCACGAGCCAGCCCATCCAGTCAACCATGGTCGTCTCCTCCATGTAGGCGTTTCAAAAGATAAACCCTCGCTGCCCGGCCCGGGTAACGAGGGTTTTGCTTGGGGTTCCCGTGCGTCGATGGTATTTTTTATTGTTTGTGATTCATGTCGGTCTACCCGGCCAGTCTACCGCGTCAGTACGGTGTGTCAATCTGTTAAGCCCATTTGTTACATTCTTTTGAGCAAGATTGCTGTTCGGTCAAGCGGCGTGTATGGTGGCGCATTTGCCCGACCGGATCGTTTCGTGTTCGCCTTTGCCAAGCTTGCCGCCCTGTTCGCCATCACCGCCATCGCCGAGATCGTCGGCTGCTACCTGCCGTGGCTCGTCGTCAAGGGCGGCCGGACGCCATGGTTGCTGCTGCCCGCCGCCGTATCGCTGGCCTTGTTCGCCTGGCTGCTGACGCTGCATCCCACGGCGGCTGGACGCACGTACGCCGCGTATGGCGGCATGTATATCGCCGTCGCGCTGCTGTGGCTGCGCTTCGTGGATGGGGTTGCGCTGACGCGCTGGGATGTGGCGGGGGCCGGTATCGCGCTGGTCGGGATGGCAGTCATCGCCTTGCAGCCGGCAGCCTGATGCAGGGTGGGCACCACGTGCCCACCGAGCGCAGACGGTCCGTATATTCAGGTGGGCACGTGGTGCCCGCCCTACGGCGATGACACCAGGCGTTCAGCCTGCTTTCGCCTTGGCCGACGTACCGCACCCGCGTGTGCAACGCTGATACGTATCCTCGCACGCGCCAACCCGCGACATCCTGCGGTGATCGTTCCCCGCCTTCTCCAACGCGCCGCCGTCGTCGGACCGCACCTGGATCTGCGCCGTCCGCGCGAACGGATTCTTTTCCGGCACATTCGTCGGCAACAGGCCTTCGGACTTTTCGCTGGCCTGCGCATCGGCACGGCAGGTGGTCTTTTCCGAAGCGCAGACGGATTTGCAGAAGGCGGGTTCCTCGGCGAAGCTGGCGCTCGACAAGCCGAGCAGGATCATCAGTACGGCAAAGCGTTTCATATCGTCCCCGGAAAAAAGAAAAACCCCCGCCGCCCTTCGGCGACGGGGGTTGCATTAAGCATAATGCATCAGGACGATCTGGCCAATCTTTACAGCTTCGCCAGCTTCTGCCACGTCTCGATGACCGAATCCGGATTCAGCGACATCGACTCGATGCCCTGCTGCATCAGCCACTCGGCGAAGTCCGGGTTGTCCGACGGCCCCTGGCCGCAGATACCCACGTACTTGCCCTGTTTCTGGCACGCCTTGATCGCCAGCGACAGCATCGCTTTCACCGCCGGGTCGCGTTCGTCGAAGTCCTTGGCCAGCAGTTCCATGCCGGAGTCGCGGTCCAGGCCCAGGGTCAGCTGGGTCAGGTCGTTCGAGCCGATCGAGAAGCCGTCGAAGTATTCCAGGAACTGTTCGGCCAGGATGGCGTTCGACGGGACTTCGCACATCATGATGACGCGCAGGCCGTTTTCACCGCGTTTCAGGCCATACTTGGCCAGCAGCTCGATGACCTTCTCGGCCTGGCCCAGCGTGCGCACGAACGGGATCATCAGCTCGACGTTGGTCAGGCCCATCTCTTCGCGCACGCGCTTCATGGCCATGCATTCCATCTCGAAGGACTCGGCGAAGTCCTCGGAGATGTAGCGGGCGGCGCCGCGGAAGCCCAGCATCGGGTTTTCCTCGTCCGGCTCGTAGCGCGAACCGCCGATCAGCTTCTTGTACTCGTTCGACTTGAAGTCGGACAGGCGCACGATGACGGGCTTCGGCCAGAATGCCGCGGCGATCGTCGCCACGCCTTCGGCCAGCTTGTCGACGTAGAAGGCGCGCGGCGACGCGTGGCCGCGGGCCACCGATTCCACGGCCTTCTTCAGGTCGTTGTCGATGTTTGGGTACTCGAGGATCGCCTTCGGGTGCACGCCGATGTTGTTGTTGATGATGAATTCCAGGCGCGCCAGGCCGACGCCGCCGTTCGGGATCGACTGGAAGTCGAAGGCCAGTTGCGGGTTACCGACGTTCATCATGATCTTGGTCGCGATCTTCGGCAGGTTGCCGCTCTTCACTTCCGAGATTTCCGTTTCCAGCAGGCCGTCGTAGATCTTGCCCTCGTCGCCTTCGGCGCAGGAGACGGTGACGAAGGTGCCGTCCTTCAGGGCCTCGGTGGCGTCGCCGCAGCCGACGACGGCCGGTACGCCCAGTTCACGGGCGATGATCGCCGCGTGGCAGGTGCGGCCGCCGCGGTTGGTGACGATCGCCGAGGCGCGCTTCATGACGGGTTCCCAGTTCGGGTCGGTCATGTCGGCCACCAGCACGTCGCCCGGCTGCACGCGTTCCATCTCGGACGGGTCGTTGATCACGCGCACGGGGCCGGCGCCGATCTTCTGGCCGATCGCGCGGCCCGAGGTCAGCACGGTGCCCGTACCCTTCAGCTGGAAGCGCTGCTGGGTGTCGGTCGCCTTCTGCTGCGACTTCACGGTTTCCGGACGGGCCTGCAGGATGTACAGCTTGCCGTCGCGGCCGTCCTTGCCCCACTCGATGTCCATCGGGCGGCCATAGTGCTTCTCGATGATGACCGCATACTTGGCCAGCTCGACGACCTCGTCGTCGGTCAGCGAGTAGCGGTTGCGCAGCTCGACCGGCACGTCCACCGTCTGGACCGAGCGGCCTGCCTTGGCTTCGGACGAGAATTCCATCTTGATCAGTTTCGAGCCGATGTTGCGGCGGATGACCGGTTTCTTGCCCTGCTCGAGCATCGGCTTGTGGACATAGAATTCGTCCGGATTGACGGCGCCCTGCACGACGGTCTCGCCCAGGCCGTAGCTGGAGGTGACGAACACGACGTCCTTGAAGCCCGATTCCGTATCGATGGTGAACATGACGCCGGCGGCGCCCAGGTCGGAGCGCACCATGCGCTGCACGCCGGCCGACAACGCCACCTCGGCGTGCGTGAAGCCTTTATGGACGCGGTAGGAGATCGCGCGGTCGTTGTACAGCGAGGCGAACACGTGCTTCATCGCTTCCAGCACGTTGTCGATGCCGACGACGTTCAGGAAGGTTTCCTGCTGGCCTGCGAACGACGCGTCCGGCAAGTCTTCCGCGGTGGCCGAGGAACGCACGGCGAACGACATTTCCGTGCTGCTGTCGGCGACCAGACGCTCGTAGTAGTCGCGGATTTCCTGTTCCAGGCGCGGCTGGAACGGGGTGTCGACGATCCATTGGCGGATCTCGGCGCCGGCCGCGGCCAGCGCGCGCACATCGTCCACGTCCAGGCTTTCCAGGCGGGTGGCGATGCGATCGCCGAGCGAAGGACCACCGTCGGCGCTGTGGCGCAGGAAGTCGCGGAAGGCGTCGGCCGTGGTGGCAAAGCCGCCCGGGACGCGCACGCCGGCTTCGGCCAGCTGGCTGATCATTTCGCCCAGCGACGCGTTCTTGCCGCCGACCGACTCGACGTCGGTCATGCGCAGTTGCTCGAACGGCGCGACGTAGACGCCGTCGCCGGCGCCACCCGCCGCTGGATCGGCTACCTTCAATGCTGCAGTAGACAGGTTAGTCATGGTAAAACACCTTTTTTGATGATGGAAATCTGTGCGGCCGGCGGTACAGCGGCGTTTCTTGTTATTCTTCTGAAATGCTGCACGGCACAACCTGAATCTGTTGCAGAGCATTCTACCCCGTACGCCTGATTCTTACAGCGCGGTTGCTGCAACTTTGTTATCTGTTTATTGAAAAGGCACCATGACTCCAGTGAGCACCCCATCCAATCCGAGCGCCGCGCGCACCGTCTTCTTCGTGTCCGACGGCACGGGTATCACGGCGGAAACATTCGGCCATGCGGTGCTGAGCCAGTTCGAGATGCGCTTCCGCCAGATCCGCCTGCCCTTCATCGATACCATCGACAAGGCCTACGAGGCGGCGCGCCGGATCAACGAGGCGGCCGCCGGAGACGGGCAGCGCCCGATCGTCTTCTCGACCCTCGTCAAGCACGACCTGTCGAGCATCATCCGCGCGGCGCAAGGCATGCACATGGATCTGTTCCAGACCTTCGTGGCGCCGCTGGAGCAGGAACTGGGCGTGAAATCGACGCACACGATCGGCCGCATCCACAACACGGTCGATACCGAGGAATACAAGAACCGCATCGAAGCCATCAACTTCTCGCTCGCGCACGACGACGGCCAGTCGCACAAGAACCTGGCCGAGGCGGACGTGATCCTGGTGGGCGTCTCGCGCTCCGGCAAGACGCCGACGAGTCTTTACCTTGCAATGCAATATGGCATCAAGGCCGCCAACTACCCCCTGATTCCGGACGATTTCGAACGCGGCCGCCTGCCCTCGGCCCTGCCCGAGTTCAAGCATAAACTGTTCGGATTGACGATCACGCCGGAGCGCCTGTCCCAGATCCGCAACGAGCGGCGCGCGGGCAGCAAATACGCGGCGCTGGAGAATTGCCGCTACGAGGTCAACGAGGCGGAAGCGCTGATGCGGCGCGAAGGCATCCGCTGGCTGTCGTCGACGACCAAGTCGATCGAGGAAATCTCGACGACGATCCTGCAGGAGATCCGCTGAAAACCCGACGTAGGGTGGGCACCACGTGCCCACCGATGCTGGCGTGACGCTGACGTCACGGTGGGCACGTGGTGCCCACCCTACGCGAGTCGCTCGTCCAGTACGGCGAACTCCACGCGGGGCACCAGGAAGCACAGCGGCTCCCCGACCGCCGGCAGCCGCGCCAGCAGCGAGCATGCCACCTCACCCATCGGCGCCATCGCCTGCACCTCTTCCAACGGGATCGGCAGCGCGATGCACGCCTCCACCAGCCGCCCCAGGCGATCGGACCAGCCCAGCGCCAGGTCCTGGCAAGCCAGCATCGCCACCGCCGCTTCCCATGTGCCGAATGCTTCTACGAACGCAGGCGGCAGCGTGCGCCGCCCCGCCGGCACCACGGCATGCGCCAGCGCCGGCGCGCTGCCCTGCCCCGGTTCGATGCGGGTGACGAGCGCTTCCCCGGCCCGGCCGTGCTCGAAACGCGCCGGCAGATGCGTCTGCATGATGTCGCTGAACAGGCGCGTGCCGGCGACGTGGACGGCGCTGTCCATCAGGTTGCCGACGAAGTAGACGGCGCCCGCCGGCGCAGCGAGGTACAGGCGCCAGTTGCTTTGCAGCGGGGATGGGAACAGGCGCCGCAGCGGACCGGCCCAGGCGGGGCCGAAGTGGCCGTGACGGTAAGTGAGCACCGTGAACGGCGTCTTGCCGCCGCGCTCCCACAAGGCCAGGCCGGGCGGCAGCAGCGCGCGGGCGGCGGCGGCATCGACCATCCAGGTGACGTAGACGACGTCGCGCACGCTGCTGCGCAGCACGGGGAACGGCAGGCGGGACAGCACGGCGTGGCGCACGCGTGCCAGGCCACGGGCATTCAGCAGACGGGCCAGCAAGCGGCCCGCCGGGCCGGGGCGCGGGTGGCGGTAGGCGCCGTCGCCGCTCAAAAGAACTGCCGCCAGTCTTCCAGCCAGCCCGGGAACGCGTCGGCCGCCATCGGATTCGCGATGTGGTAGCCCTGGGCGTAGGTGCAGCCGAGAGCCTGCAGGAAGTCCCAGTCCTGGCGCGTCTCGACGCCCACCGCCACCGACATGCGATCCAGGCTGTGCGCCAGGCCCAGGCAGGATTTCAGCACGGTGCCGAGCGGCCGCTTCTTGGACGCGCCGTCGACGAAGGAGCGGTCGATCTTCAGTTCCGAGAACGGGATACGGGCCAGCAGCTGCAGGTTCGAGCGTCCGGTGCCGTAGTCGTCGATGGCGAGGCCGAAGCCCATCATGCGCAGGCGCACCAGGCGTTCGATGAAGTCGGCATCGAAGTCGAGGATCGACGACTCCGTCATCTCGAACGTCAGGTAGTCGGGCAGCACGCCGTGGCGCTGCATGCAGGACGTCACCTGGCGCAGGAAATTCGGATGCGCCAGCGTGGCCGGCGCCAGGTTCAGCGAGATCGAGATCGGGATGCCCTGGTCGTGGTAGCGGCGGCAGCGCTCGACCGAGGTCTCGATCATGGTCCAGTCGAGGAAGTCGACGCGGCCATTCTGCTCCAGCGCATCGATGAAGGAGCCGGGCCCCAGCACGCCGTGCTCGGGATGGCGCCAGCGCGCGAACGTCTCCAGGCCCTTCACCTGGCCCGTGGCCAGTTCGATCTTGGGCTGGAAGAACGGTTCGAACTGGCGCTTCTGCAAGCCCAGCCCGACTTCGGCAAAGCTGAAGCGGCGCACCGGCGCACGGGCGACAGCCGGGTGCGGCGCCTGGTAATGGTCGAGCAGCGCCTTCAGTTTGGCCGTCGTGACGGGCTTGGCGATGGTGCCCAGCAGGTCGACGCCGTAGGCCTGGGCCAGCGTCTCGACGGAGAACAGCACGCCGGCGGGCTGGGCCCCGACCACGATCAGGCGCACGCCGGACTTCAGCTGCGCGATCGCGCGCAGCAGTTCCAGGCCGTCCATGCCGCCCAGCGCCAGGTCGATGACGGCGATGTCGATGCGGGGCGTGAAGCCGCTCTGCAGCGTGCGCAGCGCCGTCGGGCCGTCCGGCACGTCCGTGACGCGGGTGGCGCCGGCATGGCCGAGCGCCTCGATGAGGGCGCGGCGCTGGACCGGATCGGCCTCGGCGACGAGGAAATGCAGGCTGTGTAACTGCTGGGCGGTGTCCATCTGTGCTACTCCATGATTCATGCCCGAAGCGTAACCCGGGAACGGAGCGGCGTCCATGCCTCCCGGATCAGAGGCTCGTCAGCGGGACGGCGACTGTTGTTGCCTGAGCTGTTCGAAGAAGCACACGGCGGCGCACGCGGCCACGTTCAGCGACTCCACCTGGCCCGCGTGCGGCACGGCGACGCGGCGGGTGGCCAGCGCCAGCAGCTCGTCGGACACGCCCTGCCCCTCGTGGCCGAGGATCCAGGCCACGGGAGCGGCCAGGTCGAGGTCGTACAGGCGTTCGGCCGCATAGCCGCTCGTCGCCAGCACGGGCACGCGCGCGGCGCGGACCAGCGCGGGCAGATCGGCATGCTCGAAGATCTCCAGCACGAAATGGGCGCCCATCGCCGCGCGCAATACCTTCGGCGACCAGATCGATGCCGTGCCCGGGCTGCAATAGACCTGCCGGATGCCCGCCGCGCCGGCGCTGCGCAGGATCGAACCGGCATTGCCGGGGTCCTGCACGCCGTCCAGCAGCACGGCCGACGTCGTCAACGCCGGCGCGGATGCCGGACGCGGCGTCTCGACGAGGAACAGCAGGTGCACGCCGTGCTCGACCTGGCTCAGCGCGCCGAACAAGGCGTCCGGTAGCGCAGTCACATGACCGTGCGCGCCTTCCACGCGCTGCACGATGGCGGCGACTTCCGGATTGCCGAGCGCGCCTTCCGAGACGATGCAGTGCACGGGCTGTCCGATCAGGTCCAGCCAGGTCTGGCACAGGTGCACGCCGTCCAGCAGCGAGCGGCCCGCCTTGCGCAGGGCCTGGGTGCTGCCGGCCAGGTGCTTCAGTTCCTTGTAGAAGGCGTTGTCGCGCGAGGTGATCGTCTTCATGCCGGCATCCCGGCGAACAGGTCCGGCTGCTCGATGAGCGCGCGCACCGGGGCGAAGCTGCGCCGGTGCACGGGGCACGGGCCGTGCTCGCGCAGGCGCGCCAAGTGCAGCGCCGTCGAGTAGCCCTTGTGCTGGTCGAACGCGTACTGCGGATAGGCTTCGTGCAGCGCCACCAGCGCCGCGTCGCGCGCCGTCTTGGCGAGGATCGAGGCGGCCGAGATCGCGTGGACCTTGTCGTCGCCCTCCACCACCGCGTGCGCACGCACGGACGTGGTGAACTGCGGGCAGCGGTTGCCGTCGATCAGGGCGATGGTCGGCATCGTCGCCAGCATCTCGACGGCGCGGCGCATCGCCAGCATCGTCGCCTGCAGGATGTTCAGCGTGTCGATCTCTTCGTGCGAGCACTCGGCGATGGCCCAGGCCAGCGCCTGTTCCTTGATGATGGGCGCGAGCTCGTCGCGGCGCGCTTCCGTCAGCTTCTTGGAATCGCGCAGGCCCTCGATCGGACGCGCCGGGTCGAGGATGACCGCGGCCGCGTACACGGGGCCGGCCAGCGGGCCGCGGCCCGCCTCGTCGACGCCGCAGACGATGTCCTCGATCGTGAACGGGCGGTTCTTGGCCGGCAGGCCGGGATAGAAATCGAACTTCTTCTTTCGCATTGTTTTACTTGCCTATGACCTGCAGTACGGCGTCGGCGCTCTTCGACGCGCTGTCGCGCAGCAGGCTGTGATGCATGTCCGTGAAGCGCTGCTGCAGCCGCTTGCGGTTGTTCTCGTCGGTCAGCTGGAACCACAGCGCCTCCGCCAGCGCGGCGGGCGTGGCGGCATGCTGCAGGAATTCCGGCACGACGAACTCGCGCGCCAGGATGTTCGGCAGCCCGATCCACGGCAGGTAACCCATATTGCGGATCAACAGCCATTCGGCCTGCATCACCTTGTACGCGATCACCATCGGTTTCTTGAACAGCGCCACTTCCAGCGTCGCCGTGCCGGACGCGGCCAGCACTGCGTCGGCCGCCGCGATGCAATCATGCGACCGGCCGTCCACCAGCGTCAAGGGCACGTCCTGCAGGCCGGCCTTGGCGGCGATCTGCTGGAATGCGGCCTTCTGGCGCTCGCCCGCCATCGGCGCGATGAAACGGAGCGACGGATCGCGCGCCGCCAGCAGTTTCACCGTCGCCAGGTAGGGCTCGGTCAGGTACTTGATCTCCGACATGCGGCTGCCCGGCATGACGGTGACCACCCTGGCGTTTTCCGGGATGCCGAGCGCGCGCTGCGCGGCGGCCACGTCGGGCGCCAGCGGGATCGTCTCGGCCAGCGGATGCCCGATATAGGTCACGGGCACGCCGGCCTGCTCGTAGAGTTCCTGCTCGAACGGGAAGATCACCAGCATGTGCGACACGGCGCGCTGGATCTTCTTGATTCGCCCGCCGCGCCACGCCCAGATCTGCGGCCCGACGAAGTGCACGGTCGGGATGCCCGCCGCGCGCAACTGTTCTTCCAGGCCCAGGTTGAAGCCCGGGTAGTCGGCGCCGATGAAGGCGGCCGGCCGTTCGGCGATCAGCCGGTCGCGCAACTCGTTCTGGATGCCCTTCAGCTCGCGGTAGCGCAGCAGCACGGGCAGCAGGCCGCGCACCGTCAGCGTATCCATCGGCACGTCCGACACGAGGCCCTGCTCCAGCATGCGCGGCCCGCCGATGCCCGTGAAGCGGGCATCCGGCAGGCGCGGCTTCAGGCCCGCCATCAGGCGCGCGGCCAGCAGGTCGCCCGAGACCTCGCCGGCCACGAGGGCCAGGGAGGGTGCCGTCGTCATCTCAGCGAACGATGCCACGGGTGCTGGTGGCGAGGAATTCGCGCATCGCACGGATGTGCGGCGCCGCTTCGGCGGATGCGGCTTCTTCTTCGACCAGCTTGGCCTTGGCTTCTTCCAGCGTCAGGCCGGAGCGGTACAGGTGCTTGTACGAGGCGCGCAGGCCGTTGATCTGCTCGCGCGTGAAGCCGCGGCGCTTCAGGCCTTCGATATTGATGCCGTGCGCCTCCGCCGGGTTGCCCGACACGAGCACGAACGGCGGCACGTCCTGGGTCAGGCTCGTGTACATGCCGATGAAGGCATGGTCGCCGATCTTGCAGAACTGGTGCACGCCGCAGTAGCCCGACAGGATCGCCCAGTCGCCCACGTGGACGTGGCCGGCCAGCTGCGCATTGTTCGAGAAGATCGTGTTGCTGCCCACGCGGCAGTCGTGCGCCAGGTGGGTATAGGCCGACATCCAGTTGTCGTCGCCCAGGCGCGTCACGCCCTCGTCCTGGACGGTGCCCAGGTTGAAGGTGCAGAACTCGCGAATCGTGTTGCGGTCGCCGATCTCGAGGCGGGTCGGCTCGCCGGCCCACTTCTTGTCCTGCGGCGCCGCGCCCAACGAAGCGAACTGGAAGATGCGGTTGTCGCGGCCGATCGTCGTGTGACCCTCGATGACGACGTGCGGACCGACCACGGTGCCGGCGCCGATGCGTACGTTGGGACCGACGATCGAGTACGGGCCGACCTCGACCGAGCTGTCCAGCTCGGCCTGCGGGTCGATGATGGCGGTCGCGTGGATCTTGCTCATATTACTGGCCCGACGTTTCGTTGGCGCGGATCGTGCACATCAGTTCCGCCTCGACGGCCACCTTGCCGTCGACGCTGGCCTGGGCCTTGTACTTCCAGATGCCGCGCGAGGTGCGCAGGATCTCGACGTCCATCTTGAGCTGGTCGCCGGGGCCGACCGGGCGCTTGAAGCGCGCATTGTCGATGCCGACGAAGTACACGACCGAATTCTCGTCCGGCTTCACGCCCATGGTCATGAACGACAGGATCGCGGCGGTCTGGGCCAGCGCTTCGATCATCAGCACGCCCGGCATCACCGGCTGGTGCGGGAAGTGGCCGTTGAAGAATTCTTCGTTGACGGTGACGTTCTTGATCGCGGTAATGGTCTTGCCCAGCTCGTAGTCGACGACGCGGTCCACCAGCAGCAGCGGGTAGCGGTGCGGCAGGTAGCTCTTGATCTCGTTGATGCCCAGGACTTTGGAGGCGTTGGTCGCAGTGGTCGTTTCAGTCATTTTTGTTGTGTGGTTCCGTCAGGTTTCTAATCTGTTTTTCCAGCGCGCGGATTTTCTCGCGCATCGAGGACAGGTTGCGCACGATTGCGGCGCTCTTTTCCCACTCGGCATTTTTGGCCAGCGGGTAGAAGCCGGTGTACTGCCCCGGCTCGAGCACCGAACGCGACACCATGCTGCCCGATGAAATATGGACGTTGTCGGCGATTTCCAGGTGGCCCAGCACCATGGCGGCACCGCCGAAGGTGCAGTTCTTGCCGATCTTGGCGCTGCCCGCCACGCCGACGCAGCCGGCCATGGCCGTATGCGCGCCGATATGGCAGTTGTGGCCGATCTGGATCTGGTTGTCCAGCTTGACGCCGTCCTCGATGACGGTGTCGGCCAGCGCGCCGCGGTCGATCGTCGTGTTGGCGCCGACGTCGACGTCGTCGCCCAGCAGCACGCGGCCCGTCTGCGGGATCTTGATGTAGGCGCCGTTCTCGCGCGCGAAGCCGAAGCCGTCGGTGCCGATCACGGCGCCCGAGTGCAGGATGCCGCGCTGGCCGATCTTGCAGCGCGCGTGGAAGGTCACGTTGGCGAACAGGTGGGTCTCGGCGCCGATCTCGGCTTCGCGGCCGACGTAGCAGCCGGCATCGATCACGACGTGCGCGCCGACCACCGCCCCGGCCTCGATGGTGACGTTGGGGCCCACGTGGGCGGTCGGGTCGACGGTCGCCGATTCGTGCACCACGGCGCTCGGGTGGATGCCGGGCGCCGGCACCGCTTCTTCCAGCGACACGAAGTACTGAGCCGCGCGCGCGAAATAGGCGTACGGATTGGTGGTGACGATGCGCGCGCCTTCGTAGGTGGCGCCGACCGTGGCGTCGTCCAGCGGCGCCACGATCAGTGCCGCCGCGCGGCTTTGCGCCGCCAGGGCGCGCAGTTTGCTGTTGCTGAGAAAACTGATGTGCGAAGCATCGGCGCTGTCCAGCGGTGCGATACCCTGGACCTCGAGGTCCGGGTCGCCGATCAGCTGTCCGCCGAAGCGTTCGACCAAATCACCCAGTCGAGTGGCCATCTTGGTCGTCCAATCAAAGTATTAAAAAAAACCGCCGGCCACGCAGGGCCGGCTTCCGTGTAGGGTGGGCGCTCCGCGCCCACGCGGATGCGCGCGCGATGCGAACGTTACGCGTGGGCGCGGGCGCCCACCCTACGTGCTCTTACTTGTCGAGCAATTTCAGGATCTTGTCGGTGATGTCGATGCGCGGGCTGGTCCAGACGGATTCCTGCAGCACGACGTCCAGGTGTTCCTGCTCGGCGACCTGTTCGATCAGCTTGAACGCCTTCTGGGCGATCGCCGTGCGTTCCTCGTTCTTCCGCTGGATCAGGTCTTCGTTGAATTCGCGCTGCATGCGCTGCACGTCCTTCTCCATGTCGAGCAGTTCGCGCGTGCGGCGCACGCGGTCCGCGTCGTTCAGCTTGGGCGCGTCCTCGTCGAACTTCTCGCGGCTCGACTTGTAGCGCTTGATCATCTCGTCGACCTGCTTCTGGCGCTTGGAGAATTCGCCCTGGATCTTTTCGTCGGCCACCTTGGCGAGCTTGGACTCGGTCATCAGGCGTTCCGTGTACACGAAGCCGATGCGGCTGGGCGTGTTCTGCGCCTGCGCGCTTGCCATCGCGCCGGCGCACACGGCGGCCAACACCAGATTCCTGGGCAGCGAGGCAATCACATTTTTCAACATAGTTCTCCGCATTCCTTGTGGTTGGCGCGCCGGCGCGGGCCGGCGCACCCGATCAGAAGCCGGTACCCATCTGGAACTGGAAGCGTTCCAGGCGGTCGCCCGGCTTGGAGTTCAGGGGCTTAGCATAACTCAACTTGAGCGGACCCACCGGCGAAATCCACGACAGGCCGATACCGGCCGAGGTACGCAGCTCGGACGGACGGATCTTCTGGTTTTCCTGGTAGATCTGGCCGGCGTCGGCGAAGGTGAACCAGCGCAGCGAACGATCCTGGCCGCTGCCCGGGAACGGGAACTGCAGCTCGGCATTGCCGATGATGCGCTTGGAGCCGCCCAGCGCGTCGTAGGTGTACGGGTCGACGATACCCAGCGACGAGCTTTCGTAGCCGCGCACCGAACCGATGCCGCCGCCGTAGAAGTTCTTGAAGACCGGGTAGGCGTGGCCCTGCATGCCCTTGCCGTAATCGAGCTCGCCCTTCAGCGCCAGCGTCATCCAGCGCGTGATCGGACGGTACCACTGGTGTTCGTAGATCGCGCGGTAGTACTTGGCGTCGCCGAAGAAGTCGACTTCCAGGTTGGCGCGCTGGTAGCGGCCGCGGGTCGGGGTCACCGCGCTGTCGCGCGAGTCGCGGCCCCAGGCCACGGTCAGCGGGATCGAGTTCGTGGTCGCGGTGCCCACGCCGGTGATCGGACCGCCGTTCTGCATCACGAACTGCTTGTACAGCGTCGGCGAGCTCTCGTCCGTTTCCAGTTCCGTGCGTTCCACGCCGGCGCCGAAGTAGACGGTGTCGATCTCGGAGAACGGCACGCCGAACGTCATGTTGCTGCCCAGCTGGCGCACCGAGTAGGAACCCAGGTTGATCGCCGGCGGACGCGAGGTGCGCAGGTAGAGCTGGAAGGCGCGCGAGACGCCTTCGTCGGTGAAGTACGGATTGGTCTGCGCGAACGAGATCGTGCGGTTGTACTTGCTGGTGTTCAGTTCGATGCCGACGGTATTGCCCGAGCCGGCGAAGTTGGCCTGCGTGACCGATGCCGTGAAGGTGAACTTCTCGGCCTGCGAGAACGCGCCGCCGATCATGAAGTTACCGGTCGGCTTCTCGACCACGGCGATGTTCACGTCGACCTGGTCGGTGGTGCCCTGCGATTCCGGCGTCTCGACGGTCACGTCCTTGAAGTAGCCGAGGCGGTCGACACGGTCGCGCGAGAGCTTCACGCGGTTCGGGTCGTACCACGAGCTCTCGAACTGGCGGAATTCGCGGCGGATCACTTCGTCGCGGGTGATCGTGTTGCCCGAGATGGTCATGTGGCGCACGTAGGCGCGCTTGCCCGGGTCGACGAAGAAGGTGAAGGCGACTTCGCGCTTCTCGCGGTCGATCTCCGGGTTGGCGGTGACGTTGGCGAAGGCGTAGCCGAAGCTCGCCAGGCGGTCGGCGATGCGCTTGTTCGACGCTTCCTGCAGGTCGCCCGAATAGGTCTGGCCGGGCTTCAGCAGCACCAGGCTCTTGAGCTCCTGCTCGCGGCCGAACATCTCGCCGTCCATCTTGACGCCGGTGACGGTGTACTTGTCGCCCTCGGTGATGTTGATGGTCAGGTAGATGTCCTTCTTGTCCGGGGTGATCGACACCTGGGTCGATTCCACGTTCACCTCGAGGTAGCCGTGGTTCAGGTACCACGACTTGATGTTTTCCAGGTCGCCGGTCAGCTTCTGCTTGGAGTACTGGTCGGCCTTCGAGTACCAGGTGAACCAGCCGGAGGTCGACAGCTGCAGCAGGGCGCGCAGCTCCTTGTCGGAGAAGGCCTTGTTGCCGACGATGTTGATCTGGCGGATCTTGGCGACGTCGCCCTCGTCCACGTTGAACATGACGTTCACGCGGTTGCGTTCGATCGGGGTGACGGTGGTGGTGATCTTGACGCCGTACAGGCCGTGCGACAGGTACTGGCGCTTCAGTTCCTGCTCGGCGCGGTCGACCGATGCCTTGTCGAAGATCTTGGTCTCGCCCACGCCGATCTCGCGCAGGGCCTTGACCAGCATGTCCTTCTCGAATTCCTTGGTGCCGGTGAAATCGACGGCGGCGATGGCCGGACGTTCCTCGACCAGCACCACCAGCACGCCGTTTTCCTCTTCCAGGCGGATGTCCTTGAAGAAGCCGGTCGCGTACAGGGCCTTGATCGCAGCCGTGCCCTTCGCATCGTCGAAGGTCTCGCCCACGCGCACCGGCAGGTAGCTGAACACCGTGCCTGCCTCGGTCCGCTGGATGCCTTCGACCCGGATGTCCTTCACCTGGAAGGGCGTGACGGCGGCGGCATGGCCGGCACAGACGGCCAGCACGGCGGCGCCGATGAGGCTGCGCCGGGTAGACAGGACAAAGCGGGGCACTGCGGTACGATCAGCTTGTAATTTCATCGATTAGTTCAGGTCAGTCATTGGACAACGTTTCGTGTTCTCAGCCCGTACTTATGCCGCTCCCTGGCTCCCGTTCCGGGATACCATCAGAGCAGCCGCACCAGGTCGTTGAAGACGGCAAGCGCCATCAGCATGAACAGCAGGCCTACCCCGGCACGTTGCGCGATCTCGTTGATGCGCGCCGACACGGGACGCCCGGTCAAAACTTCCAGCGAATAATACAGCAAATGGCCACCATCCAGAACGGGAATTGGTAACAGATTCATTACACCCAGGGTGATGGAGATGAAGGCGATGAACTCCAGGAAGGGCTGCGCGCCCGCCCTGGCGGTCTGTCCGGCCACGTCGGCGATGGTGATCGGGCCGCTCACGTTCTTCAGCGAGACTTCGCCCACGATCATCTTGCCGACCATCTTGACGGTCATCGAAGCGGTCTCCCAGGTGCGGTGGGCGCCGCGCGCCAGCGCGTCCAGCGGACCGGATTTCACCTCGACCATTTCGGGCAGCTGGGCCACGTACAGCTTGACGATGCCGTTGCCGGTGGCCGGATCGCGCTCCGGCGCCAGCGGCAGCGTCAATCCCTGGCCGTCGCGCGTCACGCCCAGTTGCAGCGTGCGGCCGGCCGCGCCGCGCACGGCCTCGATGAAGCCGATGCCGTCCACGATGCCCTTGCCGTCGATGCTCGTCACGACGTCGCCGGCGCGCAGCCCTGCCCTTTCGGCCGGGCCGCCGGGCAGCACGCGCTCGACGATCGCGCGCGGACGCCACATATGCATGCCGAGCGCACCCATCACGTCGCCGTCGACGTCCAGCGCTTCGATCCTGTTCTGCGGGATGATGGCGCGGTAGCTGCTGCCGTCGGCGGCCCGCAGCGTCAGTTCGGCGGAACGCTTGTCGAGGACGGCACCCATGATTTCCCAGCGCAGCTCGGTCCAGGACTGCACCGGCCGGCCGTCGACGGCCGTGACGGCGTCGCCGCCGCGCATGCCGGCCTGGTACACGGCCGAGGTCTCGGCCATTCCGCGCAGGCGCGTGCCCGGTTCTTCCTTGCCGCCCATATAGATCCCGGCCATGACGACGATCGCCAGCAGGAAGTTGGCGAGCGGGCCGGCGGCCACGATGGCGATGCGCTTCCACACGTTCTGGCGCGTGAATTCGCGCTCGAGGTCCTTCTCGCTGGTCGGCGCCGTGGTCGGGTCGCGCGCATCCAGCATCTTGACGTAGCCGCCCAGCGGCAGCGCGGAAATCGCCCATTCGGTCTGGTCCGGGCCGAAACGGCGCGACCAGACGACGCGGCCCATGCCGACCGAGAAGCGCAATACCTTCACGCCGCACAGGCGCGCCACCCAGTAGTGGCCCAGTTCGTGGAAAACGATCAATGGACCGAGTGCCAGCAAGAAGGCCAGCACGGTGGTGATCAAGCTCATATCAACCTCCTCGTCGCAGCCCGCCCACGATGCGCGAGGCCGCGTTGCGGGCGCACGCGTCCTGGGCCAGCACGGCGTCGATGCTCGAGGCGGCGCCGCACGGATTTTCGTCCATCACCTGGCGCACCACGCGGTCGATGTCGCGGAAGCCGATGTGGCGGTCCAGGAAGGCTTGGACCGCGACTTCATTGGCCGCGTTCAGCAGCGCCGGGGCGGTGCCGCCCGCGCGCAGCGCGTCGAAGGCCAGCGCCAGGCAGGGGAAACGGTCGAAGTCGGGGTGCTGGAACTGCAGTGCCGCCCACTGGGTCAGGTCGAGCTGGGCAACGCCGGACGCGATGCGCTCCGGGTAGGCGAGCGCATGGGCGATCGGGGTGCGCATGTCCGGGTTGCCGAGCTGGGCCAGCACGGAACCGTCGACGTAGGACACCATCGAGTGGATCACGCTCTGCGGGTGGATCAATACCTCGATGCGCTCGGCCGGCGCGCCGAACAGCCAGTGCGCCTCGATGACCTCGAGGCCCTTGTTCATCATCGTGGCCGAATCGACCGAGATCTTGCGGCCCATCGACCAGTTCGGATGCTTGCACGCTTCATCAGGCGTGACGGCGTCCAGCGTGTCGACGGCGCGGTTCAGGAACGGGCCGCCGGAGGCCGTCAGCACGATCTTCGCGACGCCGGCCGCGTCCGGATCGCGGGCGTAATGCGCCGGCAGCGACTGGAAGATCGCGTTGTGCTCGCTGTCGATGGGCAGCAGCGTCGCCTTGTGTTCCTTGACGGCGTCCATGAACAGCTGGCCGGACATGACCAGCGCTTCCTTGTTAGCCAGCAGCACTTTCTTGCCGGCGCGGGCTGCGGCCAGCGTCGGGGCCAGGCCGGCGGCGCCGACGATGGCGGCCATCACGGTGTCCGTCTCGCTGCTGGACGCGATCTCGCACAGCGCGGCTTCGCCGTGGGCAACGTCGATGTCCAGGCCGGCCAGCAGGTCGCGCAGGCGCGCCGCCCCTTCCGGCGTGCCGACGACGGCGCGGCGTGGGCGGTATTGGCGGCACTGGGCCGCCAGTTCCTCGACGCGGGAATGGGCGCTCAGGGCATGGACGGCATACTTGTCGGGATGACGCGCGAGCACGTCCAGCGTCGAGGCGCCGATCGAACCGGTGGCGCCCAGGATGGTGATGCGTTGCATGGTGAGACCTTTACAGTCGCGAGCCGATCAGAGCGGCCAGCGGAAGAACCGGAATCAGGGCATCGATCCGGTCGAGCACACCGCCGTGGCCGGGCAGCAGGTTGCTGCTGTCCTTCATGCCGGCACGGCGCTTGAGCTGGGATTCGAACAGGTCGCCGACGATGCTGGCGGCGACCATCAGGACCAGGATGGCCAGCAGCGCCGGCCAGCCGAACGCGGCCTGCACGCGGGCGGCGAAGGTGTTGGCGAAGGCCGGTCCGCCGAACGCGACGGACAGCGAGGCCAGCACGAGCACGGCGATGCCGCCGCCGATCGCGCCTTCCCACGACTTGCCCGGGGAAATCGACGGGGCCAGCTTGCGCTTGCCGAAGGCCTTGCCGGCGAAATAGGCGCCGATGTCGGCCACCCAGACGATCGCCAGCACGGACAGCAGGAACAGGGGCGAATACGAGTACAGGGCCACGATGGCCGTGAAGCAGCCGACGATGCCGAAGCCATAGACGAGGCTCAGGATCGTGTTCGGCGTCGTGCCCAGCGGCGGCAGGCCCGTCTTCAGCGACGGTGCGAAGCGGGCGATCCAGAGCGCCACGCTGAGTGCGGCCCAGAACGAGGGGTTGATGCGATCCGTAAACACTGCGACGGCGAACGCGGCCGTCCATAGCAGGGCAATGATGTGGGCGTTCTGGGTGCCGGGATTGAACAGCCGGAAGCATTCCCAGATGGCGGCGCCGAAGAACACGGTTGCCACCACCGCGAAGGCCGTGAAGTTGTTGAAGTAAAGGATGGGCAGCAGGACTGCCAACAGCACGACGGCGGTGATGACACGGGTTTTCAGCATGCGGTTTACTTGGCCTTGTTAGCGACTTGTTCCCCGGTACGGCCGAAACGGCGTTCCCGGCTCTGGTAGGACGCGATCGCCGTGTCCAGCGATTCGGGCGAGAACTCCGGCCAGAAGGTGTCGGTGAAATACAGCTCGGAATACGCGAGCTGCCACAGCAGGAAGTTCGAGATGCGCTCTTCCCCGCCGGTACGGATGAACAGGTCCGGCTCGGGCGCATAGGCCATCGCCAGGTGCGGCGCCAGCATCTCTTCGGTGTAGTCCGTCACGCCGGGATTCGCGGCGACCATCTTGCTCGTCGCCTGCATGATATCCCAGCGGCCGCCATAGTTGGCGCACACGGTGACGGTGAGGCGGCTGTTGTTGGCGGTGCGGCGCTCGGCATTGGCGATCATCTCCTGCAGCTTCGGATCGAAGCGCGACAGGTCGCCGACGACCTTCAGGCGGATGTTATTCGCGTGCATCTTCGACACTTCGCGCTCGAGGGCGGTGACGAACAGGCTCATCAGGTAGGACACTTCGTCGGCCGGGCGGCGCCAGTTTTCCGAGGAAAAGGCGAACAGCGTCAGGTATTCGACGCCGCGTACGACGCAGGCCTCGACGATCTTGCGCACGGCATCCACGCCCTTGACGTGGCCGGCCACGCGCGGCAACAGGCGCTTGGTGGCCCAACGGCCATTGCCGTCCATGATGATGGCGATATGGCGGGGCACCGTGGGCGCATCGGGTACGGCGGTGGTCGAACTTTTGAAAATCATAAATCAGGCCAGAAGCGGGCCGAGCGGTATTACCCGGGTCGGCAACGCGGATGCGGCGTCAACAATGCAATAAAGATTGCAATTTTACCTTACCGCAAAAACAACGGGAGCGGAGCGGCAAAAAGCCGGTCCGCCCTTCCACGACGAATGGCCGGCCCGCGAGGGCCGGCGGCGGCGTCACACCGTCATGACTTCCTTTTCCTTTTCGGCGACCAGCTTGTCGATGTCCACGACAGCCTTGTCGGTCATCTTCTGGATATCGTCCACGGCGCGGCGCTCGTCGTCTTCCGAGATGGCCTTGTCCTTGACCAGCTTTTTCAGCTGTTCGTTACCGTCGCGGCGCACGTTGCGCACGGCGATCTTGGCGTCTTCCGCTTCCGACTTGCACAGCTTGACCATTTCCTTGCGGCGCTCTTCGGTCAGCGGCGGCGTCGGCACGCGGATCATCTCGCCGAACGACGACGGGTTCAGGCCCAGGTCGGAGTCGCGGATGGCTTTCTCGACGGTGTTCAGCATCTTCTTCTCGTAGGGCTGGACACCGATCGTGCGGGCGTCGATCAGAGTCAGGTTGGCGACCTGGGACAACTGGGTCGGCGAACCGTAGTAATCGACCATGACGGAGTCGAGGATGCCAACGTGGGCGCGGCCGGTACGGACCTTGGCCAGGTTGGCACGCAGGGTCTCGATGGACTTCGCCATCTTGTCCTGGGCATTTTTCTTGACGTCAGCTACAGACATGCTGCTCTCCTGTATTTCAAATGATGTTAAACGTGTACCAGTGTACCTTCGTCTTCGCCCATGATCACGCGCTTGAGCGCGCCCGGCTTGACGATGGAGAACACCTTGATCGGCAGCTTCTGGTCGCGGCACAGGGCGAACGCGGTGGCGTCCATCACCTGCAAGTGCTTGGCGATCGCCTCGTCGAACGAGATCGACTCGTAGCGGGTGGCATGCGGATCCTTCTTCGGATCGGCAGTATATACGCCATCGACCTTGGTTGCCTTCAAAACAATCTCGGCCGAGATCTCGGCGCCGCGCAGCGCGGCGGCCGTGTCGGTGGTGAAGAACGGGTTGCCGGTGCCGGCGGCGAACACGACGACCTTGCCCTCTTCCAGGTATTGCAGCGCCTTCGGGCGCACATAGGGCTCGACCACCTGGTCGATGCCGATCGCCGACATCACGCGCGCGGTAATGCCCTGCTGGCGCATCGCGTCGGCCAGCGCCAGCGCGTTCATGACGGTGGCCAGCATGCCCATGTAGTCGGCCGTCGCGCGGTCCATGCCCTGCGCGCCCGGGGCCACGCCGCGGAAGATGTTGCCGCCGCCGATGACCACCGCCAGCTCCACACCCAGCTTCGACACCTCGACCACGTCGGCGACCATGCCCTCGATGGTGGCGCGGTTGATGCCGAACGGATCGTCGCCCATCAGCGCTTCGCCAGACAGTTTGAGGAGGACTCGTTGGTAGGCTGGTTTGGTCATGAATGGGGCTCCTGTAGGTGATGTGTTTCGAATCCGGTTCTGGCCGCCCGGGGAACGCTCCCGGAGCCTCATCCGTCGCTGCGGATGGACGTAGGGTGGGCACCATGTGCCCACCTGCGACGCCGGCATGACGTTGGCGCCATGGTGGGCACGGGGTGCCCACCCTACGATATTGCCACGGCCAGCGGCCGGGGCGTCCCCGTACAAAAACGGGCCTTGCGGCCCGTTTTCTTTATTACTGCTTGACGGCAGCCATCTGGGCTGCGACTTCGGCTGCGAAGTCGTCGACCTTCTTCTCGATGCCTTCGCCGACCACGTACATCGTGAAGCCTTTCACGGTGGTGTTGGCGGCCTTCAGCATCTGCTCGATGCTCTGCTTGTCGTTCTTCACGAAAGCCTGGTTGAACAGCGACACTTCTTTCAGGTACTTCTGCACCGAACCGTCGATACGCTTGGCGACGATGTCGGCCGATTGCGGCTGCTTGCCTTCGGCGACGGCCTTGTCGGCGTCTTCCTGGGCTTTCAGCTGAGCAACCGAACGCTCTTTCTCGATCAGGTCGGCCGGAACTTGTTCCGACGACAGGGCGACCGGCTTCATCGCGGCGATGTGCATGGCGACGTCCTTACCGACTTGCTCGTCGGCGCCGTCGTAGTCGACGATCACGCCGATGCGGGCGCCGTGCAGGTACGAAGCCAGCTTGCCGGTGGTTTCGAAGCGCTGGAAGCGACGCACGGTCATGTTCTCGCCGATCTTGCCGATCAGGGCGGTACGGATGTCGTCGAAGGTCTTGCCGTCGACCGGCAGGGCTGCCAGGGCGGCGACGTCGGCCGGGTTCTGCTCGGCGACCAGCTTGGCGGCCAGGTTGGCCATGGCCAGGAAGTCATCGTTCTTGGCGACGAAGTCGGTTTCGCTGTTGATTTCGACCAGCGCGCCGACGTTGCCGCTGATGTAAGCCGAGACCACGCCTTCGGCGGTCACGCGCGACGATGCTTTCGAGGCTTTGCCGCCCAGCTTGACGCGCAGGATCTCTTCCGCACGTGCCATGTCGCCTTCGGCTTCGTTCAGTGCCTTCTTGCATTCCATCATCGGTGCATCGGTCTTGGCGCGCAGTTCGCCGACCATTGCTGCAGTAATCGCTGCCATGTGTATTCTCCTAAGTTTTAATCTGGTAAGGTCCGAATTCGAATTCGCTTGAAAAAAGGGGCGCACGGCGCCCCCTTTTCAAGTCGGCAGGCATGCGCCTGCCGTCATCATTACGCTTGCTCGTTGACTTCGACGAAGTCGTCGGCCGACTTGGCCATTTCGACGATTTCGGCGGTCGAGTTGGCGCGGCCTTCCAGGATCGCATCGGCGACGCCGCGTGCGTACAGGGTGATGGCCTTCGACGAGTCGTCGTTACCCGGGATCACGTGGGTAACGCCTTCCGGCGAGTGGTTGGTATCGACCACGCCGATGACCGGGATGCCCAGCTTGCCGGCTTCGGTGACGGCGCCCTTGTGGTAGCCGACGTCGACGACGAAGATCGCGTCCGGCACGCCCTGCAGGTCCTTGATGCCGCCGATCGACTTCTGCAGCTTATCCAGTTCGCGCGAGAACATCAGCGCTTCTTTCTTGCTCATCTTCTCGACTTCACCCGACTCGATGGCAGCTTCCATGTCCTTCAGGCGCTTGATCGAGGTCTTGATGGTCTTGAAGTTGGTCAGCATGCCGCCCAGCCAGCGCTGGTCGACGTACGGCACGCCGGCGCGTTGCGCTTCGGCGGCGATGATGTCGCGGGCCTGGCGCTTGGTGCCGACCAGCAGGATGGTGCCGCGGTTGGCAGCGATCTGCTTGATGGTCTTCATCGCATCCTGGTACATCGCCATGGTCTTTTCCAGGTTGATGATGTGGATCTTGTTGCGATGACCGAAGATGAACGGTGCCATTTTCGGGTTCCAGAAACGGGTCTGGTGGCCGAAGTGAACACCGGCTTCCAGCATTTCGCGCATAGTGACAGACATGTAATTCTCCAGGGTTGGTTTCTTGAACAACGGCCGGTACACCCCTTTGGGGCACCCTTGTCGGCCGCGTTCGCGATTTGATAAAAAAGCTTATTTAGTACCTTATTTACTGCATTGCTCGATAGCAGCCCGAGCAACCCGAGATTCTAGCGGGATTTACGTCGCCGCGCAACCGAAACCCATGTCGTTTCGCTCCTGGAACGCCTCCCCATGCCCGCGGCGGCGGCCGGCCCGCGCCCGTCCCGGATCACATATAATGGACGGATCGAAGATTGCAGAACCGTAAAATTATGTCCATTTCCATCAAGACCCCGGAAGAAATCGAAGGCATGCGCATCGCCGGCCGCCTGGGCGCCGAAGTCCTCGACTACATCACCCCCTTCGTCAAGGCGGGCGTGACGACCGGCGAACTCGACCGCCTGTGCCATCAATACATGATCGATGTGCAAGACACCGTGCCGGCCCCGCTGAACTACGCGCCGCCGGGCTATCCGCCCTTCCCGAAGGCCGTGTGCACGTCGGTCAACGACGTGATCTGCCATGGCATTCCGGGCGACAAGGTGCTCAAGAACGGCGATTCCGTGAACATCGACGTTACCGTGATCACCAAGGATGGTTTCCACGGCGACAACAGCCGCATGTTCCTGATCGGCGAACCGTCGATCCAGACGCGCCGCCTGTCCGAGATCACCTATGAATGCATGTGGCTGGGCATCAGCAAGGTCAAGCCGGGCGCCCACCTGGGCGATATCGGCGCCGTGATCCAGCAGCACGCCGAAAAGAACGGCTTCTCGGTGGTGCGCGAATTCTGCGGCCACGGTATCGGCCGCGTGTTCCACGAAGAGCCGCAGGTGCTGCACTACGGCCGTCCCGGCACCGGCGAGGAGCTGAAGGCGGGCATGATCTTCACGATCGAGCCGATGATCAATGCCGGCCGCCGCGAAATCCGCGAAATGCCGGACGGCTGGACCATCAAGACCAAGGACCGCAGCCTGTCGGCCCAGTGGGAACACATGATCCTGGTGACGGAGACCGGCTACGAGGTGCTGACCACGTCGGCCGGCACCCCGCCGCCGCCCGCCATCGTCCAGCAGAAAGACGCCGTCGCAGCCTGAGCCTCGCAGCCTGAGCCCTCCAATGACCAGCACCGTCGCCGATTCCCAACCGAGCCTGCAACTCCAGCTGAAACAGCGCCTCAAGACGGAGCGCCAGCTCGTCATCGCCGAATTCCAGGAGTGCGGCAAGCCCGAGAAGCTGCTGCGCGGGCTGCGCCAGAGCGTCGACGGCGTGCTGGAAGACGCCTGGCGCGCGGCCGGGCTGCCGGACGACACGGCGCTGGTGGGCGTGGGCGGCTACGGGCGCGGCGAGCTGTTCCCCTATTCCGACGTCGACCTGCTGATCCTGCTGGGCAGGCCGGCCGACGCGCTGGTGCAGGCCCGGCTGGAAAACTTCGTGCAGCTGCTGTGGGACCTCGGCCTCGAGGTCGGCCACAGCATCCGCACCGTCGACGAATGCCTGGTCGAGTCGAAAGCCGACATCACGGTGCAGACCAGCCTGCTGGAGGCGCGCCTGGTGACGGGCAGCGGCACGCTGTTCGAGACGCTGCAGTTCCGCTACGACGCGGCGATGGATGCGCAAGCCTTCTTCCACGCCAAGACGGCGGAGATGCGCCTGCGCCATGCCAAGTACGAATTCACCCCGTTCTCGCTGGAACCCAACGTCAAGGAAAGCCCGGGCGCGCTGCGCGACCTGCAGGTGATCCTGTGGGTGGCCAAGGCGGCGGGACTGGCGAACTCCTGGAGCCAGCTGGCGATGCGCGGCCTGATCACGCGCGAGGAAGCGCGCCAGCTGATGGAAAAGGAGCGCGCCTTCAAGGACATCCGCATCCGCCTGCACCTGCAGACCAAGCGGCGCGAAGACCGCCTCGTGTTCGACGTGCAGACGGCCATCGCCGAGAACCTGGGCCTGGAAGGCACGCCGGAGCGACGCGTCAGCGAATTCCTGATGCAGCGCTACTACTGGGCCGCCAAGACCGTGACCCAGCTGAACACCATGCTGCTGCAGAACATCGAGGCGCAGCTGTTCCCCAATCCGAGCGCGCCGGTGCCGATCAACCCGCGCTTCAACGAGGTCGGTGGCTTCATCGACATCGCGGCGGACGATACCTTCGAGCGCAATCCCTCGGCCGTGCTCGAGATCTTCGTGCTGATGACGGAGCGCCCCGACATCAAGGGCATGACGGCGCGCACGATGCGTGCGATCTGGCATGCGCGCAAGCTGATCGACGACGCGTTTCGCGCCCAGGCGGCCAACCGCGCGCTGTTCCTGCGCATCCTGCAGGCGCCCGTGGGCCTCGTGCACGCGCTGCGGCGCATGAACGACCTGGGCATCCTGGGCCGCTACCTGCCGAACTTCCGCCGCATCATCGGCCAGATGCAGCACGACCTGTTCCACGTCTACACGGTGGACCAGCACATCATGATGGTCGTGCGCAATATGCGCCGCTTCACGATGACGGAACACGCGCACGAATACCCGTTCTGCAGCCAGCTGATCGCCAATTTCCGCGACCGCTGGCTGCTCTACGTGGCCGCCCTGTTCCACGACATCGCCAAGGGCCGCGGCGGCGACCATTCGGAACTGGGCAAGGAAGACGCCCTGCAGTTCTGCCGCGACCACGCCCTATCCGAAGAGGACACGGAACTGGTCGTGTTCCTCGTCGAACAGCACCTGACCATGTCGCAGGTGGCGCAGAAACAGGACTTGTCCGATCCGGACGTGATCCAGGCCTTCGCCGCCCTCGTCAAGGACGAGCGCCACCTGACGGCGCTGTACCTGCTGACCGTGGCCGACATCCGCGGCACCAGCCCGAAGGTATGGAACGCGTGGAAGGCGAAGCTGCTGGAAGACCTGTACAAGGTCACGCTGCGCGTGCTGGGCGGCGAGCCGCCGTCGGCCGACCGCGAACTGCGCGCGCGCCAGCAGGAAGCGCTGGCCACGCTGCGCCTGTTCGGCCTGGGCCCGGATGCCCACGAGGCGCTGTGGAAGCAGCTCGACATGGCGTATTTCCTGCGCCACGACGCCTCCGACATCGCCTGGCAGACGCGCTGCCTGGTCGACAAGCTGGGCAGCGACAAGCCGGTGGTGAAATCGCGCCTGGCGCCGATCGGCGAAGGCCTGCAGGTGACCGTCTACGTGAAGGACCAGCCGGACCTGTTCGCGCGCATCTGCAGCTATTTCGACCGCAAGAATTTCTCCATCCTGGACGCCAAGATCCACACGACCAAGGGCGGCTACGCGCTCGACACCTTCCTGATCACGGACGAGAATTTCGCCGGCAACTACCGCGACATCATCAACCTGATCGAGCACGAGCTGTGCGAGGTGCTGACGCGCCAGGAACCCCTGGCGCCGCCGCTGCGCGCGCGCCTGTCGCGCATGTCGCGCAACTTCCCGGTAACCCCGACGGTGGACCTGCGCCCGGACGAGCGCGGCCAGTTCTGGCTGCTGTCGATCGCCGCCAACGACCGCAACGGCCTGCTGTACGCGATCGCCAGCGTGCTGGCGCGTTACCGCATCAACCTGCACACGGCCAAGATCATGACCCTCGGCGAACGCGTGGAAGACGTGTTCCTGATCGACGGCGCGGCGCTGGCCAACCAGCGCGTGCAGGTGCAGCTGGAAACCGAGTTGCTGGATGCGTTGAAGATTTAATTAATATCGTTAACATCAACACGTCGTCCCCGCGCAGGCGGGGACCCATGCTGAGTAGCGGAACTCCGTATGTTGCATACGCCGCCACAGTGCGACGGAGCGGCTTCGGCGCTTCAGTATGGGTCCCCGCCTGCGCGGGGACGACGGTATTTTTGCAGAAGTGAGTCATGACCGAACCCGTACGCCTGTCCAAACGCATGTCCGAACTGGGACTCTCGTCCCGCCGCGAAGCCGATGAATGGATCGCCCGCGGCTGGGTCCGCGTCGACGGGAAAGTCGTCTCGGAACTCGGCAGCAAGGTGCTGCCGCACCAGAAGATCACCGTCGAGCGCCAGGCCGCCGCCGAGCAATCGAAGCGTGTCACCGTGCTGATCCACAAGCCCGTCGGCTACGTCAGCGGCCAGGCCGAGGACGGCTACAAGCCGGCCGTCGTACTCGTCAAGCCGGAGAACCGCTGGGCCGACGACCCGTCGCCGGAACTGTTCCACCCGACCCAGCTGCGCTCGCTGGTGCCCGCCGGCCGCCTGGACATCGATTCAGTCGGCCTGCTCGTGCTGACCCAGGACGGCCGCATCGCCAAGCAGCTGATCGGCCAGGACACGTCGATCGAGAAGGAATACCTGGTGCGCGTGCAGTACACGAAGCCGGGCCGCCTGCCGGACGCCGACCTCAAGAAACTGAACCACGGCCTGTGGATGGACGGCAAGCCGTTGCTGCCGGCCAAGGTGCGCTGGCAGAACGACGACCAGCTCAGCTTTACGTTGAAGGAAGGCCGCAAGCGTCAGATCCGCCGCATGTGCGATATGGTCGGCCTGAAGGTCGTCGGCCTGAAGCGGGTGCGGATCGGCCGCGTGAAGCTGGGCGAATTGCCGCCTGGTCAGTGGCGCTATCTGGGCGCGGACGAGGTATTTTGAGGTGGATGGTGGGCACATGGTGCCCACCATTGCATACCGACGACGTCAATGCGGGCCGTGCTTGATCTGCATATTGGTCCACGGATCGAGCACGCGCAGTTCGTCGAGCACCGCCCGCGGCCCGGCCACGCTGCCGCCGCTTTCCTGGTCCCATTCCAGTTTCAGCTTGGAACGTCCCTTGCGCAGGTCGACGCGCGCATAGTCGATCCAGGCATCCTCCGCACCGTACTCGTAGGTCGTCACCCAGCCCTGGCGGACCAGCGCGTCGAGCGCCTGTCGCAGCGCGAACGGGGGCAAACCCTCGATCGTTTCGGGTTCCAGCCTGGGTTCTCCCAGCACCCCCAGGTACCGCACCAAATGTGTAATCCACGCCATGGCTGCCCCCCAACAGTGGTAGACGTGATTTCACTCTATCAGCGCGATTTATGCATTGACGTTAGCTGGCGCACCTAGCGGAACAAATCACTGAACGGCTGGTCAGGAATTTGTATCAAGCTGTATCAGTCCTGGACCTCCGCCAGGATCCGGTGCAGGTCTTCGAGATTGACCGGCTTGGTGAGGTGGTGCGAAAAGCCCCGGTTGCGGGTCTGGCGGCGGTCTGCGTCCTGGCCCCAGCCCGTCAGGGCGATGATGCGGGTGGCGGCGAAGCGCCGTTCCTGGCGCAGGCGGCGTGCCACTTCGTAGCCGTCCATGCCGGGCATGCCGATGTCCAGCAACACGCTGTGCGGCAGGAAATTCTCCGCCGTGACCAGCGCGCTGCGGCCGTCGTAGGCGATCCGCACTTCGGCCCCGTCCGCCTCCAGCAGCAGGCCGAGGGTATCCGCCGCGTCGCGGTTGTCGTCGACGACGAGGATGCGCTGGCCGTGCAGCGGCGCGGCGCTGCGCTCCCGGCCGGGCGGTTCGGCGGGTTCCCACTTGTCTTCGGGATCGGCCAGCGGCAGGTGCACGACGAACTCGCTGCCCATGCCGCTGCCCGCACTCTTCGCCTCCACCGTGCCGTGGTGCATCTCGACGAGGCTGTGCACCATCGTCAGGCCGATGCCCAGGCCGCCCTGCCCGCGTCCGACGTTGCGGTGCGCCTGGGCGAACATGTCGAACACGCGCGGCAGCGCGTCGGCCGGAATGCCGATGCCCGTATCGCGCACGGACGCCACGACCATGCCGTCCTCGCGCCGCACGTCCAGCCAGATCCTGCCGCCCGCGTCCGTGTACTTGGCGGCATTGTTGAGCAGGTTGGCGAACACCTGGGTCAGGCGCACGCGGTCGGCAAGCAGCACCAGCGGCTCCTGCGGCAGCGCCACGGCGAGCTGGTGGCAGCAACGGTCGATGGCGGGCTGGCTGGTCTCGACGGCGGCCTGCACGATCTCCGCGAACGGCACCCGTTCCAGCTGCAGGTCGATCTTGCCGCGCGTGATGCGCGACACTTCCATCAGGTCGTCCACCAGGCGCACGATCTGGCGCACCTGGCGTCCTACCATCTCGACCACGCGATCCGCCTGGCGCCGGCCGTCCGGGCGGCGCATCAGCTGCACCGCGTTGCTGATGGGCGCCAGCGGGTTGCGCAGCTCGTGCGCCAGCGTCGCCAGGAACTCGTCCTTGCGCCGGTCGGCATCCTTCAGTGCCTCCTCTGCCTGGACGGCGCCCGTGATGTCGAGCGAGATGCCGACATAGCCGCGCTGCACGCCCTCGCCCGAGAACCATGGCGACACGTGCGATTCGAACCAGTGGCTGTCGCCGCCCGCCACCGGGGTCTCGATGCGGCGCGTGAAGCCGCCGTCGGCGCGCACGCCGTCGAACACGGCGCGCAGATAGGCATCCATGTCGGCCGGCGGCGCGATGCCGTTCCAGCCGCGGCCGCCCTGCCCGTCCTGCGTCTTCGGACCGAAGGTGCACGTATCCGACGTGCAGCGCTCGTTCAGGTAGATCACGCGCCCGTCCACGTCGAACTGGTAGACCAGCGCCGGCGACGCGTCGGCCAGCGCCCGGAACCGCCCTTCGCTTTCGCGCAGCGCATCCTCGGCGCGCTTGCGCAGCGTGATGTCGTAGAACAGGATCGCCACGCGCGGGTTGGCCCTTCCGCCGACGGGAAACACGAAGAAGTCGTACCAGCCCTGCACGCCCGGCGCGTAGCACTGGGCGCGGCTGCTCGTGCCCGTCTGCACGACCTGGACGCAGGCGTCCAGCCAGCACGGCTCATGCTCCGGGCGCACGCGCAGCCGGCCCGGCCCCACGTAGGAGATGTTGGCCATGCGCACTGCCGCCGGATTCGCCTCCGTGTACGACAAACCGGTCGCGCGGCCGGACGCGTCGAACTCGACGGCCGCCAGCAGGAAGCCCTCGTCCATCGACTCGAACAGCATGCGGAAGCGCCGCTCGCTCTCGCCCAACGCGGCCTGGGTGCGGCGCCGCTCGTCGATGTCGATGTGCATGCCGACCCATTTGCGCACCGAGCCGTCGTCGTTGAACAGGGGCGCGGCGCGCGCATTGGTCCAGCGCCAGCCGCCGGCCGCCACCTGCACGCGGAACTCGACGTTCAGCGTGCGCCGCATGCCCACCGCCGCGCGCCACTGGCGCAGCACGCCGGCGCGGTCCTCCGGGTGCACGGCGTCGAGCCAACCCAGGCCCAGCGAGGCTTCCGCGCGCTGGCCCGTGTACTGGGTCCAGCTCGCCGAACCCTCGACGATGCGGCCGTGCGCGTCCGTTTCCCACACCGCCTGGGCGAAGCCCTGGACCATGGCGCGGAAGCGTTCCTCGCTCTCGGCCAGGCGCTCTTCCGTTTCCTTGTTGGCGCTGACGTCGATCACGAACAGCATGCAGCGCCCATATTCTCCGTCTCCCGCGATGCGCGCCGGTGCGAACAGGCCCCACCAGCGGCTGCCGTCCTTGCGCACCATCTGCTTGGTATAGGGCGCGGTGCCGCCGGTCTCCGCGAGGTCGCGCAGCGCCTGCTCGGTCACGTCCCAGAACTCGGGCGGCGTCAGGTCGCGCCAGTGCGCCATGGTACGCAGCTCGTCGCAGTCGTAGCCCGTCATGCGCTCGAACGCGGCATTCACGTCGCGCACCGTACCGTCCAGGTCGAAGTACAGCACGCCCACGGTGCCGATGCTGAGCGTCGCGTCGATCAGCGCCTTGTGTTCGCGCAGCGGGCGTTCGGCCGCGCGGCTTTCGGCGACCTCGCGCTGCAGGTGTTCCTCGCGTTCCAGCACGGGGCGCAGGCGTTCCTCGACCTGCCGTTCCAGCTCGCCGCCGTCGGCCGCCACCTCCGCCGCGTCCCGGCGGCTCGCTTGCCAGCCGGCGGCGGCGAAGGCGGCGCAGGCGTGCAGGCGGCGCAGGTCGTCCGTATCGAAGCGGCGCTCGCCGCCCTTCAGCAGCATCGCGTTCAGCGAGCCGAGCGCACGTCCCTGCACCCGCCACGGCACGCCGAGCGTCTCGCCCAGCGGCTCGCCGCTGGCGCGCATCGACGGAAATGCGTCGATGGGTTCCTCGAACAGCGTGCAGCCTTCCGCCAGCACGGGCGCACCGCAGACGCAGTCCTGCAGCGGCCTGCGCACGCCCTGGAACTGCGCCATCCGTCCCGACACGGCGTGCCAGCGCACGTCGCATTCTTCCGGGCCCCGGTCCGGCACCGGCTCGCACACGGCCACCACCACCGAATCCGCGCCGCACAAGGTTCGCGCCAGGTCGGCCACCCGCTGCAGCAGGGCCCTGGGCTCGTCGGCCAGCTGCTGAGCCAGCTCCGCCAGGGCCGCGCCGACGCCATCCTCGTCCTCATGACCGCTGCCGCGCTCGCGCAACAAGGCCGCCACGACGGCATCGTCGCGATAGGCGCCGCTGGCGGCGCCGGTGACCTCTGGGGGCGAGTCGGCCATGGGTTTATTGTCGGTTATCTAATGACTGAAACTGCAGATTACTTGACATTTCGATCATTGCCAACGAATTTCAATCGTGTTCATCTTATTTGAATTGCAGCAACCTGCATGGCAATCACGTCATCCTATATTCATTGCACCCGTCGCCATATCGATCGAAAGACGGGTGGCGTCGCCTTTGCTGGCGGCTCGGGCGTTGCAATGCCCCGTAAGTACGGTGTTTTCCGTTCTTGCATCGATGCTTGCTCTGTCGTAGCATCCACGCCTTGCCGTGCCCACGTGGCGGTCGGCCAAGATCCTGGAGTCCCATGAAAAACGAAACGCCCCCACTCACCCCGCAATCTTCGCAAACCCGTTCCTTCCTCACCGTCGCCCTGATCGAACTCTGGGAACGCTTCGGCTACTACGGCATGCAGGCGCTGATCGTGTACTTCATGGTCCAGCGCCTCGGCTTCGACGACAGCCGCGCCAACCTGGTGTGGAGCGCGGCCGCGGCCCTGATCTACGTCTCGCCGGCGATCGGCGGCTGGATCGGCGACAAGGTGCTCGGCACCAAGCGTGCGATGTACCTCGGCACTATCGTGCTGACCCTCGGCTACGCCCTGATGGCGGTGCCGTCCGAAAACACCTGGTTCATGTTCTTCGCCCTCGGCGTGATCGTCGTCGGCAACGGCCTGTTCAAGCCGAATACCGCCAACCTGGTGCGCAAGATCTACGAAGGCGACGATTCCAAGATCGACTCGGCCTTCACGCTGTACTACATGGCCGTCAACGTCGGCTCGACGGTGTCGATGCTGGCCACGCCGTGGATCAAGGACTACGTCAACGCCACCTATGGCAACGAGCTGGGCTGGCACGCCGCCTTCGCCGTGTGCAGCGTCGGCCTGGTGCTGGGCCTGCTGAACGTGTTCGTGATGCGCGCCACCATCGCCCACGTCGGTTCGCCGCCGGACGAGCGCCCGCTCGACGTCGCCAAGCTGGTCATGGTGCTGGTCGGCAGCGTGCTGACCGTCGGCCTGTCCGCCGTGATCCTGGAATACCAGGCCCTGGCGCGCCTGTTCGTCTACGTCGCCGGTTTCGTGGTGCTGGGCATCTTCATCCACCTGATCCGCACCAGCGTGCCGAGCGAACGCGCCGGCCTGACGGCGGCGCTCGTGCTGACGCTGCAGACCGTGTTCTTCTTCATCTTCTACCAGCAGATGTCGACCTCGCTGTCGCTGTTCGCGCTGCGTAACGTCGATCTGGACTTCACCGTGTTCGGCGACCACCTGTGGACCTGGTCGCCGGCGCAGTTCCAGGCGCTGAACGCGATCTGGATCATGGTGCTGAGCCCCGTGCTGGCCTGGGTCTACACGGCCGCCGGCAAGGGCGGCAAGGACCTGTCGATCGCCGGCAAGTTCGCCCTCGGCTTCGGCTCCGTCGCCGTCGGCTTCTTCGCCTACGGCGTGGCGGGCGCCTTCGCCGTGAACGGCCTGACCTCGTCCTGGGTGATGATCGCCGGCTACGGCTTCTACTCGCTGGGCGAACTGCTGGTCTCGGGCCTCGGCCTGGCGATGGTGGCGCGCTACGTGCCGGCCCGCATGACAGGCTTCATGATGGGCGCCTACTTCGTCGCCACCGGCATCTCGCAATACCTGGGCGGCGTCGTCGCCAACCTGGCCAGCGTGCCCAGCAACATCACCGACCCGGTCCAGACGCTGCCGATCTATACGAGCCTGTTCAACAAGCTGGGCATGGGCGCCGTCGCCTGCACCGTCATCGCGCTGCTGGTGCTGCCGCTGATGCGCCGCCTGAGCGCCACGCACGCGTCGCACAACTGATATGCTTGTCGGGGCATAGCCCGAACGCAACGGCGCGCCGGCTTCCGGCGCGCCGTTTTTCATTCCGCGCCGCTTTCATTCCCGAGAACACGATGACCATCCTGACCAGCCCGCGCATGCGCTTCGAACCGCTCGATGACATCCACGCCGACGGCCTGCATGCGATGAACAGCGACCCCGAGGTCATGCGCTGGCTGCATGGCCCCGTGACGATGGACGAAACACGCGCGATGATCGCCCGGGTACGCGCGCGCCGTGCCGCCTGGGGCTATGGCTGGTGGGCGCTGCTGGACGCCGCCAGCGGCGAGATGGTGGGTGCCGCCGGCATCCAGCACCTCGGCTTCGATCCCGCCAATCCGCACGAACTCGGGTGGCGCCTGCGCCGCGCCAGCTGGGGCCAGGGCCTCGCCACGGAAGCGGCAGCCACGCTCGTCCATTACGGCTTCGAGGTGCTGGCCGCGCCGCGCCTGTGCGCGATCCGCGACCCCGGCAACGACGCCTCGCGCCGCGTCATGGACAAGCTCGGCATGCGCCATGTCGGCATGCAGGTCTGGAACGGCGAGGCGGTGCCCGTGCACGAACTCGCGCGCGCAGAATGGGACGCGCACCGGGAGCACCGGGAACCGGCGTGTGCAGGAAGCGACAAGGCGGAAAATTAGCAAATCGCCTCCACCTATTGCATATCGGAAATATGTTATATTTGAGCGTTCGCGTACGCACGCCAGCGCATCACGCGCGCCTGCATTCGCCCACCTACCGATTTCCGCACCATGTTTCGTCAAATTTCCTACCGCTTCCCGCGGCTGGCCGCCCTGCTGGCCGCCGCAGCGCTCAGCTGCGCCCACCCGGGCGCCGGCGCCGCCGAACCGGCGGTCTATAATTTTTCGCCCGTCAATCAATACAATCTGCAGGTATCGGCCAGCTTCTGGAATCCGATCATGCGTTACGTGTCGCAGAAAAGCGGCGTCCGCCTGAACCTGAAACTGGGCCGCACCTCGGCCGACACCACCAGCTTCATCCTCGCGCGCGAAGTCGATTTCGCCTTCACCAACCACCTGTTCGGTCCGGAACGCGCCAGAATGGGCTGGACCGTGTTCGGGCGCCGGGCGGCGCCGCCGGTGCAGGGCCAGATCGTGGTTCCCGCCGATTCGCCGGTGCGCGACATCCGCGAACTGGCCGGCAGCGCCGTCGCCTTCCCCGGACCGGAAGCGATGATCGCCTACAAGGTCACGTATGCGCAGCTGCTGCGCCGCGAGATCCCGGTCGACGTGGTCTTCGCCGGCAACCAGGATGCCGCCTTCACCCAGCTGTTCGCCGGCAAGGTCAAGGCCGTGGGCGCCAATTCGCAGCTCGTGCAGAACTACGTGGGCCGCGAGGGCAAGCAGTTCCGCGTGTTGTGGACCTCGGCGCAGTTCAACGACCTGGCCTTGATGGTGTCGCCGCGCGTGCCGGCCGAGCAGGTGCGCGCCGTAGCCCGCGCCTTCCTCGGCATGCGCCAGGATCCGGAAGGCCGCAAGATCCTCGACGCCGCCTCGGACCTGGTCCATGCGCCCGTACCGCTGGCCTTCGTTCCCGCGACGGACGCCGACTACGCATCCTACCGCGCCTTCTATGCCGACGTGCCGGCCGACCTGCGCTGACCCGCGCCGACCCGCGCGCCGACCGACCCCGTACGCTGATTCCAACGACCGGCTCCCATGCTCTTCTCGCGTCCCCTGACCTTGTTCCACCAGCGCTGGTCCCTGCTGCCCCGCTCCCTCGTGGGGCGCGTGTTCGCCGTGTTTTCGCTGACCCTGCTGCTGTGCCTGTGCACGGGACTCGGCCTGTTCTACCGCTACCAGTTCCTGCAGCACATCGAGGAAACCCAGGACACGGCCATGACGCTGGTCGAGGTGGCCGCCCAGACCATCGAGGACAGCGCCGTGATCGGCGACTACGACACGGTCAAGCGCACGCTGGGCAAGATGCTGTTCCAGTCGCCGTTCAAGCGCGCCGAGTTCATCGACGTGGCCGGCGGCACGATCCGCCTGGACGGGCCCAGGGTGACGCGGGGGCCGGCGCCGGACTGGCTGGTGGCGCTGATCGCCTCCAAGCTGTACGACGTCAACCGCATCGCCAGCGTGGGCGGCAAGGACTACGGCGTGGTGCGCCTGACGTTCGACGAGAACAAGCTGGCGGCCCAGCTGTGGAATATGGTGCTGGAGACGGCGCTGGTGGCCGGCATCGTCTTCGCCTGCAGCCTGGCGCTGATGCGCACGCTGCTGCGCCGCTGGCTCGACAGCCTGGGACGGCTGCGCAAGTTCGAGAACGACGTGGCCGCCGGCCGCGTCACTGCCGAGGCGGCCCTGATGGACGATGCCCCGACCGAGATCCAGGAAGCGATCGCGGCCGTCAACCGCGGCGCCGCCAGCCTGCGCGTGCAGTTCGGCCAGCGCATCGACTCGCTGATGAGCTCCCTCATGCAGCACAAGAGCGCGATGGACCAGGCGGCGATCGTGTGCGAGGTCGACGCGAACGGCATGATCACCGACGTCAACGACCTGTTCGTCACCAGCAGCGGCTTCGCGCGCGCGGCGGTGGTCGGGCGCCCGTTGGCCGAAGTCGGCCGGCCGGCGGGTGCGGGCGCGCCATGGCAGCCGTCCGACCAGGTATGGAACGGCGAGGTCGCGATTCCCGGTCGCCACGGCACGCGCCAGTGGTACCGCACCGTGGTGCCCATGTTCGACGCCGTCGCCAAGGTCGAGCGCTATATCTGCATCGACATCGACATCAGCGAGCGCAAGGAATTCGAGCGCACCATCCTGGAAAACGCGCGCCGCCAGACGCTGGCGGCGGAGCTGGGGCGCAAGGCGCTGGCGGCCAACGACCTCGAAGAACTGTTCCTGGACGCCGCCATCGCCGCCGCGCGCGGACTGGATGCGGCCGGCGCCGCGCTGCTCGAGACGCCGGCGTCCGGCACCGGCGAACCGGTGCTGCGCGCGGCCGACGGCCGCGTCGACGGCACGCCCGGCCTCGAAGAAGCCATCGTCTGCGCCGACCGCAGCTTCGGCACGCTCGCCGCCTACGACGCCGATGAACGCCGCTTCAGCGACGACGACGCCAATTTCCTGCGCGGCATCGCCAACATCCTGGCGACGGCCGTCGAGCGCCACGACGCCCGCAGTCGCCTGACCTATCTGGCGCAGTACGACGCGCTGACGAACCTGCCGAACCGGCGCCACCTGGCGCACTCGCTGGAAGAGGCGATTTCCGAGGCGGCCCGCCACGGCGGCCGCACGGCCGTCATGTTCATCGACCTGGACCGCTTCAAGAACGTCAACGACATGCTCGGCCACGGCGTCGGCGACCGCCTGCTGGTACAGGCCGCGCAGCGCCTGCAGGCCTGCGCCCGCCCCGGCGACGTCGTGGCGCGCCTGGGCGGCGACGAATTCGCGCTGGTGCTGCCCGAACTGTCCGCGAATGCCGACGCCGCGCTGGTCGCGCAGCGCATCGTCGAGGCGCTGGCACGCCCCTTCCACCTGCAGGGCCAGCAGCTGTTCGTGTCGGCGAGCGTCGGCATCGCGAGGTATCCGGACGACGGCGGCGATGCCGAACTGCTACTCAAGAACGCCGACACGGCAATGTACGGGGCCAAGAACGGCGGCCGCAACAACTACCGCTTCTTCCAGGCGCAGATGCACGAGAACACGGCCCGGCGCGTGCAGACGGAGACGCAGCTGCGCCAGGCGCTGGAGCGCGGCGAATTCCTGCTGCACTACCAGCCCAAGCTCGACCTGGCCGGCGGCACCGTCAGCGGCTTCGAGGCGCTGCTGCGCTGGAACCATCCGGAACGGGGCCTCGTCGCGCCGCTGGAATTCATTCCCATCCTGGAAGACACGGGCTTGATCCTGCCGGTCGGCGAATGGGTGATCGGCGAGGTGTGCCGCCAGCTCAAGGCGTGGGAAGCGCAGGGCATGGTGCCGCCGCCGGTCGCCGTCAACCTGTCGGCGCGCCAGCTGCAGCAGGGCGACCTGCCCGGCGCCATCGAGCGCATCGTGAGCGGCGCCGGCGTGGCGCCCGCGCTGCTGGAGTTCGAACTGACCGAGTCGATGCTGATGACGGACCCGGAAGCCGCCGTCGCCATCCTCTCGCGCATCAAGGCGCTGGGCATGCGCCTGTCGGTCGACGACTTCGGCACCGGCTATTCGAGCCTGGCCTACCTGAAGCGCTTCCCGCTCGATGCGCTCAAGATCGACCGCACCTTCGTGCGCGACCTGGCCGACGATCCGGACGATGCCGCCATCACCAAGGCCGTGATCCGCCTGGCGCACAGCCTGAGCCTGACGGTGGTGGCCGAGGGCGTGGAGACCATCGAGCAGATCCGCGAACTGGAGCGCTACCGCTGCGACGAGATCCAGGGCTACTTCGTCAGCCGCCCGCTGCCGGCGGACGCCTGCGGCGCGCTGCTGGCGAGCGAGGCGGCGGCCTGACCGCCGTGCCGCTTCGGCGGTAGAATGGCGGAATCGACGATTCCTACCCTTTGCGCATGCCTTCCACTACCCATTCCCTCGACGGCGCCGCGCGCGCCCTGCAGCTCGCCGCCCGCGTCGAGGCCATCGAACCGTTCCGCGTGATGGAAATGGTCAAGGCCGCCGCCGCCATGACCCGCGCCGGCATCGACGTCGTCAGCATGAGCGTCGGCGAACCCGACTTCACGGCGCCGGACGTCGTCGCCCGCGCCGCCGTCGCCGCGATCCAGTCCGGCGCCACCCAGTACACGGAATCGCTCGGCCTGCCCGCGCTGCGCGAGGCCATCGCCGCCTGGTACGCATCGAGCCACGGCCTGGACGTGGATCCGCGCCGCATCGTGATCACCGCCGGCGCCTCGGCCGCCCTGCTGCTGGCCTGCGCCGCGCTGGTCGGCGACGGCGACGAAGTGCTGATGCCGGACCCCTGCTACCCGTGCAACCGCCACTTCGTCAGCGCCTTCGGCGGTAGCCCCGTGCTGGTGCCGTCCGGCGCCGCCGAGCGCTACCAGCTCACGGCCGCGCAGGTCGACGCGCGCTGGAACGCGCGCACGCGCGGCGTGATCGTCGCCTCGCCCTCGAACCCGACCGGCACCTCGATGACGCCGGAGCAGACCCGCGACCTGCTGGCCGCCGTACGCGCGCGCGGCGGCTTCGCCATCGTCGACGAGATCTACCAGGGCCTGTCGTACGGAGAAAAACCCGTGAGCGCGCTGTCCTTCGGCGATGACGTCGTCACCGTCAACAGCTTCTCGAAATACTTCAGCATGACGGGCTGGCGCCTGGGCTGGCTGGTGCTGCCGGAGTCGCTGGTACCGGCCGTGGAAAAGCTGGCGCAGAACCTGTTCATCTGCGCCCCGACCGTGGCCCAGCACGCGGCGCTGGCCTGCTTCGCGCCGGAAGCCCTGGCCGTCTTCGAGGAACGGCGCCTGGAATTCCAGCGCCGCCGCGACTTCCTGGTGCCGGCGCTGCGCGGCCTCGGCTTCGACATTCCCGTGATGCCGGACGGCGCCTTCTACGTGTATGCGGACATCGCCGGCCTGGCGCATCCGGACGCCGGCGACAGCGCCGCCTTCGGCATGGCCGCGCTGCGCGACGCCCACGTGGCGATCGTGCCCGGCGGCGATTTCGGCTTCGCCGCGCCCGAACGGCACGTGCGCTTTTCGTATGCGACGAAGATCGAGCGGATCGAGGAGGCGGTGAGGCGCCTGGGGCGGCTGCTGGGGCGCTGAGCAATACTGCGGTGGCGCCGCACGCGCTATGGTGGGCACGTGGTGCCCACCCTACGGCTGGCGGCGTAAAAGCCGTCGCCCCGGCGCAGGTGAACTGCCACACAAAAGTTGGACACGGATTTTAGACTGCTTGGGCGTGCTTCGC
>CAUSCY010000037.1:0-57939 GCA_963529995.1 uncultured Massilia sp. | reverse complement strand
CCGGAAATCGTCGCCTACCGCGACCTGGACGAAGAAGATCCGGCCGAAGTCGAAGCGTCGAAATTCGACCTGGCTTACATCTCGCTGGACGGCAATATCGGCTGCCTGGTGAACGGCGCCGGCCTGGCCATGGCCACCATGGACACCATCAAGCTGTTCGGCGGCGAGCCGGCCAACTTCCTGGACGTGGGCGGCGGTGCGACCGCTGAAAAAGTCACGGAAGCCTTCAAGATCATGCTGAAGAATCCGGAACTGAAAGCCATCCTGGTCAACATCTTCGGCGGCATCATGCGCTGCGACGTGATCGCCGAAGGCGTGATCACCGCTTCGAAAGCCGTCTCGCTGAAGGTGCCGCTGGTCGTCCGCATGAAGGGCACCAACGAAGACCTGGGCAAGAAGATGCTGGCCGACTCCGGCCTGCCGATCATCTCGGCCGATACGATGGAAGACGCAGCGAAGCAGGTCGTCGCCGCTGCTGCTGCACAAGCCTAATTCGCGAAGGAAAGAAAATGTCGATTCTGATCAACAAAGACACCAAAGTCATCACCCAAGGTATCACCGGCAAGACCGGCCAGTTCCACACCCGCATGTGCCGCGACTACGCGAACGGCCGCGAGGCATTCGTCGCCGGCGTGAACCCGAAGAAAGCCGGTGAAGACTTCGAAGGCATCCCCATCTTCGCGAACGTCAAGGAAGCCAAGGCCGAAACCGGCGCCAACGTGTCGGTCATTTACGTCCCGCCGGCAGGCGCTGCCGCCGCCATCTGGGAAGCCGTGGAAGCCGAGCTGGACCTGGCAATCTGCATCACCGAAGGCATCCCCGTCCGCGACATGATGGAAGTCAAGGATCGCATGGCCAAGGCCGGTTCGAAGACCCTGCTGCTGGGCCCGAACTGCCCGGGTCTGATCACGCCGGACGAAATCAAGATCGGCATCATGCCGGGCCACATCCACAAGAAGGGCCGCATCGGCGTCGTTTCGCGCTCGGGCACCCTGACCTATGAAGCAGTCGGCCAGCTGACCGCACTGGGCCTGGGCCAATCGTCGGCAGTCGGCATCGGCGGCGACCCGATCAACGGCCTGAAGCACATCGACGTGATGAAGATGTTCAACGACGATCCGGATACCGACGCCGTCATCATGATCGGCGAGATCGGCGGCCCGGACGAGGCGAACGCTGCTTACTGGATCAAGGACAACATGAAGAAGCCGGTCGTCGGCTTCATCGCCGGTGTCACCGCTCCTCCGGGCAAGCGCATGGGCCACGCCGGCGCACTGATCTCGGGCGGCGCCGACACCGCGCAAGCCAAGCTGGAAATCATGGAAGCCTGCGGCATCAAGGTCACCAAGAACCCGTCGGAAATGGCACGCCTGCTGAAGGCCATGCTGTAATCGACGGTCTTACGACCTGCCAATGAAAAGGAGCGCTGCGGCGCTCCTTTTTGTTTTTGCGGCTGGCACGAGTGGCGGACTGGGGTGACAATTTTGGGCTGCGTACGGACGGATTTCGTCGGCAGGACAATTTTTGGCAGTGCTCGGTGACAAAAATTGTCACTGAAGCAGGCCAAAACGGCCGAGTTTGCTGAATTTTGCTGAAAAGAATGAAAAATTCCGTACGGAAATAACCTGGCACACCGCTTGCATATAGAAGAGCAGAAGCAAGCAGTAACCGGATACGCAGTACAAACCCTTGAACGCATCACCCCAAACTGGAGAGATACCATGAAAGCACCGCAAATCAACAAGAAGGCCGAAGGCGGCTTTACCCTGATCGAACTGATGATCGTCGTCGCGATCATCGGCATTCTGGCTGCTGTGGCGATTCCGCAGTACCAGAACTATGTGGCAAAGTCGAAGTTTGCTGCAGCGCTGTCGGAAGTTTCGGCTGGCAAAACCGGTTTCGAAACGCGCTTGGCCGAAGGCGGCACTATTGAATCGGACGTCACGGTGGCTGGCTTGTCCTCGACCGCAACGACCAACTGCTCGTTTGGCATTTCCGGCACCACCCTCACCTGCCAGATCCAAGGTGGCCCGTCTACCGTAGCCACCAAGACCATTACCTTGACCCGCTCCGACACTGGTGGCTGGACTTGCGATAGCGATATTGATTCCGACAAGAAACAGACCATTCAAGGTAATTCTTGCCTGCCTGCTGCGACCGGCGGCAACAACAGCAACAACGGCAACACGTAATTCACTTCTTACATAAAAACCGGCCGGTCTCGGCCGGTTTTTTTACGCCTACACAATCCGCTGCCGATCCGCCAGCACCACCTCGTACGTCAGATTCTGCAGCAGCGTAAAGTGCACCGGATCCAGGTCCACGAACTGCACCCCGTACGCAAATCCCGCCGACTGTTCCGTCCCTCCCGCCAGCACGTTCACATTGCGGATCGCCGCCCGCACCCGGACCGGCACGTCGTGCTCGTTCGCCGGCGACACCAGCGTGAACGCCAGTTCCAGTTCGCCGCTATCGCGCGGCAAGGCATCGCGCGTTTCCACCCGCGCCCCGTTCACGCTCAGGTTCGTCAGCACGCAATCCTGCTCACCGGCGCAGTCCGCGCTCAACTGCGCCGCGATGGCGACCCGCACGCGCATCGCCGTCCGCAAGCTCGTGCCCTGGATGGCGCGTGGGAAGGAAAGGTGGGCATAGAACAGCGGCCGGCCGAACACGCGCTCGACCGTGCACGCGAACGAGCACACGTCCACGCCGGAGAAGACACGGATGGTCACGCGCTCGCCATCGGCCAGCGCGATCGGCGCATTCTTCTCGAGCGGGATCTTGACGATCAGGTACTCATCCTTCAGCCAGCCGATGAGTGTGGAGAAATGCTGGACCGGCTTCAGGCGCCGGTGCGTCAGCAATTGCAGGCGGACGCCCACCTGCAGGTTCATCGCATCGAATGCGAAGGTGTACGGGGTCAGGTCGCGCTCCGCGGGCACGTCGTTCATCCTCATCGTGACTGCCGGTTGCTGAGATACCAAGAGTATAAACGAGGAAATACTTTATTGGTGGCAATTATATGGCGCCGGTAATACAAGCAGGCTGGTGCACGACGACATTGTGTCCCTGCCTGCGCAGGGACGACGTTGTGGTGGAGCGACGTCGGACGACGTCGCGTCCACGCGGTTATTGCTTCAAGTGCTGGTCGAGCCAGTTGATGACCGTATGGTGCCACAGCAGCGAGTTCGCCGGCTTCAGCACCCAGTGGTTCTCGTCCGGGAACACCAGCAGCTTGCTTTCGATGCCCTTGCGCTGCAGCGCCGTGAATGCCGACAGGCCCTGCGCCGTCGGAATGCGGAAGTCGAGATCGCCCTGAACGACGAGCATCGGCGTCTTCCAGTTGTTCACGAACAGGACGGGATTGAACTTCTCGTGGTTCTGCGGGACGTTGAAGTAGGAGCCGCCGTTTTCCCAGTCGGTGAACCATTGTTCCTCGGTCGAGAAGGCCATGCCGCGCGTGTCGAACACGCCGTCGTGGTTGACGATGCACTTGAAGCCGTCGGACCAGTTACCCTGGATCCAGTTCATCATGTAGCCGCCGTAGGAGGCGCCCAGCGCGCAGGCGCGCGAGCGGTCCAGCCACGGATATTTCGATACCGCCGCGGCCAGGCCCTTCTGCAGGTCTTCGAGCGGCTTGCCGCCCCAGTCGCCGCTGATGGCGTCCGTGAATTTCTGGCCGTAGCCGGTCGAGCCGTGGAAGTCGATGAACACGGCCGCATAGCCGGCGCCCGCGTACGTCTGCGGATTCCAGCGGTAGCTCCAGCTGTTGCCGAAGCTGCCCTGCGGACCGCCGTGGACGATGAACGCGACCGGGTACTGCTTGCCCGGTTCGTAGTTCCACGGTTTCATCACGTGGCCGTACACGGTGTCGCCATTGGCGCCCTTGAACGAGAATTGCTCGGACTCTCCCCAGCGCACGTCGGCCAGGCGTTCCTTGTTCAGCGTGGTCAACTGGATCGGGTTCACGCTGCCCGCCTTGACGGCATACAGCTGGGCGCCGGCCGCCAGGTTCGCCTGCGTGTAGGCGAGGGTGCCGCCGCGCAGGTCGTAGCCGCCGACGGCGCCCTTGCCCGTCAGGGCCGTCACCTTGCCGGACGCGGTGTCGATCGAGAACAGGCGGTGCTGGCCGACGTCTTCCGCATCGACGACGAGCGCCTTGCCGTCCGCACTCCATTGCAGGCTGCCGGCCGAGCGGTCCCAGTCGGCCGCCAGCTTGCGCTTGGCGCCGGTGGCCACGTCCATCAGCATCACCTGGTAGCGGTCGGCCTCGAAGCCCGGGCGCGCCATGGCGAGCCACGCGAGGGTGCGGCCGTCCGGCGAGAACGTGCCCTTCGTATCCCAGGCCGGATTGTCGGCCGTGAGGTTGCGCGGCGCCTGGCCGCCGGCGGCCGGCACCGTGTACAGGTCGAAATTGGTCGACCACGCCTCGGTCTTGCCGGCGATGCGCACCGAGAACACGATCGATTTGCCGTCCGGGCTGAAGCGGTATTCCTCGCGGTCGCCGAACGGTTTCGAGGGCACGTCGCCGTCCAGCGTGCCGGACAGGCTGACCGGCTTGTTGTCCGCCTTGCCGGACGCGTCCAGCGGCAGCGAATACAGCACGGCGTTGCGGCCGTCGGCCCAGGTGTCCCAGTGGCGCACGAACAGGCGGTCGTAGACCATGCCCGTCGCCTTGTCCTTGGCTTTCGCGTCCATGCGCGACTTGGTGCAGGCGAGGTCGGCGCAGTCGCGGAACACGGCCATGCTCAGGGCGATGCGGTCACCCGTGGGCGAGACGCGGAAATTGTCCACGTCCAGAGGCAGGTCGGTCACGCGGACCGGCTCGCCGGCCTTGTCGCCCTTCAGGGGCAGGCGCCAGACCTGCGAGGAGCCCGAGCGCGCGGACAGGAAATAGATGGCGTCGCCCTTGCCCGACCATTCCGGATCGCTGCTGCTGGCGGCATGCGAGGTCAGGCGCTGCGGCGCCGGCTTGGCCGCCTTCAGGTCGACCAGGTAGAGGTCAGTATGACCCTTGTTCTTGGCCACGTCGGTGCTGCGCACCGTGTAGACGATGCGGCTGCCGTCCGGCGACACCACCGGGGTGCCGACGCGGTCCATCGCGACCATGTCCTCGACCGTGAAACCGCGCGGTGCGGCCACTGCAGGCACTGCAACCGCGCTCGATGCCGCCATGGCCACAGCCAGCGCTAGCGTACTTACTTTCATTCCCGTCCTCGTGCAAGGCAAAGGGAACAATTTACCATGCGCAAGCCGGGCCGGGAATCGTTCAGAACTCTTCCCAGTCTCCCTGGGCCGTTGCGGCAACCTTGGTCGTCTTGGCCGGACGCACGGTGCGCGCAGCGTTCGACGGTGCCGCCAGCACGGCCGGGGCCGGCTTCTTCGCGGCAGGTGCCGGTGCGCGCGCCGGTGCAGATACAGATGCGGACACGGATGCGGCCGAAGCGGCAGGCGAGGACTGGCGCGCCGCGACGCGGAACACGCTGACCAGTTCCGACAGCTTGTTCGCCTGCGTCTGCAGCGATTCCGATGCCGCCGCCGCTTCCTCGACGAGGCCCGCGTTCTGCTGCGTGACGTTGTCCATCTGGATGACGGCCTCGTTGATCTGCTCGATGCCGGTGGTCTGCTCGCCGTTTGCCGCCGTGATCTCGGCCATGATGTCGGCCACGCGCTGGATGCTCTCGACCACTTCCTGCATCGTGGTGCCGGCCTGGCCCACGAGCTTGCTGCCGACGCCGACCTTGTCCACCGAGTCGCCGATGAGTTCCTTGATCTCCTTGGCGGCCGTGGCCGAACGCTGGGCCAGCGTGCGCACCTCGCCCGCAACGACGGCAAAGCCGCGGCCCTGCTCGCCGGCGCGTGCCGCTTCGACGGCCGCGTTCAACGCAAGGATATTGGTCTGGAACGCGATGCCGTCGATGACGGCGATGATGTCCACGATCTTTTTCGACGACGCATCGATCGAGCCCATGGTCTCGACGACCTGCGCGACCACGACGCCGCCCTGGGTCGCGACGGTCGAGGCCGTCAGTGCCAGCGTATTCGCCTGGCGCGCATTGTCGGCGTTCTGCTTGACGGTGGAGGTCAGCTCTTCCATCGACGATGCCGTTTCTTCCAGCGAGCTGGCCTGTTCTTCGGTACGCGAGGACAGGTCCATATTGCCGCTGGCGATCTGGCTCGATGCCGACGCGATCGCATCGGTGCCGGCGCGCACCTCGGTGACGATGGTGGCGAGGCGGTCGCGCATGCTCTTCATCGCGAACAGCAGGCTCGACGTATCGCCGGCGCGCACCTGCACGTCGCTGACCAGGTCACCCGAGGCGATGCGGCCGGCGACATCGGCCGCATACGCCGGTTCGCCGCCGAGCTGGCGCGTCAGGCTGCGGGTGATCAGCACGCCCAGCGCAATGCCGGACAGGGCGCTGCACACGACGAGCAGCATCATCATCGTACGGCTGGTGCGGTAGGCGGCGAAGTTGGCGTCGTTGGTATCGCTGGCCAGCTTTTCCTTGCGCTGGGCCAGGTCCGTCATCTTGTCGTCGACGATTTGCGAACGGGGCATGAAGGTGCCGAACAGATAGTCGATCGAAGCACGCTGCTGCTGCAGGGCGTCGTCCTTGGACAGTTTGAGCAGCTCGGCGACATCGTTGTCATAGCTGCGCAGCTGAGTATCGAGTTCGGCGAAGGCACGCTTGCCTTCGTCGGTGGTGAACAATGGACGGGCGCGGTCCAGATTGTCTCGCATCATCTTCTGATAGTTAGCGAGATTCGCCACCGTCTTCTGGCGCTGCTCGTCGGTGGACGCCAGCATCACACCGCGCAACGCGCGTCCGATGTAGATGAGGTTGATGTTCGCTTCCTTGGTATAGGAAAGACCAAGCAACTCGTTCTGATAGAGGCGCTTGGCGCGATCGTTCATCTGGTCCATGCTGACGATGCCGATCCCGGCCACGATGGTGCCGAGCAAGGCAATGGCAAGAAAACCCAGGATCAGCCGCGTGCCAACCTTCATTTGCTGAAACATGTTAATCGTTCTCCAAAAATGGATGGGGCCAGACGGGCGTGGATTCGGCGCAGCTGGCTAAAGTATTTGGTTTCTGGGGAAATGTTAATTGATGCCGGGCAATTTTCGAAGGAACTGTGAAATAAATTGTTCGGACTGGCGCATTTTTCCCACGCTACTTTGACAACATTGCTCTATTGGTAGCCAAATGTGAGCGATAAAATGTGTCATTAAGTTGCACTTATAAAAAGCCGGCACATGGCATCCTGCAATTTTTGGTGACAATGTCGAGGGCGATCATGTTTACAATCGATGAGCGCCTGCGCCCGCCTGCGCGCACTACGACAAGGAACCATCGTGGCCTCGGTAACCATCCATCTTTCGCAAGACGTCATCGACCAGCAACACAAGCTCGAACAGGAAAACGCCGCCTATGACGGGTCGATCGGTGGCATGATCGGCAACCTCGACTACGGCATCGACCAGAACATCTATTTCCAGTCATGGAACCTGTCCGGCTCGACATTGCAGGTGTTCTATACGGGCGGCGTCACCGAAACCTATACCGGCGTGGTGCTCGACAATCCGAATGCGACCCGCGGCCATGCCATCGCCACCGGCTACGTGTTGCGCGAGAACGGCGTCGTCAGCGTGTCGACGGCGGGCCGCCTGAACTTCGATTACGACATCAGCAATGGGACGCTGGCTTCGCTGACGACCTCGGCGCAGGGCCATGTGCTGAACACGATGCGCGTCGCGACGGAATTCCCGAGCAACAGCCAGTACTACGATCCGACGTTCGGCAACGTGAACATTGCGCTGAACGGTGCGCTGGCGATGAATGCGGCGGGCGACGCGAGCGGTACCTTGAATTCGATCACGCTCGGTGCCGACAAGCTGCTGCGCTCGGCCACCGTGGAAGGCAATCTGCGCTTCGACCCGGCGCTGCCGGAGGGTATCGGCGGCCAGATGACCGGCTACCAGGAAAGCTATTACGACGGCAGTGCCATCAAGATTACAGGCCTTGCCGCCGACGTGAGCGCGACGGTGGACCTGGAAACGGCCATCTTCGACAACGCCGGCTACTTCGGCGGCAACGACGACATCGACATCAGCCTGCCGGCGCACCTGTACGCCCCGGCCATCGTCCAGTCGGGTGCCGGCAACGACCGCATCGTGCTGTCGGGCGGCGGTGGCCAGCTGGGCGTGAATGCGGGGGCGGGCAACGATACGATCTCACTGGCGGCGGATGCGCACTCGGTCGACGGCGGCGCCGGTATCGATACCGTGACATTGTCGGCGGGGCGTGCCGGCGTGACGCTGCAGCACACCGCGAACGGCTTTACGGTGGCCGTAGCAGGCGGCGCGGCGTCGACCCTCGTCAATGTCGAACGCATCGCCCTGAGCGACACGGCGATCGCGCTGGACATCGACGGCAACGGCGGCCAGACCTATCGCCTGTACCAGGCCGCGTTGGATCGCACGCCGGATGCGAAGGGCCTCGGTTTCTGGATCAATGTGCTCGACCAGGGGCACAGCCTCACCGATGTGGCGCGCGAATTCGTCGGATCGGACGAATACCGCAAGGCCTACAGCAGCGCGACGAGCAACCACGATATCGTCGTCAAGTTTTACGAGAACATCCTGCACCGCGCGCCGGAACAGGGCGGCCTGGATTTCTGGACCGGCGTGCTCGACCGAGGTGTCGAGGTTGCGGTCGTGCTGGCGGAAATCAGCGAGAGCGGCGAGAACAAGGCCGGCCTGGCCGAGGTGATCGGCAACGGCTTTGCTTATACCCCCTGGGTGTGACGCGGCGCACGGTCCGGTACGATCAATGTGCGTGCCGGATCCGGAAGTAAGCTCGATGCGCGGCATCCACCGTTACCCATCAGGAGTCATCATGACGAGCATGAAACCGGAAGCAATCCTTACCCTCAATCCCGTATCGACCCAGTGGATGGACACCTGGTCCGGCGTGGCCTCGCTGTACCGGGACGCCATGCAAGCGAGCGTCCAGCAACTGGTGCTCAGTTCGGCAAGCATCATCCAGGAGCAGACGATGCGCGCCTTCATGGCCGCCTCGAATGCCTGTGCCGAGGCGCTGGCCAAGAACGCCATGTCGGTGCAGCAGCAATCGATGGTGCGCTTCGCCGATGCGCACCAGCAGGCGATCGGCCTGATGGGGCGGGCCTGGACGGCGGGCTGGACGGGCGACGGCAAGGCCTGAGCAGCACGGCGCCCACCGGCAAGCGTTCATCTCTCGCTCAACGTGCGCGAGTTGGCATCGGTGCGGAACAGGATCGGCTGGATGTCCTGAGGCAGGGCCTGCGCGCGACGTGCATGCAGCACGACCGCATGCACGTCGCCGTGGCTGGGCGATTTGGCGCACACGGGGTCGGCATTGTCTGCGTCCCCCGTCATCGCATACGCCTGGCAGCGGCAACCGCCGAAGTCACGGGCCTTGTCGGCGCAGTCGCGACAGGGCGCTTTCATCCACGCATCGCCACGGTAGCGGTTGAAGGCGCCGCTGGCGGTCCAGATGTCGCGGACGCTGACCTCGCGCACATTGGGGAAGGCGATGCCCGGCAGCGAGCGTGCCGCATGGCAGGGCAGGGCGGTGCCGTCCGGCGCAATGCCGAGGAAGACGGCGCCCCAGCCATTCATGCAGGCCTTGGGACGTTCCTCGAAATAATCGGGCACCACGAACAGGATGCGCATCCGCTTGCCGATGCGCTCGCGCCACGCGGCGACAGCCGCTTCGGCGCGCGCCAGTTGCTCGCGCGTCGGCATCAATTGCGCCCGGTTGACGAGCGCCCAGCCGTAATACTGCGTGTTGGCCAGTTCCAGGTATTCCACGCCCATCTCGAGCGCCATCTCGATGATGCGGTCCACGTGGTCGAGGTTGTAACGGTGCAGCACGACGTTCAGCACCATCGGGTACTCGTATTGCTTGATCAGGCGCGCGACCCGCGACTTCAGGTCGAAGGTCCTGGTGCTCGACAGGAAGTCGTTCATCTCCCGCGTCGAGTCCTGGAACGACAACTGGATGTGGTCCAGCCCCAGTGCCTTCATGCTTGCCAGGCGCGCTTCGGTCAGGCCGATGCCGGACGTGAGCAGGTTCGTATAGAAGCCCAGCCGGCGGCCCTCGCCGACGAGTTCCTCGAGATCGTCGCGCAGCAGGGGTTCGCCGCCCGAAAAGCCGAGCTGGGCAGCGCCGAGTTGGCGCGCCTGGCGCATCACGTCGATCCATTGCGCCGTGTCCAGTTCGGCGCGCTCCCGCGCATAGCCGACCGGGTTGAAGCAGAACGGGCAATGCAGCGGGCAGCGGTACGTCAGCTCGGCCAGCAGCCAGAGCGGCGGCGCGATGGACGCTGCAGTGGGCGCTGCAGTGGGCGCTGTAGTGGGCGCTGCAGTGGTCGATCCAGTGACGGGCCGGAAGCTCGGAGCGTTCATGGCCGCGGACTCAGGTGATCCAGCCGCGTTCGCTGGCCGCGCGCAGGAATTCCTCGACGTCGTCCTGCAGGCCGCGCTGGTCGAACGCCTGCTCGAGCTCGGCGACCAGCGCCGGCACGGAATGCTCGCCATCGCAGCGCTTGAGGATCTCGGCCGCACTCTGGTTCAGCTTCACCATGCCCTCGGGATACAGCAGCACGTAATTGTTCTGCGCCTCTTCCCACTGCATGCGGAACAGGCGGGACAGGGCAGGTTTGTCGGGAACGGACATCATAAGCACCTTGATGATCAGGGATACGCTCAGGGATAATTTTTCTCGATCGCGTCGAGCATGGCCCACAGGATGTCGAGTTTGAACTGCAGGATCTCGAGCGCGCGTTCCTGCTGGGGGCGGGTGGTGAAATGGGCGAGCGTCACCTGCAGGCCGTGTTCGACATCGCGTTCGGCCAGCGCGATGCGGCTGCGGAAATACTGCAGGCCGGCGGGATCGATCCAGCCGTAATGGGTGGGCCAGTTGGCCAGGCGGTCCTTGTGGATCTGCGGGGCGAACAGTTCCGTCAGCGACGAGCAGACGGCTTCCTGCCACGGCGCCTGGCGCGCGAAATTCAGGTAGGCATCGACGGCGAAGCGCACGCCCGGCACCACGTGCCGCTGCGACCACAGTTCGTCGCGCCCGAGTCCGACGGCTTCGCCCAGCCGCACCCATGCCTCGATGCCGCCTTCGTCGCCGCCGGCACCGTCATGGTCGAGGATGCGACGCACCCACTTGCGTCGCGTCTCGCGGTCCGGACAGTTGGCGATGATGGCGCCATCCTTGCGCGGAATATTCACCTGGTAATAGAAGCGGTTGGCGACCCAGCCGCGGATCTGCTCCGGCCGCAGCAAGCCCTCGTTCATCCTGACGTTGAACGGGTGATGGATGTGGTAGCCGGCGCCGCGCGCACGCAATTGCGCTTCGAATTCGTCGCGGCTCCAGGCCGGTGCGGCCGTCGCAGTCGTCACAGCTCGATCTCCATGCCGTCGAACGCGACCTCGATGCCGTGGCGCGCCAGCGTCGCGCGCTGGGCCGAGTCCTCGTCCAGGATCGGATTCGTGTTGTTGATGTGGATGAGCACCTTGCGCCGCTCGCCGATGCCGTCGAGGACGGCGATCATGCCGGCATCGCCTGACTGCGGCAGGTGGCCCATGTCAGCGGCGCTTTTCTTCGACAGGCCGAGCGCGATCATTTCATCCGCCGTCCAGAAGGTGCCGTCGACCAGCACGCAATCCGCACGGCGCAGCGCGGCATCCACGCGCGCGTCGATGGCACCCAGGCCCGGCGCGTAGAACGCGGACTTGCCGCTGTCCATATCCTCGATCAACAGGCCGATGTTGTCGCCGGGTTCGGGATGCTCGCGGTGCAGCGAATAGGGCGGCGCCTTGCTGCTGAGCGCGACGGGCGTGAAGCGGATCCCCGCGATGCCCGGCACCTGCATCGCGGCGTCTCCGTCGACGGCCACTTCGTGCCAGTGCACGCCGCAGTAATGCGACAGCACGGAGGCCAGCGGCAATCCGTTGTTGAGTTCATGCCAGACCGGTTCCGTGCAGTAGAGCGGCAGCGGCTTGCCTTCGCGCAGCATCAGCAGGCCGGTGACGTGGTCGATCTGCGCATCCATCAGCATGACGGCGGCGATGCCGGAATCGCGCGTGGAACGGGCCGGCTGCAGCGCAGGCGTGGCGCGGATCTGGGCCAGGATGTCCGGGGAAGCGTTGACCAGCACCCAGTCGCGGCCGTCGGACGACACCGCGATGGACGATTGCGTGCGCGCACGGGCACGGATGGCGCCGCTGCGCAATCCGGAGCAATTGCGGCAGTTGCAGTTCCACTGCGGGAAGCCGCCGCCTGCCGCAGAGCCCAGCACGATGATCTTCATGGGGCGATGCGTGTCAAAGGCCGGCTACCACGCGCTGCACGGTCGCCGGCATCGCGCTAGCGGTTGAAGATGTACAGCGTGATTTCGAAGCCGAAACGCCAGTCGATGAATTCCGGTTTGCTCCAGTTCATACGGGTCTCCTCATTAATATGGGTTGGGCAATGCGATTGCGCCGTCGACAGGCAATCGACATGGAGGACGCAATATCCATGCCATTTTGGGACAAGGGAGGAGGAAGGGAGGAGCGCATCTGCGCTGTATCAAAACTGAACAATGGCATTGCAGGGGTGCTACGGTTTCGGCACATCGCGCAGACGGATGGCGATTTCTGTACGTTGCCAAACATTCATACAAATGGATTTCATGTATCGTGCATTAAACACTTTGTATAACAATAAGATTTTTCAACGATCAGCTAGTCAGTACTGCGTTCCGAGGCGAGCCGGAGGAGACCCAACTGTTCTTTGACAGTTCCGTCCATTTGCCAGAAGGAATGCCACTATGTCTTCAGTTACCACCCAGGCCGACGCCGCGACGGCGCCGCCCGATACGAAGGAAAGCCGCTTCGTCTTCAAAGTCGCCATCGCCGCCACCATGGGTGCCCTGGCATTCGGCTACGACACCGGCGTCATCTCGGGCGCGCTGCCCTTCATGAGCACGCCTGTCGCCAACGGCGGCCTCGGCCTGACTCCCGTCACCGAAGGGATCGTGACCTCGGCCCTGGTCTTCGGCGCCGCGTTCGGCTCGCTGATGGCCGGTACGCTGTCCGACCGCTACGGCCGCCGCACGACACTGCTGGGCCTGTCGCTGGTATTCATGATCGGCGTGCTGGGCACGGCGCTGGCGCCGTCCGTCGCGGTCATGGTCGCCATGCGCTTCGTGCTGGGCCTGGCCGTGGGCGGGGCCTCGTCGACGGTGCCCGTGTTCATCGGCGAGATGGCCGGCCCCAGCCGCCGGGCCCGCCTCGTCAGCCAGAACGAATTGATGATCGTCAGCGGCCAGCTGATCGCCTACATTCTCAATGCGCTATTGGCCTACGTGTCCGACTCGCCCCATGTGTGGCGCTACATGCTCGGCATTGCCGCGGTGCCGGGCGTGCTGCTGGGCGTGGGCATGTTGTTCGTGCCGGCGTCGCCGCGCTGGCTGGCCAGCAAGGGCCGCATGGAAGAGGCGCGCGCCGTGCTGGAACAAATCCGGTCGAACGACAAGCAGATCGACAAGGAAATGGCCGACATGGTCAAGCTGAACGAGATCGAGCACGACCAGGCCGGCTGGTCGGCCGTGATGGCAACGCCGTGGATCCGCAAGCTGCTGTGGATCGGCATAGGCCTCGGCTTCGTGGCCCAGTTCACGGGCGTGAACGCCTTCATGTATTTCACGCCGATCATCCTGAAGTCGACGGGCCTGGGCACGAACGCCGCATTGACGGCCACCATCGGCAATGGCGTCGTGGCCGTGATCGCCACCTTCTTCGGCATCTGGCTGATCGGCAAGCATGGCCGCCGCCCGATGCTGATGACCGGCCTCGGCTTCGTCGTTGCTTCCCAGGCCGCGCTGGGCGCCGTGCTGCTGTGGATGCCGGACGGCCTGGCGAAAAGTTATACGGCGCTGGCCTGCATCCTGTGCTTCCTGCTGTTCATGCAGATGCTGATTTCGCCCGTGTACTGGCTGCTGATGTCGGAACTGTTCCCGATGCACTTGCGCGGCGTGCTGACCGGCACGGCCGTCGCCTGCCAGTGGATCTTCAATGCGCTGGTGGCCCTGCTGTTCCCCATCGCCATGGCCCAGTTCGGCAGCGCCACGTTCTTCGTGTTCGCCGCCATCAACGTCGGGTCGCTGATCTTCGTCGCGACCTGCCTGCCGGAGACCAAGGGCAAGTCGCTGGAAGGGCTGGAGAAGTACCTGGAGAAGGAATTGACGGGCGCCTGAGCAAGTTGATTACATCGCGGCGGTTGAGTCCCGAGGACTTACCGCCGTGCTTTTCCCTCATGCAGGCCCTATCGCTATCGGGATGCCATGCGTCTCGGTCAGCAAGCTTCGTTTTACGCCGCCGCTGCCGCGATCCGTAGGATTGGGGCCGGTTTTTTCGCGGTTACTTCACCATTTCGACGACGGAATAATAGCGTTTAGCCGAAGTCAACATGGTGGACTATGTGCTCAATAACAATTGCCTATTTTATTGGCAAGGAGAGGCACATGGCAACCGACGTTTATTTGCAGATCGATGGCATCAAAGGCGAGTCTCAGGACTCTGCACATCAAGGTTGGATCGAAGTCACTTCAGCGCAGTGGGGCGTAATGCAGCCAAGGAGTGCTACTGCATCGACGGGTGGTGGCCATACCGCAGAGAGGTGTGAGCATCGCACCCTGGCGCTGTCGAAGCTCGCCGATTTGTCCTCTCCCTTGCTTATGCAGACCTGTTCGATGGGCAAAACCATCCCGAAGGCCAAGTTGGAGTTCATGCGCGCCGATGGGGATGGTCATCGGGTCAAGTACTACGAGGTCGAGCTGGAGAATGTCATGATCGCCAACGTCGAGCAGATGATTCATGGTGGCAGCATCCTGCACGACGAGATTGGCCTGCGCTTCTCCAAGGTCAAGTGGAAGTACACCCAACAGAAGATAGGCGGCGGTGCGAGCGGGAACACCTCCGGTGGGTGGGACCTCGCCTGCAACAGGTGCGTGTGATGGGAACGGCTGTGAACGCGGACAACGATCCGCGCCGACCGCGTCCGACACAGGACGCACGCGGCTTCTACATGCTGCCTCAGGCACCGATGGACTCTGGCTACTATGTGTACGGAAACCTGTACGGCCAGCCCGCCAAGGGAGCCTATCAGTACGCTCATCCGATCATGATGACGGCGATACTTCGCGTTGCGTTGGAGTGGCAGGCTGTCGACAGCCGTCGAATAGGCATTGGGGACATCAGCATGGCCGATGGCCCGAAGCCGCCGGACCATAATACGCACAAGAGCGGACTGGAGGTGGATGTTCGGCCGTTGCGAAAAGACGGTCTTGAGCAGCCGGTCGAATGGTGGGACCAGCAGTTCGACAAGGCTGGGACGGAGAAGCTGATCAACCTGTTCCGTACTTTTGCTCCCGTCGTCCTCGTCTATTTCAATGCGCCGGACATCCCGTTTGTGATCAAGCTGGACGGCCACGACGATCACTTCCACATTAAACTGCGAGGCTGAGATGCGCAAATTCACTCTGTTATTGATCGGGGCTGGCGCTAGTATCTCCCTCCTTGCGTATGCCGGTGATGGCGATTGGCAGCCTCTTCGGGCAAGCTACTTGATTCACTCAAAAGGCGCATCCTACCCTGAGGCGCCGACGGCAGCCGACCGGGTAATAACCGTCGTCATCGACGGCAAAGGTGCACGAGAACTGTTCGACTCCATCGGGCCGGACTACCATGTGACGTGCAGTGGCGAGAAAGGCGACCGTGACCGTCGCAAGAAGGGCGTGATGTGCAGCTACACCGCGCAGGATGCGGGGACGAAGGATGGCCCCTATCGATGCTGGATCGGTTTGAATCTCAAGACAGGAGATGGTGACATGAGGGTCAGCTGTTAGCCAAATACCATAGCAGCTCAGGTGGTCAGGGGCCAAAGATTAAAAGACCAAGCAGCAACGCCAGCACGGCCCACATGACGATGTGGTAACGGGTCATCTTTATGGGGTTGCTGTTCTTCTGTCGAAGCGACTGCTCAGCGCCTTCTATCCATCCTTCGATACGGGTGCTGGGCTTCGCTGCTGGGCGCGACAAATGGGGACCAGACTCCGCCGCGTATTGAGCGGGGATGTTTACTTTCCTAGCCATCGTCGAATCACTGGCAAGTGGACGCAACAACTCCGCAGCGCGCTTGTATGCTACTGTCCGGTTACTCCCTCCTTCGTGCACGTTCCCATCTGGGGCTGTCCAGCGTCCAAACCAGATCAAATCCTCGCCACGGTAGCGGCGGATAGATTGAATCACACTGGTGTCTTCAACAAGTTGGCTCGCGACGGTCGCAATAACGGGATCATGGGGACTCTTGATGGGCGCAACCGGCGACCCTCCAACAAGTTCCCTGTAGACGCGATAAGCGAACCACGCAGCTAGGTCTTTCTCGCGTCCCTGCTGGGAAAGACAGGTGAAGATTCGGTCGAACACGAGGCGTTTGCCCGAGTATGCCGTGAGTTTCGCCCCATAGCTGGCGGCAAACTCGCGAAGGTCTTGTGCGGCCAACTTGTCTCGCCACGTTCTAAGACTGATGAGGTCGCTCAGCTCGTCCTTGGTCATACCGGCTGGAAGATCGATGCCGTGCTCGCGTGCAGTTGCAAGCTGCGCGTCGGTAGGTGGCTCGGGGGGAAGTTCGACCACGTTGGCAACAAGCATCCCGTCGGTCTCGGCGATGCGCCTCGCCTCCGCCCCATCCACTGCGTCATAGGTGCGTTTTCGAGCCCGTCCCGTGGCTTGGCCCTTTCCCCGTACTTCAAACCTCGGCATTGGATTACTGTTGTAGTTGCAAACGAGAAAATATCCTAGCATGGACGCGTATCGTTAAACAGCTGCACGGCGCATCTCGATGGAGACGTCGGGCATACTGTGCGGCGACAATTTGGTGGAGATACCTGCGAGGACCACTGTGCGTTCGGCTTGGCCAGATACCCCATGCCGCGCTCGGTCTGAAATGTCTAGCGGCAGGCTTCTAGTCCGGCAGGCTCGCCCGTCCGTTACTTCTCGTCCGCAGTGTCGCAAGCTGGACAGCGCGCCAGTACCCGACCAGACGGCTGTCGGTGCCTGCTTGGCAGCGGCCGTACGGGGCGGGGCCGGCGGAGAACCACTCGCGTCGCTTCTGCGAAACGCATACTCAGCGTGGCTCCGTTCGGCACTCAGCCAGCCACATCTCTTTTTGACAGTGCAGGCCTGAATGTCTTGCCGCCTGAGCTGGTGCATGGCTTGGCGAAGAACCCGACTTTATGCTCCTGTAATATTGGTGCCGCGCGCGTGACATGCCATGTGCTGCAAATTCAGATTCCGCCGAGTGGTGGCTCTACCATGTGGGTGCTAATATGCATTTCGTCACAGGCGTCGGCCCCCGAGACTACTTGTCTATTAAGTCTTTTACTAGCTCACAATACATGTCTTTTAGTCAATCCACGGAGGCACCATTGCGAGACTTTAATAACGCTGGACAAATCAACGTCCAAGGAGACTTCAACGTGACCGACAACTCGCAAAATCAGCACAAGCTGCTGATTCATTGCTCGAATGCAGAGTTGTTTGAAGAGCGGCCGTTCAGGCAGGAGAACATCCGCCTTGAGCAGGCGCGGAAAGTCAAGAGACTGAAGCCTTTCTACATCCTTTCTCTCGTCCTGTTTGTTGTCGCTGCTGGATGGGCCACCATCAACGACAAGGCTGATCTTGCGTCATTCCTTATGGGCGCCGCTTCTCTCTTTGTTGCTTACTTGTCGCTCGAGGCCACCATTAAACCGAACACATTTCAAATGGACGAGCAGAACGCGGTTAACGAAATCAATAAGTTGCTAAAACAGCGAAGGGCGGAATGACCCCACTTTTGTCCACGCTAAGTACTCGAACAGAAATAAATGGGAGTTTTGGCGAACAGAACCGGATGCGATGCAAGGCGGCGACCGCGCCGCAGTGCGAGCACTGCAAGTGGGAGCCAATGCAGCAGCGCGCCGGTTCTGGAAGCCAAAAACACATTTATTTCTGGGCGAGTACTTAGTAAGCGGTCTTTTGTGCCTAAGCGTTGTCTGATTGATGCCATACGCCTTTCATTTGAGCCACGCGTGGAACGAGAACATGCTTGTAGCTCGAGTCTGTGCTGCCGTACCGATAAGGTTAAAAACGGCGGAGTCGCGGAGGCGAACGGTTGAGCCAGAAAATAATAGATGGCTCAATCACTCATCTATCTCAGCGGTCCAATCGCCCGACTTGCCACCGTGCTTCTCCAGCACGCGCACATTGGTCATGACCATCCCCCGGTCGACCGCCTTGCACATGTCATAAATGGTCAGCAGCCCGACCTGCACGGCCGTCAGCGCCTCCATCTCCACCCCCGTCTTGCCGACCAGCTCGACCTGCGCGCGGCAGTGCACGCTGTTCTTCGCATCGTCGATCTCGAAATCGACGGCGACGCGGGTCAGCGCCAGCGGGTGGCACAGGGGAATCAGGTCGCTGGTGCGCTTCGCGGCCATGATGGCGGCGATGCGGGCGACGCCGAGCACGTCGCCTTTCTTGGCGCTGCCCGTCCTGACCAGTTCCAGCGTTTCCGGCTTCATGCGGATGGTGCCGGCGGCGACGGCGACGCGGTGCGTCTCGTTCTTGGTGCCGACGTCCACCATATGGGCCTGGCCGGCGGCGTCGAAGTGGGTCAGATGGTCGGAGGCGGGCGTCGTCATGGTGTAGATTGCGTCTGTGGACTGTCGTATCAAAGTTTGGCCGGGCGGTAACACTGCCCGGGAAGCGGGTATCATAGCACCGTGAAACCGAACCCGATTCGAGCGATGTTGCAGCAATCACCATCCTGGAGACGCCTGGTCACGGCTGCCAGCCTGGCCGCCGCCGCCGGCTTCGCGCTGGCCGCGCCGGCCACGTCACCCACGCCGACGACGCCCGTCCTGCGCGGCGTCACCGATCTCAACAACCTGCCGACGCTGGGGGATGCCGCGCGCGCCGACCTGTCGCCGATCTTCGAGCGCAAGATCGGCGAGGAGATCATGAACGACATCCGGCGCGACCGCGACTACCTCGACGACGACCCTACCATCGAGTTCCTGAACAACTTCGGCGGCAACCTCGTGCAGGCGGCGCCCGGCGCGCGCGGCGAGACGAATGCCGATTTCTTCTTCTTTGCCGTGCGCGATCCGATGATCAACGCGTTTGCGCTGCCAGGCGGCTTCATCGGCGTGCACTCGCAACTGCTGAACGCGGCCCAGAACGAATCCGAGCTGGCCTCGGTGCTGTCGCACGAGATCGGCCACGTGCAGCAGCGCCACATCGCGCGCATGATCGGCCAGCAGAAGCAGGATGCGCTACTGCCGCTCGCCGCGCTGCTATTGGCGGCGCTGGTCGGCAAGGCCGGCGGCGGGGCGGATGCGGCGATCGGCGTGGCGATGGGCGGCCAGGGCCTGGCGATCCAGCGCCAACTGAACTTCAGCCGCGACGCCGAGCGCGAGGCGGACCGCGTCGGCTTCCAGACCATGCGCACGGCGGGCTACGACACGACCGGCATGGTCAATTTCTTCAAGCGCCTGCAGAGCACGACGCGGCTGTACGGCGAGGCGCCGGCCTGGCTGTCCAGCCACCCGCTGACGGGCGAGCGCATCGCCGACATCCAGGCGCGCATCCGCGACAATCCGAAGCCGGGCCGCATCAAGCCGGACAGCATCGAATTCCACCTCGTGCGTGCCCGCGCCCGCGTGCTGCAGGACGAAAGCCAGAAGGGCCGCGACGAGGCGCGATCCACGTTCGAGGCGCAGATGGCCGAGCAGAATACCCAGCACCAGACGGCGGGCATGTACGGCATGGCCTTCCTGTCGCTCAAGGAGGGCGACCTGAAGGCGGCCCAATCCTGGCTCGACAAGACACGCGCGTCGACGAAGCCGAAGCCCGGCGTGCTGTCCGCGGAGCGCCCTGGCTCGAACGGCGAGGCGATGTTCGCCCAGATCGAGATCGACATCAAGACGGCGCCCGGCCAGCCGCCGGAAGTGGTGGCCCAGGCCGCGCAGGAAGCGGAACAGGTCTACCACCGCTACCCGCTGTCGCGCATGGCGGCGCGCCAGTATGCCGATGCGCTGATCGCGGCCGGCAAGCTCGACCAGGCCGGCGCCTTCCTGCGCGACCAGGTGCAGCAGTACCGCGAAGAACCGAAGCTGTACGACAAGCTGGCCAAGACCTATGCGGCCCAGGGCAAGATCGCGCTGCAGCACATGGCGCTGGCCGAGTCCTATGTGCTGACGGGCGCGGTGCCGGCGGCCGTCGACCAGCTCGACCTGGCGCGCAAGGCGAAGGACGTGTCGTTCTACGACCAGGCGGTGATCGATGCGCGCGAGCGGGAATTGAAGGAAAAGCAGAAGCAGGACAAGCAGGACAAGAAGGACGAGTAGCGTTCGACGCGTCGTCCCTGCGCAGGCAGGGACCCAATTGCTGTTTGCGTTACGGCTGCGCCCGCAAATTGGATCCCTGCCTTCGCAGGGATGACGTTGGTCGATTGCGACGCAACGCGAGCAGCCTGGCTTCGGCTACTTCGGCGCGTTCAGCCAATCCGGCCGCTGCACGAACCCGAACCGCTCCGCCATCTCGCCCGTCCCGATCCGCTGCACGTTCACCAGCCCGCCTTTCCAGCATAGTGCCAGCTCCCCGCCGCCGCGTTCCAGCCACGCCAGCAATTCCTCGTCGCCCACCGGCTTGCCGTCGCGCTCCAGCGCGTGGAGCAGTTGCGCCACATCGCGGTCGTCGACCTGGGCGGTGACGTCGCCCGTGCGCAGCACGATCGCGCCCGCTTCGGTGATGAACACTTCTTCCGGTGTGCCAAATGGCTGGCCCGTCTGCAGCAGGAAACCGTGGACCGGGTCGGTGCGCGCGATGAAGGGCGTCGCTTCCAGGTTCACGTAGACCCGCTGCGGGCCGTTCTGGAAATACCAGCAGCCGCGAGCGTCGTGCAGGTAGTTGCGGTTGATGAAGCCGACCAGCGCTTCGTTGGTGAGTTTGTCGCCGGGACTGCCGGCGCGCTGGGCCGCCTCGTCGCGCATGCGCCAGGTGCCGCGCGCGTCGAGGGCAAGCCAGCCGTAGCAGTGCGGCACGTTCGGCCACTTTGCCATTGCCTGTATTACGATGTCGTCCATGGGATCAAGCTTGGCATACCTGCGACGGTCCCGGCGCACATATCGGTGCGGACACCGGCGCGCCAGCTTGCCCGTCGAAGTAGTGGAGGATGCGTGTTGCCAGCCAGTCCAGGCGGCCAGGAAATGGCCCGGTAGCAAAGCCGACGTGGCCGCCTTGTGCCGGATACTCCAGCGTCACCGCGGCCGATGCTGCCGTCGGCAGGTGGCGGCCCGGCAGGAAGGGGTCGTTGCGGGCGTTCAGCACCAGCGTCGGCACCGTGATGTCGGGCAGCACGTGCTTGGCGCTGGCGCGGTGCCAGTAGTCGTCGGTGTCGCGGTAGCCGTGCAGCGGCGCCGTCACGACATTGTCGAAGCTGTACAGGTCGTGCGCCGCCAGCAGCCGGTCGCGGTCGAACAGGCCGGGATAGCGTTCCAGCTTGGCGAGCGCCTTGGGCTTCAGGGTTTCCAGGAACATGCGCGTGTACAGCCGGTTGACGCCGGTCGACAACGCGGCGCCGCCGGCGGCCAGGTCGAGCGGGGCGGAAATGGCCACGGCGGCATCGACGATGGCGGCGCCGTGCTGCTGCTCGCCCAGCCAGCGCAGCAGGACATTGCCGCCCAGCGACACGCCCGCCGCGTAGAACGGGCCGGGGTAGCGGGGACGCAGGCGGCGGATGATCCAGTCGAGCTCTTCGGCGTCGCCGGAATGGTAGAAGCGCGGGGCCAGGTTCGCCTCGCCCGAGCAGCCGCGGAAATGGGGAATGACGCCGTGCCAGCCACGCGCCTTCACGGCGGCCATGAGCGAGCGTGCGTAATGGCTGTCCGACGAGCCTTCCAGGCCGTGGAACAGCAGCACGCAGGGGCTGCCGTCCTGGCCGTCGACGTGGTCGACGTCGATGAAATCCTGGCCGCAGGGCGTGTCCCAGCGCTCGCGCCGGAACGCGACCGGTGGCTTGGCGATGCAGGTCGCCGGATAGATCGTCTGCAGGTGGCCGCCCGGCAGCCACCATGGCGCCCGGTATGCCATCATCGCGCTAGAGTAGAAGCCGGCTCGGCGTTGGGAGGGAAGCGGATCAGTGGTGGCCGACCGACACGCCTGCCGCCAGCTGGTACTGGGTGCCGCAGTACGGGCACTTGGCATGGCCGTGGTGATCGAAGTCCAGGAAGACGCGCGGGTGGGACGACCACAGCGGCATGGCCGGGTTGGGGCAATAGGCCGGCAAATCCTTGGCTTGCAGTTCCACCACGGGGATGGTCTTCTCGTTCATCGACAACTCCATGAGTAATAAAAATCAACAAGGCCATGATTTTAACGGATTCAACCTCATTGGCGGCGGCCTTCGGTAGAATAGCGAGCCGATTACTGTCGAGTAGAGTTTCTATTTAGAAATTCACACGAACTATCACAACCGTTTCATGCCCGATCGCCTCTTGCTTGCCGCGCTGGATCATTGCTTTTGTTGCAGGAACGCGACATGAACTCGGCGCATCCGGACGCTGGCAAGCTCGACATCGCGGCATTCGACCGCCACGACCCCGTTGCCTGGCGCGACGGCTTCCAGACGGGCCTGCCGACGCTGTTCGGCATCGGCGCCTGGGGCCTGGTGATCGGCGTCGCCATGGTCAAGGGCGGCCTGACGGTCTGGCAGGCCACCGTCATGACGCTGACCGTGTTCGCCGGCTCGGCCCAACTGGCGTCGCTGCCGCTGATCGTCGCCGGCGCGCCCCTGTGGGTGATCTTCGCGACGGCCCTGGTCGTCAACCTGCGCTTCGTGATCTTTTCCGTCCTGCTGGGCCCGCATTTCTCGCATCTGCCCTGGTTCCAGCGTTTTTATCTCGGCTATATCTCCGGCGACATCTCGATCGCCCTTTATCTGCAACGCTATCCGAGCCCGACGCCTGCGCCGGGCAAGCTGTCCTTCCTCAAGGGCTTGATGGTGCCGAACTGGGTGTCGTGGCAGATCGGTTCGCTGGCCGGCATCTTCCTGGGCAGTGCCGTGCCGAGCGAATGGCAACTGGGCTTTGCCGGTACGCTGGCGATCCTGTGCGTGATGGTGCCGTTGACGGTGAACAGTGCCGCGTTGTGCGGCGTGGTGGTGTCCGGCATCGTCGCCGTGCTGGCCTGCGGCCTGCCGTACAAGCTGGGGCTGCTGCTGGCCGTGCTGGTCGGCATGGTGACGGCGATGGCGGTCGAGGAAAACATCCTGCGCAAGAGGGTAGGCCATGGCTGAGTGGGAAATCTGGCTCGTGATCCCCGTGCTGTGCGCGGCGACGGCCTGCACCCGCAGCGTGTTCTGGCTGGTGGGCCACCGCGTCAATATCCCGCCGCGCGTGCAGGAAATGCTGCGCTATGCGCCGGCCTGCGCGCTGGCGGCCATCATCGGCCCCGACCTCGTACTCGGTACGCATGGCGAAGTCGAACTCGACCTGGCCAATCCGAAGCTGCTGGCGGCAATCGCGTCGCTGGGATATTACCTGTGGCGCCGTAACATGCTGCAGACGATCGTTTTCGGGATGCTGGTCTTCACACTCTTGCGCGTATCTCATATTTTTGGCAACGTTAGCTAAGAAGTCTGAACCAGCTGCTGCGCGTTGCAGGGCGGGTCTGCGATGCTCGCTGTACGTCCGTACAGCTGCGCTTCTCGTCCCGTCCTGCTGCCGCTCGCGACGCTGGTTCAAGCTTCTTCGTAGAGTAAAATAGCTTTTTTTCACCAGACAAGACTGCTGACAATGGCCGTTCTCAATTTCACCCGCTTGCAAGACCTGATCGACCAAGGCGCGCTGAAAGGCAAGCGCGTCTTCATTCGCGCCGACCTGAACGTTCCGCAGGACGACGCCGGCAACATTACCGAAGACACGCGCGTGCGCGCTTCGGTTCCCGCGATCCGCGCCGCGCTTGATGCCGGTGCGGCCGTGATGGTCACGTCGCACCTGGGCCGCCCGACCGAAGGCGAGTTCAAGCCGGAAGACAGCCTGGCGCCCGTCGCCAAGCGCCTGTCCGAACTGCTGGGCCAGGGGGTCGAACTGAAACAGAACTGGGTCGATGGCGTCGATGTCGCCCCGGGCGAGGTCGTGCTGCTGGAAAACTGCCGCGTCAACAAGGGTGAAAAGAAGAACGACGATGGCCTGGCCCAGAAGATGGCCAAGCTGTGCGACGTCTACGTGAACGACGCGTTCGGCACCGCCCACCGCGCCGAGGCGACCACCCACGGCATCGCGAAGTTCGCGCCCGTGGTGGCGGCCGGCCCGCTGCTGGCGGCCGAGCTGGATGCACTGGGCAAGGCTCTGGGCGCACCGCAGCGTCCGCTGCTGGCCATCGTCGCCGGCTCGAAGGTGTCGACCAAGCTGTCGATCCTGCAGAGCCTGGCCGACAAGGTCGACAACCTGATCGTCGGCGGCGGCATCGCCAATACCTTCATGAAGGCTGTCGGCCTGAACATCGGCAAGTCCCTGGCCGAAGCCGACCTCGTGAACGAAGCCAAGTCCATCATCGACAAGATGGCCGCGCGCGGCGCGCAGGTACCGATCCCCGTCGACGTCGTGTGCGCCAAGGAGTTTTCGCCGACCGCGGCCGCGACCGTCAAGGACGTCAAGGATGTCGCCGACGACGACATGATCCTGGACATCGGCCCGAAGACGGCCGCCCAGCTCGCCGGGCAGATCGCCCAGGCCGGCACCATCGTGTGGAACGGCCCCGTCGGCGTGTTCGAGTTCGACCAGTTCGCCGAGGGTACCAAGACCCTGGCCGACGCCATTGCACGTTCCAAAGGATTCTCGATTGCAGGTGGAGGAGACACCCTGGCTGCGATCGCCAAATACCAAATTGCCGACCAGATCGGCTATATCTCGACCGGCGGTGGCGCCTTCCTCGAGTTCCTCGAAGGGAAGACGTTGCCGGCAGTGGAGATCCTGCTGCAGCGTAGTGCTGCAAAATAATATAAACGGTATCGGCGCAGCTTCGGGCTGCGCTTTTCTTTCAAGGATAGATCAATGTCTCGTGGTACCAAGATCGTCGCCACCATCGGCCCTGCCTCCCAGGATTTCGACACCCTCGTCCGCATGATCCGCGCGGGCGTCGACGTCGTGCGCTTGAACTTCTCGCACGGCAAGGCCCAGGACCATATCGACCGCGCGGCCCTGGTGCGCCGCGCCGCTGCCGAATGCGGCCGCGAAGTCGCCATCATGGCCGATATGCAGGGTCCGAAGATCCGCGTCGGCAAGTTCGAGGAAGGCAAGATCTTCCTGAACAATGGCGACCAGTTCATCCTGGATGCGAAGTGGGGCGATAACGGCGAGCTGGGCAACCAGGAACGCGTCGGCCTGGACTACAAGGCCTTGCCGCGCGACGTCAAGCCGGGCGACCGCCTGCTGCTGAACGACGGCCTGATCGTGCTGGTCGTCGACCGCGTCGTGGGCCACGAGATCTATACCGTCGTCAAGGTCGGCGGCGAGCTGTCCAATAACAAGGGCATCAACCGCCAGGGCGGCGGCCTGACCGCGCCGGCGCTGACCTCCAAGGACATGGAAGACATCCGCACGGCCGTCAGCTTCCAGTGCGATTACCTGGCGATCTCGTTCCCGAAGAGCGCGACCGACATGGAAATGGCGCGCCAGCTGGCCAACATCGCCGGCGAGCCGTTCGGCCACAAGCCGATGATGATCGCCAAGATCGAGCGTGCCGAAGCGATTCCCGTGCTGCAGGAAATCCTGGACGCGTCGGACGGCATCATGGTCGCCCGCGGCGACCTGGCCGTCGAGGTGGGCAATGCGGCCGTGCCGGCGCTGCAGAAGCGCATGATCCGCATGGCACGCGAATCGAACAAGCTGGCGATCACCGCGACCCAGATGATGGAGTCGATGATCGTCAATGCCGTGCCGACCCGCGCCGAAGTCTCGGACGTGGCCAACGCCGTGCTGGACGGTACCGACGCTGTGATGACCTCGGCCGAGACCGCATCGGGCAAGTATCCGGTCGAGACCGTTGAGATGATGTCGGCGATCTGCGTGGAAGCCGAGCGTTCCGAGTACAACAAGCTGGAAGCGGACTTCCTGAACGTGCAGTTCACCCGCATCGATCAGTCGATCGCCTACGGCACGCTGTTCACCGCCCACCACCTGCGCGTGAAGGCGATCGTGGCGCTGACCGAGTCGGGCTCGACCGCGCTGTGGATGAGCCGCCACTCGATCGACACCCCGATCTATGCGCTGACCCCGTCGCAGACGACGCAGCGCAAGGCATCGCTGTATCGTAACGTGCAGGCTTTCCACCTGCTGCAGGAAGGCGGCAGCCACGCCGTCCTGCGCAAGGCCGAGGAACTGCTGATGCGCGAAGGCGTCGTACGCAAGGGCGACCTGATCGTCGTGACCTGGGGTTCCCCGATGGGCCAGGCCGGCGGCACCAATGCACTGAAGATCGTCCGCGTGGGCGATCTGGATCAAACGGGAGCTTGAACAAACCGTAGCGAGCACCGCATGCATCCTGGCTGAACGTGCCAGGATGTGAGCGCAGCGGGTTTGTAAAGCTCCCGTAATGGCAATACCGCACCACATTGTCCGACGTAGGGTGGGCACCCCGTGCCCACCATATGCCGGCATGACGCGAACGTCCGGTGGGCACGTGGTGCCCACCCTACGCACGTGGCGGCTTGCTGTTCGTACCGTTTTTTTTATTGTATGGAGCTAAGACCATGGCACTCGTATCAATGCGTCAACTGCTGGACCACGCCGCCGAATTCGGTTACGGCCTGCCGGCGTTCAACGTCAACAACCTGGAACAGGTCCAGGCCATCATGGCCGCGGCCGACGCCACCGGCAGCCCGGTGATCATGCAGGCCTCGGCCGGCGCCCGCAAGTATGCCGGCGAAGCCTTCCTGCGCCACCTGATCGACGCCGCCGTCGAGGCCTATCCGCACATCCCGGTCGTCATGCACCAGGACCACGGCCAGTCGCCGGCCGTCTGCATGGCCGCGATCCGTTCGGGCTTCACCTCGGTGATGATGGACGGTTCGCTGGAAGCGGACGGCAAATCGGTCGCTTCGTACGACTACAACGTCGAAGTGTCGAAGGAAGTCGTCAAGTTCGCGCACTCGATCGGCGTCACCGTGGAAGCCGAACTGGGCGTGCTCGGTTCGCTGGAAACGATGAAGGGCGACAAGGAAGACGGCCACGGCGCGGACCGCACCATGACCCGTGAAGAGCTGCTGACCGACGTGGCCCAGGCCGCCGACTTCGTCGCCAAGACGCAGTGCGACGCGCTGGCCATCGCCATCGGCACCTCGCACGGCGCCTACAAGTTCACGCGCAAGCCGACCGGCGACATCCTGGCCATCGACCGCATCAAGGAAATCCACGCGCGCATCCCGAACACCCACCTGGTGATGCACGGCTCCTCGTCGGTGCCGCAGGAGCTGCTGGCGATCATCCGCGAATTCGGCGGCGACATGAAGGAAACCTATGGCGTGCCGGTCGAGGAGATCCAGGAAGGCATCAAGCACGGCGTTCGCAAGATCAATATCGACACCGACATCCGCCTGGCGATGACGGCCGCGGTCCGCAAATACCTGTTCGAGAACCCGTCCAAGTTCGACCCGCGCGACTACCTGAAGCCGGCCCGCGAAGCGGCGACGGAAGTCTGCAAGGCCCGTTACCTGGCCTTCGGCTGCGAGGGCATGGCCGCGAAGATCAAGCCGATCTCGCTGGACAAGATGGCCGAGCGCTATAAGAAGGGCGAGCTGGCGCAGATCGTTCAGTAAGTTCCGCAAGGACCAAAATGTAGGGTGGGCACCCCGTGCCCACCATGCGTCGCCATGACGCATGCATCCGGTGGGCACATGGTGCCCACCCTACGTATCCCACGTTGTTTTGACGGTAGCGGTATGGAATGACGTAAAATATCGCTTTGGCACGGATCAAATCATCGTTCCGCCCCGTCCACCGGCACCCAATGCCGGTTTCGCTTTATCAAGACACCCCCTCTATGAAAAGCCTTTACCAGTCCACTATTTCCTCCCTGCCGCTGCTCGGCCACGGCAAGGTCCGCGACAACTATGCCGTCGGCGACGACAAGATCCTGATCGTCACCACCGACCGCCTGTCGGCCTTCGACGTCGTGATGAACGAGCCGATCCCCGGCAAGGGCATGGTGCTCAACCAGATGAGCGATTTCTGGTTCGAGAAACTCGGCCACATCGTGCCGAACCACCTGACCGGCGTGGCGCCGGAATCCGTGGTCGCCCCGGAAGAAGTGGACCAGGTGAAGGGCCGCGCCGTCGTCGCCAAGCGCCTGAAGCCGATCCTCGTCGAGGCGGTCGTGCGCGGCTACATCATCGGTTCGGGCTGGAAGGATTACCAGGCCACCGGTTCCATCTGCGGCATCGAACTGCCGGCCGGCCTGCGCCAGGCCGACAAGCTGCCTGAGCCGCTGTTCACCCCGGCTGCCAAGGCCGACCTGGGCGAGCACGACGAAAACATCAGCTTCGCCGACATGGAACAGCGCATCGGCGCCGAGCTCGCGAACAAGATCCGCGATGTCAGCATCCAGCTGTACACCGCTGCCGCCGACTACGCGGCCACCCGCGGCATCATCATCGCCGACACCAAGTTCGAATTCGGCCTGGACGAGAACGGCGTGCTGCACCTGATGGACGAAGTCCTGACCGCCGATTCCTCGCGCTTCTGGCCGGCGGATTCGTATGCCCCGGACATGTCGCCGCCGTCGTTCGACAAGCAGTTCGTGCGCGACTACCTGGAAACGCTGAAGGACTGGAACAAGGCCCCGCCGGCGCCGGCGCTGCCGCCGGAAGTCATCGAAAAAACCCAGGCCAAGTACTTCGAAGCCATCGAACGCCTGACCGGCGAGAAGCTGAAGGTCTGAGACATGGCAGAGCAGCAGAACAAGCCGCTGGTCGGCGTGATCATGGGTTCGTCCTCGGACTGGGACGTGATGCAGCATGCCTGCGCCATGCTCGAACAGTTCGGCGTGCCGTTCGAGGCGCAGGTGATCTCGGCGCACCGCATGCCGGACGAGATGTTCGCGTATGCGGAGACCGCCCGTAGCCGCGGCCTGCGCGCGATCATCGCCGGTGCCGGCGGCGCCGCCCACCTGCCGGGCATGGTGGCCGCCAAGACCGTCGTGCCGGTGCTGGGCGTGCCCGTGCCGTCGAAATACCTGCGCGGCGAGGATTCGCTGCTGTCGATCGTGCAGATGCCGAAAGGCGTGCCGGTATCGACCTTCGCCATCGGCGAGGCCGGCGCCGCGAACGCCGCGCTGACGGCCATCGCCATCATCGCCACCGTCGACGATGCGCTGGCCGGCAAGCTGGAAGCGTTCCGCGCGCAACAGACCGCGGCCGCCAAGGCCATGGTCCTCCCGGTGAACGAACAGCGATGAGCGGCACGACGACGACCCTGACCCCGGCGCTGCCGGCCGCGGCCGAACCGGCCTGGCTGGGCGTGGTGGGCGGCGGCCAGCTGGGCCGCATGTTCGCGCACGCGGCCCAGGCCATGGGCTACCGCGTGGCCGTGCTGGAGCCGTCCGGCGATTGCCCGGCCGGGCAGGTCGCCGAGCGCCTCATCGAGGCGGGCTACGACGACGCGGCCGGCCTCGATGCGCTGGCGGCGCAATGTGTGGCCGTGACCACCGAATTCGAGAACGTGCCGGCGGCGAGCCTGTCGCGCCTGGCCGAGCGCGTGTTCGTGGCACCGGGCGCCGACGGCGTCTCGGTGGCCCAGGACCGCATCGCGGAAAAGGCCTTCTTCGTGTCCTGCGCGCCCAAGTCCGGCGTGCTGCCGGCGCCGCACAAGACGATCGCATCGGAAGCGGACATCGACGCCATCGGCGACGAGCTGCTGCCGGGCATCCTGAAGACCGTGCGCATGGGCTACGACGGCAAGGGCCAGGTACGCGTGCGTTCGCGCGACGACGTGCGCGCGGCGTTCTCCTCGATGGGCGGCGTCACCTGCCTGCTCGAGAAGATGCTGCCGCTGGCCTACGAAGTGTCGGTGCTGACGGCGCGCGGCGCGGACGGCGAATCCGTCGTCTATCCGATCGCGGAAAACGTGCACCGCGACGGCATCCTGTTCACCACCACCGTGCCGGGACCGAACGTGTCCGAGGAACGCGCCGTCAAGGCCCAGGAAGCGGCACGCGTCATCGTCGCCGAACTGGGTTATGTGGGCGTGCTGTGCATCGAATTCTTCGTGCTGCAGGATGGCTCGCTGGTCGTCAACGAGATGGCGCCGCGTCCGCACAACAGCGGCCACTACACGATCGACGCCTGCGTCACGAGCCAGTTCGCCCAGCAGGTACGGGCGATGGCGCGGCTGCCGCTGGGCGATGTGCGCCAGCATTCGCCGGCCGTCATGCTCAATATCCTCGGTGACGTCTGGTTCGAAGGCGACGGCAACGTCGCGCGCGAACCGGCATGGAACGAGGTGCTGGCACTGCCCGGCGCCAACCTGCACCTGTACGGCAAGACGGACCCGCGCCGCGGCCGCAAGATGGGCCACGTGACCTTCGTCGCGCCCACGCTGCCGCAAGCCCAGGCCAGCTTCGAAGCGGCCTGCGCGATCTTGGGCATCGAGGTCTGAGCATGACGTCGATGCCGATGCAGGAAGCCGGCCAGGCGGACGTCGACGCTGCCGCGATCGAACGCGCGGCGCGTGCGCTCGAAGCGGGCGCGCTGGTCGCATTCCCTACCGAGACCGTGTACGGCCTCGGCGCCGATGCCGAGAACCCGGCGGCCGTCGCCGCCATCTATACCGCCAAGGGGCGTCCGCAGGACCACCCGGTGATCGTGCACGTGGCCACCGCCGCCGCGCTCGACCACTGGACCACGGACATCCCCGAGGAAGCGCGCATGCTGGCCGCCGCCTTCTGGCCCGGTCCGCTGACGATGATCCTCAAGCGCGCCCCGCACATCCCCGACGCCGTCTCCGGCGGCCAGGACACGGTCGGCATCCGCTGCCCGTCGCACCCCGTCGCGCTGCGCCTGCTGCAGGCGTTCAAGGGCGGGCAGGGTGGCCTGGCGGCGCCGTCGGCCAACAAGTTCGGCCACGTCAGCCCGACCACCGCCGCCCACGTGCGCGCCGAGTTCGGCGACGAGCCCCTGCTGGCCGCCGTGCTGGAAGGCGGCCAGAGCGAGGTCGGCATCGAATCGACGATCGTCGACCTGTCGCGCCTGGCCACGCACGGCCCCGTGCTGCTGCGCCCTGGCCATATCTCGGCCGGACAGATCGAGCAAGTCATCGGCCGCCTGCCGGCCCGGCCCGACGTGGCGGCGCCGCGCGCATCCGGCACGCTCGAATCGCATTATGCGCCGCGCACGCCCGTGGCGCTGCTGGACGGGATCGAACTCGCGCATGCCGTGCAGCGCCTGCATGCTTCCGGCCACCGCGTCGCCGTCATCCATCACGGCGCCGTGCCGGTCGTGCATGCGGCCACGCAGCTGCCGTTCGACCCGGCCGGCTACGCCCATGGCCTGTATGCGGCCTTGCGCGGCATGGACGAGACGGGCGCGAGCCTGATCCTCGTCGAAGCGCCGCCGCAGGACGATGCCTGGCTCGGCGTCAACGACCGCCTGCGCCGCGCGGCGCACGGTTCGAGCGGCATCGTCGAACGTCTCGCCGGCGCCACGTCCCAGCCTTAAAAGCTGCGGGGAAACTTCCCAAAAACCTATGCGCGGTGCATCCTTGATGGATGTGCCGGGCAGGGTGCTCATTCGTCTCCTGCGTATTGACGCTCTCGGTACCCGTCGTCCCCGCGTAGGCGGGGATCCAATGTTGCGTGCATTCCTGCTGCGCACACGAATTGGGCCTCTGCCTGCGCAGGGGCGACGTTGCGCGCTAATCGAAGGAAGGCAATGCGTTCGTTCTCTCAGTTGGGCCTGAGCCTCGGCCTGGGCATCCTGCTCGCCGCCTGCGGTGGTGGCGGCGGCACCACCACCGGCGGCACCCCGCAAGGTGTCGGCAATCCCGCCCCGCTGCCGGGCATCGTCCGCGGCAGCCTCGTCGGCCAGGCCAGCCCCGTCGCCATCACGGTCGGCGGTTCCAGCGTGACGACCCTGTCGCCGTCCGTGCTGGCCGGCTTCCTCGAATCGGCCCAGCAGGGCACCACCGTCGTGGCCGGCGAACCGCAATGCGCGGTGTCCGTCTACCGCGTGCGCTACAACACGGTCGGCGGCGCCGGCGAGAACACCGAGGCCAGCGCGGCCATCTTCGTGCCTTCCGGCAGCGGCACGTCGTGCGGCAATTCGCGGCCCGTGCTGCTGTACGCGCACGGCACCTCGCTGCAGAAGTCCTACGATATGGCGGACATCGGCGGCAACACGGAAGCGCGCCTCGCGGCGGCCGTGTTCGCCGCGCAGGGCTTCGTCGTCGTCGCGCCGAATTATGCGGGCTACGCGGGTTCCTCGCTCGGCTACCACGCCTACCTCGACCGCGTGCAGCAGGGCGCCGACATGGTCGATGCGCTGCGCGCCGCACGCTCCTCCTTCACGGCGCTGGGCGTACGCGATTCCGGCAAGTTGCTGGTGTCCGGCTATTCGCAGGGCGGCTACGTGGCACTGGCCGCGCAGCGCGCGATGCAGGAAGCGGGCAATGCGGAATTCACCGTGACGGCGGCGGCCGGCCTGTCCGGCCCGTATGCGCTGGCGCGCTTCGGCGACGAGTTGTTCGGCGGCGCGCCGCGTAATGGCGCCACCGTGATCGTCCCGATGATCGTCAATGCGGGCCAGCATGCGAGCGCCGCGCTGTACGCGAATCCCGCCGAGATCTACGAGGCGCCGTACGCGGTGACGATCGCCGACCTGGTGCCGGGCACGCTCGGCACGGGCGAGCTGGTCAGCCAGGGCAGGCTGCCGGCGAGCGCCTTGTTCGCGGCCGACTCGATGCCGCAGACGGCCGGCTACACGCAGTACTTCGGCGCCGGCAACCTGATCCGGAGCGACTACCGCGCGGCCTACCTGGCCGACCTGGCGGCGCACCCTTGCGACACCAGTGTCACGGCACCCCTGTCCTGCACGCCGGCGCAGCCGCTGCGCAAATGGCTGGTGCGCAACGACCTGCGCAGCTACCAGCCGGCCGCGCCGACGCTGCTGTGCGCGGGCCACGACGATCCCGTCGTCCCTTATTTCAACACCAGCACGGCGGCGGCCTACTTCCGCGGACGCGGCGCCAATGTCACCGAGCTCGACATCGACGACACGCCGAGCCTGAACGACCCGTACCGCACGGCCAAGGCCGGCTTCGTGGCGGCCCGCTCGCTGCTGAAAGCGGCGGAAGGCAATGCGGCCGTGACGACGAATTACCATGCCGGACTGGTCGCACCGTTCTGCATGATCGCGGCCCGTGATTATTTCCAGAAGGCGCTATCTTTTTAGATAAGGCAACGCTCGGCGCGTGGTTATAATCCATGGCGAAACAGCTGTCTTTACTGTATTTCGGAAACGTTGTTCGCATGCACGGCAGAAAAACGTTTTCGCTATACAAGTGATCTGAACGCTGGCATATTAAACAGGTCACGAATAGCACGGCCGTTCGTTTCACATAAAAATTTTTATATCAGGAGACAATATGCGTAAGACCACCTATGCGCTCGCGCTGATGACCGCGGCCATCCTTTCCGCATGCGGCGGCAGCAGCCCGCGCGGCGGCGACCAGACCCCGAAGACCCAGTTCACCGGCCAGGTATCGTTCGGCGACAGCCTGTCCGACGTGGGCAGCTACAACGTCGGCGCGGTCGCGGCCCTCAAGGGCGGCAAGTTCACGATCAACGGCAACAACACGTCGATCAATCCCGAACTGACGGGCGAGAACTGGACCGAATATGTGGCGGCACAGCTCAAATTGCCGGCGCCGTGCTCGGCGCAGACCGGCCTCGAAGGCGATGCCAGCAAGGGCTTCAACGTCCCTGTCACCCAGAAAGCCAACTGCTTCAACTACGCCCAGGGCGGCGCGCGCGTGACCAACCCCATCGGTCCGAACAACAAGCTGCTGAACCCGACGCTGGGCCTGACCACCGTGCCGGTGGTGACCCAGATCGCCAACCACCTGGCCAAGACCGGCGGCAAGTTCAGCGGCACCGAACTGGTGACCGTGATGGCCGGCGGTAACGACATCCTGTTCCTGCTGGGCGACCTGTCGACCAAGGCCACCGCCGCCGGTACCGCCGCCGGCAATACCGCCTTCGCCACCTCGCTGGTGAGCCAGCTGGCCGCCGGCGCGACCAATCCGCAGACGGCCGCCCAGACCATCGGCCTGGCCGTGCAGACGGAAGCCGCGCGCAGCGGCAGTACGCCGCAGACGATCGTCCAGGCCGGCGTCGTTGCCGCTGTCCAGGCCGGCAACACGGGCGCCCCGGCGCAGGCGACCACGATCGCCGCCACGGCCCAGGCCGCTGCCACCGCCGCCGGCGCCAAGGCCGGCGCCGACTACGCCGCCGCCAACGGTCCGGGCATCGTGCAGGCCATGGGCACCGCGGGCGCCGAACTGGCCAACCTGGTCAAGACCCAGATCATCGCCAAGGGCGCCAACTACGTCCTCGTGAACAACCTGCCGGACGTCGCCTCGACGCCGGCGGGCAAGTCGAAGAGCGAAGCGATCCAGGGCCTGATCAAGACCGCCGTCGACACCTTCAACACGCAGCTGAAGAACGGCGTCGCCAGCGAAGCCAAGGTGCTGTACGTCGACCTGTGGTCGGTCAGCCACGACCAGGTCATCAACCCGGGTCCGTACGGCCTCACCAATACCTCGACCCAGGCCTGCGGCACCAACGCGCTCGGTACCTCCTCGCTGGTCTGCAACGCCAGCAACGTGATCGCCGGCGACGTCAGCCACTACATGTTCGCCGACGAAGTCCACCCGACCCCGTTCGAAAACGCCCTGGTGGCGCGTTACGTCCTGCTGCAGATGAGCGGCAAGGGCTGGCTGTAATTCACGACATATAAAAATCAGGAGATCCCATGAAATTCAATCACAACGTCGTGAAACTGCTGGTCGCGGCCGGCGCACTGGCCGCCGCCGGCGGCGCTGCCGCGCAATCGAAGGGCCAATGGACCCTGTCCGCAGGCGCCACCCAGATCCGGCCGGACGTGACCAGCGGCGCGATTTCGGCGCCGGCACTGCCGAATTCCTTCGGCGACGTGGAAAAGGACACGCAGCCGATGGCCTTGATCACGTACGGCTTGACCGACAATATCTCGGTTGAAACCGCGATCGGCACGCCGTACAAGCACAAGATCTACGGCGCCGGCGCGATCGCGCAAGGCGGCGAACTGGGCAGCACCAAGGCGCTGCCGGCCATCGCGCTGCTGCAATACCGTTTCTTCGAGCCGAACGCACGCTTCCGTCCGTACGTGGGCCTGGGCGTGACGTATGCGATGTTCCTGAAGGAAACGGGTTCGTTCAAGATGACGGCCCTGACCAATCCGGGCGGCTCCCCGACCACGTTCAAGATCGACGACAAGTGGACCGTGTCCGGCCAGGTCGGCACCACGTTCGCGCTGGACGAGAAGTGGTTCCTCAACGCCGCCTACGTCAAGACCCGCCTGCGCACCGACGTGCATTTTTCGACGGGCCAGAACCAGCGCATGAAGCTGGATCCGGATTCGTACATCTTCACGGTCGGCTATCGTTTCTGACGTTGATCCGCATGGCCATCGAAACCCGCTTCGGCGGGTTTTTTTTTATGGGCGCTGTTCTCGCGAACAGCTCCTTCTCATTTGGTCAGCGGCACCCGCCGTCCCAGCGTCAGGCAGCGCCACACCCATTCGAACGGCCCCGTGCCGAAGCGCGCGAACCACAGCGTCGACCAGCACAACTGCAGCACCCAGACGGCGGCGACGATGGCGAACAGGGCAGGGCGGTCGACCTCTCCTATCAGCGCGCCGCGGCCGCCGTAGAAGATCGTCGTCATGATGATCGACTGCGTCAGGTAGTTGGTGAAGGCCATGCGGCCCGCCGCGGCGAACGGCGCCAGCACGCGTCCGGCCCCGGCGCGCAGCAGCAGGATCAGGGCCGACGCATAGGCCAGCGACACGAGCGGCGCGAGCGCTTCCTCGAGGACGCGGCCGCCCAGCACCGGCATGCCGAGGATATCCTTGCGCCAGCACAGCCAGGCGATGACGGCGGCGGCGCAGCTACCGAGCGCGATCGTCACGGCGTAGCGTCGCGTACTGGAGCGGCCCATGAAGAAGCCGGACTTGAACAGCGACAGGCCGATCATCATGAGGCCCAGCGTGGTCGGGATGAAGGACGGATAGCCGGACAGCAGGCGCAGGTACTGCTGCGTATTCCCGCGGTATGCGCCGGCCCAGGACGCCTTGAATTCCTCCTGCGCCGCTGCGGCCGCGGCCTTGCGTTTTGCCACTGCCTGCGGCGACGGCACCAGGTGGGCGCTCGCTTCGGCGCGCACTTGCGGCGACGCGAACGGCAGCGCACCGACCGGCACCCGGTTCAGCGTCGTGACGGCGAACAGCGCGACGCCCACGACGAGGAGCGTCCGTGGCCGCCAGGACCGGCAGAAGAACATGATGGCCCCGGCCGTCGCATACAGCGACAGGATGTCGCCCCACCAGATGCCGAAGCCGTGCAGCATCCCGAACAGGAACAGGAAGCCCAGGCGGCGGCGCAGGATGCGGCTGCGTTCCTTGTCCGTCCGCTCTCCGCCGACGAGGAACAGCGAGATCCCGAACAGCATGGAAAACAGCGTGACGAATTTTTCGTGGAAGAACGCATCCATCAGCCAGTACGACAGCGCCGTCCAGCCCTCGTTGGGAAACGGCCAGGTCAGCGGATTCAGCGCCGCCGCCATGGGCGCGGCGAAGCCGTCGGCATTGACGGCCAGGATGCCGAGGATGGAGACGCCGCGGATGACGTCCAGCGCCTGGATGCGCGCCTTCCCGGCGGCAGTGGCTACGGTAGAGCCGGTATGGGGTGCTGGGGAAACAACGGACTGCTGGTGCAATTGGGAACTCCTTCGAAGACTGCGTCGATGTGTCATGCGTGTCGACTTGCACGAAGCATGCCACCCGCTTGCCAGGCGTCAACGCCAGGCCCGCACGCCGCCACCCGTGTCCGAAGGGTCCGCGGCGACTGTCCGCACGATATAACGGACAGTCGCCGGGCCCATGTCCAGCGCGGACAAGACGGATGCCGTCAGCGGGCATCCAGGAATGCGGTGACGGCGGAGTTCAGTGCCGTCGCGCATTCTTCCGGCAGCCAGTGGCCGCAGCCAGGCAAGACCTTGCCCTGCACATTGTCGGCATAGCGCCGCATCTGGTCCGCCTGGAACTGCCCCAGGCCGCCGTGGCCGCCGCCGCCGATCGCGAGGGCGGGAATGGCGATCTTCGTCCTGGCCAGTTCCTTGTTGTCGGCGACATCGCGGTTGAGGACGCGGTAGTACTCGAATGCGGCGTTGAGGCTATGCGGCTTGGCATACGACGCCCCATACAGGTCGAGCAGGGCGGGCGTGAACACGTCCTTGTTCGTGGCATGTTCCTTGATGAAGTGCTCGAAGAAGACCCGCTCCTTGCCGCCGATGAGCGTCTCGGCCAGGCGCTGGCCGGCCGCGAAGAAGCTGAAGTGCCATACCAGCGACTCGCCGTCCGGCGTGAAGGCGGGGAAGGTATAGATGCTGTCGTCCGGGATCGGCGCCTCCATGTAGACGACACGTCGGATGTTGTCCTGGTGTTTCACCACCATCGGATAGGTATTCCAGATGCCGATGTCGTGCGCGACGAGGTCGAACGGCTGGTCGCCGCTGAATTGGCGGGCGAGCTTGTACAGCAAGGGAGCGACATCGGTTGCGCGGTAGGACGGCGGGACGGCCGACTGCCCGAGGCCGGGAAGGTCCGGGGCCACGACGGTGAATTTCTTGGCGAGCTCGGGCATCAGCTGGTGCCACTCGTACCAGCTCTGGCCGAAGCCGTGCACCAGGTAGACGAGGGGACCGCTGCCGCCCTTGACGTAATGGAGCTTGACGCCGTCGACGGTCTGGAAACCGCTGCTGAAGCCGGGCGATACCGGGAATTCATCGGCTGCGAACGCGGGAGTCGCCAGTGCCAGTGCGCCGGCATACAGCATGGTGTGGAGCAGTTGTCGAAACATGTGCTTCTTTCGGTGGTGGATAAAAGGGGGCCGGTCTTCCGCCTGCGGGCAGACGGGTTTCAATGGCCGGAGGCAGGGGTGTGGCCCGTGCGGGGGCCGGGACGGAATCCGTGCGCCCTGGCCGACCAGGCGATGGCGAACGCCAGGGCCAGCAACAGGAGCAGCGCCCAGGGAAACGACGGGGCGCCCCAACGGTCGAGCAGGATGCCGCCCAGTACGCCGCCGCCGGCGATGGCGCTGTTCCAGGCGACGACGTTGATCGACAGGGCGGTGTCGGCGCCGGGTCCGGCCGCATCGGCGAGCGCCGTCTGGAGGAAGGTGGCCGCGCCGCCGAAACTCAGGCCCCACAGTGCGACGCCGACATGGACGACGACGGGAAGGTGGCCCAGCCAGGCGAACAGCAGCGAGACGACGCAAAACAGGGCCAGGCTGGCCAGGACGGCAGCGTGCAAGTGGCGGTCGACCAGCCGTCCGGCAAGCCAGATGCCGGCCAGCGCCGCGACGCCGAAGACGAGCAGGACGGCATCCACGTGCGCACCCAGGCCCGCCCGGGCGGCGAACGGTGCGATATAGGTGTACAAGATGTTATGCGCCAGCATCCAGGCGACGACGGTGCCGAGCACGGACAGCACGCCGGGGGTCATGAGGACCTCGCGCAATGCCATGCGTTGGCGGCCGGTATCGCCGGGATAGTCGGGCACCTTGAGCATGACCCAGGCGATCAGCGCGATGGTCAATGCCGACATGATGCCGAACGCGCCGCGCCATCCCAGTGTCGTCCCGAACCAGGTGCCGAGCGGCACGCCCAGCGACAGGGCGATGGGCGTGCCCACCATGGCGATGGCCATGGCACGGCCTTGCTGATGCACGGCCACCATGCGGCGCGCATAGCCCGCCAGCAGGCTCCACGCCAGGCCGGCCGATACGCCGGCGAGAAAGCGTGCCGTCAGCAGCAGCCACAAGGTCGGCGCCAGCGCGGTCAGCGAATTGAAGACCAGGAAACCGATAATGGTCAGCAGCAGCACGGCACGGCGGCGCCAGTGCCGGGTCGCGATCGTCAGGGGGATGGCCGCCAGCAGCGACCCCGCGGCGTAGGCCGTCACGGCTTGCCCCGCCAGCGCGGGCGTGATGGCCAGGCTGCCGGCGATATGCGGCAGCAGGCCTGCCGGCAGGGTCTCGGTGACGATGCAGATGAAGCCTGTCATGGCCAGTGCCAGCAGGGCGGCAACGGGCAGGCGCTCCTGCGCGACGCGGTCTGCGCGGTCTGTTGTAGTGGTGGATGAGCTCATGGGGTTCCTGGTTGGCGACGGTGCATCCGGGGCGATCCGCCGACATGTGTATCAATCGGTATATATTCAGGCGAAGCAAGGCGACGCCGCTGGCGTGTTCGGCATCTTCTGTACCGATCGGTACAAATATAGTCGGACGTGCATCGGCTTGTCAACGACTTATGTACCAAGTAGTATTAAAGTCTTTCCGGGAGCGAACGATGGCACAGATGGGCAGGCCGCGCACCTTCGACCGCGACGCCGCGGTCGAGCAGGCACTGAATTTGTTTTGGGAACAGGGTTATGAGGCCACGTCCTTGAGCCAGCTGAAGTCGGCGATCGGCGGCGGCATCTCGGCGCCCAGTTTCTATGCGGCGTTCGGATCGAAGGAAGCGTTGTACCAGGAATGCGTGGACCGCTACCTGGTCACGCATGCGCGCGTGACCGAATGCCTCTGGGATGCGAGCCTGCCGCCGCGCGAGGCGGTGGAGCGGGCCTTGCGCAGCTCGGCCAGGATGCAATGCGAAGAGGGTCATCCCAAGGGCTGCATGGTGACCCTGGGCGTCATGAGCGCGCCGTCGCCCGAGTACGCGGCCGTCGTCGTGCCGCTCGCCCGCTCGCGTGCGCGTACCAGGGCGGGCATCGTCGCCTGCATCGAGCGCGCCGTGGCAAGCGGCGAGTTGCGCCGGGACGTCGACGCCCGGGCGCTGGCCACGGTCTTCGACAGCTTCCTGTCGGGCCTGTCCATCCTGGCCAGGGATGGCGTTCCGCTCGACGTCGTCGAGAACGCCATCACCCAGGTGATGACGAACTGGGATGCCGCAGCGGCGGGCCGCTGACCCGACCTGCCGCGCGGCGGCGCGTCAGAACGCCGAGATGCCCGTCTGTGCGCGCCCCAGGATCAGCGCGTGGATGTCGTGCGTACCTTCGTAGGTATTGACGACTTCCAGGTTGACCATGTGGCGGATGATGCCGAACTCGTCCGAGATGCCGTTACCGCCGAGCATGTCGCGTGCCGTGCGCGCGATGTCCAGCGCCTTGCCGCAGGAATTGCGCTTCATGATCGAGGTAATCTCGACGGCGGCCGTGCCTTCGTCCTTCATGCGGCCCAGGCGCAGCACGCCCTGCAGGCCGAGCGTGATCTCGGTCTGCATGTCTGCCAGTTTCTTTTGCACGAGCTGGTTGGCGGCGAGCGGCTTGCCGAACTGCTGGCGGTCGAGCACGTACTGGCGCGCCGTGTGCCAGCAGTCTTCGGCGGCCCCCAGCGCGCCCCAGGCGATGCCGTAGCGGGCCGAGTTCAGGCAGGTGAACGGGCCCTTCAGGCCGCGCACCTCGGGGAAGGCGTTTTCTTCCGGGCAGAACACGTCGTCCATCACGATTTCTCCCGTGATCGACGCGCGCAGGCCGAACTTGCCGTGGATGGCCGGAGCCGACAATCCCTTCCAGTCCTTTTCCAGCACGAAGCCGCGGATCGCGCCCTCGTCGTCCTTGGCCCAGACGACGAACACGTCGGCGACGGGGGAATTGGTGATCCACATCTTGGCGCCGGTGAGGCGGTAGCCGCCGTCGACCTTGCGCGCGCGGGTGACCATCGACCCGGGATCGGAACCGTGGTTCGGCTCGGTCAGGCCGAAGCAGCCGATCCATTCGCCGCTGGCCAGCTTCGGCAGGTATTTCTGCTTCGTCGCCTCGTTGCCGAACTCGTGGATCGGCACCATCACCAGCGAGGACTGCACGCTCATCATGGAGCGGTAGCCGGAGTCGACGCGTTCCACTTCGCGCGCGATCAGGCCGTAGGCCACGTAGTTCAGGCCCGGGCCGCCGTACTGTTCGGGGATGGTCGGGCCCAGCAGGCCCAGTTCGCCCATCTCGCGGAACACGGACGTGTCCATCGTCTCGTGGCGGAAGGCTTCGAGGATGCGCGGCTGCAGCTTGTCCTGGCAATACGCCGCGGAGGCATCGCGCACCATGCGCTCGTCGTCGTTCAGCTGCTCGTTCAGCAGCAGCGGGTCGTCCCAGTGGAATTGGGCCTTGCGGGTAGCGGAACTGCTCATGGGAATCCTGTCTCCAAAGTGTTTTGGATCATTATAGAAACCCCATCCGGCCGCATCTTTTCAAACTGCGACAGGCATTTTCATTTTCGACATCGGCGCCCGGTCAGCGCACCTCCGTCGTGCCGAACTTGCCGCCGTGGAACAACAACGCGGGTTGCGCATGCACGGCGCAGTCCTCGACCTCGCCGACGAAGATCACGTGGTCGCCTTCCGGATAGCGGCTGCGGTTGTGGCATTCGAACCACGCCGCCGCGCCCTTCAGGATCGGCTGGCCCGTGCGCGACAGTTCGTACTCGGCCGTGAGGAAAGGGTCTTCGCCGCGGCGCGAGAAACGGCGCGCCAGGTCTTCCTGGCCGGCCGAGAGCACATTGATCACGTAGTGGGAATTGCCCGTGAAGATGGGCAGGCTGTTGGCGCCGTTGGACAGGCTCCACAGCACCAGCGGCGGCTCCAGCGACACCGAATTGAAGGAACTGGCGGTCAGGCCGCGGAAGGTGCCGTCGGCCAGGCGCGTGGTGATCACGGTGACGCCGGTCGCGAATTGCGACAGGGCCTGGCGGAAATGTGCGGAATCGAAACCGCGCTCGGCGGCGCGGGGGGAGCTGGTGTTCATGAACGCATTATGCCATCAATGCCCGGGCGATCCGCCGCCCGCCAGCCGTTTCTGCACAAGCGTGCGCTTTGCGTTAGAGTGAAGACATCGACAATAACCCCTCAGCGAAGGAGTGCTTATGAGCCCGCAATCCGCAATCGAAGTGGCAATCCTGGGCGGCGGGTGTTTCTGGTGCACCGAAGCCGTGTACCTCGAAGCCCGTGGCATCACGCGCGTCGAGTCCGGCTATATGGGCGGCGACACGGTCAGCCCGACCTACGAGCAGGTGTGCGCCGGCACGACGGGCCACGCGGAAGTGGTGCGTCTGGAATTCGATCCGGCCGTGATCGGCTACCGCGACATCCTCGAGATCTTCTTCACGATCCACGATCCGACCACCTTGAACCGCCAGGGCAACGACGTCGGCACCCAATACCGTTCCGTGATCTTCACGACGTCGCCGGAGCAGGACGCGACGGCGCGCCAGGTGATGGCCGAGATGGCCGCCGTGTGGGACGCGCCGATCGTGACCCAGGTATTGCCGGCCGCGCAGTGGTACAAGGCCGAGGACTACCACCAGAATTATTTCGCCCAGCATCCGCTGCAGGGCTATTGCGCGTTCGTGGTGGCGCCGAAGGTGGCGAAGTTCCGCAAGACGTTCGCGGAACGCGTCAAATAACGCGGGGCACGACGGCTCCGCTCCACACCGGGGTCAGAGCCCCTTGAAAAGCAACACCGGGCTCTGACCCCTAACGGTACATGTAAGCACGCGACCACGGCATCTGCGCCGGATCCTGCCCCGCCTTGCCGCCCACGATCTGGTACAGGCTGATCCAGTCGTGGGTGAACGCGTACGCGCAGCCGGCCAGGTAGACGTGCCAGATGCGGAAGGTCTTCGGATCCGCCGTCTGGCGGATGCGTTCGGCATTGCGCTCGAAGTTCTCGGTCCAGATCGCGCAGGTGCGCGCATAGTGGCGGCGCAGGTTTTCCACGTCGCGCACTTCCAGGCCGCCTTCCTGCATCGTGCGGATCACGGTCGACAGGTGCGCCAGCTCTCCGTGGGGGAACACGTACTTGTCGATGAAGTTGCCGGCGCCGTAGGGGCTGCTGCGCTCGCCGACGTCGGTGGTGGTGATGCCGTGGTTCATGACCACGCCGCCGGGCGCCAGCAGGCGGTTGATCTGGCTGAAGTATTCCGGCAGGTGGCGCACGCCCACGTGCTCGAACATGCCCACGCTGGTGATGCGGTCGAACTGGCCGTCGACGTCGCGGTAGTCCTGGATGCGGATCTCGACCCGGTCTTCCAGCCCCGCCCGGCGCACGCGTTCGCGCGCCAGCTCGTACTGGCGCTCGGACAGCGTGACGCCCACGCAGCGCGCGCCGAACTGCTGCGCGGCGCGGATCACGAGGGCGCCCCAGCCGCAGCCGATGTCGAGCAGCGTCTGGCCCGGCTGTACGCCGATCTTGGTGAGGATGTGGTCGATCTTCTTGACCTGGGCCGTGGCCAGGTCTTCGTCGCCGTTCTCGAAATAGGCGCAGGAATAGACCATGGCCGGATCGAGGAAGTTGCTGTAGAACTCGTTGGAGACGTCGTAGTGATAGCGGATCGCCTCCGCATCCTTTTCGCGCGTGTGCGGCGAGAGCAGGTTCAATACCTTGGAGACGCGTGCCGGCTTGCCGCTGTTCTCCGCGAGCGCGCTGCCGATCTGGATCATGTCGGCTGCGCGCCCCTCGATCTCGAGGTTGCCTTCGACGTAGGCCTCGCCCAGGCTGTCCAGCGTGGGCGAGAGCAGGTAGCGCAGGTTGCCCGCGCTCGGCACCCGGATCTTGACGCGCGGTTGTTCGGCCGAGAGGTCGACGTGATCGCCGTTCCACAGTTCCACACGCAGCGGCAGATTGAGTTTGTTACGGATGCCTGTGGTCCAGGCGGACAGCTTCAGTTGATCGAACACACGTATTTCCTCCGGCTTGTCCCGGGCCGGAGGATGCGAACCGGCTCAGGGTTGCAAACGTTGCCGCGTCCAGCTGCCGTCCTCCGATCGCGTGTAGACGATGCGGTCGTGGAAGCGCGAACGCCGCCCCTGCCAGAACTCGATCCGTTCCGGCACCAAGCGATAGCCGCCCCAGTGCGATGGCCGCGACGGCGATTCGCCGTACTGCCGCGCGACGTCCTCGTAGTTGTGTTCGAGGTCGGCACGGCTGGCGATCGGCGCGCTTTGTCGGGACGCGATCGCCGACAGTCGGCTTTTCAGGGGCCGGCTGTTGAAATACTTGTCGCTTTCCTCGGCAGATGTACGTACTACCTTGCCTTCGATCCGTACCTGCCGTTCCAATTCACTCCAAAAGAATAGCAGAGCCGCAAAAGGTTTGCTGGCAAGCTGCTGGCCCTTCTGGCTGTCGTAGTTCGTGTACCAGGTGAAGCCGCGCTCGTCGAACTGCTTGACCAGCACGATGCGCGAGCTCGGGCGGCCATCCTCGTCCACCGTCGACACGCCCATCGCATTCGGCTCGTTGACCTCGGCCTTCAAGGCTTCCTCGAACCAGCGCGTGAACTGGGCGATGGGGTCGTCGGCCACGTCGCTCTCGTCCAGGCTGGCCTGGCCGTAATCCTTGCGCAGGTCGGCCACGCGTTCGCCGATGCCGGCCGTGGCCGGCTCGCAGGCCGATGCGGTCGCGGCATTGCTAGCGCTCACAGTATCGCCGGAAATGCCGCGCCGGCGCCGCATCGCCTCGCCCAGCCTGGCCATCTGGCCTGTGTCGAAAATGCGAACGGCCATCGGCGCCATCGTCCCTTCCTCGCGCTCCATGTGCTGCTGGTAGCATTGCACGAAACGGCCAACCGTGCTGGCGGACAGGTGCGTGCCGCTGCCGCCGGCGATCAGGCTCAGCTGCTCGTGCAGGTCCTGCCACATCGCATCCATGTCCTTGTGCTCCTGCAGGATCACGGGCGCCAGCGCGGCCAGCGTGGCCGCGTCCTCGCCGGTGGCGGTCGCGTGCAGCATCGGGATCAGGTCCTGCTCCTCGTCCTCGTGGTGCAGTTGCGCGCCTTTTTCGAAATACTTCATGACAGCAGCGGCCGCCTGGCGCGCCTGCTCGTCGGCGCCATGCGCAGGCAGGTGGGCCAGCAGTTTTTCGAGGGTCGCCAGCTGCTTGCGGATGCGGCCGTGGCAATGCTTGAGGACGGCGATCGGCTGGTCGAAATCGGGAGCGGTATCGTGGAGGGGCTGGTTCATGATGGGCTGTTGTGGATGCGCAAAAAGACGGTCTGACTTTGATTATCTGAAAGTTATTTTAGAGCAAGGGAAGGGATTCCGTCCGGTAAAATAACGGGCTATGACTATCATTCCCACCTCCATCACCGCGCTGGCCGGTACCGATGCCAGCATCGTCGACGCAGCCAATGAGGTCGACTTCGAGCGTCGCTTCGGCGGCATCGCCCGGCTCTACGGCGAGCGTGCGCTGGAACGCTTCCGTGCGGCGCACGTTTGCGTCGTGGGCGTCGGCGGCGTCGGTTCCTGGATCGTCGAGGCGCTGGCGCGCAGCGCCGTCGGCCGCCTCACCCTGATCGACCTGGACAACGTGGCCGAATCGAACATCAACCGCCAGATCCAGGCGCTGTCCTCGACCGTCGGCATGGCCAAGATCGAGGCGCTGAAGCAGCGCATCGCGCTGATCAACCCGTATTGCGAAGTCGAGCTGGTCGAGGATTTCGTCGACCCGGACAATATCCCGCAACTGATCGGCACGAACAAGTACGACTACGTGGTCGACGCGATCGACAGCGTCAAGGACAAGGCCGCGCTGATCGCCTGGTGCAGCCAGCATGCGCTTCCGCTGGTCGTGATCGGCGGCGCCGGCGGCCAGACGGACCCGACGAAGATCGAGGTGCGCGACCTGGCCCGTACCGAGCAGGAGCCGCTGTTGAAGAAGGTGCGCAAGATCCTGCGCGCGCGCTACGGCTTCGCCAAGGGCGAGAAGAACAAGTACCACATCGACGCCGTGTTCTCGATGGAACCGCTGCGCTATCCGGACGCCGGCGACGCCTGCGCCATCGATGCAAACAGCATCACGGGCCTGAATTGCGCGGGTTTCGGCTCGAGCATGGTCGTCACCGCCACCTTCGGCATGGTGGCGGCCGGGCACATCCTGCGCAAGCTGGCCGATGCGGCCAATGCCGAGGCGCCGGTGGAGCCGCAGCGGATTACTGTTCCGCCAGAAACTGTGCAAGCGGAAGAGGCCTTGCTATCATAGATCGGTTAATCACTGATTTATGAAAGAGGTTACATGATCCGTCGTATCGCCTTCGCAGGCCTGTTGCTGGCGGCCGCTGCCGCCAGCGCCCAGGATTCCACCCAGACCGCTCCGGCGGCCGACCAGGCCCAGTCCGCAACGACGCCGCAGGACCCGGCCGCCGCCACGGCGACCGCCGCGACCCCGTCCAATCCGACCAACCCGGTCGGCGACGCGCCGGCCCAGCAGGGCCCGCAGATCCAGATCATCGACCACGTGATCGGCAAGGGCGCCGAGGCGCAGGTCGGCAATTCGGTGCTGGTCAACTACACGGGCTGGCTGTACAAGCCGCTGGCGCTGAAGCAGCACGGCAAGAAATTCGACTCCTCGCTCGACGCCGGCCGCGAGCCGCTCGAGTTCCGCCTCGGCGCGCGCCAGGTCATCAAGGGCTGGGACCAGGGCGTGGTCGGCATGAAGGTGGGCGGCAAGCGCACGCTGATCATCCCGAGCGAACTGGCCTACGGTTCGCGCGGCGCCCCGGGCGGCATGATTCCGCCGAATGCGGACCTGATCTTCGACGTCGAGCTGGTCAAGGTCAAGTAATCGCAGGGGTCAGAGTCCGGTGTTGCTGGTTGGACTCTGACCCCGGTGTTCCGCCGTAGGGTGGGCACCACGTGCCCACCATGCATACCCCGACATTCAATGCGCGTGGGCATGCCCGTGATGATGATCATGGTCGTGTTCATGATCATGCTCGTCATGCGCCTCCTGCAGGCAGCAACTGCTGTGCTTGGTCGTACCCTGCTCGACCTGCAGCGTGCAATGGTGAATCGCGAAATCCTCGCGCAAATGGGTGACGATCTCGTCGATGTACGCATCGCCCGGATACCCGTCCGGGATCACCAGGTGGGCGGTGAGGGCGGTTTCCGTCGTGCTCATCGGCCAGATGTGCACGTCGTGCACCTCGGTCACGCCCGGCTGGGCCGCCAGGAAGCCGGTGACTGCCGTTGCGTCGACGCCGGCCGGCACGCCCGCCAGCGCCATCTGGATCGATTCCTTCAACAGCGACCACGTGCCGGCGACGATGATCACGACGATCACCAGGCTCACGGCCGGATCGAGCCAGCTCCAACCCGTGTACATCACCACCAGGCCCGACACCACCACGCCCAGCGACAGCGCGGCATCGGCCGCCATGTGCTGGTAGGCGCCGCGCACGTTGATGTCGTGCTTGCTGCCGGCCATGAACAGCCAGGCCGAGAAGCCGTTGATGAGCACGCCGATCGCGGCCACGATCGACACCGTCGTGCCGAGCACCGGTTCCGGATGGGCGAAGCGCTGGAACGCTTCCCAGGCGATGGCGCCGCAGGCCACCATCAGCAGCAGGGCATTGCCCAGCGCCGCCAGGATCGAGGTGCCGCGCAGGCCATAGGTGAAGCGCCGCGTCGGCGCGGTTTTCGCGAGCAGCGCCGCGCCCCAGGCCAGCACCAGGCCCAGCACGTCGGACAGGTTGTGGCCGGCGTCGGCCATCAGCGCCGTCGAGTTGGCGATGAAGCCATAGATGAATTCGATGGCGACGAAGGCCGTGTTCAGGCCGATCGCCAGCACGAAGGCGCGGCCGGCGTCGGCCGGCGGCGCGTGGTGGTGGTGTCCATGCCCGTGGCCATGGTCGTGGGAATGCGCGTGGCTCATGCGTCCAGTCCTGTCGTGTGTTCGGGGATGGGGTCGGCGACGGGTTCGGCGATATGCTCGAACATATTCGCAAGCAGGCTGCTGATGTGGGCGTCGGCCGCCGCATAGAACACCTGCTTGCCCTGGCGCTCGGCCTTGACGATGCGCGCCGCGCGCAGCAGGCGCAGGTGGTGGCTGACCAGCGAGCTGGACAGGTCAAGGGAGGCGGCGATGTCGCCCACCGCGGTCGGCTGCGCCAGGCAGGCGAGCACGATGCGCAGGCGCGTCGGGTCGCCCAGCAGGTGGAACAGGTCGGCGAGCTCTTCGACGGCGTTGTCGGTGTCGTGCGGAATCATCAGTCGGTAATTGCTCTACATATGAAGAACTGTTCACATGTTAAGCGCATCAGCGGTGCAGGCGCAAGCTGATTCTGCGCCTGCCGGGGTTATTCGAGGAAGCGCAGCATGCCGGACAGCGCATGGGCCACTGTCCGCAGGCGGACTTCGTGGCGGTCGCCCGGGAACACGATGCGTTCGGTATGGGTGACGCCATCCTTCGACCAGCCGAAGCACACGGTGCCGACCGGCTTGCCCGGCACGGCGCCGGTGGGGCCCGCGATGCCGGTCGTGGAAACTGCGACATGGGCATTGCTGTTGGCGACGGCGCCTTCCGCCATCGCGGCCGCGACTTCCTCGCTGACGGCGCCGAATTGCGCGATCACGGCGGCGGGCACGTCCAGCATCTCGGTCTTGGCGGCGTTCGAGTAGGTCACGAAGCCGCAGTCGAACCAGTCGCCGGAACCGGGGATCTCGGTGATGAAATAGCTGATGCCGCCGCCCGTGCAGGACTCGGCGGTGGCCATCAGGAGGCCCTTGGCTTCGAGGGCCTGGCCGACCCGGGTGGCAATATCGATAATATCGTTCGTCACTGATGTCTCCTCTGTAGGCTGCGCGAAAACAGGCCCGCCGCATGGGGGGGCGGGCGGGGGCGGCGCCGGGTTCATTCTAGCGCGCCGCGAGCGCGCACGGCACTGGATCGTTACCGAAAAGCCATGGCGCATGACTCGCCTCCAGCGTGCGTACAGCGCCCCGTATCAATACCGGGTTTGCCGGCCCGTGCCGTTCCGTGCGCCATCGCGCGAAACCGTACTGCTATCCTGCTCGTCTGCGGGTTCGCCCGCAATCACTCACCGACCGACCGATGTAGGATTGACATGCCGCTCGAACGTTTCGCGCATGACCGCCAGGATCCGGGGCCGGCATGCCGTTGATGGCGTTTGCTTTCGGCGCCATCCCTCCCTGGGCCAGCCGGCGCCGGACCGGAACCCGTATGCCGCAGTGGGCCGCCGCGGCCGCCTGCGCACGCCCGCCGCGGGAGCTGCCATGAACGGGCGCCGCTCGATCCGCCAGAAGCTCGTCAACATCGTGATGTCGACGACGCTCGCGGCATCGGCCGTGTCGGTCGCCACCGTGGTCGCCTACGACCTGCGCAGCTACCAGCGCGCGTTGCGCAACGACCTCTCCACGCAGGCCGAACTGGTGGGCCACATGACGTCGGCCGCGCTGTCCTTCGACGATGCGCGCCTGGCGCGCGAGAACCTGGAACTGCTGCGCACCCGGCCCTCGGTGCGTGCGGCCGCGCTGTACGACGAGCACGGCGCGCTGTTCGCCTGGTACATGGCGCCGGGCGAGGACGTGTCCTTCCCCGCGCGGCCCGGCAAGGACGGCTACGTGAAAGACGGTGACGACCTGGTGCTGTACCAGCCCATCCGCGAGAACGGCGAGCCGCTCGGCACCATCTACATGCGCTCGCAGAACCAGCTGCTCGAGCGGGTGCGCGACTACCTCCTGATCGGCGTGGGCGTGACTCTGCTGGCGCTGTTCACGGCCTGGCTGCTGGTGCGGCGCCTGGGCCACACGATCACGACGCCGATCGACGCCATTACCAACATCGCGCGCGAAGTGGTCGAAAAGCGCGACTATTCGCGCCGCGCGCCGCGCATCAGCCAGGACGAGGCGGCCGACCTGGTCGACTCCTTCAACGCCATGCTGAGCGAGATCGAGCAGCGCACCCGTGCGCTGGAAGGATCGAACCGCGAGATCGCGCGCGAAGCCCAGGAACGGGCGCGCGCCCAGCAGGAAGTGATGCGCCTGAACGAGGAACTCGAGCAGCGCGTGCACGAGCGCACCATGCAGCTGGAGCTGGCCAATGCCGAACTGGAGATGGCGATCGAGGAGGCGCGCGCGGCCAACCAGGCCAAGTCCGCCTTCCTGTCCTCGATGAGCCACGAGCTGCGCACGCCGCTCAACGCCATCCTCGGCTTCGCCCAGATCCTGGCATCGAACGACATGCCCACCACGCTCGAGCAGAAGAAGGAGTTCTCGGGCCACATCCTGAAGTCGGGACGTCACCTGCTCACGCTGATCAACGAGATCCTCGACCTGGCCAAGGTCGAGGCGGGCGCGGTGCAGCTGTCGATGGAAGCGGTGGCGCTGGACGAGATCCTGCTGGAGTGCCGCGGCATGATCGCGCCGCTGGCGGCGACGCGCGGCGTGCAGGTGCGTTTCCCGGACGAGGTGCGCGCCATCGTGCAGGCCGACCGCACGCGCCTCAAGCAGGTGCTGCTGAACCTGCTGTCGAACGCCGTCAAGTACAACCGCGACGGCGGCGCCGTGGTCGTCGATTGCGCGCCCACCGTGCCCGCGCGCCTGCGCCTGACGGTGCAGGACACGGGCATGGGCATGACGCCGGACCAGCTGGCCGCGCTGTTCCAGCCGTTCAACCGCCTGGGCCAGGAAAACGGTCCGCAGGAGGGCACCGGCATCGGCCTGGTGGTGACGCGCCGCCTGGTCGAGCTGATGGGCGGCGAGATGGGCGTCACCAGCAGTCCCGGCGCAGGCAGTGTATTCTGGATCGAGCTGGCGCGCGCCGAAGGGCAGGCCGGGCAGGCGGCCGCCGTGGCCATGGCCGGCACGGCGCCGCAGGCGGCCGCCGGCGCCGCCGTGCCGCACACGCTGTTGTACGTGGAAGACAATCCGGCCAACCTGCGCCTGGTGCAGGAGATCGTGCGCTTCCGCAGCGGCCTGCGCCTGCTGTCGGCGGCGGACGGCCCGGCGGGGCTGGCGCTGGCGCGCGAGGAGCGCCCCGACGTCGTGCTGATGGACCTGAACCTGCCGGGCATGAGCGGCTTCGAGGTGCTGGCGCAGCTGCGCCGCGATGCGGCCACGGCGGCCATTCCCGTCATCGCGCTGTCGGCCAACGCCATGCAGCACGACATCGAGCGCGGCCTGGCCGCCGGATTCGTGCACTACCTGACCAAGCCGATCGACATCGACAGGTTCAACGAGGCCATCGACGACGTGCTGGCCCAGCGCGCCAATGCAGAAAGGACAGCCCCATGATTTCGCCATCCGACATCCGCCGCGCGCGCATCCTGATCGTCGACGACGAACCCGTGAACGTGCAGCTGCTCGAATTCCTGCTCAAGACCAGCGGCTACGAACAGGTGTCGAGCACCACCGACCCGCGCCAGGTGGCGGCGCTGCACCTGCAGCACCGCTATGACCTGATCATCCTCGACCTGCAGATGCCGCACGTGGACGGCTTCCGCGTGATGGAAGCGCTGGCGCCGCTGGAGCGCGAATCCTGGCTGCCGGTGCTGGTCGTGACGGCCGAGCCGGACAAGAAGCTGGCCGCGCTGGAAGCGGGCGCGCGCGACTTCATCGGCAAGCCCTTCGACACCGTCGAGGTGCTCACGCGCATCCGCAACCTGCTCGAGGTGCGCCTGTTCCACAAGGAGTCGCGCGACTACGGCGCGCGCATGGAGCGCCAGGTGCGCGAGCGTACCGCCGAGCTGCAGCGCTTCCGCGGCGCGATGGACGCCACCGCCGACGCCATCTTCCTCGTCGATGCGCACAATATGTCGATGATCGACGTCAGCGACGGCGCCTGCCGCATGCTGGGCTTCTCGCGCGAGGCGCTGCTGCGCATCGATCCGGTGGCGCTGGGCCTGGCCGAACGGGCCCAGCTCGAACGCCATGCCGACCCGGTGGCCCATGGGCGCGAGCACGATATCGTCGAGACCGAGCTGCTGCGCTCGGACGGGCAGGGTGCGGTGCCGGTCGAGATCAGCTGGCAGCTGCAGCAGCGCAGCGAAGAGGATGGCCAGGCCGGGCAAACCCGCATGCTGATCGCGGTGGCGCGCGACATCAGCGAGCGCCTGCACGCGGCCGAGCGCCTGAAGCACGTGTCGAACTACGACAGCCTGACCGGCCTGCCCAACCGCAACCTGTTCTTCCAGACGCTGCGCGACGCCATCGAGCTGGCGCAGGACAAGAACTGGCGCATCGCCGTGCTGTTCATCACGCTGGACCGCTTCAAGATCGTCAACGATTCGCTCGGGCCCGCGCTGGGCGACGAGCTGCTGCGCCAGTTCAGCACGCGCCTGGTGCGCAGCGTGCGCCTGCGCGACACCATCGGGCGGCTGGGCGGCGACGAGTTCGCGCTGATGCTGACCATGACGCGCGAGCAGGGAGAAGAGGATGCCGTGAGCGTCGCCAGCGAGGTGCGCGAGGCGCTGCGCGCGCCGTTCGACCTGGGCGGGCAGCGCGCCGTGCTGACGGCCAGCATCGGCATCGCCATGTATCCGGACGATGCGCGCGATCCCGGCACGCTGGTCAAGTACGCCGACGTGGCCATGGTGCGCGCCAAGGAGGCGGGGCGCGACGGCTACCGCTTCTTCACCTCGGGCATGAACGTGCAGGTGCTGGCGCGCCTGGACCTGGAACTCGCGCTGCGCGGCGCGATCGACGGCGGGCAGTTCGAATTGCACTACCAGCCCAAGCTGGACCTGAACACGGGCCGCATCAGCGGCGTCGAGGCGCTGCTGCGCTGGCACCGTCCCGGCTTCGGCCTCGTCTACCCGGCCGAATTCGTACCCGTCATGGAAGACACGGGCATGGTCGTCAGGGTCGGCTCCTGGATCATCGACGAGGCCTGCCGCCAGATCGCGGCGTGGCAGGCGGACGGGGTCGAGGGCGTGCGCGTGGCCGTCAACGTCTCGAGCCGCCAGTTCGTCGAGGGCGACCTGGAAGGCGATATCCGCGCCGCCCTGGAACGCCACCGGGTCGATCCCAGCCTGCTGGAACTGGAGCTGACCGAGAGCGCGCTGATGTCGAACGCCGAGCACACCATCGAGGTGCTGGCAAGCCTGAAGCGCCTGGGCATCCGCATCGCCATCGACGACTTCGGCACCGGCTATTCCTCGCTCGCCTACCTGAAGCGCTTCCCGATCGACAAGCTGAAGATCGACATCGCCTTCGTCCGCGACATCACCACCAATCCGGACGATGCGGCGATCGCGCTGGCCATCATCAGCATGGCGCACAGCCTGCACATGCAGGTGATCGCGGAAGGCGTGGAGTCGCGCGCCCAGATGGCGCTGCTGCGCCGCCACCGCTGCGACGAAATCCAGGGCTTCCATTTCTCGCGCGCGCTCACCGCGGCCGACCTGGGCCGGCTGGTGCTGGACAACCGCGCCCAGCCTTCGCGCCCGGCGGCCGACGACCGCAACGTGCAGACGCTGCTCATCGTCGACGACGATCCCAACGTGCTGGGCGCGCTGCACCGCCTGTTCCGGCGAGATAACTACCGCGTGCTGACCGCCGGCTCGCCGGCCGAAGGCTTCGAGCTGCTGGCGCTGCACCGCGTGCAGGTGATCCTGTGCGACCAGCGCATGCCCGTCATGAACGGCACCGAATTCCTCAGCAAGGTCAAGGAGATGTACCCGGACACGATCCGCATCATCCTGTCCGGCTATACGGGCGTGGAATCCGTCCTCGATTCGATCAACCGCGGGGCGATCTACCGCTTCTACACGAAGCCCTGGAACGATGCGGAACTGCGCGACAACGTGCGGCTGGCGTTCCGCGAGTTCTGGCTGACGCACGGGCCGTACGACGACCGCAAGACGCCGCGCGGGGAAGACGCAGCGTGACCTTCGACGTTATGGTGGGCATGTGATGCCCACCCTACGAGTGCACGGCCGGCTCATTCGCGAACGGCCGGCAACCGTAGGGTGGGCACCACGTGCCCACCATGCGCATCACCCGTTCGTGAAATGGTCCCAGCCCTGCAACGCTAGGTCGAGCGCCCCCCCATCCGCATCGACCCACCGCAATCCCGGCTCCGCCGTGATCGTACCGACCCGCGTCACCGGCACCCCGCACTGCGCCCCCGCCGCCAGCACCGCATCCCGCTGCGCCGCCGGCGCCGTGAAACATAGCTCGTAATCGTCGCCGCCGGCCGCCGCGAAGCGCCGCCGCAACGTCTGCGGCTGCCGCGCCAGCGCCGGTCCGGCCGGCAGGGCGTCGACGTCGAGCACGGCGCCCACGCCGGACGCCGCCAGGATGTGCCCGATGTCGCCGGCCAGTCCGTCCGAGATGTCGAGCGCCGCGTGCGCGAGGCCGCCGTCGGCCAGCAGGCGGCCCAGCGCCACGCGCGGCAGCGGCGCATGCATGCGCGGCGCGGCCAGTGCCAGGGAATCCGCAGCGAGCGATAGTTCGCCCAGGTAGTGCGCCAGCGCCAGGCGCGCGTCGCCCAGCGTGCCGGAGATCCAGACGTCGTCTCCCGGGCGCCCCGCGTCGCGTCGCAGCGCGCGGCCGGGCGCAAGCTCGCCGAAGATCGTGATGCAGATGTTGAGCGGGCCCTTGGTCGTGTCGCCGCCGATTAGTTCGCAGCCGTGCGCGTCGGCCAGAGCGAACAGGCCGCGCGAAAAGCCGTCGAGCCAGTCCGGATCGGCGGCCGGCAGCGCCAGCGCCAGCGTGAAGCCGAGCGGCGCCGCGCCCATCGCGGCCAGGTCGGACAGGTTCACGGCCAGGCATTTGTGGCCGAGCAGGAAGGGGTCGGCGCCGGCGAAGAAATGGCGGCCTTCGACCAGCATGTCGGAGGAGACGGCGAGCTGGCGGCCCGGCGTGGGCGCCAGCAGCGCGCAATCGTCGCCGATGCCGAGGACGGCGCGGCCCGGCGGCGAGTCCGGTGTGCGGCGCACGAAGTACCGCTTGATGAGATCGAATTCGGAGAGCATCCCGGGATTGTAATCCCGGGCGGGCTTCAGGCGATGGCCGGCGTCCGGTCGAGCTGGGCCATCAGCGCGCGGCGCAGGGCCGGCGTGGGACGCGTCAGGGCGAAGCCGCGCACGATCCCGTCGTCGTCGACGAAGCGCGCGACCATGCGCTGGTCTTCGTTCCTGAGCTGCCATTCGCCGGTAACACCGGGTGCCGGCGCGCAGACCGCGATCGGGCACAGCGGGCTTTTCAGCGTCAGCACGGGTTCGTCCTCGATCGGCGTGGGGCTGCCGCACAGCGTGGCGGCGATGGCGCGCGCGGCAGCCTGCAGGGCGGCGACGCCGGGGCGCAGCAGGTTGCCCGCGCCGCTTTCGTATTCGGCGCAGTCGCCCAACGCATACACGTCCGGCACGCTGGCGCGGCCATAGCCGTCGACGAGGATGCCGCGCGCGGTGGCGAGGCCCGCCTCGCGCGCCAGCGCCGCATTCGGGCGGCTGCCGATGGCCGCCAGCGCCAGGTCGGCATCGAGCACGGTGCCGTCGTCCAGTTGCAGGCGCAGCAGGTCTCCCTCGCGCTGCACCGTCTGTGCGCAGCCCTGGCGCACGGCGATCGGCAGCGCGCGCCAGGCGCGCAGCAGGGCCAGCGACAGCGGCGGCGGCACCAGTTGCGCCAGCGGGCGGCGTGCCGGGTCGACCAGCGTCACGCGGTGGCCGGCGGCGGCGAAATCCTCGGCGAACTCGCAGCCGGCCAGGCCGGCGCCCAGGATGGCGATGTGCGCCGGGCGCTGCAGCGCGTCGAGGCGGCGGCGCAGCAGCGCATAGTCGTCCAGGTGCTCGACGGCGACGACGTCGTGCGCCGCATCGCCTTGCAGTTGCGGACGGCGCGCGCCGGCGCCCAGGGCCAGCACCAGGCGGCCGTAGCCGATGCGGCCCTGCGTCGTATCGATGGCGTGCGCGGCGGTGTCGATGCCCGTGACGCGGGTATGGGGCAGGATGGTGATGCCCAGCACGGCCGCCATCTCGGCGGCGCCGGCGCTCGCCAGCTGCTCCGCGTCGCGGCCCGCCGCCAGGGCGTTCGACAGCAGCGGCTTGGCATACACGGTGCCCGCATCGGCCGTCACCAGCACCAGTGGGGTGTCCCGGTCGCGCTTGCGCAGTTCGCGCGCCAGCGCAAAGGCGGCCATGCCGGCGCCCACGATCACGATGGGGAAGTCGCGCGCCGATGGGCGTGCCGGGCTGTATTGCGTAGTCATCATCATTCCCTCATGGTCGCGATCCGCCCGTGTGGCGCATCAAATCAGAAAAAATGATACCTAACTCTAGCCCAGCAGTAAAATTGTTTGTTTAAAAGAAACCGATAGATTCTTCCTTTTACAACACCTTGTTCAAGCGGCTTGCCCGGCCCCGGTGCCGGAGACGGCCGTGGCGAGCGCGATGCGGATGCCGTGGGCCTCGATCACCTGCGCCAGGCGCAGGTAGGCCTCGACGAAGGCGGGGTGGCGGCGCAGCGCCAGCGCCGCGAACGGACCCGTGTCGAGCAGCGTGAGCGGATCGGCCGGGTCGAGCCGGGCGCGGTCGCCGTCGTCCAGCCGCGGTTCCCGGACCTCGAGCGGGTTGCCGTTGCCGTCGCGACCCATCAGGTACAGGCGGAAGCAGGCCAGCAGGAAGGCGGGGCGCGCCGGATCGGCACCCACGTCGAGCAGCGTGGCGATGGTCTTGGCATGGAAGACGGGGATCTTGGCGGCGCCGTCGTGGGCGATGCGCAGCAACTGGTCGGCCACCGCCGGGTTGGCGAAGCGCTTGAGCAGCGTTTCCTTGTAGGCATGCGCGGAGACGCCGTGCGGCAGGTCCAGGTAGGGGATTACGTCGTGTTCCATGAAGCGCACCAGCAGGCGCCGCAGCAGCGGGTCGCGCATCGCTTCCGGCACGGTGCGGTAACCGCATTGCAGGGCCGGATAGGCGAGCAGCATGTGCGAGGCGTTCAGCATGCGGCCCTTGAGTTCCTCGTAGGCATGCACGTCGTCGGAAAACAGCACGCCGGCGGCGCCCAGGTCGGGACGGCCGGCGCTGAAGCGGTCTTCCAGCACCCATTGGCTGAACGGTTCGGCCACGGCCGGCAGCGCATCCTCGGCATCGAGCAGCGCGGTGACGCGGCGGTGCTGCTGCTCCGAGACGCCCGGGGCGATGCGGTCGACCATGCTGTTGGGGAAGGCGCCGTGGCTGCCGATCCAGTCGGCCAGCGCCGGATCGAGGGCGCGCGCATAGGACAGCACGGCGTGGCGCGCGGTGTCGCCGTTGCCACGCAGGTTGTCGCAGGACAGCACGGTGAACGCGGGCAGTCCGGCGGCGCGGCGCAGTTGCAGCGCGCCGGCGATCAGGCCGAAGGCGGTGCGCGGCGCCTGGCCGGCGGCGGCCGCGGCGAGATCGGCGGCGACGCCGGGATCGTCCAGGCGGAAGGCGCCGCTGGCTTCGTCGATGTTGTAGCCGCCTTCCGTGATGGTCAGCGAGACGATGCGGATCGCCGGGCTGCCCAGCAGCCTCAGGACGGCGCCCGGATCGCTCGGCGCGTGCAGGTAGCCGACCATGGCGCCGACCACGCGCGCGCTGGCGCTGCCGTCGGTGTCGAACTCGGTCACGGAATACAGGCAATCCTGGCGCGCATAGGTGTCGGCCTTGGCGCGCGCGGACGGACCGTCGCCTAGGTGTGATGTTTCAATAGGTTGTTCATTCGGATTGGATTTGAGAAACTGG
>CAUSCY010000036.1:0-58314 GCA_963529995.1 uncultured Massilia sp. | reverse complement strand
TTTGGGGTTCCTCCAAACGATTTTGTGCAAATAAAAAAAAAACGCAAAACACCCTGTTTTGCCCGTTATTGGCCACAACGACGGGTATATTGCAGGGGGACCTCATGCGTACGCGTACCGTTTCCACCGCGCCCCGGCGCCTCCTCGCCGGCCTGGCGTTCTGCCTGCTGTCCAGCGCTTCCCATGCCGCAACCCCTTCGGCCAGCCACCCGCTGTTGGGCATCTGGACCCTGACGATTCCCCAGCTCGCCTGCTCGGAGACCTACCACTTCCGCGGCGACGGCACGACCCTGGTCAAGAGCGCCAGCGAAGTCTCGGAAAGCGAATTCACCATCACCGAAAAGCCCAGCGCCAAGGGCTTCTACAAGTTCGTCGACCACGTGGTCAAGGACAACGGCAAGGAAGACTGCGCCGGCGCCATCACCAAGCCGGGCGAGCGCGCCACCAACTACATCCGCTTCCACCCGTCCGGCGCCCGCTTCGTGATGTGCCGCGACGAGACCATGGAAGCCTGCATCGGCCCGTTCGAGCGGGCGCCGGCACAGGGGATCTAGCGGGTCTTTGGTGTATATTGCTGGGCGATCAGACAACGTTTCACGGATTTCCCGAATGTCCCCGGCTTTACTCTTCTGCATCCTCATTGCGTATTTCGGCCTGCTGCTCGGCGTCGCCTGGCTGACGTCGCGTAACGCCAACAACGACAGCTTCTTCATCGGTAACAAGAGCAGCAACTGGATGCTGGTCGCCTTCGGCATGGTCGGCACCACGCTGTCCGGCGTCACCTTCGTCAGCGTGCCCGGCGCCGTGGGCAAGGACGGCTTCGGTTACCTGCAGGTACTGATCGGCTACGTGCTCGGCTACATCGCCGTCGTCTACGTGCTGCTGCCGCTGTACTACCGCATGAAGCTGACCTCGATCTACCACTACCTCGACGTGCGCCTGGGCCGGCGCGCCTACCAGAGCGGGGCCGGCTTCTTCATCCTGTCGCGCCTGTTCGGCGCCACCGCGCGGCTGTACCTCGTTGTCGCCGTGCTGCAGGCGATCATCCTCGACAGCCTGGGCGTGCCGTTCTGGCTGACGACCTTCGTCATCCTTGGCATGATTTTGCTGTACACCTACCAGGGCGGCGTGAAGACCATCGTCTGGACCGACACGCTGCAGACCACCTGCATGCTGTTCGGCCTGTTCGCCTGCGCCGGCTTCATGCTGCACGAACTGGACCTGTCCGCGCCGCAGGCCCTGCAGCGCATGCAGGAGCAGGGCCTGGCCCACGTATTCACGACCGACATCGACGCCCCCGGCTTCTGGCTCAAGCAGATCGTCGCCGGTGCCTTCATCACCATCACCATGACGGGCCTGGACCAGGAGATGATGCAGAAGACGATTTCCGTGAAGACGCTGCGGGACTCGCAGAAGAACCTCCTGAGCCTGACGGCCGTCCTCGTCGTCGTGCTGTGCGCCTTCCTGTTCCTGGGCGGCCTGCTGTACCTGTACGCGCCGCAGGCGGGCGTGGCCGCCACCGGCGACAAGATCTTCCCGGCGGTCGTGATGGGCCACCTGCCGGCCGCCGTGCAGATCATCTTCCTGATCGCGCTGATCTCTGCCCTGTTCCCCAGCGCCGACGGGGCGATCACGGCGTTGACCTCGACCTTCTGCATCGACATCCTCGGCATCAAGCGCCGCGAGGACATGTCGGAGGCCGCCAAGGTGCGCCTGCGCCGCCACGTGCACCTGGCGTTCGCCCTGCTGTTCCTGGCGATGGTGATGGTGTTCAAGTGGCTGGACGACCCGAGCATGATCGGCGTCGTGCTGAAGGTGGCCGGTTATACCTATGGACCATTGCTGGGCCTGTTCGCCTTCGGCATGATGACGAAGCGCAGCCTGAACGACCGCTTGGTGCCGTTCGTGACCATCGGCGCGCCGGTCCTGTGCGCTTTGTTGGAACATTATCAGCAATACCTGCTGGGCAGCTACAAGCTGGGACTCGAGCTGTTGATCGTGAACGGCGCGCTCGTGTTCGTGGGCCTGTTCGCGATCTCGCGCCGGCCTGGTGCCAGCCCGGCGGCTGTCGCTATCTGATCGTCGCCCCTGCGAAGGCAGGGGCCCAATTTGCGTGCAGTACAGCTGCGCGTGCGGAAATTGGGTCCCTGCCTGCGCAGGGACGACGGTGCCATTTGAATCTATATTTTACGGAGTCCCGATGTCCGATAAGCCTAAATCTGCACTGCGCCGCGGTGTCGGCGCCTTCTGGCGCGGCCTCGACGCCACCCGCCGTTTCCTGTTCAACCTGCTGTTCCTGCTGATTATCATCGCGATCGTGTGGGGCTTCTTCGGCGGCGGCCTGAAACCGCTGGCGACCAAGACGGCGCTCGTGCTCGACCTGAAGGGCGAACTGGTCGAGGAACGCGCCGGCAGCGTGCGCGATTCGCTGGTGGCCGGCGTGAGCGGCAATGCGCGCCGCCTGGTGCAGCTGCGCGACGTGCTGAATGCCCTCGACGCGGCGGCCAAGGACAGCAACATCAGCAGCGTCGTGCTGCTGCTGGACGAGCTCGATGGCGGCGGCCTGGCCTCGCTGCGCGAGATCGGCGCGGCCGTCGAGCGCGTCAAGGCGGCCGGCAAGCCCGTCGTCGCCTGGGGCGGCAGCTTCGACCAGAAGCGCTACCTGGTCGCCTCGCACGCCAGCGAGGTCTACCTGCACCCGATGGGCATGGTGCTGATCGAAGGCTTCGGCAAGCACCGCAACTACTATCGCGACGCCCTCGACAAGGTCGGCGTCACCGTGAACCTGATGAAGGTCGGCACCTACAAGAGCTTCGCCGAACCCTACATCGGCAACGGCCCGTCGCAGGCGGCCCAGGAGGCGGACAGCTATCTGTACAACGCCCTCTGGACCAACTACATGGTCGAAGTCGAAAAGGCGCGCAAGCTGCCGGCCGGCGCCATCGCCAAGGGCATCGACGAGCTGCCGCAGCGCATGGAAGCCGCGGGCGGCAATGCGGCCAAAGTGGCGCTGGACTGGAAGCTGATCGACGGCATCAAGACCCTGGACGAAGTCCGCGAGCTGATGGTCAAGCGCGGCGCCTACGAGGAGCGCTACAAGAGCTTCCGCCAGGTCGGCTTCCAGGAATACGCGGCGCGCCATCCGGAAAAGGCGTTTGGCGACGCGGTCGGCGTCGTGGTCGCGGCCGGCGACATCACGGACGGCAACGGCGGCCCGGGCATGGTCGGCGGCCGCTCGACGGCGAACCTGATCCGCGCGGCGCGCGAGGACAGCCAGATCAAGGCGCTGGTCCTGCGCATCAATTCCCCGGGCGGCAGCGCCTACGGTTCGGAACTGATCCGCCGCGAGCTGGAGCTGACGCGCGCGGCCGGCAAGCCGGTCGTGGTGTCGATGGGCGACGTAGCCGCATCGGGCGGCTACTGGATGTCGATGGCGTCCGACGAAGTCATCGCTGACCAGTCGACGATCACCGGCTCGATCGGCGTGTTCGCCATCCTGCCGACGGCCGACAAGGTCGTCGACAAGCTGGGCATCCACACGGCCGGCGTGACGACCACCTGGCTGGCCGACGCCTACAACCCGCTGCGCCCGCTCGACCCGCGCTTCGGCCAGCTGGTCCAGTCCAGCATCAACCACATCTACGCCGACTTCACGTCCAAGGCCGCGGCGGCGCGCAAGACCACGCCGCAGCGTATCGACGAAGTGGGGCAGGGCCGCGTCTGGACCGGCGCCCAGGCCAAGGAACGCGGGCTGGTCGACCGCATCGGCAGCTACAACGACGCGCTGCGCTCGGCCGCCAAGCGCGCCAACCTCGGCGACGACTACCGCGTCGCCTATGCGCGCCCGCCGGAATCGTTCGCCGAGCGCGTGGTGGACAGCCTGGGCCTGGGCGACGTGCTGGCACCGAGCATCCAGGTCAAGCTGGGCCTGCTGCCGGCCGACCTGGCCGCCAGCGCCCTGTCGGGCAAGACGGCGGCCGGCATCGGCCGTGAACTGGGCTGGCTGTCCGACGTGGCCGACCGCCGCCAGCCGTTCGCGGCGGTGACGCACTGCCTGTGCGAGGCGCCGTGACGGGCTCGCGCGCTTCAGCTTTGTAACAGGATGTTGTTCGGCATGCATACGTGAAAACATGCCGAGACGGCGGGCGAGGGTAGTTTCCTCGCCCGCTTTTACGTGGATTCCCGGGCTTTATGCCGGCTTCTGTGTAAATCAATGTTAAGAAGTAACTTTTTAGCGGCCTTCCCGTCGCGTCGCATGTAACGGCGCTTTCGGCTCCTCTGTACGTTACGAAACATAAATACGGGGGAGGGCATGCTACATTCTGCAGAAATAATTGTTGTGCTTTTGAACATCAGCCCCGCCTTAGGATTCGCATGAACTCGACTGTTTCGCCGGACAAGGACAAGGAAAAAATCGTCGCCAAACCCTCGCATACGCGCCGCAAGCGCGTCATCGGTACCATCGTCGCCCTGCTGGCGATGGCCGGACTGGGATTCCTGGCCTGGAAACTGACCCATCAGGCGCCCGCAGCCGGCGCCGGTGCGCGCGGAGCGGGCGGTCCGGGTGCGGGCGCCCGCGGTCCCGGCGGCCCGGGCGGCGGACGGGGCGGCTTCCCCGCCACCACGGTCGGCGTCGGCAAGGCCGAGAAGGCCGATATCCCGATCCTGCTCGACGCGCTCGGTACCGTCACCCCGGCCGCCGTCGCCACCGTGCGCCCGCAGATCTCCGGCGTGCTGCAGAAGATCCAGTTCACCGAAGGCCAGCTCGTCAAGGAAGGCCAGGTGCTCGCCACCATCGACCAGCGCCCGGCCCAGATGGCGCTGCTGCAGGCGACCGGCCAGCGCCAGCGCGACGAAGCCCAGCTCGAGAGCGCCAAGCTGATCCTGTCGCGTTACCAGACGCTGCTGGAGCAGGACTCGATCGCGCGCCAGGACGTCGACACCCAGCAAGCCCTCGTCAAGCAGCTCGAAGGCACCGTCAAGACCGACCGCGCCGCCGAAGGCGTGGCCCAGATCAACCTCGGCTATACCCAAGTGCGCGCGCCGATCAGCGGCCGCGTGGGCCTGCGTACCGTCGACATCGGCAACCTGGTCGGCAGCGGCGACAGCACCGGCATCGCCGTGATCACCCAGCAGTCGCCGATCGACGTGGAATTCGCCGTCCCGCAGGACAGCCTGCCGCAACTGCAGCAGCGCATCAACGCGGGCGCCACGCTGCCGGCGACGGCGCTGGACCGCACCCGCACGACGGAACTGGCGACGGGCCGCTTCACGGCGCTCGACAACCAGGTCGACACCCAGACCGGCACCGTGCGCGCCAAGGCCCGCTTCACCAACGATGCGTCCAAGCTGTTCCCGAGCCAGTTCGTCAACATCCGCCTGCAGGTCGATACCGTCAAGGATGCCGTGACGGTGCCGGTAACGGCGCTGCGCCACGGCGCCAACGGCGACTTCGTCTACGTGCTGAATCCGCAGGACCGCACCGTCGCGCTGCGCACCGTCAAGCGCGGCCAGGCCGATGCCCAGCGCGTCCAGATCGTCTCGGGCCTGAATGGCGGCGAGACCGTGATCACCGAAGGCGCCGACCGCCTGAAGGACGGCGCCAAGGTGCAGCTGCCGAGCGACAAGCCGCGCGGCCAGAACGGCGCGCCGGGCGCCGCCGGCCCGGGCCAGCAGGGGCAACACCGCCGCCAGCAGCAGGGGGCGGCGCAATGACGGTAGTGGTTTCGGCACGCGCACTTTGCACGTCATCCCTGCGCAGGCAGGGATCCAAGTGCTGCATGCATGTCAGCGGCGCGCAAGAAATTAGGTCCCTGCCTGCGCAGGGACGACGGGTTGGCGGAACGGAGGCTTTCGCATGAGCCCATCCGCCCCGTTCATCCGCCGCCCGGTCGCCACCTCGCTGCTGATGCTGGCGATCGTGCTGGCCGGCCTGGTCGGCTACAAGTTCCTGCCGCTGTCGGCACTGCCCCAGGTCGACTTCCCGACCATCCAGGTCCAGACCCTGTACCCGGGCGCGAGCCCGGAAGTAATGGCGCGCACCGTGACGGCGCCACTCGAGCGCCAGTTCGGCCAGATGTCCGGCCTGTCGCGCATGAGTTCCACCAGCGCCGCCGGCGTGTCCGTCGTCACGCTGCAGTTCACGCTGGGCGAATCGCTCGACGTGGCCGAGCAGGAAGTGCAGGCCGCGATCAATGCCGGCGGCTCGCTGCTGCCGACCGACCTGCCGGCGCCGCCGGTCTACGCCAAGGTCAATCCGGCCGACGCGCCCGTGCTGACGCTCGCCATCACCTCGGACTCGATGCCGCTGACCGAGGTGCAGAACCTCGTCAACACGCGCCTGGCGCTGAAGATCAGCCAGGTGACGGGCGTGGGCCTCGTCACGCTGCAGGGCGGCCAGCGCCCGGCCGTGCGCATCCAGGCCAATACCGATGCGCTGGCCTCCTACGGCCTCGGCCTCGACACGCTGCGCACGGCGATCACCAATGCCAACGCCAACAGCGCCAAGGGCAGCTTCGACGGTCCGGCGCGCGCCTACACCATCAATGCCAACGACCAGCTGGTCACGGTGCCGGACTATAAGAACCTGATCGTCGCCTACCGCAACGGCGCGCCCGTGCGCCTGGACGAGGTGGCGAAGGTCGTCGACAGCGCCGAGAACGTCAAGCTGGGCGCCTGGGCCAACACGAAGCCCGCGATCATCCTGAACGTGCAGCGCCAGCCGGGCGCCAACGTGATCGCCACCGTCGACGCCATCAAGGCGCGCCTGCCCGAGCTGCAGGCCAGCCTGCCGCAGAACATTCGCCTGGACGTGCTGTCGGACCGCACCACGGGCATCCGCGCCTCCGTCGAGCACGTGCAGATCGAGCTGGTGCTGGCCGTCGTGCTGGTGGTGCTGGTGATCTTCGCTTTCCTGCACAGCGTGCGCGCCACCGTCATCGCCAGCCTGGCCGTGCCGATCTCGCTGGTCGGCACCTTCGGCGTGATGTACCTGCTCGGCTACAGCCTGAACAACCTGTCGCTGATGGCGCTGACGATCGCCACCGGCTTCGTCGTCGACGATGCCATCGTCATGATCGAGAACATCGCGCGCTATATCGAGGAAGGCGAAAAACCGATGGACGCGGCGCTGAAGGGCGCGACCCAGATCGGCTTCACCATCATCTCGCTGACGGTGTCGCTGATCGCCGTGCTGATCCCGCTGCTGTTCATGGGCGACGTGGTGGGACGCCTGTTCCGCGAATTCGCCGTGACGCTGGCGATCACGATCCTGATCTCGGCCGTCGTCTCGCTGACGCTCGTGCCGATGATGTCGGCGCGCTGGTTGAAGGCCGAGGACAAGTCGCACGAAAGCAGGTTCGCCCGCAAATTCCAGGCCTTCTTCGACAACGTCATTCACCACTACGACCGTTCGCTGACCTGGGTGCTGAAGCGCCAGGGCATGACCCTCGTCGTCGCGCTGGGTACGCTGGTGCTGACGGCCTTGTTGTGGACCTTCATCCCGAAGGGCCTGTTCCCGACCCAGGACACGGGCCAGCTGCAGGCACGCGTGGAAGCGCGGCAGGCGATCTCCTATAGTGCGATGGCCGAGCTGCAGCAGGCCGCGGCGCGCGAGATCCTGGCCGATCCGGACGTCGATTCGCTCGCCTCGACGGTGGGCGTGGACGCCGCCAACAACACGATGCTCCATACGGGCACGATGCTGATCAATCTGAAGGAAGACCACGGCAACCAGGAAGAATTGATGGACCGCCTGCGCGCCCGCGTGGCGCACAACGTGGCCGGCGCCACGCTGTACCTGCAGCCGACCCAGGACCTGACCATCGACGCGGAGAGCGGCCCGACCCAGTACCGCCTGTCGATCGAGGGCGCCGACACGGCCACCGTCACCGAATGGGCGACCAAGCTGTCGCAGGCGATGGCCAAGCGCAAGGAACTCCGCAACGTCGTCACCGATGCCGGCGCCACCGGTGCCGCCGCCTTCGTTAACATCGACCGCGACAGCGCCTCGCGCATGTCGGTCACGGCCTCGAACATCGACGACGCGCTGTACAGCGCCTACGGCCAGCGCATCGTGTCGACGATCTTCACGGAGACCAACCAGTACCGCGTGATCCTGGAAGCGCAGCAGGACGAGCAGATGTCGCTGGAGTCGCTGGAAAACCTGCAGCTGCGCACGGGCTCCGGCTCGCCGACCCCGCTGTCGGCCATCGCCAGGATCACCGAGCAGGCGGCGCCGCTGCAGATCACCCACGTGGCCCAGTATCCGGCCACCACGGTGGGCTTCGACACGGCGTCCGGCGTCAAGCTGGGCACCGCGGTCGATGCGATCCACGCCGCGGCCAAGGAGATCGGCCTGCCGGCGTCCGTCACGCTGACCTTCCTGGGCGCGTCCGGCGCCTACCAGGCCTCGCTGTCGAACCAGCTGTGGCTGATCCTGGCGGCCGTCGTGTGCGTGTACATCGTGCTCGGCGTGCTGTATGAAAGCTACATCCACCCGCTGACCATCCTGTCGACGCTGCCGTCGGCCGGCGTGGGCGCGCTGCTGGCGCTGCTGGTGACGGGGCAGGGCCTCGGGGTCATCGGCATCATCGGCATCATCCTGCTCATCGGTATCGTCAAGAAGAACGCGATCATGATGATCGACTTCGCCATCGAGGCCGAGCGGGACGAGGGCAAGGATCCGCGCACGGCGATCCACCAGGCCGCGATGCTGCGCTTCCGCCCGATCATCATGACGACGCTGGCCGCGCTGTTCGCCGCGATCCCGCTGATGTTCGGCTGGGGCTCGGGCGCCGAGCTGCGGCGCCCCCTGGGCCTGGCCATCTTCGGCGGCCTGATCGTCAGCCAGATGCTCACGCTGTACACGACGCCCGTGATCTACCTCGCCTTCGACCGCCTGGCACGCCGCTGGGGCGGCCAGGAGCCGGCCAAGCCGGCAGGTCCGGGCGCCACGCCGCCGGGCGGCGCCAGCCACGGGGTCGGCGCATGAACCTGTCCAAGCCGTTCGTCAGCCGTCCGATCGCGACGATCCTCCTGACCATCGGCCTGGCGCTGGCCGGCATCGGCGCATTCTTCGTGCTGCCGGTCTCGCCCTTGCCTCAGGTCGACTTCCCCGCGATCTCCGTGTCCGCCAGCCTGCCTGGCGGCAGCCCGGACACGATGGCCAGTTCCGTGGCGACGCCGCTGGAGCGGCGCCTCGGCACCATCGCCGGCGTCAACGAGATCACGTCCAGCAGCGGCAACGGCTCCACCCGCATCAGCCTGCAGTTCGACCTGAACCGCCAGATCGACTCGGCCGCGCGCGAAGTGCAGGCCGCGATCAATGCGTCGCGCGCCGACCTTCCGGCCACGCTCAAGAGCAACCCGACCTACCGCAAGGCCAATCCGTCCGACGCGCCCGTGATCATCCTGGCGCTGACCTCGAAGACGCGCAGCCCCGGCCAGATCTACGACGAGGTGTCGAACCTGGTGCAGCAGAAGCTGGCGCAGGTGAAGGGTGTCGGCGACGTCGAGATCGGCGGCGGCTCGCTGCCGGCCGTGCGCGTCGACCTGATCCCGTACCAGATGAACCAGTACGGCCTGTCGAGCGAGGATGTGCGCGCCGCCATCCAGGCCAGCAACCCGAACCGCCCGAAAGGCGCGCTGGAAGGCAGCGGCATGCGCCTGCAGATTTATTCGCAGGCGAACACCCCGACCAATGGACGCACGGCGGCCGACTACAAAAGCCTGATCGTCGCCTGGCGCGGCGAATCCGCGATCCGCCTGCAGGACATCGCGGAAGTCACCGACAGCGTCGAGAACGTGAATACCCTGGGCCTGTTCAACGGCCAGCCGGCGGTGATCGTGCTGATCACGCGCCAGCCGGGCGCCAACGTCATCGAGACCGTCGACGGCGTGCGCGACCTGCTGCCCACGCTGCAGGCCCAGTTGCCGCAGGATGTGAGCCTGGCGGTGGCGTCCGACAGCACCAACTCGATCCGCGCCTCGCTGCACGAGATCGAGTTCACGCTGCTGATCTCGATCGTCCTCGTGGTGCTGGTGGTGAGCGTGTTCCTGCGCAGCGTGCGCGCCACCGTCGTGCCGGCCGTTGCGACCATCGTGTCGCTGCTGGGCACCTTCGGCGCCATGTACCTGCTGGGCTTCTCGCTGAACAACCTGTCGCTGATGGCCCTCACCGTCGCCACCGGCTTCGTCGTCGACGACGCCATCGTGGTGCTGGAGAACACCAGCCGCCATGTGGAGGAGGGGATGGACAAGGTCAAGGCCGCGCTGCTGGGCGCCCAGGAAGTGGGCTTCACCGTGCTGTCGATCAGCCTGTCGCTGGTGGCCGTGTTCATTCCGCTGCTGTTCATGGGCGGCCAGGTCGGACGGCTGTTCCGCGAGTTCGCCGTGACCTTGTCCGTCGCCGTCATGATCTCGCTGGTGATCTCGCTGACCACCACGCCGATGCTGTGCGCGCTGCTGCTGAAGCCGGGCCAGAAGATCGAACGCAAGCCGAGCCTGTTCGCAAGGATTTCCGAACGGGGCTTCGGCGGCATCCTGAAGGCCTACGAGCATGCGCTCGACTGGGCGCTCGACATGAAGTGGCTGGTGATGCTGATCCTGGCCTTCGTCGTCGGCCTGAACGTGTTCCTGTTCGCGGCCGCGCCCAAGGGCTTCTTCCCGCAGCAGGACACGGGACAGATCAACGGCGGCATCCGCGCCGACCAGAGCATCTCGTTCCAGGCCATGCAGGAAAAGCTGCGCCAGCTCGTGAACATCATCAAGAGCGACCCCGCGGTCGACACGGTGGTCGGCTTCACGGGCGGTTCGCGCGCCGGCGGCGGCTTCATGTTCGTCAACCTGAAGCCGGCCGACCAGCGCGCCAAGGGAGAAAGCGGCCAGGCCGTGATCGCGCGCCTGCGGCCGAAGCTGGCCAAGGTGACGGGCGTGCAGCTGTTCTTGAATCCCGTGCAGGACTTGCGCATGGGCGGGCGCCAGAGCAACTCCACCTACCAGTACACGCTCAAGAGCGACAACCGCAACGACCTGAAACTGTGGGCCTCGCGCCTGGCCGACGCCATGAAGACGCAGAAGGCGCTGACCGACGTCGACACCGACCAGGCCGAGAACGGCGTCGAGACCTTCGTCCAGATCGATACGCAGAGCGCCGCCCGCCTGGGCATCAGCGCGCGCGATGTCGACAATGCGCTGTACAACGCCTTCGGCCAGCGCCAGGTCGCCAATATCTACGATGAGCTGAACCAGTACCACGTGATCATGGGCGTCGCGCAGAAGTATGCGCAGTCGCCGGAAGCGCTGGACGACGTCTACGTGCCGACCAAGGGCGCGACGGGCAGCACCGCGACCGCCAGCGCCGCGGGGACGGCGACCACTGCCACCACGACGTCCACGATGAATACCGCTACCGGCGGCACGTCCACGGCGACGGCCGGCTCGACCACGACGGCCACTGCGGGTACTGCCGGCACCGGCACCACGTCCAGTACGCCGAACCTGACGGCCGCGCGCGACCCGTCCAGCGGCAGCGCGCTGTCGACCAGTGCCGCCACGATGGTGCCGCTGTCGGCGATCTCGCACTTCGCCGAGCGCTCGACGCCGAGCTCCGTCAACCACCAGGACGGCGAGCTGGCCACGACGGTCTCGTTCAACCTGGCCCAGGGCTATTCGCTGTCGCAGGCCGAAGCCGCGGTCCGCCAGGCCGAGGCCGACATCGGCATGCCGGTCAACGTGCGCGGCAGCTTCCAGGGCCAGGCCAAGCAGGCGCAGGAATCGAACCAGCAGCAGCCGCTGCTGATCCTGGCCGCCATCGTCGTCATCTACATCGTGCTGGGCATACTGTACGAAAGCCTCGTGCATCCGGTGACGGTGCTGTCGACGCTGCCGTCGGCGGGTGTGGGCGCCGTGCTGGCCCTGTTGATGTTCAAGATGGAGTTCTCGATCATCGCGCTGATCGGCGTGTTCCTCCTGATCGGCATCGTCAAGAAGAACGCGATCCTGATCATCGACTTCGCGCTCGAGGCCGAGCGCGCGCGCGGGCTGTCCCCCGTCGAGGCGGTACGCGAGGCCTGCCTGCTGCGCTTCCGCCCGATCCTGATGACGACGCTGGCCGCCGCGCTGGGCGCGCTGCCGCTGGCGATCGGCTTCGGCGAGGGGTCCGAGCTGCGCCAGCCGCTGGGCATCGCCATCATCGGCGGCCTGGTCGCGAGCCAGCTGCTGACCCTCCTGACCACGCCCGTCGTCTACGTCTATCTCGACAAGCTGCGCCGCCGCAGCCCGGACGAGCAGCACCTGGTGCGCCATCCGGGCGGCGAGCAGTCTCCGCTTACTACCACTCCATGAAACGAACCATGCGAATCGCTCCATCCTTCCGCTTATCGACCCTGGCCGCGGCAACCCTGCTGAGCCTTGCCGGCTGCGCCGTCGGCCCGGCCTACGAGCGCCCCACGGCGCCCGAGCCGGCGGCGTTCAAGGAGCTGCAGGGCTGGGTGCCGGCGGCACCGGCCGACACCCTCGAGCGCGGCCCGTGGTGGGCGCTGTTCAAGGACCCGGTGCTGAACGAGCTCGCGGCCCAGGTCGAGGTGTCGAACCAGAACGTGGCGGCCGCCGTCGCCAACTATGCCCAGGCGCGCGCCCTGGTCGCCCAGCAGCGCGCCTCGCTGTTCCCGACCGTCACCCTGAGCGGTTCGGGCACGCGCTCGGGCACGCGCGGCGGCGGCGGCTCGGCCACGGTCGACAACAACGGCAACATCATCGGCGGCGGCAGCGGCGGCAACGCCAGCAACAACTTCCGCCTGCAGCTCGGCACGAGCTGGGAGCCGGACGTGTGGGGCCGCCTGCGCGCCGGCGTGGAATCGGCCTCCGCCAGCGCCCAGGCCAGTGCCGCCGATCTGGCGTCGGCACGCCTGTCCGCGCAGGGCGAGCTGGTGCTCGACTACCTGTCGCTGCGCTCGATCGATGCGCAGCGCGCGATCCTGGCCGACACCATCGCCGGCTACGAGCGCGTGCTGAAGATTACCCGCAACCGCTTCGAGGTCGGCATCGTGCCGCACTCGGACGTGTACCAGGCCGAGACCCAGCTGGCCAGCACGCGCAGCGACGACCTGTCCCTCGTGAGCCAGCGCGCCCAGCTCGAGCACGCGATCGCCGTCCTGCTGGGCAAGGCCCCGTCCGACTTCGCGCTGGCGCCGGCCGAATGGAACGTGACGGTGCCGGACGTCCCCGTCGGCGTGCCTTCGCTGCTGCTGCAGCGCCGTCCGGACATCGCGGCCGCGGAGCGCGAGGTCGCCATCGCCAACGCCCAGATCGGGATCGCGCGTGCGGCCTATTTCCCGGACATCGGCCTGTCCGCCACCTACGGCACGGCGGCCAGCCGCATCGGCGACGTGTTCGACGCGTCGGCGGCGGCATGGTCGGTCGGCCTGTCGGCCGCGCAGACGCTGTTCAACGCCGGCGCCACCCGCGCCAGCGTGGAAGCGGCGCGCGCATCGCACCAGGCGGCGGTGGCGCGTTATCGCCAGACGGTGCTGACGGCGTTCGCCGACGTCGAGAACCAGCTGACGGCCACGCGCGTGCTGGTGCAGCAGCAGGAACAGCGCCGCATCGCTTCGGAAGCGGCGAACAAGGTCGAGGAGCAGGTGCTGAACCGCTACAAGGCAGGCCAGGTCGCGTATTCGGACGTGGTGCAGGCCCAGGTCACGGCACTGAGCGCGCGCCGCAGCCTGATCCAGGCCCAGGCCGACCGCCAGACGACGGCGATCGCGCTGATCCAGGCCCTGGGTGGCGGCTGGCATGTGGGGCAGGACGAAGTGGCGACCCGCTGAGACGACCATCAGCACGTCGTCCCTGCGCAGGCAGGGACCCAATTTTGTATGCGCGGCTGCGCAAGCAAATTGGGCCCCCGCCTGCGCGGGGGCGACGGCGTAGCAGAGTTATTTGGCCCTGCGCGCCCAGCGCTGCGCCAGCACGGCGCAGGTCATCAGCTGGATCTGGTGGAACAGCATCACGGGCAGGATCACCATGCCCAGCGCGCTCGGGGCGAACAGCACTTTCGCCATCGGCACGCCGCTGGCCAGGCTTTTCTTCGAGCCGCAGAACACGATGGTGATCTCGTCTTCCTTGTCGAAGCCCAGCTTGCGGCTGGTCCAGGCCGCGACGGCCAGCGCCACCGCCAGCATCGCGGCGCACACGACGCCCAGCGCGATCAGCGTCGACGGCGACAGCTTGTGCCACAGTCCTTCGTTGACGGATTCGCTGAACGCCGTATAGACCACCAGCAGGATCGAGCCCTGGTCGACGATCTTGAGCATCGGCTTGTGGCGGTCCACCCATTTGCCGATCCACGGGCGCAGCAGCTGGCCGGCCAGGAAGGGCAGCAGCAGCTGTTCGACGATGCTGATGACCGCATCCCACGACGATCCCGTCGAGGCGCCGCGCACGATCAGGGTGCTCACCAGCAGCGGCGTGACGAAGATGCCGACGAAGTTCGAGGCCGAGGCGCTGCACACGGCGGCCGCCACGTTCCCGCGCGCCATCGAGGTGAAGGCGATCGACGACTGCACGGTCGACGGCAGCGTGCACAGGAACAGCACGCCGACATACAGGTCCGGCGTCAATACGTGGCCGGCCAGCGGCTTCATGGCCAGGCCGATGAGCGGGAACATCACGAAGGTCGACGCCAGTACCAGCAGGTGCAGCCGCCAGTTGGTCAGGCCCTCGACCATCGCCTCGCGCGACAGCTTGGCGCCGTGCAGGAAGAACAACAGGCCGATGGCGACCGTCGTCACGTCGCCCAGCACGACGGCGGTGCGGCCGGAGCAGGGCAGCAGGCTGGCCAGGGCCACCGTGGACAGCAGCATCAGCGTGAAGGTGTCGATCGACAGGCGGCGCAGCAGGGCGGAAGTACGTTCGATGGCGTTGGACATGGCGGACTACGGAAAACCGGCGGGAATCAGGCATTGTAGCCTGTTGCGGCCGGGGTTGCCGGCTACGGGCGCCTGCCGAGGGGACAAAACGGTTTTCAAGTAGTCGGCGGGGCCGCTATACTCCCCGCTTGCTTTTTCTTTCATCGGGGTACAACTTGTTCAAATCGATCGTCCTGCCCGCGTTGTCTGTCTCAGTGATGGCGGCATGCGCATCCGCCCACGCCGACGAGGGCCAGTGGCAGCCGCACCAGCTGCCGCAGCTGAAGTCCGAACTCAAGCGCATCGGCATCACCATCCCGGCCGAGAAACTGGCCGACCTGTCCAAGCACCCGATGAGCGCCATCGTCTCGCTGGGCGGCTGCTCGGCATCCTTCGTCTCGCCGGACGGCCTGGTGGTCACCAACCACCACTGCGCCTACGGCGCCATCCAGCGCAACGCGACCCCGGAACACAACTACATCGTCAACGGCTTCCTGGCCAAGACCCGCGCCGAGGAACTGCCGGGCGGCCCGAACTCGCTCATCTACGTGACCGAGAACGTCGAGAACGTGACGGACCGCGTGCTCAAGGGCCTCGCGCCCAACCTGTCGGGCAAGGAACGCCACGAGCAGGTGGAAAGCCGCATCAAGGCGCTGATCGCCGAATGCGAAAGCGACAAAGGGTATCGCTGCTCCGTGCCCGCCTTCCACCGCGGCGGCGAGTACTACCGCATCAAGCAGCTGATGATCCGCGACGTGCGCCTCGTGTATGCGCCGGCCGATGCCGTCGGCAACTTCGGCGGCGACATCGACAACTACGAGTTCCCGCGCCAGGCCGGCGACTTCTCCTTCCTGCGCGCCTACGTCGGCAAGGACGGCCGCCCGGCCGACCCGTCGCCGGACAATGTCCCGTACAAATCGAAGGACTTCCTGGTGGTGTCGGCCGAAGGCCTGAAGAACGGCGACCCGATCCTGCTGGCCGGCTACCCGGGCCGCACCAGCCGCTACAAGCTGCCGTCCGAGATCCGCTTCGCGCGCGAGGTCGATTATCCGGCCAAGGTCGCGACGATCACGGCCGACCTGTCGGTGATCGCGGCGGCCACGATGGGCAACCCGAGCTACGACGTGCGCTACGCCAGCGTCGCCAAGAGCCTGAACAACGTGCTGAAGAAGACCCAGGGCCTGCTGGACGGCTTCGCGCGCAAGGACATCGCCGCCATCAAGGACGTGCAGGATGCCGAGTTCCGCAACTGGTATAAACAGAACATGAACCGGCCGGACGTCGGCGGCTCGAAGACGCTGCTGGCCGACCTCGACGCCGCGATCAAGGCCGACATGGACGGTTCGCAGCAGGAAGCCGCCTGGGCGGAAGCCACGCACAGCGACCTGCTCAAGAGCGCGCGCACGCTGTACCGCCTGGCGCTGGAACGCCAGAAGCCGGACGCCCAGCGCGAAGCGGGCTACCAGGAACGCGACCTGTCGTTCATCAAGGCGCGCCTGACCCGCCTGGAACAGTCGTTCGTGCCCGGCGTCGACCAGGCACGCTGGCAGGCAGCCCTGAACCGCTACGCCAGGATTCCGGCTGCGGCCCACCCGCAGGGGCTCGATGCGCTGCTGCCGAAGCAGGATGCGATTCCCGCGATGTATAAGTCGACGGAACTGGGCGACACCGCCAAGCGCCTGGCCTGGATCGGCAAGGACGCCGAGGCCTTCCGCAAGTCGAACGACCCGTTCATCCAGCTGGCCGTGCGCCTGCAGGACACCGGCATGGCGTTGGAAGACCGCCGCAAGGAAGTCGACGGCAACCTGGAACGCGTGATCCCGCAGTACATGAACGCCGTCATCGCCTGGAAGAAGTCGCAGGGCAAGCCGGTCTACCCGGACGCCAACTCGACGCTGCGCGTGACCTACGGCACTGTGGCGCCGTACAGCCCGCGCGACGGCCTGGTCAAGGGCCCGTTCACGACCGTGCAGGGCATCGTCGAGAAGGCGACCAACAAGGAGCCGTTCAACGCGCCGACCAACCTGCTGCAGGCGATCCGCGAGAAGCGCTGGGGCCAGTTCAAGGATCCGGTGCTGGGCACCGTCCCCGTGAACTTCCTGTCGAGCGCCGACACGACCGGCGGCAACTCGGGTTCGGCCGTGATGAACAAGCGCGGCGAACTGGTGGGCCTGAACTTCGACTCGACCTACGAATCGATCACCAAGGACTGGTATTTCGATCCGGTGATCACGCGCGCGATCCACGTCGACATCCGCTACATGCTGTGGGTGATGAAGGAAGTCGACCATGCCGACAACGTGCTCAAGGAAATGACGATCAAGTATCCGAAGCGCTGATCGCGTCGTCGATCGCCTGACAGCCGCGCCGGAAGGGATTCCGGCGCGGCTTTTTTCATGGCGCGGGGAACCAGATGTCGAAGCGCGTCTCGCCGTCGCCGCCGGGGGCCAGCGCATAGGTGCAGCCATGCCGGACCAGCACCTCGCGCACGAACATCAATCCGATGCCCTGGCCGTCTTTCTTGGTGGTGTAGAAGGGCGTGAACAGGCGCCGCGCGGCGCCGGCATCCAGGCCAGCGCCGGAATCGATCACCGACAGCCGCACGCGGTCCTGCGCATCGCGATCCTGCAGCTCGATGCGGATGGCGCCGTCGCGCCCGATCGCCTCGATCGCGTTCTTTACGATGTTCAGCAGCGCCTGCTCGATGAGCTGGACGTCGAGCGGCAGGGGCGCCACCTCGTCGCACCGTCCCCAGGCGAGTGCGATGCCGCGGCTGGCACACTGCTCGCGGTTCAGCCACAGGATGTCGTCCATCACGTCGCGCAGGCGTACCGGCCGCAGCTCCGGCGCAGGCATCTTGACGACCTTGGTGAAGCGGTCGATGAATTCGCCCAGCCGCGTATTGCGCCGCCTGACGGCGACGATGGCGGTGGCGAAATCGCCCGCGTCGGGCTCGGCCAGCTGGCTGCGGTAGTAGAGCAGCGAATCCAGCACGGAGCCGGTGGCGGCCACGGTGTTGTTGACTTCGTGCGCGAGCACGCGGATCAGGCGCGCATAGGTTGCGCGCTCGGAGTCTTCCAGTTCGGCCGTCAATTCCTCGACCATCAGGAAGTGGCGCGCGAAGCCGCGGTCGAAGAAGCGGCCGTGCTGCGCGCGGTAGCGCCGCCCTTCGATATCTGCCAGCAGGCGGCTCTCGCCCGGCGCCAGCGCGTCCAGTTGCGCCGCCAGTTCGCGGCTGCGCTCGCGTCCGCGCGCATCGAGGCCGGCGTGCAGGCGTGCGCTGCCCGTGCTCCAGGCGGACAGAGGCTGGCCCAATGGGGCTTCCAGGCCCAGCAGCCTGGTCGCGCCGGCATTGAGCAGGCTGATGGCACCGTCGAAGTCGAATACGAGCACCGCGTGCGGCGTCGCCTCCAGCAGGCGGTCGAGGAAACCCTGTTGTTCGCCGATCGCCAGGCGTTCCCGGTGCAGGGCGGCCAGCATGGCGTTGAACATCGCGACCAGGCCATCGAGCTCGCCCGTGCCGGGCTGCGCCAGCCGGCTGGCGTAGTGCTGGTCCTGCAGCAGGTCGTGGAAGCGGCGCGTGTAGGCGAGCGGCTCCAGCGCGTGGCGTACGAGGCGCCAGCCGAGCGCCAGGCTGGCCAGGACCAGCAGCTCGGCACCGACGAAATACCATGGCCGTGCCGGCAGCAGCAGGGCGGCGCAACCGAGCAGCGGCACGTGCACCGCCACCAGGTAGGCGCCGAGCCGGTGCTGCAGCTTCATGCGTCGGCGTCGCCCATGCCGCTACCCGCTGCGGCGCCGTCGGCCAGCCCGTGGCGTTCGAGGCGACGGTACATGGCGGCGCGCGACAGGCCCAGCGCCCGTGCCATGCGCGAGACGTTGCCGGCGTGCTGGCGCAGCGCCTGTTCGATCATGTGGCGCTCGACCTGTTCCAGCGTCATGCCGTCGACGCCCAGGCGCGCGCCCGGCGCATCGCCGTCGATGGCGCCGGTGGCGACGAAGTCGGCCTGCGTCAGCCGGCTCTTGCCGGCCAGGAGCAGCGTGCGTTCCAGCGTCTGGCGCAGCTGGCGGATATTGCCGGGCCACGGTTGGGCCGCGAGCCATTCCAGCGCCGCCGGCGCGATGTCGACCTCGCCCAGGCCGTAGCCGTCGGCGACCTTGCCGGCGATATGGCGCGCCAGCAGCGGGATGTCGCTGCGGCGCTCGCGCAGCGGCGGCATGCGGATCGTGATCAGGTTCAAGCGGTAGAACAGGTCTTCGCGGAAGTCGCCGCTCGCCACCATCTCGGCCAGCTCGCGGTTGGTGGCCGAGACCACCCGCACGTCCGCCTGGACCGTCGTGCTGGCGCCCACCGGCTGGTAGCGCTGGTCCTGCAGTACGCGCAGCAGCTTGACCTGGTCGCCGCGGTTCAATTCCCCGATCTCGTCGAGGAACAGCGTGCCGCCGTCGGCGCTGGCGACATGGCCCTTGCGGTCGGCGCGCGCATCGGTGAACGCACCGCGCACGTGGCCGAACATCTCGCTCTCGAACAAGGAGGGCGTGATCGCGCCCATATTGATCTTGACGATGGGCCGGGCCGCGCGCGGGCTGTTGTGGTGGATGGCGTCCGCCACGAGTTCCTTGCCGGTGCCGCTTTCGCCCAGGATCAGTACCGGCGCGCGGGTACGCGCGACCTGGCCGACCGTCTCCAGCACCTTCAGCAATGTCGGGTGCTCGCCGACGATGGCGGAAAAGTCGAAGCCGGCGTCCAGCGCCACACCTGCGCGTGGTGCCTGGCGCGTGGCGGGCGGCGCGGCCAGCTGCAGCGTCGCTTCGATGAGGGTGACGAGCTGGCCGTTGTCCCAGGGCTTGGTGAAGAAGTTGGCGGCGCCGGCCTGCATGCCTTGCACCGCCAGCGCGATCGAGCCCCAGGCCGTCATCAGGAGCACCGGCACGCCGGGGTGGCTCGCACGGATCCTGGCCAGCAGGTCCAGTCCCTCGTCGCCGCTCGTCTGCAGCGAAAAGTTCATGTCCTGCAGGACCAGGTCGATGCCGCCCCCGTGCAGCCTTTCGAGCGCCTGGCGCGGGCCGTCCGCGCACAGCGCGTCGAATCCGGACTGCTTGAGCAGCAGCGCCAGCGAGACCTGTACGGCGCCGTCGTCGTCGACGATGAGAATGCGCCGCCTGCGTTGTGATTCCATGTGATGCATGCCGCCTGGTAGTGGTCGTGTCATTCGTAGTGCAGGGCCTCGGTGGGATCCAGGCGGCTCGCGCGCCAGCCCGGATACAGGGCGCACAGCAAGGATAGCAGATAGACCACGGCCATCGATAGCGCCGCGGCCGACAGGAAGACGCTCCAGTCCAGGCTTGCGCCGAACGCGCCCGTCAGCGGCAGCTGCACCAGCAGCACGAGGCCCAGCGCCATCGCGAACGAGGACAGAAGCAACTGCTCGGCGACGACCTGGCGGTAGATGTCGCCCGCGCGCGCGCCGATCGCCCGGCGCAGCCCGATCTCGGGGATGCGCTGCGTGGTGTTCTGCCACAGCACGCCGAACAGGCCGAAGGCGACCATGAGCAGGACGAAGGCGGCGACGAGGGAGACGACGGCCAGCGGCACCAGCTGCTCCTTCAGTTGCGAGGCGCGCAGCGCGGGCAGCGGCGAGATCTCGTAGCTCCAGTCGTTGCGCACCAGCTTCAGGCGTTCGTTGAGCCGCGCCTCGAAGGCGCGCGGCGTGCCCGGCGCCACCCGCAGCAGGATGACGTGCACGCGCGACTTGGACGTATGCGGGGCAAAGCGCGTCATGATGAAATTCCCCGGCGCCATCAGCGGGCCCTTGTTGCGGAACTCGTCGACGATGCCGACCACGCGCAGTGCGTGTTCGACCCCGTCCTCGCGCCGCGTCAGCTGGCGGCCCAGCGCCTCGGTTCCCGGGAACAGCGCGGCCGCCAGGCGCCGGTTCAGTACCACGGGTTCGACCGCGGCGCCCTCGTCGGCGGCCGAGAACCAGCGGCCGCGCAACATCTTGATGCCGAGCGCGCCGGCCACGCCGTCGCTCGCTTCCAGGATGTTGGTCTGGACGGTGGCGTTCGTCTGCGGCGACTTGTAGCTGGTGTACCAGTTCGAGTTGGTATAGGGCGAATAGGCGGCGAAGCCGACTTCGCGCGCTTCCGGCAGGGCCAGCAGGCCGCGCCGCAGGGTGTCGTAGACGTCGGCCGGAATGCTCGCGTCGTCGCCGCTGCCGGTGCGCAGCTGGATCGACCACGTGTCGCGGCCGTCGAAGCCGAGCGGCGTCCGGTACAGCTGCAGGCTGCGCAGCGCGAAGGCGGCGATCCCGAACACGATGGCGAAGGCGAGCAGGATCTCGAGGCTCAGCATCAGGTTCCTGGTCTTGCGCTTCCAGGTCAGCGTCAGCAGGTGGCGCAGCATCAGGCATTTCCTTTCAGGGCGTGGACGGGATCGAGGCGCGACATCTTCCAGGCCGGGAAGGCGCCCGACAGCAGGCCGAACACGAAGGCCAGCAGCAGGCCCCAGGCGAACACCGCCAGGTCGACATCGACCTGCAGGTAAGGGATCAGGTGCGACCGTTCGAGCAGCCACAGTACGGCCTGGGTGCAGGCCAGGCCGAGCAGGCCGCCGGCCAGGCACAGCAGGATGTTCTCGACGACGAGCTGGGCGACCAGGTGCATGCCGGTGGCGCCGAAGGCCTTGCGCACGCCGATTTCCGTGCTGCGTTCGAGCGTGCGCCCCATGTTCAGGTTGACCAGGTTCAGCGCCGGCAGCAGCATGAACAGCAGCATGGCGGCGGCGACCATGCCGAGCAGCTGCGCCCCTCCCGAATCCGGCTCGTGATGGCGTCTCAACAGTTCGCGCGCGACCACATCGAGCTTGCTGTCGGCCCAGAACATGGTGACGGCATAGGTATGCGGATCGTCGCTGACGAAGCCGTGCGCGCTGCGCGCGACGTCGCGCTGGATACGCGGCAGGTCGGCTGGATCCCGTGCCAGCAGCATGGCGGCGAAGTCGCCGGTGAGCCGGTTGCGGTAGTCGCTCGAGGGGAAGGTCGTCAGCGGCACCCAGATGTCGGCATAGGCATTGATGTGCAGGACGTCGGCGACGACGCCGATCACGTCGAACGCCTGTCCGCTTACGCGGATGCGCTGTCCGACGGCCGGGCCGTTGGGGAACAGGCGCCGTGCGGTGCTGGCATTGACGACGGCGACCATGCGGCCGGCGCGGTCGTCGTCCTCGTTCGGCAGGCGGCCTGCCAGCAGCTGGAAATCGAGGATCTTCCAGTAGTCGGCATCGACGCGGCGCATGTCCACCTCGCTCACGCGATCGTCCTGGTAGACCGCCACGCTGGCCGGCGTGGTGAAGGCGGAGACCCGTTCGACGCCCGGCAGCGGCTTCAGGTAGGTGTCGATCGTTTTCCAGCCCAGGGGGCTGGTGCGCTGGGTATTCTTGTCGGCGCTTTCGCTGTACATGCTGTACACCTGGAGCATGCGCGCGCTCTTGCCTTCGACGCCGGTCGGATAGAAGGCCGTCTCCAGCAAAGCTGTCACCACCATCAGCACGACCAGCGTGAGCACGATGCAGGCCAGGTTGATGGCGGTGAACAGCTTGCGCCGCATGAAGACCTTGTAGGCGGTCAGCAGATAATTCCTCAGCATGGGCTTCTCCTCACGCGACCAGCTGGCCGTCGAACACGCGCACGATGCGGTTCACGCGGCGCGCTTCCTGTTCGTCGTGGGTGACCATGACGACCGTCGTGCCTTCCTCGTTCAGCTGGAGCAGGATGTCCATCACCTCGGCGCCCATCTTGCTGTCCAGGTTCCCGGTCGGCTCGTCGGCCAGCAGCACCTGCGGCTGGCCGACGATGGCGCGGGCGATCGCCACGCGCTGCTGCTGGCCGCCGGAGAGCTGGTTCGGGTAGTGGTCCATGCGCGCGCCGAGGCCGACCTTGTCGAGCGCCGCGCGCGCCAGGCCGCGGCGCTCGGCGCCGCTCATGCTGCGGTAGAGCAGGGGCAGTTCGACGTTGTCGATCACGCGCAGGTCCGGAATCAGGTGGAAGCGCTGGAAGATGAAGCCGAAGGTCTGGTTGCGCAGCTTCGACAACTGGCGGTCGCGGTAGCGCACCAGCGGGATCCCGTCGATCTCGATGCTGCCCTGGCCGGGCCGGTCGAGCAGGCCGATGAGGTTCAGCAGCGTGCTCTTGCCGCAGCCGCTGGGGCCCATCATGGCCACGAACTCGCCGTGCTTCACGTGCAGGTCGATGTCCTTCAGGGCCAGCGTCTCCACCTTGTCGGTGCGGTAGGTCTTGCTGACTTTATGTAGTTTGATCATGCTTCCCTCGATATTGGAGTCAGTGCGAAATACGGATGGCATCCAGGTCCTTGAAGGCCTCGGTGCCCGATACGATGATGCGGTCGCCGGCGCGCGCTCCCGCGACGACCTCGACCACCTTGCCGTCGCTGGCGCCCAGCTCGAGCACGGTGCGGGCAGCCGCGTCGCCATGGACGACGAAGGCGTCCTGGCGGCCCTTGCCGTTGAAGGCGGGCCCGCTGTCGACCAGCAGCACGTTCGCGCGGCGCCCCGTGACGACGCTTACGTCCACGCGCATCTTGTTGCGCAACTGCGGGTTGTGCGGCCGGTCCAGGTCCACCAGCAGCTTGATCGAGCCGTTCTGGATCTCGGGCAGGATCGTGTGCACCTTGCCGGACACCGACTCGCCGTTCTGCGTGATGCGCACCGGCTGGCTCGGCGCGAGCAGGCGCGCGTGGAAATCCGACAGCGTCGCCTCGACGCGGTAGTTCTCCAGCTCCGACACGCGCGCCACGAGCTGGCCGGCGGCGACGCTCGCGCCTTCGTCCTCGACCAGCGTGGTCAGCATGCCGGAGAAGGGCGCCGTCACGCGCGTCTGCGCCAGCAGGCGTTCCTGCTGGGCGATCTGCTTCTGCAGGATCTCCTTCTGCAGGTTGGCGGCCGCGATGCTGCTGGCCGTCGTGCGGCGCGTGTCCTCGACCAGTTCGTGCTGCTGGCGCAGCTGGATCTCGTTGCGCCGGACGTTCAGTTCCGCCGTCAGCAGGTCCTCTCCGGATACCAGGCCGCTGCTGCGCAGCTTCTGGTTGCGTTCGTGGCGCGCGCGTGCCGACTGCAGGTCGATCTCCAGCAGCTCGATCGCGCTCCTGGTCTGCTTGAGTTTCTGGTCGCGTTCCAGCGCCAGCGCGGCGACCCGGTTTTCCTGCTGCGCCAGCTGCTCCTTCAAGGCTTCCAGCGCCAGCCGGATCTCGCGGTCGTCCAGCTCCAGCAGCAGGTCGCCCTGCGCCACGCGCTGGCCCGGCTTCGCATGCATGCGCGCCACGCGGCTGGGGCCGGGGCTCGACACGACTTCCTCGTGCACGGGAATGACGACGCCGGCCGCCTCGATCGTGTTGTCGACGTTGCCGCGCCGGACCTCGGCGACGGCGATCTCGCCGGCGGCGACGCTGGGCCGCACGAGCCGGTCGATACCCCACAGCGCGGCGCACAGGGCGGCGCACAGCAGGGCGCCCGTGGCGATGCGGGTATGGCGGCGACGCCGCAGGATGTCGATGCCGATGGCCTGGTCCATGATGCGATCCGAAAGTGCGATGCCATCTTCATTGCAAGCGCCGTGCCAGGGCGTTTTCCCCGCGAAATCACGCCTTTCGGCGCACCGTGGTGGCCGTTCCCGGCCAGCGGTGTCCGGATCCGGACAGTCCCGGCTTGCCTAAACCCGGCACGGCCCGGATAATCGCCGGCTGACCTCCCATTCGAACGAGATGAACGAGACCATCCACATCGCCGGCTACGCCACGACCCCGCTGGAACTGATTTCCTTCGCGCTGTCGGTCGCGACGGTGCTGCTGAACATCCGCCGCAAGCACTGGGCCTGGCTGTTCGCGATCATGTCGTCGGCAACGTACGGGGTCGTGTTCTTCGATGCGCGCCTGTACGGGGACGCCGGCCTGCAGGGCGTGTTCATCGCGACGTCGCTCTGGGGCTGGAGCCAGTGGCTGCGCGGCGCCGGCGACGGACCGCTCGTCGTCACGCGCCTGGATGCCAGGGGCTGGGCCTGGTCGCTGGCCGGCTGGGCCGTCGGCTACCTCGTGCTGTCGTCGTTCCTGAAGCACTTCACGGACACCGACGTGCCGCACCTGGACGGCTTCCTGACGGCCGGCAGCCTGCTCGGCACGTTCCTCACGGCGAAGAAGAAGGTCGAGAACTGGCTCGTGTGGATCGTCGCCGACGTCGTCTACGTGGGCCTGTACGTGCACAAGGCGCTGAACCTGACGGCCGTGCTGTATGCGCTGTTCGTCGCGATGGCGGTCGCCGGCCTGCTCGCCTGGCAGGCGGCGGCGCGCGCAGGGGCGCGCTGATGGACACGCCGACGGGCACGATCGCGCGCATTGCGATCCTGGGCGCCGAGTCGACGGGCAAGTCGACGCTGGCCGAGGCGCTGGCCGCGCGTTACGGCACCGTGTGGGTGCCGGAATACCTGCGCGAATTCGTCGACGTGCATGCGCGCGTGCCGCACGAGGACGACCAGGTCGGCATCGCGCGCACCCAGCGCGAACGCGAGGCCGCGTTGCTGCCGCAGGCGAATCGCTTCCTGTTCTGCGACACGGCGCCGCTGATGACGGCCGTGTACAGCCGCATCTACTGGGGCCGCGTGCAGGACGCGTTGCTGGCGCTGGAGGCGGGGCACGACTATGCGCTGACGCTGGTCGCGGACATCGACCTGCCGTGGGTGCCCGACGGGCTGCAGCGCGAATCCGAGGAAGTGCGCCGGCGCGTGCACGCGCAGCTGCTGGCGGTGCTGGAAGCGCGCGCCATTCCGTACACGCTGCTGCGGGGCGACCTGGCGCAGCGCATGCGCCAGGCTGCAGCACTTCTTTAGCGCGCTTCTTTAGCGCTGCTCTAGAAGTCCACCGTCGCCGACAGGCGGAAGGTGCGCGGCGCGCCGGCCAGCAGGTAGCCGCCCAGCGCCGGCGTGACGTCGCGCCAGTAGAACTTGTCGAACAGGTTTTCCGCGCGGGCGCGCACGGTCACGCTGTTCGTCCCCATCTTCATCGCGTAGGACGCGCCCAGGCCGAACACGTGGTAGTCGGGCACGAACACGCGGTTCTCGACATCGAACGCCTTCTTGCCCGAATACTGCCAGGTGCCGTCGACCTTCAGGCCGGGCAGCTGCGGCACGGCGTAGGCGACCCAGGCGGTCGACTTGAACGCGGGGACGTCGGTGACGCGCTTGCCGTCGATGCTCTCGGTCCCGGTGCCGGACTGGCGCGTGTTCAGCGCCAGCAGCGACAGGCTCCAGTCCAGGCTCGTTCCCGCTTTGCCGTCGGCGGACAGTTCGATGCCGCGGTGGGTCTGGCGGCCGTTGCGGACGTAGGCGTTGTCTGCATCCGTGTATTCCAGGCCCTGGCGGATCTGGAACAGCGCCGCGGACAGCGTCAGCGCATCGCCCATGGCGGCCTTGGTGCCCACCTCGAACTGGCGCGAGCGCTGCGGCGCCAGCATCTGGTTCTGGTTGGCGGTTTCCATCGGCGCGATGCCGCCGTTCTGCAGGCCGTCGTTGAACGAGGCGTACACGTTCCAGGACTGCGTCGGGCTGTACACGAGGGCCACGCGCGGCAGCACGAAGGAATGGTCGCTGGAGACCCAGCTGGAGCTGTCGCCCACGTATTCGTCGCGCTCGATCTTCACGTAGCGCAGGCCGCCGTGCAGCGTGAACTGCGGCGACAGCTTGACGATGTCCTGTGCGAACAGCGCGCTTTCGGTATCGCTGCGGCGCTCGAACACGGGCCCGGTGACGCGGTCCGGGCCCACGCTGGGCGTCACCAGCGGATGCCAGATATTGCTGTAGCCGACGTAGTCGTAGACGTAGTCGCCGAAGCTGTCATGGCGTTCCGAGTACGAGGTGCCGACGGTCAGCGCATGCTGCACGGCGCCGGTGGCGAACCGGCCCTGGACCTGCGCCTGGATGCCCCACGGCGTCTTGCGCTCGCCCGTGCTCTGGTAGTCGTAGACATCGTAGTCGCCGTTCGCGCAGAAGCCGGGGTAGTAGCCGTCGCCCTCGTTGCTGCAGCCGTAGGGGAAGGCCGTGTAGTCGTCGCGCTTGAACCAGTGCTTGTTGGCGGCCACGGTGGCCGTCCACTCCGGCGCGAGCTTGTACTCGAAGCGCAGGCCCAGGTTGCTGTCCTTCGTCGTGACGGGGCGGGTCCAGGGCTGGTCGTTCAGCAGCGCCTTGGCCGAGACGCCGGTGGGCAGCACTTCGTTGCGGATCAGCTGGTAGCCGGGCGCCGTGATCTGGGCCTTGCGCTGGTAGTCCATGTCCAGCTGCAGCAGCGCGTCCGGCGTGATCTGCCAGTCGAAGGCGCCCGAGACGAATTGCCGGTCGCCGTTCGCGCCGCGCACGTACGAGTGCAGGTCGGCCGCGGCGGCATTGATGCGGTAGCCGAAGCGGCGGTCGTCGAAGCGGCCGCCCAGGTCCAGGCTGCCGTACAGCGTGCCGCGCTCGCTCACCTCGGCCGTGGCGGAACGCAGCGGCGCATTGGTCGGGCGCTTGGTCACGTAGTTGATCAGGCCGCCCGGCGTGGCGATGCCCGAGCTCAGCCCCGTCAAGCCCTTCAGGATCTCGATGCGTTCCTTGTTTTCCAGCGGGATCTGGGTGTCGCCAGGAATGGCGAAGCCGTCCTTGCGGTAGCTGTAGTTGTTGTCCAGGGCGAAGCCGCGGATCGAGAATTGCTCGGCATAGCCGACGGCATTGTAGGCGTCGCTGACCGAGGCGTCGAAGCGCACGGCGTCGGTGGTCGAGCGGATCGACAGGTCCTGCATCTGCGTGCGGCCGATCGCGGTGATCGACAACGGCGTATCGAACAGCGCGGCATCGCCGAAGCCGCCGACGCTGGCGCGGTCGGTGGCGACGAAACGGTTGCCGGTGACGACCACTTCGGCCACGGGGCCGCTCGCTTCCTGGGCCATGGCGAACGACGGGAAGGCCTGTACGAGGGCGCAGGCAAGGAGGGGGTACTTCAGTCTCAGGTTCATGGTTGCTCGCTTCGCGCGCCGCATCGGCACGCTGCTTTTTTTATGAAAAGCCGGAGCCAACGGGGGAAGGGCAAACCAGGGTGGGAACTGCGTTGCGCTTTCCTTCGCTGGCATTATCCAGATCAGGTACGAAGGGTATTTCTCACCCGGAAGCGAACTTCCAGGACCCCTAGCGAAGGCGCGAGTCTAACACGACCCGCGCCGTTGTGGTGCGATTACCAATGCATGGATGACACGCCGCCCCCTAGGCCGGTTCGAGCTGCGTCGCCGGCAACTCCACGTGCGGACGCGCATGCAGCAGGTGGCGCTGCAGCACGGCGCGCGCCGATTCGCCGATCAGGCGCCAGTGCTCGCGGCGCTGGGCGGCGCGCTTGCGGTGCTTGGACGGCATTTCGGACAGCGGCTTGACGTAGAAAGGCAGCGGGATCAGGTAGCCGGGCCGGCCCTCGATCTCGGTGCCGCCGAGGATCCGCCAGAAACCGTCGTAGGCGTTGGCGAAGTGTTTTTCGGGATCGGGATCGTAGGCGATGTGCGCTTCGCTGCGGATGGCCACGACGCGATCGATGCCCACCGCCTGCACGATGCCCTGCATGGCGGCAAAACAGAAGAAGCTCGGCGAGTTGTTCGGGAAGACGCGCTCGAAGGCGTCGAACGCCGTGCCGGAATCGGCCCAGCGGCCCTGGTTGCGCGCGATGAAGGGTACGACCGGCAGGTCGACGCCGGCCATGGCGCCGTCGAGCCAGCTGAAGGACAGGCGGTGCAGGCACTTGCCGTCGGCCAGCAGGGCGACGGTGAGGTCGCCCTCGGCATTGCTGCGCGACGCCATCTCGAGCTGGATCGTGAACGTGCTGCCGTCGGCCTCGTGCTGCCACAGGGGCAGGCGGCGCTCGCCGTAGACGGCTTGCTGGTAGGCCTCGTCGAAGGTGGTTTCCTCGAAGCGGTAGTGGCTCAGCACGGCCTGCACGCGCGCGCGCGCCGGCATGCCTTTCATCAGGTAGTCGCGGTGGCTGAGGTGGTGGAACGGGTCGTCGTTGCCGGCTGCCATGACGTGCTTGCGGTAGACGCCGAGGTCGCACAGTGCGCGGTGGTCACGGGGCCAGGCCAGCACGCGCAGGCTGCGCGCGATGGACAGGAGCCAGTTCGGGAGGCTGGATTGGCTGCGGCGGGCGCGCCAGTCGCGGGTGAGGTGAGCGAAAATCATGGGTGCGCTCCGTATTGCATTATCTGGTTATTGCGACGTTCGGGTTCATCTTGTGCACGGGCGGACGTGCATTTATTTAACGGTAGATTGGCGCGCGAAAGGCCTTCGCGCGATCAGGTGCCGCACGATCGTCGGTCGCGATAACGGTTCCCTAGTGTTGTTTTTATTGTCATCATGTCTCTTGTTGTTGATCTTTTGTCAGGCGAGTTGCCAGACGCAAGACTAGCACGATTGCCGCGCCGAACATCGAAATCCTCATGAATAATTGAGTCAGACCGAACAACATGAGGAGGGCATTGCAATGCTTGAACTTTTTTATTGGCCCACCATCCAGGGGCGCGGAGAGTTCGTGCGCCTGGCGCTGGAAGAGGCGGGCGTGGACTATGTGGACGTCGCGCGCAAGCCCGGCGGGATGGCGCGCATGATCGCGGCCATGGACGGCGCCGACCATCCCTCGTATGCGCCGCCGTTCCTGAAGGCGGACGGCATGACCATCGGCCAGACCGCCAACATCCTGTTGTGGCTGGGCCAGCGCCACGGCCTGGCGCCGCAGGACGAGCAGGGCAGGCTGCGGGTCAACCAGATCCAGCTCACCATCGCCGACATGGTGGCCGAGGCCCACGACAGCCACCACCCCGTGGCCACCTCGCTGTACTACGAGGACCAGCGTCCCGAGGCCAAGCGCCGCACGGCCGATTTCATCGAGACCCGCATTCCCAAGTTCTTCGACTGGTTCGAAGCCATCCTGGGACGGCCTCAGCCCAAGGACTACCTGCTGGGCGACACGGTCACCTACGCCGACCTGTCGTTGTTCCAGCTCGTCGAGGGCCTGCGCTACGCCTTCCCGCATGCGCTGGCGCACGTCGAGGCGAACTATCCGCTGCTGACGGCCTTGCGCGACCGTGTCGCGGCGCGGCCCCGCATCGCCGCCTACCTGGCATCGGACCGGCGCCTGCCCTTCAACGAGGAAGGCATCTTCCGCCATTACCCCGAACTGGATCGCCAGCAGGCAGGAAAATCCGGAAAGGATTGAAGATTGTTGTTTTGTCCATGTCTCTGCGGTAGGATCTGACGTCCCCCCACCGCAGAGATGTCATGACCCAACGCCGCCAGTTCCTGATCCAGGCCGGCCTGCTCGCTGCCGGCGGTGCCGCCGGCGCCGCCACCGCAGCCGAACAAGACACGCCCGCCGCTTCCGCCAGCACTTCGGCCACCGCGTCCGCCACGCCGGGCGCCCCGCCCACCTTCGGCGCCACCCCCGGCTTCGGCCCGGAAGTCACGCCCGCCACCTTCGCCGAGGCGGAGAAGCTGATGCAGGTGTCGATGACTTCGACCCAGCGCCGCATGGCAGCGCGCAGCTGGCGCGTGTCGCTGGCGTCGACGATGGAGCGGCGCAGCGGCCCGCGCCGGGTGCCACTGGAGCCGGGCATCGCGCCGGCCACCGTCTGGGACCCGGCCGCCGCCGTGAAGGCCGCCGCCGTCAACGCCGCCGCCCCTGCGCGCGAGCGCTTCGTGCGCAGCCGCGCCGGCGCCGTGCCGCTGCCGGCCGACGATGCCGACATCGCCCACGCGCCCGTCACCCGGCTGGCGCGCTGGATCGAGACGCGCGCCCTGACTTCGGAGCGCCTGACCCGCATCTACCTGGAGCGCATCCGCCGCCTGGACGGCCGGCTGCGCAGCGTGATCACGGTGACGGAAACGCATGCGCTGGAACGCGCGCGCCAGGCCGACCGCGAGATCGCCGCCGGCAAGTACCGCGGCCCGCTGCACGGCATTCCCTACGGCGTGAAGGATTTGCTCGATACGGCCGGCATCCCGACCACCTGGGGCGCCGAGCCGTTCCGCGAGCGCGTGCCGCAGACCGATGCCCACGTCGTGCGCCGGCTGGATGCGGCCGGCGCCGTGCTGGTCGCCAAGCTGAGCCTGGGCGCGCTGGCCTTGAACGACGTCTGGTTCGGCGGCCAGACGATGAACCCGTGGCTGCCCGAGGAAGGCGCATCCGGTTCCAGCGCCGGCCCGGGCGCGGCCACGGCGGCGGGCCTGGTGGCGTTCTCGATCGGCAGCGAGACGGGCGGCAGCATCGTCAGCCCGTCCATGCGTTGCGGCGTCGCCGGCCTGCGTCCGACCTACGGCCGCGTGGGCCGCAGCGGCGCCATGACGCTGTGCTGGTCGCTCGACAAGCTGAGCCCGATGACCCGCAGCGTCGAGGATGCGATGCTGGTGCTGCGCGCGATTTCCGGCCCGGACGCGGACGACGTCGCCAGCCGTGCGGCCAGGCTCGACTTCGATGCGGGCGCCGGCGTGGCCGGCCTGAAGGTCGGCTACTTCCCCGGCTGGATGACGGAAAACCCGGCCACCGACGTCGACCGCGCCGCGCTCGACAACCTCCGGAAGCTGGGCTGCAAGGCCGTGCCGGTGACCCTGCCGGACTGGCCGCACCAGTCGCTCAATACGGTGCTGTTCGCCGAAGCGGCCGCCGCCTTCGAAGAGATCGTGCTGGACGGCCGCGTCGACCAGCTCGCGATGCAGGTGCCCGATGCGTGGCCGAACCTGTTCCGCCAGGCGCGCTTCCTGTCCGCCGTCGACTTCGTGCAGGCGGACCGCCTGCGTCGCAAGTACGCGCTGGAGATGGCGCGCATCCTGCGCGGGGTCGACCTGCTGCTGGTGCCGTCGCTGCGCGAGGAGATGCTGACGATCTCGAACAATACGGGCCACCCGTCGCTGACGGTGCGCACCGGCTTCGTGACGGTGGGCGAGGCGCGCAGCGACTGGGCGCCGGACCCGCAACGCCCGCTGCCCACGTTCTCTCCGCCGCGCCGCGTGCCGCACGGCGTGACGCTGATCGGCCGGCTGTTCGACGAAGGCACGATCGCGCGTGTGGGCATGGCGCTGGAGCGCGTGTCCGGCGTCGCGGCCGAGCGTCCTCCGGGGTTTTGACGGACGCCTCACTTTTACATCAACCTGGATCGCATCAAACCGCGTGCATGCCGGCGGAATCTTCTCCCGCGCATCCGGTCTACCGCAGGCAGTGACGACAACGATAGCGGAGACACGGAATGAACGAAGACAATGTACAGGCGGTACCACCAGGCATGCACAGTCTCACGCCGCACCTGGTATGCGCCAACGCCGCGGCGGCCATCGACTTCTACCGGCAGGCGTTCGGCGCCGAGGAAATCATGCGCCTGCCCATGCCCGACGGGAAGCTGGGCCACGCCATGCTGCGCATCGGCGATTCGATGCTGATGCTGGCCGACGAATTTCCGCAATGGGAATCGCATTCCCCGGTCACGCTGCGCGGCAGCCCGGTCACCATCCACCTGGCCGTGCCGGACGTCGACGCCACCTTCGAACGGGCGGTCGCGGCGGGCGCGACGACGCGCATGGCGCCGGCCGACATGTTCTGGGGCGACCGCTACGGCGTGCTGGTCGACCCCTTCGGCCACCACTGGTCGGTCGCCACCCACGTGCGCGACGTCTCCGTCGAGGAGATGCGCGCCGAGATGGAGCGCATGTTCGCGGGCGGCGTGCGCGCCTGAGGCGCAAGGCGGAGCACGCTGGCGGACTGCGGCGGCAGGGCAGGGTCGTGCGCGATCGGCGCGGCGGTACTATCATGGTCGTCCCTCATCGATACAGGAGACGACCATGGCAAGCACGCGCACCGAGCAATCCGACTCCCTGCCTGGCGTGGCGGCAGTAGCGGCCGTTGTAGCCGACGGCACCGTCGACACGTCCGCGGTGCAGCGCATCGCCGCGTTCTCGGATGGCGACGCCGGCGGCAACCCGGCCGGCGTGTGGGTCGGCGACACGCTGCCGCCGGCGGCCGAGATGCAGCGCCTGGCACATGCCGTCGGCTATTCCGAGACGGCGTTCGCGGCACGCCAGGGTGAAGGACCGGGCCAGGGTTGGCGCGTGCGCTATTTCTCTCCCGAGTCCGAAGTGCCGTTCTGCGGGCACGCCACCATCGCCCTCGGCGCGGCGCTGGCCGCGCGCGATGGCGACGGCGTCTTTGCGCTGGCGCTGAACAATGCGTCGATCACCGTCGAAGGCCGGCGCGACGGCAGCCTGACGGCGGCCGCGCTGCAGTCGCCGCCGACCTGGAGCAGGCCGGCCGATCCCGGCCTCGTGGCCGCGGCGCTGGCGCTGTTCGGCTATGCCGCAGCCGACCTCGACCCGCGCATCCCGCCGGCGCTCGCCCATGCCGGTGCCGATCACCTGGTGCTGGCGCTGGCCAGCCGCACGGCGCTGGCGGCGATGCGCTACGACCTCGATGCGGGCCGCCGCCTGATGACGGCCCACGGCCTGACCACCATCGTGCTCGCCGTCGCCGAGAGCGCGCAGCTGTTCCACACGCGCAATCCCTTCGCCAGCGGCGGCGTCTACGAAGACCCGGCGACGGGTGCCGGCACGGCCGCGCTGGCCGGCTACCTGCGCGACCTGGGCTGGCCGCACGGCGGCGCCATCGACGTCGTGCAGGGCGAAGACATGGGCATGCGCTCGCGCCTGCATGCGGCGATCGGGCCGCAGCCGGGCAGCTCGATCCGCGTGTCTGGCACCGCCCGGCCGCTCGCCCAGCCAGGGCAGAAGTAACAAATAATCGACATAAAGTAACAAAATTACCGTCCGGCAATGCGGACATCCCTGCTTGCCGGACGTATGGATGAGCAGAAGTGACACGGAAAAGCATGCTTTCTCGATGATTCGGTTTTTATTGGGCGATTGATAATCATCAACCTTAGTCGTCCAATCATCACTCTCGAGGAATCACCCCGTCATGGAATCGTCCCGCTCCGCCGTCGTCTCCGTTTTGCAAGCTGCTGCCGAGGGCGCGTCCGCGCGTCCCGCCATGGCGACCGAACGACTGCCATTCACCATTCGCCGCGTCGAGACCGAGGACAGCTTGCGCAAGGCCGTGCAGATCCGCCACGCCGCCTATGCGCGCCACCTGCCCGAGTTCGCGCAGACGCTGGCGCTGCCGGAAGCGTGCGACTACGAAGACGACGCGGTGGTCCTGCTGGCCGAGTCGCGCCTGGACGGCACGCCGCTGGGCTCGGTGCGCATCCAGACCAACCTGCACCGCGCGCTGCACGTGGAGGAATCGGTCGAGCTGCCGTCCTGGCTGCAGGGCAAGCGCCTGGCCGAGGTGACCCGGCTGGGCATCGACGAGGGCCGCATCGGCCGCGTCGTCAAGATCGCCCTGATCAAGGCCTGCTTCGACTACTGCGAACAGAACGGCATCGACTACGCCGTCGTCACGGGCCGCTCGCCCATCGACCGCCAGTACGCGCAACTGCTGTTCACCGACGTGTTCGAGGAGGGGACCATGGTGCCGCTGCGCCACGTCGGCAATATCCCGCACCGCGTCATGGCTTTCGAGATCGCCACCGGCGAAGCGCGCTGGAGCGCGGCGCGCCATCCGATGCTGGGCTTCTTCAAGCACACCCGCCACCCGGACATCGACGTCGGCGCGCGCAAGGTGCCGGCGCTGACGCAGCGACCCTTAGCCGCACCCGCAACCGCGCCCGCAACCGTTGCTTCAGCCCCGCATTTCGCCCTGGCTTGAGCCAAAATTGCATGACGGCATCGACTGCACGCTGTATGCTGCGAAGTCGATGCCGGCAGGACCTGCGGGCGTGTCCGTCTTGCCTTAGATTTTTATGCTGAAGCCCGCTTCCTATCCCCGCAACCCGACGCCGACCTTCGCCCAGCGTGCGATCGATGCCGTGTTGCGGCTGCTCGCCACCTACATGCTGCCGGTGGGTATCGGCATGTTTTCCCTGATCGCGCTGCTGTCCTGGCCCGACCATTACGCCCATGACGACGGCCTGCCGCTGCAGATGCAGGTGCTGGTACCGGATACCGAGTTGACTCCCGGCCAGGCCGCGCACCTGCTGTCCCAGCGTCCGCCCATCGACACCTTCGAAACCCGCCTGTCCGAGCGGCCCCTGTGGTTCGCGGTTGCGCCCCGCGCCAACGCGGCGGAGACGGGAGGCGGGACCGGAGCAGGAGCGGGAGCGGCCATCGAATTCCCCTCGCGCCACGCAACGGCGATCGCCTGCTGGGATGCGCAGACCCTGTTGCCGCTGGGCGAAGCCTCGCGCACGGGCGCGCGCGGCGCGATGGCTGCCGTCAAGGCGGGCTTCGCACTGAACCTCGGCAGCGCCGGCGGCCAGGTGCTGTGCCGCGCCAGTTTCGTGGGCCCAGCGCGCCTCTCCGCCATCGCATGGCCGGCCGGGCAGCTGGAGCTGTCGATCCAGGACTTCCACCGCAAGTCGGGCCTGCTCGACGGCGGCATGATCGTGCTGACGCTGTTCGTGCTGCTGACGGCGCTGATCAACCGCCAGGCGCTGTACATCCAGTTCGCCGGCTGGCTGCTCCTGAGCCTGCGCGCGGGCGCGCTGTCGGGCGGCTGGGATACCCAGTGGCTGGGCCAGGCGGTGCCGGCGGACTGGCTGCTGCCGATGCGCGCCGTCACCATCGCCCTGTTCGCGCTGTCGTCCCTGACGTTGTACCAGACGCTGTTCGGCGCCGAGCTAGCGCGCACCCGCTTCGGTCCCTTCCTGCGCTTTTCCCAGTGGGTGTGCCTGCCGTTCCTCGGCTGCGCGCTGCTGCTGCCGTACCGCGTCTTCCTGCCCGTCATGTGGGGCGTGGTCGCCTTCGGCCTTGGCCTGATGACGCTGGGCCTCGTCGACATCATGCTGCGTTCGCGCAACCGGGTGGCCATGTGGTTCGCGGCCTCGTTCGCCGTCACCTTCGTGTCCTCGCTGGCCGAGGTGGCCGGCGCCGCCATGGAATTGCGCGCACTGTCCGACGTCGTCAACAGCGTCACGGCCGCGCTGGCATCGAGCCTGCTGGCGGCGCTGGCCGTGGCCGAGCAGATGCGCATCGAGACCGAGCAGCGCATGGCGGCCCAGGAAAAGCTGGAACAGGCGTTCGAGGCGATGCCCGTCGGCCTGTTCACGCTCGACATGTACGGCACCTTCCTGAGCGCCAACCCGGCGCTGCGCAAGATGCTCGACATGGCCGATTTCGTCCCCGGCCGCACCGGCTGGAAGCAGTTCTTCGCCGACAGCCTGTGGATCGAGCTGCACGAGACCGTCCACATGCGCAGCGAGGCGGAAATGCAGATCGCCAGCCGCGACGGCAGCCGCCGCTTTCTCGTCAGCGCCACGCTGGCGCGCGGGCGCATCGAGGCCGTGATGCAGGACGTCACCGACAAGCACAAGGCCACCGAGCAGCTGCGCTTCATGGCCAACAACGACCCGCTGACCAAGGTCTTCAACCGGCGCGGCATCGAGAAGATGTTCGAGGGCGCGACCCATACGCTGGAAGCGGGCAAGCCGCTGTCGCTGGCCTACATCGACCTCGACCGCTTCAAGCTGATCAACGACCTGTTCGGCTACGCCGCCGGCGACGAAGTCCTCAAGCAGGTGTGCGAGCGCATGGGCCTGATGCTGGGCGGCGGCCATCAGATCGGCCGCGTGGGCGGCGACGAATTCGTGATCGTGATGCCGGATACCGGCGTGCCGCTGGCGTCGATGATCTGCCGCGGCATCGTCGACCGCATCGGCGGCACCCCGTACCGCGTCGGCGACAAGGCGTTCCACGTGCGCGCTTCCTGCGGCCTGATCGAGGTGGCGCCGGGCATGCCGATGAAGGATGCCGTGTCCACGGCCGACCGCGCCTGCCGCTCGGCCAAGGGCGGCCAAAACGGCGGCCTCGTCGTGTACGAGCGCGGCTCGGCCGCGTTCCAGGAACGCGCCAGCGAATTGAACCTGGTCGAGCGCCTGTCCGGCCCCGACGCGACCCGCGACATGTTCCTGGAAATGCAGCCGATCATGTCCCTGAGCGCGCCGCACGAATCGCTGAACTTCGAGGTATTGCTGCGCATGCGCGAGCCCGATGGCCGCGTCGCGCCGGCCGGCCCCGTGATCGCCGCCGCCGAGAAGAGCGGGCGCGCCGGCGTGATCGACCGCTGGGTGATGTCGACCACGCTGGCCTGGATCGAGGACCATGCCGAGTCCCTGGCGAATACCCGCTTCGTGTGCATGAACCTGTCCGGCGCCTCGCTCAACGACGAGCGCTTCGTGCAGGACACGATGGAGATCCTGTCGTCCTACCGCCACGTCGCGGGCCGGCTGTGCATGGAGATCACGGAAGGCGTCGCGCTGCACGACCTGGACAACACGCGACGCTTCATCGACGAGGTGCGCAACTTCGGCGTGAAGGTGGCGCTGGACGATTTCGGCGCCGGCTATACCTCGTTCTCCTACCTGAAGGAGCTGCCGGCCGACGTGCTGAAAATCGACGGCAACTTCATCGTCAACATCAATGCGCACCCGGCCAACGTCGCCATCGTCGAGGCCATCGTCAACCTGGCCGCCAACCTGGGCATGAAGACCATCGCCGAATGGGCCGAGGACGCGGACACGATCCGCACGCTGGCCGAGATCGGCGTCGACTACGTGCAGGGCTATGCGATCGCCCGCTCGCAGGCGCCGGAAAAACTGCTCGCCGCCAGTTCGTCGGCCAGCTTCATCAAGTCCGAGGAAGTGCTGCAGCTGGTGCGCATGCTGGGCGCGCCGGCCAACGAAGCGGCGTCGCCGGACGGCGACCAGCTGCGCGACCTGCAGTAAGCACCGATCCCGTAGGGTGGGCACCACGTGCCCACCGGCGCTGATGTGACACCGGCACTCGGTGGGCACATGGTGCCCACCCTACAAGCTTGCTCGCCCGCTTGGGCAGGCGCTACGCTATTCGATCCCCGCCAGGCGCGTACGCGTGCCTTCCTGCTGCAGCAGCATGCGGCGTGCCGCCTTCAACGTGGCGACGTCGCCCGCCAGCGAAGCGGGACGGGCGCCGGCCGGACGTTTCCAGGCATCGTGACGCAGGTCCGCCGCGGGCAGCACATGGCGCTGCGGCGGCGCGGCCGCGATCATGGCTGCCGCCGCCGGCTCGGGCTCGGGCTCGGACGAGCCGGTCGATGCCGTCAGGCCGCTGCCGCCCTGGGTGCCGGCGCCGTCGGCGGACAGCAGGCGGCCGACCGAGCCGGCAGGGCAGGGCTGGTCGGTGAAGGTGGCGTGGCCGCTGCCGTCGACGCACTTGACGATGTCGCCGGCCTGCGCCGGCGTGACGGGTGCGAGTGATGCCACGATGGCCGGCAGCGCGGCGGCGAGCCATCCCGCGAGGCTGAGTGCACGCTTCATGGTGTTCTCCTTGTTCAGGCTTCCATGCTGCGCCTCGCATCCTTCCCATTCTGTACGTTGCCACACCCTCGCCGCATGGCGGGCGCTGGCGTTCCAGACCGTCCGAACAGGCCTACACGCCGACGGCACATCGATCACCCGAAGCAGCCCTTGCAAGCGCGTCGACCGGCCCTATCTCGGACCTGTTCCTCTAGTGCTTCGGCATTGGTTCTCTGTCTCCTCCAAGTGCGAACTTGGACTTTGCCGCCCGGCGCAGCGATGCGCGGGCGGCTTTTTCTTGCTGGAGCTGGCGGGCGCTCAGGGCGCTCAGGGAGCGAGGGGCAGGGCGAACTGGAGCAGCAGGCCGCCGCCCTCGCGGTTGCGTACCGTCAGCTCGGCATTGTGGCGCGTGAGCACGCGCTCGACGATGGCCAGGCCCAGGCCCGAACCGTTGGCCTGGCCGCGCGCGCTGTCCAGTCGCGTGAAGGGGCGCAGCAGCTGCTGGATCTGGTCTTCGGGCACGCCGACGCCGCGGTCGTTGATCTCGACCACGGCGCGCCGGCCATGGCCCGTCAGCTTGACGTGGCAGGCCATGTCGATCTCGGTGACGTCTTCGCCCGGGGTCTTGCCGTAGCGGCGCGCGTTCTCGATGACGTTGTTGATCACGCGGCGCAGGTCGACCGGGTTGCCCAGCACGACGATGTCCGGGTCGACGTCGATGGTGGTGCGCACATCGGGCAGGCGGGACGCCTCGCGCGCGCAGTCTTCCAGCAGTTCGGACAGGTCCACGGTGGTGAAGGTGGCGCTCTCGGTCGGCCGCGCGAAGTCGAGGAACTGGCCGATGATGGCGTCCATCTGGGCGATGTCCGACTGGATGCCGTCGCGCGCTTCCTGCGACAGGTTCGCCATCTCGACCTCCAGCTGCATGCGCGCCAGCGGCGTGCGCAGGTCGTGCGAGATGCCGGCCAGGATGATGGCGCGGTCCTTCTCGAGCTGCTGCAGGTCGTCGACCATCTGGTTGAAGCTGCGGTTCGCCTCGATGATCTCCTGCGAGCCCTTCTCGGGCAGGGCGACGGGGCGCTTGCCCTGGGCGATCGCGCGCGCGGCCGCCGTCAGGCGCGCCAGCGGCAGGTTGACGAGGCTCGAGATCAGCGCCGCGCCCAGCAGCGACAGCGCGCCCACCAGCGTGGCCCAGCCGACCCACTGCACGCGGGTGAGGTTGTTCAGGCGCTCGCGTTCCAGCATCAGCCAGTACTTGTCGCCGTCGATGTCGAAGCTGACCCAGAATCCCGGCATGTCGTTCACGCGGCGCGAGAAGCGGGTGTCCGGCCCCAGCTTGCCGCGCACGATGGCGGCCAACTCCGGCGTGAGGAAGTTCGGCGGCGGCTCGACCTTGTCGGTCGGCTCCAGCGTCAGGATGCGGATGCCTTCGTTCGAGACGAGCTCGAACAGCAGTTCGCTGCGCAGGTCGGGCGCCGAGTGGGTCAGCGCGGCCTTGGTGATGGTGACCACCGAGACCAGCAGCTCCGCCGTCTGCTCGACCTGGGGCCCGCGCTGGAACACGTTGATCATGCCGATCCACGATGCCATCGACAGCGTCGTCAGCAGGGACAGCAGGAAGAAGGTGCGCCAGAACAGGCCGCTCTTGAACCAGCCGAACCGGCGCGGAAGCGGCAACTGCAGCGACGACATCGTAGGGACTGGCAACGGCACTAGCGCGGCTGGCCTTCCGGAATGAACACGTAGCCCAGGCCCCAGACCGTCTGGATGTACAGCGGGCTGGAGGGATCGGGTTCGATCAGCTTGCGCAGGCGCGAGATCTGCACGTCGAGCGAGCGGTCGAAGACTTCATATTCGCGGCCGCGCGCCAGTTCCATCAGCTTCTCGCGCGACAGCGGCTGGCGCGCATGGCGCGCGAACACCTTCAGCACGGAGAATTCGCCGGTAGTCAGCGGCACCGTCTCGCCGTTCTTCTTGAGCGTGCGCGTGCCCAGATCGAGCACGAAGTCGCCGAACTCGAAGGTCTGCGGCGTCTCGCTCGGCGCGCCCGGAATCTCGTCCGGACCCTTGCGGCGCAGGACGGCGTTGATGCGCGCCACCAGCTCGCGCGGGTTGAACGGCTTGGGCAGGTAGTCGTCGGCGCCCATTTCCAGGCCGACGATGCGGTCGACGTCCTCGCCCTTCGCGGTCAGCATGATGATCGGGGTCTGGTCGCCGGCCCCGCGCAGGCGGCGGCAGATCGACAGGCCGTCCTCGCCAGGCAGCATCAGGTCGAGCACCAGCAGGTCGTAACGCTCGCGCAGCCACAGCTTGTTCATGGCGGGGGCGCTTTCCGCCGTCACCACCTGGAATCCCTGTTCGGTCAGGTAGCGGCGCAACAGATCGCGCAGGCGCACGTCGTCGTCCACCACCATGATCTTGGCGGCGTGACCGCCATTCGTGCCGGCTGCGCCGGTGTTCGGGCTCGTTGCATTCATAGGTCTGTCGTTGTCAGATTAATGTCGCTATGGTAACTTCATATCGTACAGCGGACAGGCGTAACTGTTGAGGCATTACATTGTGTTACAAACTTTACCCAATTCGCCTTATGCCCTACGCGGTTTCCACATACACTGGATTCATCGATTCACCAACGCTGCACACCACATTCTTTACAGCTTATCCCCTTACATGGCATCGCGGAAGAGGAACACCATGAACAGTGCGTTCACCCACCAACGAGCAGAGACGAAGGCAGGCCGCTTGGCCCGCGCCGCGCGTCGCGCCGCGTTGGCGTGCGCCCTGGTGCTGGCGGCCGGAGGAGCAATGGCCCAGCAGTATGGCGAACGCCGCGACGATCAGGGCATGCCGCAAGGCCACCGTGCCGAGCGCTTCCAGTTGCCGCCGCAGGATCGCGACAATCGCCAGGCCGACAACCGCCAGGCCGAGTTCCGCGCGATGGAAGAGCAGCGCCGCATGCAGCAGGACCAGCAGTCCGAACGCCGCGGCGGCCGCATGACCCAGGACGAGCGGCGCGACCTGCGCCGCCAGATCAACGAAGCGGGGCGCGACCTGTACCCGCGCCAGCGCTGAGCGCCTGGCCGCATCCGTGCGCCGCCCATTGACGGCGCGTCAATTCTGATTTCTTTACAACAATAGAGTTGCCACATATTTATTTCGTGGCGTCAACGTGATACGCTTGCCAGCTTCCGACCCCGGCCCCGACCCTGCCGGGTCGCCAACCCTGGACGGGAGCCCATCGTGTCCTCAGAATCCGTCGTTCCGGCCACGCGCTTCGCCGCTGCCGGCGACCTGGAACATTGCATCGCGCAGCGCCCCGACGGCGTTTACGCCGACCCCGGCGTGCTCGGCACGACGCTGGCCGCGGCCGTCGACGCGATCTTCGGCGCCGGCCGCTATTTCGCCGGCGTCGACTACCCCATCCTGATCAAGGCCTTGTACGGCCACGGTCCCGCGCTGCCGACGGGGCCCGACGGCGTGCCGCTGGTACGCATCGCCGCCGAGATCCGCACCTTCGACCCCGCCCGCAAGGCGCTGTACCACGCCGTCAAGATCAGCGGCGGATGGGCCGACTACGTGTTCGAACCGGCGTGGCTGCCGGACCCCGCCGACCCCGAGGCGCCCGAGCAGCTGACGGCGCTGGACGTCGACGAATTCATCGCCGACGTCTGGACCAAGGGCGTGCGCTTCGGCATCGACGTCGACGCCGTGCGCGCCGCCATGGCCGCGGCCCATGCCGGCCGTGCCGACCGCGTGACGGTGGCGCGCCGCCTCGACCCGGTGCAGGGCATCGATGCGCACGTCGACGAAGTGTCGCGCGACATCCACCGCAGCGACGCGCCGCGCCAGCTCGCCGACGGGCGCCTGGACCTGACCAGCTTCCAGAACCGTTTCCCGCAGATCCAGGCCGGCGTGCGCCTGCTGCAGAAGATCGCCGCCACGCAGGGCGAAAGGGGCTTCGAGGTATCGGGCAGCGAACTGCCGGCCAAGCCCGGGAGCGACACCGACCTGGCGCCGTATGCGGGACCGGGCACCCAGGTCGAGCGCGGCCGCGACGGCGAATTCCTCGTCTCGACGCAGGCCGGCTTCCTGGCCGTCGACGCCAAGACCAGCCGCGTCTCGGTCGGCGACAAGATCGTCAGCCACGACGGCGTCAGCGCCCGCACCACGGGCAACCTGCAGCTCACCGGCGACTACGAGGAATTCGGCGACGTGCAGGAAATGCGCACGCTGGAAGGCGAGGGCATCGTCGTGCACGGCGACGTGTACGGCCACCTGGTCTCGCGCGGCGGCACCGTGCTGCTGCATGCGAACCTGATCGGCGGCAGCGTCGCCAACCGGCGCGGCGACATCGTCGTGCGCGGGGTCGCCTCGAACGCGGTGCTGCAGGCCGAGGACGGCGGCGTGACCCTCGAACGCGCGGAGAACTGCGTCGTGTCCGGCACGCGCATCCGCATCGGCCATGCGATCAACTGCGAAGTGATCGGCGACGAGGTCGTGGTCGAGATCGCGGAGGGCAGCGCCATCGCCGGCCGCCGCGTGACGATCGACGGCACCACGCCGCGCAAGCAGAGCGAGATGCTGGTCGCCGTGCTGTGCCCGGAAGGGCCCCACATCGAGGAAGTGATCGCCGCGGTGGGCCAGCGCCTGGCCCAGTTCGACGCGCTGGTGGCGCAGCTCAAGACCCAGATGGAGGCGATGACGTCCAAGCCGGAGGTGCGCCGCTACCTGATGCTGGCCTCGCGCGTGCGCAAGAACGAGATCGTGCTGTCGCCCGAGCAGACGCGCCAGTTCCAGCGCATGGGCCAGGAAGTGGGGCCCGCGTTGAAGGCGATCGGCGAGGTGTCGGGCAAGATCAAGGCGGCCGAGGGGCAGCAGCGCGACGGCGCGCAGATGCTGGCGCGGCTGGAGGCGCAGCGGGTCGACGCCGCCAGCGTGTCGGCCGTCACGGTGCACCAGGTGCAGGGCGAGACGCAGGTGCGGATCCTGGGCTACAGCCCGGCCGCGGGCAGTGCGCCGTACCGCCTGGCGCCGCGCGAGATCCGCACGCGCCTGCGCGGCCCGCAGCGCGGCGAGCTGCTGTTCTCGGGCAGCAGCGGGCAGGTGGCGTGGAACAGCGCGCAAGGCCTTTCCGACGGCTGAGCGAGCCCTTATACACGGTGCGCGCCGCCTGCCTGCCGGCGGTGCCACGACGACAACCACACACCGAGGGAATCACTTGAAGACCATGCGTCCATTCCAGCCGCGCCTGATCGCGCTGCTGGTCGCGAGCTGCGCCGCTTCCATGCCGGCCGGCGCCGCCACCAAAGCCTCCACCAGCGCCACCGCCAAGCCCACCGTGGCCGAAGCCCAGCGCTTCATCGCCGACGCGGAGCGCGACCTCGACCGCCTCGGCCTCGATGCCGGCCGCGCCGAATGGGTGGCCGAGAACTTCATCACGCTCGATACCGAGACGATGACCGCGCAGGCCAACGAGCAGTACCTGGGCCTGTCCGGCGCCGTCGCGCTGAAGTCCGGCCGCTACAAGGACCTCACCTTGTCCGCCGACGACGCGCGCAAGCTGATGCTGCTGCGCCAGAACCTGGTGCTGTCCGACGGCGCCGACCGCGCCGCCTATGCGCGCCTGGCCGCCAGCATGACGGGCGCCTACGGCAAGGCCAAGTACTGCCCGGCCGCTTCTGCCAGCACAGCCGCGGGCGCCGCCAGACCGGAATGCCTGCCGCTGGGCGCGCTGGAAAAGATCCTGGCCACCAGCCACGATCCGGCCAAGCTGAAGGACGCGTGGCTCGGCTGGCACGCCCAGTCGCCGGCCTACAAGCAGGACTATGCGAAGTACGTCGAGCTGTCGAACAAGGGCGCGCGCGCGATGGGCTTCGCCGACACGGGCGCGCTGTGGCGCTCGCGCTACGACATGGCGCCGGATGCCTTCGCCGCCGACATGGAACGCCTGTGGCAGCAGGTGCGCCCGCTGTACGAGGCGCTGCACACCTACACGCGCTACAAGCTGCGCCAGGCCTACGGCCCGGCCAACGTGCCGGCCACCGGCCCGATCCCGGCCCACCTGCTGGGTAATATGTGGGCGCAGAGCTGGGACAACCTGTACCCGCTGCTGAAGCCGGCCAACGACGCCAAGGGCGAGGACCTGACGGCGCTGCTGGAAGAGCGCAAGACGACGGCCGTCGAGATGACGCGCTATGCCGAAGGTTTCTATACTTCGCTAGGCATGCGCAAGCTGCCGGAGACCTTCTGGGAGCGTTCGCTGCTGACCAAGCCGCGCGACCGCGACGTGGTCTGCCACGCGTCCGCCTGGGACCTGGACGGCAAGGACGACGTGCGCGTCAAGATGTGCATCACGCCGACGGCCGAGGACTTCCGCACCATCCACCACGAACTGGGCCACCTGTACTACGACCTCGCGTACAGCACGCAGCCGCCGCTGTTCAAGAACGGCGCCAACGACGGCTTCCACGAAGCGATCGGCGACACCGTCGCGCTGTCGATCACGCCGGCCTACCTCAAGAAGGTCGGCCTGATGAAGACGGAACCCGATCCGTCCCAGGACATCGGCCCGCTGCTGTACACGGCGCTGCAGAAGGTGTCGTTCATGCCGTTCGCCTACATGGTCGACAAATGGCGCTGGCAGGTCTATGGCGGCCAGGTCAAGCCGGCCGACTACGACAAGGCCTGGTGGGCGCTGAAGGAGCAGTACCAGGGCGTCTCGCGTCCGGCGCCCCTGGCCGCCGACGGCTTCGACGCCGGCGCCAAGTTCCACGTCGCCAGCGACACCCCGTACGCGCGCTATTTCCTGGCCCACGTGCTGCAGTTCCAGTTCCACCGCGCGCTGTGCCGCGAAGCCGGCGACACCGGCCCGCTGAACCGCTGCTCGATCTACGGCAACAAGAAGGCCGGCGCCAAGTTCCAGCAGATGCTGGAAATGGGCACCAGCAAGCCGTGGCCGGAAGCGCTGAAGGCGGTGACGGGCGAGGAACGCCTGGACGCCGCCGCGATGCTCGAGTACTTCGCGCCGCTGATGGCCTGGCTGGATGCGCAGAACAAGCAGCTGGCCGTGACGGACGCACAACTCAAGTAATAGACTGCAATAGTTGACTGCAATCAACAGCGGCGTCCCGTGGCGCCGTAGCATGGCAAGGTTCCCAGAAAGGACTTTGCCATGCCCGATACCACCGCCTCCGCCTCCTCCTTTGCCATCGGCCAGCAATTCCTGAGCTTCACGCTCGGCGGCCTCGAATACGGGATCGATGTCGCCAAGGTGCAGGAACTGCGTATGTTCAAGACGCTGGAGCGTTTCACCTCGCAGGGCGAGATCGTCGGCGGCGTGGCCGTCTCGCGCGGCGTGATCATGCCGCTGGTCGACATGCGCTCCGCCTTCGGCTGCAGCCCGGACGCGCCGGACCCGTCGACCGACGTGATCATCCTGAAGCTGTCGCAATGCACGATGGGGATGGTGGTGGACGGCGTCACCGGCGTGGTGACGCTGGCGCCGGAGCAGGTGATGCCGGTGCCGGGCGCGGACGGCGCGCAGGCCGGCTACCTGATCGGGCTGGGGCAGTGCGAGGACAGGCGGCTGATCCTGGTCGACATCGACCGGCTGATGTCGGTGAAGGGGTCGGCGCTGGAGGCGGCGAGACACGTCGCCTGACACGATAGCGGCAGCTTGCTCCGTCGCCCCTGCCTTCGCAGGGAGTCGTTTCCGGCAATGCCGGGAACGACGATTTTTAGGCCGTCAACCCTTCCAACTGCTCCTGCAACTCCAGCCACTCCGTCTCCAGGTTCCCCAGATCCCGCGTCAGGAACGCCTGGTCCGCCACCAGGTTCTTCAATTCTTCCTTCTTGTCCGCCTCGTAGATGGCCGGGTCCACCAGGCGCGCGTCGACGTCGGCCTTCTTCGCGTTCAGCTTGGCCATCTGCTCCTCGAGGCGCTTGATGCGGTTCTCGATCGGCTTCTTCAACGCGGCCAGGCGCTGGCGCTCCTCGGCTTCCAGGCGCTTCTGTTCCTTGCGGTCGACGGCCGGCACGGGCGCCGCGGGGGCGGATGCCTTGGCGTCGGCGGCCGGCAGCGCGGGCGCCTCCGTGCCCTTGCCCAGCTTGGTCTGGAACAGCCAGTCCTTGTAGTCGTCCAGGTCGCCGTCGAATGGTTGCAGGCGGCCGTCGGCGACGATCACGAACTGGTCGGTGGTGGCACGCAGCAGGTGGCGGTCGTGCGAGACCACCATCAGCGTGCCCTCGAACTGCGCCAGCGCCAGCGTCAGCGCCTCGCGCGTCTCCAGGTCCAGGTGGTTGGTCGGTTCGTCCAGCAGCAGCAGGTTGGGGCGCTGCCAGACGATCAGCGCGAGCGCCAGGCGCGCTTTTTCTCCGCCGGAGAACGGCTTGATCGGGCTGGTCACCATATCGCCCGGGAAGTTGAAGCCGCCCAGGAAGTTGCGCAGTTCCTGTTCGCGCGTCGTCGGCGCGATCTTCTGCAGGTGCCACAGGGGCGACTCGTCGTGGCGCAGCATCTCGACCTGGTGCTGGGCGAAGTAGCCGATCACGAGGCCCTTGCCCAGCGTGGCGGTGCCGGATACGGGTTCCAGTTCCGCCGCAATGGTCTTGATCAGCGTGGACTTGCCGGCGCCGTTCACGCCCAGCAGGCCGATGCGCTGGCCCGTCTGCAGCGAGAAGTTCACGCGCCGCACGATGACCTTGGCGTCGACCTTGTCGCCGTGGGCGTCCAGGATCGGGTAACCGGCATCGACGTCTTCCATCACCAGCAGCGGGTTCGGCGCCGACAGCGGCTCGCGGAACTCGAACGAGAATTCGGCGGCCGCGCGCAGCGGCGCCAGTTCTTCCATCTTGGCCAGCGCCTTCATGCGGCTCTGGGCCTGGCGCGCCTTGGTGGCCTTGGCCTTGAAGCGGTCGACGAAGGATTGCAGGTGGGCGCGCGTGCGCTGCTGCTTTTCGTAGGCGGCCGCGGCCAGCACCAGATGGGCGGCGCGCTGGCGCTCGAACGCCGAGTAGTTGCCCGAGTAGCGCTTCAGCTTGCGCTCGTCGATGTGCACGACGACGTTGACGACCTCGTCGAGGAAGTCGCGGTCGTGCGAGATCACGATCAGCGTGCCCGGATAGCGTTTGAGCCAGTCTTCCAGCCAGATGATCGCGTCCAGGTCCAGGTGGTTGGTCGGTTCGTCCAGCAGGAGCAGGTCGGAAGGGCACATCAGCGCCTGCGCCAGGTTCAGGCGCATGCGCCAGCCGCCCGAGAAGCTCGACACGGGGCGCGTCATCTGCTCCAGCGTGAAGCCCAGGCCCAGCAGCAGCTGTTCGGCGCGCGACTGCACCGTGTAGGCGTCGGCGTCGGCCAGGCCGGAATGGATCTCGCCGATGGCGATGCCGTTTTCCGTCGTGTGGGGCAGGGCTTCCAGGCGCTCCAGTTCGGCCTGCAGCGTGCGCAGGTTGACGTCGCCGTCGATCGCGTACTCGATGGCCGGACGGTCCAGCGCCGGGGTTTCCTGGGCCACGTAGGCCATGCGCCAGCGCGCCGGGAAGTCGATCTCGCCCTGGTCCGGGTGCAGCTCGTTGCGCAGCATCGCGAACAGGCTCGATTTGCCGGCACCGTTGGCGCCGATCAGGCCGATCTTGTCGCCGGGGTTGAGGGTGAGGTCGGTGTCTTCCAGCAGCGGCTTGGTGCCGCGCATCAGGCTGACGTTGAGGAATCGGATCATGTGAGATTTAAGCGTTATGGTACTTCGTCATTGCCGGCATTGCCGGCAATGACTCCCTGCGCAGGCAGGGACCCAATGTTGCAAGCGTTATCGCGGCGCTCGGAAATTGGGTCCCTGCCTTCGCAGGGACGACGGTGGTGGTGCATTTATTTCGTCAGCTGTTCCGCCGTCAGCAGGAACACCGCATCGTCGCCGATGCTGGTGGTCAGCCAGGTCAGGCCCAGCGCGCCGAAGGCGGCTTCCGCGTATTCGCGCTCGTTGCCGATCTCGACGACCAGGATACCTTCCGGCGTCAGGCGCTCGGCGGCGCCGTCGACGATTTTGCGTACCAGGTCCATGCCGTCCTCGCCGCCGGCCAGGGCGATCTGCGGCTCGCGCAGGTATTCCGGCGGCAGCTTGGACATCGAGTCGCTGTTCACGTACGGCGGGTTGGTGACGATCAGGTCGTACTTCTTGAACGGCACGTTCTGGTACAGGTCCGATTCGATCGGGTTGACGCGGCCCTCCAGCTTGTAGTCGCGGATGTTGCGCTCGGCCACGGCCAGCGCATCGGCCGAGATGTCGACGGCGTCGACGACGGCGTTCGGGAAGGCATCGGCCATCATGATCGCCAGGCAGCCGGAACCCGTGCACAGTTCGAGCACGTTCTCGACGGCTTCCGGATCGGCGACCCAGGGGCTGAAGGCGTTCGGGATCAGTTCCGCGATGAAGGAGCGCGGCACCAGCACGCGCTCGTCGACGTAGAAGTTGTAGCTGCCCAGCCAGGCCTCGTTGGTGATGTAGGCGGCCGGCACGCGTTCGCTGACGCGGCGCTCGATCACGGCCAGCACCTGCAGCACTTCTTCCGGCAGCAGGCGCGCGTCCAGGAAGGGATCCAGCTTGTCGAGCGGGAGCTTCAAGGTATGCAGGATCAGGTAGGCCGCTTCGTCGATGGCTTCGGCGCTGCCGTGGCCGAAGAACAGCTTGGCACCGTTGAAGCGGGTGACGGCGTAGCGCAGCAGGTCGCGCGGCGTGCTAAAAGTGGTCGTATTCATGGCCATTCGATGGTTATGCCGCGTTGGGCGTGCTTGCCAGCAGGCGCTCGAGCGTGCGGCGGTAGATGTTCTTGAGCGGATCGATGTAGCGCACCTCGATGTGCTCGTCGATCTTGTGGATGCTGGCGTTGAGTGGCCCGAATTCTACCACCTGGGGGCAGATGCGGGCGATGAAGCGGCCGTCCGAGGTCCCGCCCGTGGTCGACAGTTCCGTCGACACGCCCAGCTCTTCCTTGATGCTGCCGCAGACGGCGTCCGACAGCGTGCCCTTCGGTGTCAGGAACGGTTCGCCCGACAGCGTCCACTGCAGGTCGTAGTCCAGGCCGTGACGGTCCAGGATCGCGTGCACGCGCGCCTGCAGGCCCTCGGCCGTGCTGGCGGTCGAGAAGCGGAAGTTGAAGTCGACCTGCATCTGGCCCGGGATGACGTTGGTGGCGCCGGTGCCGGCGGCGATGTTCGACACCTGCCAGCTGGTCGGCGGGAAGTACTCGTTGCCTTCGTCCCAGACCTCGGCGGCCAGCTCCGCCAGCGCCGGCGCGGCCTGGTGGATCGGGTTGCGCGCCAGGTGCGGGTAGGCGATGTGGCCCTGCACGCCCTTGACGACGAGGCAGCCCGACAGCGAGCCGCGGCGGCCGTTCTTGATCATGTCGCCCAGCACGTGGCTGGAAGTCGGTTCGCCGACCAGGCAGTAATCGATCTTCTCGCCGCGCTCTTCCAGCAGTTCGCACACGACCACGGTGCCGTCCACGGCCGGGCCTTCCTCGTCGCTGGTGATCAGGAAGGCGATCGAGCCGTCATGGTCCGGATGGGCGGCCACGAATTCCTCGGCGGCGACGACCATCCCTGCGATCGACGCCTTCATGTCGGACGCGCCGCGGCCGTACAGCTTGCCGTCGCGGACGGTCGGCGCGAACGGCTGCGACGACCACTGGTCGACGGGGCCGGACGGCACCACGTCGGTATGGCCGGCGAACACGAATACGGGCGAGGCCGTGCCGCGCCGCGCCCACAGATTGGTCACGCCGTTCGATTCGATGGTCTCGCACACGAAGCCCAGCGGGGACAGCAGTTCGATCAGGCGCTGCTGGCAGCCCTTGTCGTGCGGGGTGACGGAATCGAGCGCGATCAGCTCTTCCGTCAGCAGTTGGGTACGCGACGCCTTCATGCCTTGCCGCCCTCGAAGATGGCGCCGTACTGGGCGTCCGAGAAGCCGACCGACAAGGGGCCCGCGCCTTCCAGCACCGGACGCTTGATGACGGACGGGTTTTCCAGCATCAGCGCGAGGGCGCTGGCCTTGTCGACGACCTGCGCGCGGCGCTCGTCGCTGAGCTTGCGCCAGGTCGTGCCCTTGCGGTTTACCAGGATTTCCCAATCGGTCTGCTCGAGCCAGGCGGCGACGGTGGCGCGCTCCAGGCCCTGTTTCTTGAAGTCGTGGAAGGCGAAGTCCTGGCCGTGGTCGGCCAGCCAGGTGCGTGCTTTTTTGACGGTGTCGCAGTTGGGAATACCGTAGAGTGTCTTTTTCATGAGTGACGAATGCTGGGCAGGCCTGTCGGCCGGCGGGTGTTGCGGTACGGGAAGGCGCGAAGGATAGCACAGGCCGCCAACGCGGTGGATAGTGTAGCAACGACGGCGGCGACGCGACGCCCCGAACCAATCGCGTATCGCCGGGTCAGATGCGTTGTCGGGACCAAAGGAGTGATCATGCGACGCATCGCGATGGGTTTACTCTGCTGTACGCTCGTGGCGCTGCCGGGTCTGGCCGGCGCCGCCAAGGTAAGAATCAATTGCTCGCCACGCACCTTCGTCCCGCTGCAGGGCTGGAGCGGCATCGTCGGCAGCTACGAGCTGTCCAATGGCGACACCCTGCGCGTGACCCGGTCCGGCATGCGCTACCACGCCGAGATGGACCGGACGGGCACCGTCGAGATCGTGCCGCTGAGCGACCACGACTTCGCCGAACGGGGCGGGCCCCTGCGCTTCATCTTCGACCGGGGCCAGGGCGATGTCGACGTCCGGGTGCGCGGGCTGGATGCGCCGCGTCCCGTCACGCCACTCTGTCCGCCGCGCTAGGGACTAGTTATCGAGGGTGAATTCGGTGAACGACGGGCCCTGGGGCGGCTCGGCGGGCTTGGCCGGGGTTTCCTCTTTCTTCGCGCCGCCTGCCGGTCCGTTGTTGATGAGCCAGAGCAGATTGGTCGCCGAGTCGGCGTTCGCCAACGCCTCGTCCTGCGTGACGAGGTCGGCCTGCACCAGTTCCAGCAGCGCCCGTTCGAACGATTGCGAACCGGGCGACAGACTGTTGTCGATCGCTTCCCGGATCTGGCCGATGTCGCCTTTTTCGATCAGGTCGGCCACGTAGCGCGTATTGACCATCACCTCGACGGCAGGCTGGCGGGCACCGCCGGCCTTGGCGCGCACGAGGCGCTGCGACACGATCGCCTTGACGGTCGAGGACAGGTCCTGCAGCAGGGCGGGGCGGTTCTCGATCGGGTAGAAGCTGATGATGCGGTTCAGCGCGTTGTAGCTGTTGTTCGCGTGCAGCGTCGCCAGCACCAGGTGGCCGGACTGGGCGTAGGCGAGGGCAGCGGCCATCGTGTCCTTGTCGCGGATTTCGCCGATCAGGATGCAGTCCGGCGCCTGGCGCAGGGAATTGCGCAGGGCGACGTCGAAGCTGGCGGCGTCGCTGCCGATCTCGCGCTGGTTAACGATGGCCTTCTTGTTCTTGAACAGGTATTCGATCGGGTCTTCCAGCGTCAGGATGTGGCCGGCACGCTGTTCGTTGCGGTAGTCCAGCATCGAGGCGATGGTCGTCGACTTGCCCGACCCGGTGGCGCCCACGATCAGCAGCAGGCCGCGCTTTTCCATGATCAGTTCGGACAGCACGGAAGGCAGGCCCAGCTCGGCGAGGGGTGGAATGCTGGCCGGAATGAAGCGGAACACGGCCGAGATCGTGCCGCGCTGGCGGAAGGCGGACAGGCGGAAGCGGCCGAGATTGGGCACGGAGATGCCCATATTCAGTTCGTTGTCGCGCGCCAGCTCGGCCATCTGCGCGGGCGTGGCGACTTCGGACAGCAGGGAGTCGATATTGTCCGGTTCCAGCTTGTGCTGGTTGATCGGAATGAGGTTGCCGTTGATCTTGATGTGAACAGGAGAATTGACCGCGAAGAACATGTCGGACGCGTTCTTTTCCTTCATCAATTGGAACAGGCGTTCCATGGCCATGTGCGGTCTCCCTTGTCGCGAAATGGTGGGCACATGGTACCCACCCTACAGAGGGGTCAGAGCCCGGTGTTCCGCCCGTAGGGTGGGCACCACGTGCCCACCATGCACATCAAAACATCAAACGCCGCGCAGCAGCTCGTTGATACCGGTCTTGGCGCGCGTCTGCGCATCGACGCGCTTGACGATCACGGCGCAGTACAGGCTGTACTTGCCGTCGGCCGACGGCAGGCTGCCCGACACGACCACGGAGCCCGACGGCACGCGACCGTAGCTGACTTCGCCCGTCTCGCGGTTGTAGATCTTGGTCGACTGGCCGATGTACACGCCCATCGAGATCACCGAGTTCTCTTCGACGATCACGCCTTCGACGATTTCCGAACGGGCGCCGATGAAGCAGTTGTCCTCGATGATGGTCGGGTTGGCCTGCATCGGTTCCAGCACGCCCCCGATGCCGACGCCGCCCGACAGGTGCACGTTCTTGCCGATCTGGGCGCAGGAGCCGACGGTGGCCCAGGTATCGACCATGGTGCCTTCGTCGACGTAGGCGCCGATGTTCACGTAGGACGGCATCAGCACGACGTTCTTGCCGATGAAGGAGCCGCGGCGGGCCACCGCCGGCGGCACCACGCGGAAGCCGCCCTTGGCGAAATCGTCGGCGCTGTAGTTGGCGAACTTGGTCGGGACCTTGTCGTAGAACTGCATGCCGCCACCTTCGACGGGAACGTTGTTCTCGAGGCGGAACGACAGCAGGACGGCCTTCTTGATCCACTGGTTCACGACCCAGGTGCCGGTGTCCTTCTGCGCCACGCGCAGGCTGCCGTCGTCAAGGCCGGCAAGGACGTGGGCAACGGCGTCGCGCACTTCGGCGCTGGCGTTGTTCGGGCTGATCTCGGCGCGCTGTTCCCAGGCGTTCTCGATGATGGTCTGCAGTTGTTGGGTCATGATGGTTGTACTCTACGTATGTGAATCTGTTCAGGATGCCTTGAGGCCTTTGCAGAACTGGACGATGCGGTTGGCCGCCTCCAGTCCCTCGTCCACCTCGGCGACGAGCGCCATGCGGATGCGGTTGCTGCCCGGGTTGATCCCGTGCGCGTCGCGCGCCAGGTAACTCCCGGGCAAAACCGTGACATTATATTCGGCGTACAGGCGGCGTGCGAACTCCGTGTCCGACAGGCCGCTCCTGCGCACGTCGGCCCACAGGTAGAAGCCGGCGTCGGGCAGTTCCACGTCCATCACCCCCTTGAGCAGCGGGGTGATCAGGTTGAACTTTTCCTTGTACAGATTGCGGTTGTCCTGCACGTGGGTCTCGTCGCCCCAGGCCACGACGGATGCCGCCTGCACCGGCGGCGGCATCGCGCCGCCCGAGTAGGTGCGGTACAGCAGGAATTTCTTCATCAGTTCCGGGTCGCCCGCGACGAAGCCCGAGCGCATGCCCGGCACGTTCGAGCGCTTGGACAGGCTCGAGAACACGATCAGGTTCGCATACGGACGGCCGCCCTTGCTGCGGCCGAGCTGGTGCGCCGCTTCCAGCGCGCCCAGCGGCGGCGTCGCGCCGAAATAGATCTCGGAATAGCACTCGTCGGACGCGATCACGAAGCCGTGGCGGTCGGCCAGTTCGAACAGCGTGCGCCAGTCGTCCAGCGACAGCACGGCGCCGGTCGGGTTGCCCGGCGAGCACAGGTACAGGAGCTGCACGCGCGCCCACACGTCGTCCGGCACGCTGCCGTAGTCGGGCGCGAAGTTGCGCGCCGGTTCCGAGTTCACGAAATACGGTTCGGCGCCGGCCAGGTAGGCGGCGCCTTCGTAGATCTGGTAGAACGGGTTCGGGCACATCACCAGCGCGCCGGCCTTGCTGGCGTCGACCACGCACTGGGCGATGGCGAACAGCGCCTCGCGCGAACCGTTCACCGGCAGCACCATCGTGGCCGGATCGATCGGCGGCACCCCGTAGCGGCGCTCGAGCCAGCCGGCGATCGCGGCGCGCAGCGGCTCGCCGCCGTGCGTGCTCGGATAGTTGGCCAGGCCTGCGATACCGTGCGTCAGCGCCTTCTGGATGAGCGCGGGCGTCGGATGCTTGGGTTCGCCGATGCCGAGGCTGATGTGGGCGTAATCGGGATTCGGCGTGACGCCAGCGAACAGCTGGCGCAGTTTTTCGAACGGGTAGGGGTGCAGTCTGTCGAGATGTGGATTCACGGCGTGATGAAGGCATTGTCCTTGGGTGGAAGACCCATTATAGCCACGCTGGAGCGAGTCCGCGCATCATTGCACTCGCCTGTCGGGCTTGCTTGCCTTAGTATTGATTACGGGAATACTTTGAGGACCACGCTGCGCGCCCCATGCCGATCTCCTACATCCGTGCCCTGACCAGCCATGCGCGCAGCCCGCGCGCCAACCGCCACCTCGGCTGCGCGCTGGCCTTCGTGGCCGGCGCCATCAATGCCGGCGGCTTCCTGGCCGTGCGCCAGTACAGCTCGCACATGACGGGCATCGTGTCGGCGGCCGCGGACCGGCTGGCGCTGGGCGCCGGCGACCTGGCCCTGGACGCGCTGGGCGCGCTGCTGTGCTTCCTGCTGGGCGCGGCCTGTACGGCGGTCATGGTCAACCATGCGCGCCGCCATGCGCTGGCCAGCGAATACGCGCTGCCGCTACTGCTCGAAGCCGCGCTGCTGCTGGTGTTCGGTATGCTGGGCGCGCGCCTGGCCGCCATCGATGGCCTGTTCGTGCCGGCCACGGTGATGCTGCTGTGCTTCATGATGGGCTTGCAGAACGCGCTGGTGACCAAGCTGTCGCAGGCCGAGATCCGTACGACCCACATGACGGGCATCGTCACCGACCTGGGCATCGAACTGGGCAAGCTGGCCTACTGGAACCGGGACACACTGCGCCCGAAGGTGGCGGCCGACCCCGCCCGCCTGCGCCTGCTGGCGGCGCTGCTGCTGTGCTTCTTCGCCGGCGGCGTGGGCGGCGCCCTCGGTTTCGCCCATGCGGGCTACCTGGCGACGGTGCCGCTGGCGCTGTTCCTGTGCCTGCTGGCGATCGTGCCGGCGCTGGATGATCTGGGGGTGCTGGCGCGGCGCGTACGCTGATGCCGTCGTCCCTCCTGCACCGTCGTCCCGGCGCAGGCCGGGACCCAATGTGGCGCAGTGGTGACACCCGCGAGATTGGGTCCCCGCCTGCGCGGGGGCGACGGTGTTTCAGCTGCCATTCATCCGCTGCCGCTCCCGCCACGCCCCCGGATTCACCCCGCCCGACCACTCGCGGAACGCATGCGTGAACGCGCTCTGCTCCTGGTAGCCGAGCAGGAAGGCGATGTCGACCAGCGACAGCCCGTCGCGGCGCAGGTAGTCCAGTGCCAGCGCATGGCGGACGCCGTCCAGCACCTGCTGGAAGGTGGCGCCGGCCTCGGCCAGCTTGCGCTGCAGCGTGCGCGCCGACATGCCCATGTCGTCCGCGATGTTCGCCAGGCGCACGGGTTCGGGCGCCAGCGCGCGCGCCAGGTCGGGACTCAGGCGGCGCAGCACGGCATCGTGCACCTCGCCGACCACGCCCTGGCGAGTGCGTTCGCGCAGCAGGCGCTCGGCGTGTTCGCGCAGCACGGGGAACAGGCCCGGGTCGGCGTTCGGCACGGGAATCGCGAGGATGGCCGCATCGAAGGACGCCGTGTTGGCGCCCGTGCCGAAGCGCGGCGCCACGCCCAGCACGCGCTCGTACTCGGCCAGGTCGGCATCGCCGGCGTGGGCGAAGCAGACCTCGCGCGGCGCCAGCGGACGGCCGGCCAGCCAGCAGCCGAAGATGCGGATGCCGGCGAACACGCTCTCGACGAGGTGGCGGCTGGCTTGCGGGAAGGCCGTCAGCCAGGTGTAGCGGGCGACGTCGCCGTCCAGTTCGAGCTGCGAACGGCCCAGGTCGTGCGCCAGCTGTTCGTAGCGTTGCGTCATCTGGAACGCCTGGCCCAGGTGCTGGCAGGCCATCAGCACGACGCCGTGCACGCTGTAGGTGCCGGGGCGGACGCGCTCGCCCACGTGCAGGCCGAAGTGCGGATCGTTGCCCAGGCGCGCGCCGGCGTCCAGCAGCGCGATGTATTCGTGCGCCGCCAGCGACTCGGGCAGCGCGCCCGGATCGGCGAGCGGCAGCGCCGGCAGCGCATCGGGCGCCAGGCCCGCGGCGACGGCCAGCGCGGACGCATCGATGCCCAGTTCGGCGGCGGTTTCGAGCAGGGGGAGCAGGTAGCCGCCGGTGACGCGTGGCGGCGCGGATGGCAGGTTAGAACAAGCGCTTGGCATGAATCCGCAATACGAAAATCGGGGGTTTTCTTATGCTGAAGCGCCCCGCAGTCCGATTGCCCGCGTTGCGTCGCCGAACAGTATTCGCCCTCTGGCGTTCACTAAACAGCGCAGCGCTGGGTGCAGTATAACGGCAAACCGGCAGGGTGGACGAAGCGCGGGGCCACGCCTAGTACAGCGCCGCGTCCTTCACGGCTTCCCAGGCCGTGCCGGCGACCGTCGTCTCGACCCGGTTACGGCCCGCGGCCTTGGCCGCGTACATGGCCCGGTCGGCATGGACGAACAGGTGCTCGATCTGGTCGAGCTGGGTCGGCACGATCGTCGCGGCGCCGACCGAGACGGTCAGCCAGGGCGAGGTCGGCGAGCGCGGGTTCGGCACCTCCAGCGCCTCCACGGCGGCGCGGATGGTCTCGGCGAGCAGCGTGGCGCCCTCGCTCGGCGTGTCGGCCAGCAGCAGCACGAATTCCTCGCCGCCGTAGCGCGCCGCCAGCTCGGTCGGACGCAGCGCGTGTTCCTGCAGCGCCTGCGCGACCTTCTGCAGGCAGACGTCGCCGGCCGCGTGGCCGAGCGTGTCGTTGTACTGCTTGAAATGGTCGACGTCGAGCACGAGCAGCGACAGCGGTCGGCCACTGCGGATGGCGCGCTGCCACTCCTGGTCCAGGAAGGTATCGAAGTGGCGGCGGTTGGCGATCCTGGTCAGCGGGTCGACCATGGCCGCGCGCTGCAGCGCGTCTTCCGACTGCTTGTGATGTGTGATGTCGTGCAGCAGGGCGACGAACAGGCCGTCGGCCGCATGCATAGGCGTCATGGTGAGGTCCATCGCGCGCAGGCGGCCGTCGCGGTGGCGGATCTGCACCTCGCGCGTGCCGCTGCCACCCATCGCCGCCAGCGAAGCGCAACTCCCCGCATCGGGGCCGTCGGCCAGCAGGTCGGCCAGCGAGCGGCCCACCAGTTCTTCCGGCGCGTAGCCGAGGTAGCGGTCGCAGGCCGGGTTGGCGTACTGCACGCGGCCGCAGCGCTCCAGGATCAGCAGCCCCTGGTCCATGCTGTCGACGATCATGCGCAGGCGGTCGGCCTGGGCGGTCTGGGTGTCGCTGCTGCTGCGCAGGCGCAGCTGGGCGCGCACGCGTGCGCACACTTCCTCCATGCGCAGGGGCTTCGGGATGTAGTCGGCGGCGCCGTTGTCGAAGCCGGCGACGATGTCCTCGGTCTCGCCGCGCGCGCTCATGAAGATCACCGGAATGTGCGCCGTGGCCGGATGGGCTTTCAGCCGGCGGCATGTCTCCAGGCCGTCGATGCCGGGCATGACGACGTCGAGCAGCACGAGGTCGGGCCGGATGCGCTGGGCGATATCGAGCGCGCGGTCGCCGGACGTGGCCACGAAGGTCTGGTAGCCCTGGCGCATCATCATCGTACGCAGCACGCCGAGGTTGTCGGGCGCATCGTCGACGATGAGGATGGCAGGCTTGCGCAGGTCGGCCAGGGGGGCGATGGCGAGGTTGGTCATTCTGTGCCTAGTCAGGACTGCACGGATGAGGAAGCGACCGAAATCATACACCTCGCATCTTTAGATTGCGCAATTAATTGTTTGACGATTGGAAAAGTTTGTGACTTTTGTGCAACCAACAATTGTTCAACATTTTAAACAATTGTCGAAACCGGTAGTTACAGCGGGGCGGGCGGGGCGGGGGGGGGGGGGGGGGGGGGCGCCCCCCCCCC
>CAUSCY010000035.1:0-61747 GCA_963529995.1 uncultured Massilia sp. | reverse complement strand
GCCCTCCCCCTCGCTCCAGCAGGCCACGCCGCAGACCGCGCAACAGGACGGCAGCGCCGCCCTGCGCATGGCGGTCCAGGCCGATGCCGGCAAGGCCGGCAGCCAGGCAGGCAGCCAGGACGGCAGCGCCGACCAGGCGAACAGCCAGGCCGGCACGGCCCCGACCGCGGGCGTCGCCGTCGCGACCGCCACGACGGCCGCCCAGCCGGCCGCCGACACCGTCAAGCTGGCCGGCCCGCCGACCGCATGGCGCCAGAGCCTGCAGGAAGCATTGGGCGAGCGCTTGAACGTCCAGGTCGGCAAGAACGTCGAGCAGGCCGTGATCCGCCTCGAACCGCCGCAACTGGGCCGCATCGACATCGCGATCCGCCACAGCGCCGGCACGCTCGAGGTGAACATCTCGGCGTCCAACGGCGAGGTGCTGCGCCAGCTGCAGACCGTCAGCGACAACCTGCGCAGCGACCTGTCGCAGCGCCAGTACACGGAAGTCGCCGTGACGGTGACGCCGACGCCGAAGAACGGCGCCGCCCCGTTCGGCGATCCGCAGCAGCAGGGCCGCGGCCGCCAGCAGGGCCGCGACCAGGATGAAAACGCCCCCGGCCGCGCCCTGGCCGAGGCCAGCACCCACGCATCCGCCTTCACGCTGGGCGGACGCGATTCATGACACGGGCCCCATCCCGTCCTAATCCACCAGGCTCGATGAGTTAAAAATGAACAGCAAAGTCAAGATGATTGTCGCCATTGCCGCCGCCGTGACCGTCAGCGCCGCCGGCGCCGGCGGTGCGGTCTGGTGGTTCATGCCCAAGCCCGCGGCGGCAGCCGGTTCCGTCAAGAAGGCGGAAGCGGAAAAACCGAAGGAAGGCAAGCCGCTCAAGTACGTCACCCTGGAAAAGGTGATCGTGATGCTGCGCCGCGGTCCGAACGACGCCGACACGCACTACCTGTCGACCGACCTCGTGCTGGCCGCGGATCCGGCCAAGGAAAAGGAAACCAAGGAAAACCTGCCGCTGCTGCGCAGCCTGGCCGTGCGTACCCTGTCGTCCTACACCATGGCCGAGGCGTCGGCCATGACGGTCGAGCAGTATGCCGAGGCGCTGAACAAGTCCTTCGACGCCGACTACGAGCACGAGCACACCGAAAAACCGTTCGCCCAAGTCATGATCGGCAAGCTGATCATCGAATGACGATAGCGACCACCGGGGAATGACGTGGCCTACATGACCGACTACGCCGACAGCTACGCCAGCAGCGAGTACGCCGATGCCGCGCAACATGCCGGCATGAGCGAGAAGGAGGAGCAGCGCCACCTGCTCGCCTATGCGCCGCTGGTCAAGCGCATCGCGCGCCAGCTCAATTCGCAGGCGTCGGGCGCCATGGGACGCGAGGACATGGAACAGATCGGGCTGATGGGCCTGCTCGAGGCGCTGCGCCGCTACGGCGTGCCCGACACCGGCTTTTCCAGCTATGCCTCGCTGCGCGTGCGCGGCGCCATCCTCGACGAATTGCGGCGCCAGGACTGGCGGCCGCGCGCCGTGCGCCAGGACAGCCACAAGATGCGCGACGCCGTGCGCGCGCTGACGCGCCGCCTGGGCCGCGAGCCGAACGACAAGGAAGCCGCCGAGGCGCTCGGCATCAGCCAGGAAGAATGGCGCCAGTTCCTGCTCGACGACGTCGCCGAAGAGATGCTCAGCTTCGACGAAGTGCTGCAGGAAGCGACCGAGCAGGAACACAGCGCACCGGGCCCGGAACAGCAGTTCCTGGTGCGGCGCAGCCTTGAGCAGGCGCTGGGCGCCCTCAACGAGAAGGAGCAGCGCGTGATCCAGATGATCTACGAGTTCGAGCTCAGCTACAAGGAAATCGCCGCGGTGCTGGACTTGTCCGACGCCCGCGTCTGCCAGCTCAACAAGAGCGCGCTGGCCAAGATGAAAGCCGCGCTGGCCCAGGCCTGAACGCGTCCACAAAGAAAAAGAGAGAGGTAACAATCATGCAAATCCTTGGCATCCTGATCGTGCTTGGCGCCGTGTTCGGCGGCTTCGCACTGATGGGCGGCACCTTCGGCGCGATCTGGCACCCGACCGAGCTGGTCGTCATCGGCGGCGCCGCCCTCGGCGCCCTCGTGCTGGCCAACCCCAAGCACGTGCTGGGCGAACTGCTGGTGCAGATGAAGAAGATCGCCGGCCGCAACAAGCACGACTCGGAATTCCAGCGCCAGCTGCTGCTGCTGATGTACGAACTGCTGCAGACGGCCGCCGGCGGCCTGAAGGCCCTCGATGCCCACGTCGAGGCGCCCAAGGAAAGCCCGATGTTCCAGCGCTATCCGCTGATCCTGGAAGAGCCGAAGCTGCTCGCCTTCATCGTCGACAACTTCCGCCTGATGGCGATGGGCAAGATCAACGCCCACGAACTGGAAGGCGTGCTGGAGCAGGAACTGGAAGCGATCCACGAGGAACTCTCCCAGCCGGCCAAGTCGCTGCACAAGGTCGCCGAGGCGATGCCGGGCTTCGGCATCCTGGCCGCGGTGCTGGGCATCGTGCTGACCATGAACTCGGTCGGCGAAGGCGCCGACACCGCCGAGATCGCCGAGCGCATCGGCGCCGCGATGGTCGGCACCTTCATCGGCATCTTCTTCTGCTACGGCGTGCTGGATCCGATCTCGGGCATGATGAAGCAGCTCGTCAATTCGGAAGCGTCGACGATGGAAACCGTCAAGGTGGTGCTGTGCACCCACGTGGCCGGCAAGCCGCCCCTGCTGGCGATCGACGCCGGCCGGCGCCTGATCCAGCTGAACACGAAGCCCAGCTTCGCCCAGCTGGAAGCGTGGATCAATGCGATGGCCGACGGCGACGACGCCGGCGCGGCCAAGCGCAAGGCTTAAGCGGAGCGCGCAGTGCAAGCGAACAAGAAGGGCGACAAGCACCACGAGGAAACCATCGTCAAGCGTGGCGGCGGCAAGCACCACGACGACGAGCACGGCGGCGCCTGGAAGGTGGCGTTCGCCGACTTCTGCATGGCGCTGATGGCGCTGTTCCTCGTGCTGTGGCTGATCGCCTCGCGCGACGCCCAGCAGGCCAAGAAGATCGTGCGCGACAATATGGCCAACGGCATGCTCGAATCCACCGGCCGCAAGCCGGAACTGGCGCCCAATCCGGCCGGCAGCCTGATCGAGCGCTTCCAGATGCCGCGCAGCGACGGCGGCGCCAAGGGCCCCAACGCTGGCGCCCAGACCGCGGCGCGCACGCGCTACGAATCCGCCTCGGAACTGGCGGCGCTGGCCCATGCGCTGGAAAAGATGAGCGTCGATGCTGGTCTGGCATCGAATCTTGCCACGGTGGTCACACCGACGGGCTTGCGCGTGATGCTGCACGATACGGACCGCCAGGGCATGTTCGTGCGCGGCAGCCCGCTGCCGACCGACAAGTTCGCAAAACTGTTGCGTGCGATGGCCCCTTTGTTCGAAAAAATGGAAAATCAGATGTTGATTGTGGGCCACACTGATTCCTTGCAGTACACTTATAAGGGCCCGACCGGCTATTCCAACTGGAGCCTGTCGGCCAACCGCGCACTGGCCGCGCGCGGGGAACTGCTGAGCGGCGGCATGCGCAGCGAAAGCGTGCTGCAACTGGTCGGCATGGCCGACCAGGCGCCCATCGACACCGAGCACACGGACGCCGCCGTCAACCGCCGCATCGAACTCATGATCCTCACCGGTGCCCAGGCCGCGAGCATCAAGAGCATGTTCGGTCCGCCGACCGCCACCGATTCGCTGACCAAGGACGTGGCGATCACGAAACCGGGCGAACAGGCGTTGCAGGACCTGCGTGGCCAACTGGCGAAGAAACCATGACGATCCAATCGAAATCCCGAGGACAGCGCATGAAGATTACCGGCGTCTCCACCCCATCCATCCAGCTGACTCCGCAGGCCGGCGCCGCCGCCGCGCCGGCCCCCGCCCCGGCTGCCGCTGCCGACGCCGTTCTGGAATCCAGCGTGCTCAAGCCGGCCCAGGCCGCCCTGGCCGCCCTGCCCGACTTCGACGCCGCCCGCGTGGCCGAACTGCGCGACGCGCTGGCCAAGGGCGAGCTGCCGTTCGACGCCGCGCGCCTGGCCGGCGCCATCCAGCGCTTCCACGGCAGCAAGGGTTGACCATGAGCGCCAACCGCATGACCCGCGACCAGGCCGTGGCCCGCCTGCTGGACGGCATCCAGGGCGACCTGGCCACCTGCGGCGCCGTCCGCGACCTGCTCGAACGCCAGTTCCAGGCCGCCCTGCGCCGCAGCGGCACCGAACTGGCCACGCTGGCCGAACAGCTGATGCCGCAGCTCGACGCGATGGAAGAACGACGCAAGCAGCGCGTGCAGCTCGTGCGCGCCCTGCTCGGCCCGCAGGCCACGATGGGCGACCTGTTCGGCAAGCTCGACGCCGCGCGCCGCGGCGCCGCTTCCGAAGCCTGGGCGCAGCTCGAAGCACTGGTACGCGACTGCAAGGAAGCGACGCTGCGCAACGGCACCCTGATGGCGGAACAACACTCGGTCATGCAGCGCGTGCTGTACGGCGAGGATGCGACCTATGCGCCACGCTGAATTCACCACGTCGATCCCGGCGCTGAGCCCGACCGCGGCGACGCAGGCGACGGCGCCGCTGTCGAACGGCAGCGCAGCGGCGAAATTCAGCGGGATCTTCAACGACGTGCAGGGCGAAGTCGCGACCTTCATCCGCCAGGGCGCCGGCGACGGCTTCGCCAGCAGCGCCAGCCTGTCCGCCGAGGGCCGCATGTGGGCCGCGCGCAGCCAGCAGGCGGGCGCCGCCGGCATCGTGGGCGGCAACGACGGCGCGGCCTCGGCCGACCAGCGGGCTTTCCTGGACAGCATCGCGCCGTGGGCGCGCGAGGCGGCCGACAAGCTGGGCGTGGCGCCGGAACTGGTGTCGGCCCACGCCGCGCTGGAATCCGGCTGGGGCCAGCGTCCGCTGCGCAACAGCGACGGCAGCTCGACCTATAACCTGTTCGGCATCAAGGCCGGCACGACGTGGGACGGCGACGTGGCCGAATCGCGCACCACCGAATACGTGGGCGGCGCGGCCGTCAAGACCAGCGGACGTTTCCGCGCCTATCCGGACCAGGCCAGCGCCTTCCGCGACTATGCCCAGATGCTGATCGATAATCCGCGCTTCCGCGGCGCGCTGGGCGCCGGCAGCGACGCCCAGGCCTTCGCGGGCGCGCTGGCCAAGGGCGGCTATGCGACCGACCCGTCGTATGCGGCCAAGCTCGCGCGCCTGGCCGGCAAACTGCAGGGCATCAGCGGTTGACGTCCATGTCCAGCGGCTCGACCACGCCCGCCTCGGCCACGCGCATGCGCACGACCTGCCCGCTATTGGCATTGCGCACGCGGATCACGCTGCCTCTGGAACCCTGGTCGAGCGCCTCGCCGGCCGTGCTGACTTCGATGCCGTCGCGGCGCGCGGTCATGACGACGGCATCGCCGCGCTTGACGAGGACGGGGCTGGACAGCTGGCCGCTGCGCAGGATGTCTCCTGGACGCAACATGCGGCGTGACATTTGTCCGACAGCTTCTTCGGGCGTCGTGATCGGATCGGCAACGTTCGAGATGTCGCGGCGCTCGATCGTGACTTGTGCATCGGTCAACGCTTCGTTGGGCGCGACCGGCGCGGCGGCCACCGCCACCATCGCCGAGACGCGTGCCCGGACGACGTATTCGAGCCGCCATCCGGGCGTGTCGTTGCAGCGTGCAAGGAAGCGCATCCTCTGGGGCGAACGGGTGTCGAGCGTCTCGATGGCGACGGATTGCGCGCATGGCGGCGGCGCGCGCCGGGTGACCACGGCGACGTCGAACTGCGGTTCGGTCAAACCGGAAGCCGCCATTTGTCGTTCCAGTTCGGCGCGCGCGGCTTGTTCGATTTGCATCGGAATCGACGGCGAAGCGGCTTGCGCGGACGCAGAAAACAGCGTCAGTATCGAAACGACAAGGGTTGCCTTAGGGAAAGCAATCATTAGAGAATAGCGGCTGATAAAAGCCAGATTCTAACCAATCCATTGCCGGGTGCAATTTTCGACCCGGTGTCCACAAGACGGAGGTCCGCAATGACGATCAATTTCAAGGACGCGCTCGGTGTACATGCCGACACGCTCGCCTTGCGCGCTGAACGCACGAAAGTGCTGGCGGCAAACATCGCGAACGAAAGCACGCCCGGCTACACGGCCCGTGACGTCGATTTCGGCGCCATGCTGCAGGAACGCGCCGATAGCGAGAACGGCGAGCTGAGCCTCGGCGACGGCGATGCCCTGTACCGCGTGCCCTTCCACCCGAGCGCCGACGGCAACACCGTCGAGATCGGCGTCGAGCAGGCGGCCTTCTCGCAGAACGCATCGGACTTCCAGACCAGTCTGACCTTCGTCAACATGCAGTTGCGCGGCCTGGCGAAAGCCATCAACGGCCAGTAACGCGCCCTCACCGATAAGGCATAGCAATGGGCTTCAAGGATATTTCCCAGATCGCCGGTTCGGCGATGACGGCGCAATCGGTGCGCCTGAACACGATCGCCAGCAACCTGGCCAACGCCAACGCGTCGGCAGGTTCCGAGGCCGAAGCCTACCGCGCGCGCAAGCCGGTGTTCTCGACCCTCATGGGCAGCGACAACGGCGGCGGCGTGCAGGTGCTCGACGTCGTCGAGAGCGCCGAGCCGCTGCGCCGTGCACACGAGCCGGACAATCCCAAGGCCGACGCCGACGGCATGGTGTACTACACCAACGTCAACGAAGTGGCCGAGATGGCCGACATGATGACCGCCTCGCGCGCCTTCGAGACCAATGTCGAGGTGCTGGGCCGCATCAAATCCATGCAGCAGTCGCTGCTCAAGCTGGGAGATAACTGAGATGACGACGACGACGTCCGCCACCAACAACCAGTACGGCAGCAATGCCGCTGCCAATGCCAAGGTCGCGACCCAGGCGCCCACCGACGCCAACCGCGACATGTTCACCAAGCTGCTGGTCGCGCAGATCCAGAACCAGGATCCGCTGTCGCCGCAGGACCCGACCGAGTACGTGAACCAGTTGTCGCAGCTGTCGCAGACCGAGGCGCTGCAGGACCTGTCCCAGCTCACCAGCGCCAACGCCAGCGTGCTGGCCAGCCTGCAGACCCTGGCGCTGGGCGGCCAGGTGGGATCGAATGTGTCGGTCGTGACCGATACCGTCAAGCTGGACGGCAACAAAGTCTCCGGCGTCGTCAACCTGAACGGCCTGAGCACGGGCACCAGCCTGGTGCTGACCGGCAGCGACGGCAAACAGACGACGATCGACCTCGGCACCCACGCATCGGGCGCCCAGGAATTCACGATCGACCCGGATGCGCTCGGCCTGCCGCCGGGCACCTACAAGATCGCGGCCAAGCCATCCGACGGCAGCTCGCCCACGATCGAAGTGGCGGCACGCCTGAACAGCGTGCGCGTCACCAACGGCGGCGTCGTGCTGCAGGTGTCCAACCTCGGCGACGTCGATCCGGCGTACGTGACCGCTTTCAACGGCAAGACGGGCTCGTAAGCCCCCTCCTCGACCGCTTCAGCAGATATAGATATTAAGGAACCGACATGAGCTTCGACATCGCACTGTCCGGCATTCAGGCCATCAACGAGCAACTGACCACCGTCTCGAACAACATCGCCAACGCGGCCACCTACGGCTTCAAGAGCAGCCGCGCCAACTTCTCGTCCGTGTATGCCGGCTCCAAGGCCAACGGCGTGGAGATCGGTTCGATCACGCAGAACATCAACCAGAACGGTTCGGCCGTCACCACGGGCCGCGCCATGGACGCCGCCATCGACGGCCGCGGCTTCTTCGTCAGCCGCGACCTGCAGGGCGGCCTGACCTACAGCCGCGTCGGCATCTTCGCGGCCGACGTGCAGGGCTACCTGATCGACAGCAACGGCAAGCGCGTGCAGGGCTATGGCCCGACCACCACCGGCGGCGCGCTGGGCGCGATGGGCGACATCAAGGTGCCCACCGGCCAGATCCCGGCCGTGGCGACGACCGGCATCGACTACGTGGGAAATATGTCGAACGACTGGAAGATCCCGGCAACCACGACGTTCAACAAGGACAACAACGATAGCTACAACATGGTCAAGCAGTCGCTCGCCTACGACTCGCTCGGCACGCAGCACACCGTGTCGCAGTACTTCGTCAAGACCGGCAACAACGCGGTCAGCGTCTATTACTCGATCGATGGCGCGGCCCCGACTGCGGCTTCTCCGGCCAAGCCCCTGGTGTTCGGCACGGACGGCAAGCTCAATACCACTGCCCCCAACACGGCGACCGCGACGGTCAACATCCCGGGCGGTGCCGCCGCTGCCGCCACGATCACCATCGACTACACCGGCACCACCATGTACGCCGGCGACGCCACCACCACGACCAACCGCAGCGACGGCTACGCCTCGGGCGCGTTCATCGGCGTGGAACTGTCGTCGGACGGCTCGATCGTCGCCAAGTACAGCAACGACCAGTCGCAGGTCGTCGGCACGCTGGCCATCGCCACGTTCCCGAACGAAGGCGCGCTGAACCCCACTAGCGACACCAGCTGGACCGCCAACGCGAACTCCGGCGACCCGCTGTACAACACTCCGGGCGTGGGCCTGTCGGGCAAGCTGACGACGGGCACGCTGGAAGGCTCGAACGTCGACATCACCTCGGAATTGGTGGGCCTGATGACCTCGCAGCGCAACTACCAGGCCAACTCGAAGGTGCTGACCACCGAGAACCAGATGATGCAGGCCCTGATGCAGGCCCTGTAAGGGATCCGAGCGACCATGGACAAACTGATCTTCACCGCCGCCTCCGGCGCCGCGCACCTGATGCGCGCGCAGCAGGTGCACGCCAATAACCTGGCCAACATGGACACCGCCGGCTACCGCGCCAGCATGGAAACGGCCGGCAACGTCGAACTGGGCGGCTACGGCTACGACGACGTGCACATGGCCACCACCCAGGCCGACACCATCTCGACCCGCGCCGGCACCGTGCGCGAGACGGGACGCGCGCTCGACGTCGCGATCGGTGGCCAGGGCTATCTCGCCGTGCAGTACGGCGATGGCGAAGCCTATACCCGTTCCGGCGAGATCGAGATCGGCCCCGAAGGCCAGCTGTCGGTGCACGGCCATCCGCTGCTGGGCGAAGGCGGTCCCATCGTGCTGCCGCAGCACACCGCCGTGGAGATCGCGACCGACGGCACCATCTCGATCCTGACCGAAGGCGCCACCGAGATGCAGACGGTCGACCGCCTGCGCCTGGTGAATGCCGAAGGCACGGAACTGACCAAGAACGAGGCCGGCCTGATCGTCTCGCGCGACGGCGCCAACCTGGCGGCCGACCCGGAGGTCAAGGTGCGTCCGCGCGCCCTGGAAGGCAGCAATGTCTCCGCGGTCGAGGAAATGGTCGCGACCATGAGCCTGAACCGCAGCTTCGAAATCCAGATGAAGTTGTTCCAGGCCAGCGACAAGATGAACGAAACGGGCAACCGCCTGATCAGCGCATAAGCGCGCGCGACCCACAAAGACAGAGAGAGAACACCATGAATCCAGCAATGTGGATCAGCAAGACCGGCGTGCAAGCCCAGGATGCGAAACTGCAGGCCATCGCCAACAACCTGGCCAACGTGAACACGGTGGGCTTCAAGCGCGACCGCGTGATGTTCGAAGACCTGTTCTACCAGGTCGACAAGCAGCCGGGCGCCCAGACGGCCGACAACACCGTCACCAACGGCACCCAGCTGGGCAACGGCACGCACATCGTCGGCACCCAGAAGGTGTTCACCGACGGCAGCCTGCAGACCACCAGCCAGCCGCTCGACGTCGCCATTTCGGGCAGCGGCTTCCTGCAGGTGCTGCGTCCGGACGGCCAGCCGGCCTATACCCGCGCCGGCCAGCTGCAGCTCAACCAGAACGGCGTGCTGACCAACGCCCAGGGCCTGCCCCTGGTGCCGCAGATCACCGTCCCGAACAATGCGACGGCACTGACGATCGGCGAGAACGGCATGGTCAGCGCGACCATCCCGGGCAACGTCGCCCCGACCGAACTGGGCCAGCTCACGCTGACCACCTTCGTGAACCCGGCCGGCCTGCAGGCGCTGGGCGAGAACCTGTTCGCCGAAACCGGCGCCAGCGGCGCCCCGAACGAAGGCGTGGCGGGCACCGGCGCCTTCGGCAAGCTGAAACAGGGCGCGCTGGAAGGCTCGAACGTGCAGGTGGTCGAGGAAATGGTCGACATGATCGCGGCCCAGCGCACCTACGAGATGAACACCAAGGTGCTGTCCGCGGCCGACAACATGCTGCAGTACCTGTCGCAGGCGGCGCGCTGATCATGATCCGCCTCGCCACCGCCGGCTTGCTCGCCGCGGCCACCCTGCTGACGGGCTGCGCGTCGAACGTGCCGCTGCAGGCCCCCGCCGCCGACCCGTTCGACCTGCCGCAGGCGCAGGCCGCGCGGCGCGGCGTGTCGGGCGGCGTATTCAGCGCCGACACCGTGTCGCTGACCTCGGACGCGCGCGCGTTCCGGGTCGGCGACGTCGTCACGGTCATCCTGCAGGAGACCACGCAGGCCAGCAAGAAGGCCGGCACCAGCTTCAACAAGGGTTCGACCGTCGCCGTCGATCCGCTCGCCGCGCTCGGCAAGACCTTCCCGAAGACCGCCATCGGCATCAATGCCGACCGCAGCTTCCAGGGCGATGCCACCAGCACCCAGCAGAATGCACTGTCCGGCGCCGTGACCGTGATCGTGCAGGAAGTAATGCAGAACGGCCTGCTGCGCGTGGCCGGCGAAAAGCGCCTGCAGCTGAACCAGGGCGAGGAATACGTGCGCCTGAAGGGCTATCTGCGCGCGTCCGACATCGACAGCGACAACCAGGTGTCCTCGCTGCGCGTGGCCAATGCGCGCATCGCCTATTCCGGCCAGGGCACCCTGGCCGACGCCAATTCCCCGGGCTGGCTGACGCGCTTCTTCACCGGCCCCCTGATGCCGTTCTGAGGACGACATGAACCGATTCCTTTCCATCGGTCCGCTCGCGCGGACCGTTTTCCTGGGCCTGGCGCTGTGCGCCGGCGCCAGCCTGCCCGCCGGCGCCGCGCCCGCGGTCAAGTCCGCGGCGAGCAGCGCCGCCCTCCCCGCCATGACCCGCACCCAGCCGCTGCGCAACCTCGCCAGCGTCGAAGGCGTGCGCGAGAACCCGCTCGTGGGCTACGGCCTCGTGGTAGGTCTGAACGGCAGCGGCGATTCGACCCAGGTGAAGTACTCGAGCCAGTCGGTGATCAACCTGCTCAAGCAGTTCGGCGTCAAGATGCCGGAGGGGCAGGACGCCAAGAACAAGAACGTGGCCGCCGTCATGGTCTCGGCCGTGTTCCCGCCGGGCTACCGCCGCGGCCAGCAGATCGACGTCACCGTGGCCTCGCTGGGCGACGCGAAAAGCCTGCGCGGCGGCACCCTGCTGCTGACCCAGCTGCGCGCGGCCGACAACGAAGTGTATGCACTGGCCCAGGGCAACCTGGTGGTCGGCGGCCTGTCGGCCTCCGGCAAGAGCGGTTCCTCGGTGACGGTGAACACGCCGACCGGCGGCCGGATCCCGAACGGCGCCCAGGTCGAGCGCGAGATCCCGACCGATTTCTCGACCCGCGCCCACGTGCTGCTGCAGCTGCGCCACCCGAACTTCGACACCGCCACCAACGTCGTCGAGGCGATCAACCGCCGCTACGGCCCGATCGCCACGACCGCCGACGGCAGCAGCATCGAGGTGGTCGCCCCGACCAACCCGACCGAGCGCGTGGCCTTCGTCGCGCGCCTGGAAAACATGCCGATCGAAGCGGGCGCGGAAACGCCGCGGGTCGTGTTCAACTCGCGCACCGGCACGGTGGTGATCTCGGACGGCCTGCGCGTGCGGTCGGCCGCCGTCACCCACGGCGCGCTCAAGGTGGTGATCTCGGAAAGCTCGGCCGTAAGCCAGCCCGGCCCCCTGTCGCGCGGACAGACGGCCGTCACGCCGCAATCGAAGGTGCAGGTGGACCAGGGTTCCGGCCAGATGTTCCACTGGCCGCCGGGCGCGCGCCTGCAGACCATCATCGACGTGGTCAACAGCCTGGGCGCCTCGCCCGACGACATCATGGCGATCCTGCAGGCCCTCGACCAGGCCGGCGCGATCGAAGGCGAACTGGTGGTGATCTGATGGATAACAAGTTCAATCCGCTGCGGCCCCAGCCGATTCCGCTCGACGCGACCAAGAACGCAGCCAAGGACGCGCCCGTGGCCGCCGCCGCCGACCAGGCGGCCGACCCGGCCTACGTGGCCAAGGCCACCAAGGTCGCGGTCGAGTTCGAGAGCTTCTTCATCTCGCACATGCTGCACCAGATGCGCGAGAGCGCCCGCACGCTGGCGCCCGAAGACAGCCCCACGCGCAACCGCGTCAACCAGGACATGACGGACATGGTCGACAACATGTTGGCCGGGAATATCGCGCACCAGCGCGCGTTCGGCGTGGCCGACGCGATTTTGAAGCAGTTGTTGCCGGTACCACTTAATAAGGTGCAATAAACGGTCGCCTGTAACTACTGAACACGTCCATCGAAAGAACGGCCCATGAGCATCCTGAACAACGCATTGTCCGGCGCGATCGCTTCCCAGCTCGCGCTGAACGCCGCCAGCCAGAACATCGCCAACCTGCAGACCAAGGGCTACACCCGCCAGGCTGCGCTGCTGGCATCCGTCGCGCCGTCGGCCGGCAACCAGGTCGGCAACGGCGTGTCGGTGACGGCGCTGATCCGCTTCTCGGACGGCTACAAGACCCAGCAGCTGTGGAGCAGCGCCTCGGAACTGGGCGCCTATTCGCAGACCCAGCCCTACCTGACCCAGCTCGAGCAGGTGATGGCCGACGACGAATCGAACGTCTCCGACGGCATCGACCAGTTCTTTGCCGCCCTGAACGCCGTTGCCGGCGTCGACCCCACCTCGACGCCCCTGCGCCAGCAGGTGGTCACCGCGGCGAACCTGATGTCCCAGCGCTTCAACAGCCTGAACAACGTATTCAATACCCAGGAACTATCGATCCGCCAGCAGCGCGGCGCCATCGTCGACGAAGCCAACAGCGCGATCGCCGCGATCGCCTCGCTGAACACCCAGATTTCCGCGGCCAGCGCCAGCGGCACCAACGTTTCCTCGCTGATCGACGCGCGCGACCAGGCGATCGACAGCCTGTCGAGCCTGATGAAGCTGGAAGTCAACGACCAGCCGGACGGCAGCCGCAACGTCTCGCTCGCCAACGGCCAGTCGCTGGTGCTGGGCGGCATCGGCGCCACGCTGAAGGCCGACGGCGGCCTCGACCAGACCTTCAGCCTGACCTTCGCCGGCACCAAGTTCGACCTCGACCCGGCCAAGATGGGCGGCGAGATGGGCGGCCTGTCGACCTACCTGAACGACACGCTGCTGCCGACCAAGCAGGGCGTGGCCGACCTGGCACAGCAACTGACGGACAAGATCAACACCCAGCTGGCCGCCGGCACGACGATGACCGGCGCCGCGGGCAAGCCGCTGTTCGTGTTCGACCCGAACAGCGTATCGAACATGGTGTCGGTGGCGGACGGCTTCCAGACCTCCGACCTGGCCTTCGCCTCGAACGCAGCCGCCGGCCCCGGCGACACCGGCAACCTGCAGAAGCTGGTCGACATCAAGAACCAGTCGATCACCGTGACCCGCGTGGGTACCGTGCTGATCGCCGACGCCGACACCCAGCTGGTCGGCAAGCTGGCCGTGGACAGCCAGCAGAACAAGAGCGCGCTGAACACCTCCCAGACGCTGCGCACGCAAGCCCAGAACGACTGGGCATCGACCAGCGGCGTCAACGAGGACGAGGAAGCGGTCAGCCTGGTCGAATACCAGAAAATGTACCAGGCCAACATGAAGGTGATATCGGTGGCGAACGCGCTGTTCGATGCCACCCTGGCCATGATGGGTTAAGGAAGACGACCATGCGCATCGCATCCACGCAGTACCAGTCATTCATGCTCGCTTCGCTCCAGAAGAACCAGGAGCGCATCACCTACGTCACCCAGCAGATCCAGACCCTGAACCGCATCCAGCTGCCGTCCGACGACCCCGTCGACAGCGTGCGCCTGTCGCGCCTGAAGCGCGAGCAAGCCGCCATCGACCAGTACCGTGCCAACATCGGGGCGCTGCAGCAGCGCATGTCGAAGAACGAAGGCTACATGACCAATATGGTCAACGACATGAACGCGGGCCGCGACCTGCTGGTGTGGGCCGCCGACGGCGCGAATACCCCGGACGACCTGAATTCGATGGTCACCTCGCTCGTCTCGCTGCGCGACAGCCTGATGTACACGACCAACACGATCGACCAGGAAGGCCGTTACGTGTTCTCCGGCACCGCCACCGCAACGGCGCCGATCGTCTACGATGCCAACCAGCCGCTGGGCTCGCGCTACAGCTACGCCGGCAACCTGAACAACCAGAACGTCGTCGTCGGCAGCGGCATCACCCAGATCGCGAACCAGAACGTGGCCGGCATGCAAAAGCTGCTGAACCAGCTCGACCAGACCATCAACGCGCTGTCGCAGCCGGGCGTGGAAGCCAACGACCCGGCCGTGCGCCAGATCGTGTCCGACAACCTCGGCGGCTTCGACGATGCGCTGGACCTGATCAACGGCAAGATCGGCGTGCTGGGCGGCCAGCAGAACATCCTCAAGACGCTCGACGCCAACCACGGCAACGTCAGCCTGTCGAACAAGACCGCGATCAACGACATCGGCACGACCGACATCGCCGCCGCCTCGACCGAGCTGACCGGCTACACGACCGCGCTGCAGGCCTCGTACAAGGCCTACGGCAAGATCGGCAACCTCTCCCTGTTCGACGTGCTGTGATGGATACCACCACACTTCGACCGACAGGCACCGGCAGCACGCTCGGCAGCGTCCACGGCAGCGTTGCCGCGCCGCTCGTGCCGGCGCGCGTGCCGGAAGCCGCCGCTGCCGAGGGCTCCGCCGGCTCCGCATCCTCCAAGCCCGCCACCCTGCGCCGCGGCAGCACGCGCATCGACAGCAGCCTGCAGGACGGCGTCGCGCGCGCGCAGCAAGCGCTCGACTACCTCGAGCGCGTCGCCAGCCAGCTCGAAAGCCTCAAGGGCGAACTGGCCGCCAAGCTGGCCGGCAGCCGCAACGCCAACCAAGCCAGGAGCAGCGCCGCCAGCCAGTCGCAACTGGACAACCAGGTGCGCCAGCTTGCCCGCTCGCTCGCGGCGCGCAAGTCCGACGGCGGCGGCAGCGTCGACAGCAACCTGAATTTCACGACCAAGCCCTCGACGCAGCGCTTCCGCATCCGCGCGCTGGACATCGACACGCTGCAGCAGAACGCGCCCCAGACCATCGCCTTCTCGGTCGGCGGCGCCGGCGGCCCGCAACTGTCGGCCACCGTCACCGGCGACCAGACCAATGAACAGCTCGCGCGCGCGATCGATCGCGCGATGGCGCCGCTGGGCGTGCGCGCCGGCCTCGATGGCGGCGAACTCGTGTTCGCGACGCCGGAATCGAACTGGCCGGGCGTCAAGGACAGCATCGCCGTGAGCGGCATCGGCCGCGTCGCCGCCGAGGAAGTGCCGGCCAGCCTGGCGCCGCAGCAGTGGAATACCGGCGCCGGCTCGGACGCGCTGCGCCAGAGCCTGCGCGAAGTGGTGCAGGCGCTGGAACGCGTGCACCGCTCCCAGAGCGCCGCCAGCAACGCGCTGTCGTCCGCCAACCTGCAAGTGACCCAGGCCCAGACGCCGCCGCCGGAAGTCGACCTGGCCGCCGACGATTTCGCGTCGGTTGCCGCCAGTACCGACTACGAGTCGCTGCTGGCCCTGTCCTCCGCCCTCGTCGGCGTCAGCCGCGAACGCGTGCTGGCCCTGCTCGGCCTGCGTTAAGCACCACATCCCGCAACACCGTCGCCCCTGCGCAGGCAGGGGCCCAATCTTGTCGGCGCCTCGACGGCGCTTGCTGAAATTGGGCCCCTGCCTGCGCAGGGGCGACGTTTTTGCGACTTCTCGAGCCATAAAAAAACCCGCTGCATGCAGCGGGTTTTTCTTTACTGCCTGAAGGCTTACGCGCCTTCGCGGCTGGCCTTCTTGCGCTCGTGCTCTTTCAGGTAACGCTTGCGCAGGCGGATCGATTTCGGGGTGATCTCGACCAGTTCGTCGTCCTCGATGAACTCGACTGCGTATTCCAGCGACATCTGGATCGGCGGCACCAGACGCACGGCTTCGTCGGTACCCGACGAACGCACGTTGGTCAGCTGCTTGCCCTTGATCGGGTTGACGACCAGGTCGTTGTCGCGCGAGTGGATGCCGATGATCATGCCTTCGTACACCGGGGTGTTGTGCTCGACGAACATGCGGCCGCGGTCCTGCAGCTTCCAGATCGCGTAGGCGACGGCGGCGCCGTCATCCTGCGAGATCAGCACGCCGTTGCGACGGCCGGCCAGTTCGCCCTTGCTGTTGTCGACGGCTGCGTATTCGTGGAACACGTGGCTCATCAGGCCGGTGCCGCGGGTCAGGGTCATGAATTCGCCCTGGAAGCCGATCAGGCCACGCGCCGGGATCAGGTATTCCAGTCGGACACGGCCCTTGCCGTCCGATTCCATGTTCTGCAGGTCGCCGCGGCGGCGGCCCAGCTCTTCCATCACGCCGCCCTGGTTGGCTTCCTCGACGTCGACGGTCAGGTTTTCGTACGGCTCGTGGCGCACGCCATCGACCATCTTGTACACGACGCGCGGACGCGACACGGCCAGCTCGAAGCCTTCACGGCGCATGTTTTCCAGCAGGATGGTCAGGTGCAGCTCGCCGCGGCCCGAGACTTCGAACGTGGTGTCGTCGTCGGTCGGCGACACACGCAGTGCGACGTTGGCCTTCAGTTCGCGCTCGAGACGCTCGCGCAGCTGGCGGCTGGTGACGAACTTGCCTTCGCGGCCGGCCAGCGGCGAGTTGTTGACCATGAAGTTCATGGTCAGGGTCGGCTCGTCGACGGTCAGCATCGGCAGCGCTTCCGGGGTGTCGACTGCGCAGACGGTCGAACCGATGCCGATTTCTTCGATACCGTTGATCAGACAGATGTCGCCGGCGACGGCTTCGTCCACCAGCACGCGCTCCAGGCCCTTGAAGTTCAGTACCTGGTTGATGCGGCCCTTGATCGGGGTTGCATCCGGACCGTTCAGGACAATCACATCCTGGCCGGTCTTGACGGTGCCGCGGTTCACGCGGCCGATGCCGATCTTGCCCACGTAGGACGAGTAGTCCAGCGAGGTGATCTGCATCTGCAGCGGGCCGTCCGGATTGTCGTCGCGCACCGGCACGTATTTCAGGATCGCGTCGAACAGGGGCTTCATGTCGCCGCCGCGCACGCTTTCGTCCATGCCGGCGTAGCCGTTCAGGCCCGAGGCGTAGACGATCGGGAAGTCGAGCTGCTCGTCGGTCGCGCCCAGCTTGTCGAACAGTTCGAAGGTCTGGTTGATCGCCCAGTCGGCGCGCGCGCCCGGACGGTCGATCTTGTTGACGACGACGATCGGCTTCAGGCCCAGGGCCAGCGCCTTGCGGGTCACGAAGCGGGTCTGCGGCATCGGGCCTTCCTGCGCATCGACCAGCAGCAGCACCGAGTCGACCATCGACAGCACGCGTTCCACTTCGCCACCGAAGTCGGCGTGGCCCGGGGTATCGACGATGTTGATGTGGGTGCCTTCGTATTCGACGGCGCAGTTCTTCGACAGGATGGTAATGCCACGCTCTTTTTCGAGATCGTTCGAGTCCATCACGCGGGTGTCGACCGCCTGGTTTTCGCGGAAGGTGCCCGATTGGCGCAGCAGCTGGTCCACCAGGGTGGTCTTGCCGTGGTCAACGTGGGCGATGATTGCGATATTACGAATCGCGCGTTTGGTGTTTGACATGTGTGTTATTTCAACAGGATGTTGCGTGATGGTCGGATGAGCTCAAAGGGCCGATTTTTTCCTAAGCCGGCAAGTATAGCACGACTCGGCCATCACGCCGCATCGCCGTGAAAGTAAAAGCCTTGTAAATTCAACGGTTTGGCGCGAACCCGACCGTTGTTCGGCAAGCTCGCGCCAGCATGGGGGCAAAATATGGCAGGAAAATGACAGAAGCGCCTGCTCGCATGTTCAGGCGTGGCGCAACGTTGCGGGCGGCGTTACATTCCCGGGCGGGCAGTCAGGCGCTCCGGCGCCAGGATGCCGTATTCCTGCAACAGCGCCGTACCGAGCAGCTTGCCGTCGTGGTACACGCGAACCCTGCCCTGCGCCTCCGGCAGCGCAACCGCTTCCTTGCCGAGCGCCAGGCGCTGGCCATTCAGGAAACGCGCGGCCAGTTCCGGCGTCAGGTCCACGCGCGGGAAGCTCGACAGCAGCGCGTCGAGGGGCGCCAGCAGCGACAGCGGCTGCGCGTGCGCCTGCAACTGTTCCAGCGTGACCATGCCGTCGATGGTCAGCTTGCCCACCTGGATGCGGCGCAGCGCATTCAGGTGCGCGCCGCAGCCCAGGATCCTGCCGATGTCCTCGCCCAGCACGCGCACATAGGTGCCCTTGCTGCAGGTGACGCGGATCGTCAGCATCGGCGCCTCGTAGCGCAGCATCTCGAGCGCGTGGATGGTCACGGGACGCGCCTCGCGTTCCAGCACGATGCCTTCGCGCGCATACTCGTACAATGCCTTGCCGTCGCGCTTCAGGGCCGAATACATCGGCGGCACCTGCAGGATGGGGCCGCGCAGCTGCGCCAGCGCCGCCTCGATCCGTTCCGGCGTGACGTCGACGGGACGCGTCTCGACGGTCTCGCCTTCCGTGTCGCCCGTGGTCGTGGTCACGCCCAGGTGCACGTCGGCCAGGTAGGTCTTGTCCGCTTCCAGCAAGTCTTGCGAGAACTTGGTCGCTTCGCCGAAGCACAGCGGCAGCAGGCCCGTGGCGAAGGGGTCCAGCGTGCCCGTATGACCCGCCTTCTTGGCGTTGACGACGCGCTTGGCCTTCATCAACGCGTCGTTTGAGGACAGGCCGACCGGCTTGTCGAGCAGGAGCACCCCGTCGACCAGGTCGCGGGGCTTCTTCGGGGGACGCGCGTTCACTCGGCGTCCTTGTCCTTGCCCTCGCCGGCCTGTGCGCCGACGTCTGCATCGTCCACGTAGTCGGCGGCGCGCGTGGCGTTGGCCTGGTCGATCAGGGCCGACATTTCCAGGCCGCGGCGGGTCGAGGTGTCGTGCACGAAGTGCAGCTGCGGCAGCGTGTGGATGTGCAGGCGCTTGCCGAGCAGGACGCGCAGGTAGCCGGACGCCTTGTTCAGGCCCTCGAGGGTCTGCTTGACCTCTTCCGGGCTGTCCTTGAGCAGCGTGAAATAGATCTTCGCGTGGGCATAGTCCGGAGTCAGGCGCACCTCGCTCAGGGTGACCATGCCGACGCGCGGGTCCTTGAGTTCGAACGCGATCAGTTCCGACAGGTCCTTCTGGATCTGGTCGGCGACGCGCAGGCCGCGCTGGGGAATGCTTTTACTGTGTTTTGCCATGTTCTTGTATGTGCGGCACCGCCACCGGGTGCCTTCGAAAAAATTCGGGGCCAGTGGCCCGGCGCCGTCTGGCGCAGGCTCCTGGCCCCGAATGGTACTCCTATCGGTAATGACGGGTACTTACAGCGTACGCGCCACTTCCTGGACTTCGAACACTTCCAGGGTGTCGCCAACCTGGATGTCGTTGTAGTTCTTCAGCGACAGACCGCACTCCAGACCGGCGCGCACTTCCTTCGCATCGTCCTTGAAACGCTTGAGCGAGTCGATCTCGCCGGTCCAGACGACAATGTTGTTGCGCAGCAGGCGTACCGACGAGGTGCGCTTGACGACGCCGTCCACCACCAGGCAGCCCGCGATCGCGCCGACCTTCGAGACCAGGATGACCTGGCGAATCTCGACCTGGCCGGTGATGTGCTCGCGCTTCTCCGGTGCCAGCATGCCCGACATGGCGGTCTTGATCTCGTCGATCGCATCGTAAATGATGCTGTAGTAACGGATGTCGACGCCGTTGGCTTCCGCCAGCTTGCGCGCCTGTGCATCGGCACGGGCGTTGAAGCCGATGATGACCGCTTTCGAGGCCACTGCCAGGTTGACGTCCGACTCGCTGATGCCGCCGACCGCCGCGTGGACGATCTGGACGCGCACTTCCGAAGTCGACAGCTTCTGCAGCGAACCGACCAGCGCTTCCTGCGAACCCTGCACGTCCGTCTTGATGATGAGCGGCAGGTTCTTGACCTCGCCCTCGGCCATCTGGTCGAACATGTTTTCCAGCTTCGCCGCCTGCTGCTTGGCCAGCTTCACGTCGCGGAACTTGCCTTGACGGAACAGGGCGATTTCGCGCGCCTTGCGCTCGTCGGCCATGACCATCGCTTCCTCGCCTGCGCTCGGCACTTCGGTCAGACCCTGGATCTCGACCGGGATCGACGGACCGGCTTCGGTCACCGACTTGCCGTTCTCGTCCAGCATCGCACGGACGCGGCCGAACGAGGAACCCGCCAGCACGACGTCGCCGCGCTTCAGGGTACCCGACTGCACCAGGATCGTCGCGACCGGGCCGCGGCCCTTGTCCAGACGGGCCTCGACCACGAGGCCGCGCGCCGGCGACTCGACCGGTGCCTTCAGTTCCAGCACTTCGGCCTGCAGCAGCACCTGCTCCAGCAGCTCGTCGATGCCCTGGCCGGTCTTGGCCGACACCGGAACGAACGGCGAATCGCCGCCGTATTCTTCCGGCACCACGCCTTCGGCAACCAGTTCCTGCGTCACGCGGTCGGTGTTGGCACCCTGCTTGTCGATCTTGTTGATCGCCACGACCAGGGGCACGCCGGCCGCTTTCGCGTGGGCGATCGCTTCCTTCGTCTGCGGCATCACGCCGTCGTCGGCCGCCACCACCAGGATGACGATGTCGGTCGCCTTGGCGCCGCGGGCACGCATTGCCGTGAAGGCTTCGTGACCCGGGGTATCCAGGAAGGTGACCATGCCGCGCGGAGTGTCCACGTGGTATGCACCGATGTGCTGGGTAATGCCGCCGGCTTCGCCAGCCGCGACCTTCGCACGACGGATGTAGTCCAGCAGCGAGGTTTTACCGTGGTCGACGTGGCCCATGACGGTCACGACCGGAGCGCGCGGCTTCGATTCGAACTCGGCATGCTCGCCATTGTCGGCCAGGATCGCTTCCGGATCGTCCTCGGCGGCAGCGAAGGCCTTGTGGCCCATCTCTTCCACCACGATCATCGCGGTTTCCTGGTCCAGCACCTGGTTGATGGTGCACATCTGACCCAGCTTCATCAGCTGCTTGATGACTTCCGATGCCTTCACGGACATCTTGTGCGCCAGCTCGGCCACGGTGATGGTCTCGGGGACGTGGACGTCCTTGACGATCGCCTCGGTCGGGGCCTGGAAGTTCGATTCGCGATCGTCGTGGCCGCCACGACGGCCGCCACGGCCGCCGCCAGCACGCCAGCCGTCACGGCCGCCGCTCGGGGCCGCGCCGCGGCCCTTCATGCCGCCGCCCGGTGCGCCGCGCTTCTTGTCGTCCGACCAGGTCGAGGCCACGTTGGCCGACTTGATCGACTTCTTGTCGCCCGGTTTCGGACGCGCGCCGTTGCCGGCCGCTTCGCCCGGCTTGGTTTCGCCCGGCTTTTTATCGGCCGGCTTGTGCAGCGTGGTCGTCTCGGCCGCCTTCGGCTTGGCCGGCGCCGGTTCCGGCGCCTTGATCACGCGGCGCGGCTGCGCCATCATGGCCTTGATCTGGGCCACTTCGTCGGCCACGGCCTTGCGCGCACGCTCGGTGGCGGCAGCGCGTTCGGCGGCTTCCTTGGCGGCTTCGTCGGCACGGCGCTTGGCTTCCTCGGCAGCAGCCTTCTTGGCTTCGTCGGCCGCGGCCTTCTTCGCGTCGTCGGCGCCCGCCGATGCTTCCTGGGCGGCTGCCTTCCTCGCTTCGTCGGCGGCTGCGGCTTCACGCTGCAGGCGCTCTTCGGCGTCGCGGCGCGCCTGCTCTTCGGCGGCCTTCGCTTGCGCGGCTTTCTCGGACTCGAGCTTGGCCAGGCGCTCCTGCTTTTCACGCAGTTCCGCTTCCTGGCGTGCGATCAGTTCCGACTGGCGGCGCGCTTCTTCTTCGCGACGCGCCTGTTCGGCGGCGTCGATCACCGGCGCTGCCTGGGCAGCGGCGGCGGCTTTCGGCGTGACGAGGTCGTCACGCTGGACGAAAGTGCGCTTCTTGCGCACTTCGACCTGGATCGTGCGCGATTTGCCGCTGGCGTCAGCCTGCTTGATCTCGGAGGTTTCCTTGCGGGTCACCGTGATCTTCTTCTTTTCGCCTGCATCGGCGGTGCCGTGGGTACGGCGAAGATGGTTCAGCAGCTTATCCTTATCATCCTTGGACAAGGGATCTGACGTCGAACTTTTCTCGACGCCAGCAGAACGCAGCTGCGTCAGCAGCAAGTCTGCAGGCATCTTCAGTTCGGTGGCAAATTGGGCTACGTTGTTACTCGCCATTCAGTCCTCTTTTCTATGTGTCGCGAGATGATAAAGAAATTTTCCTGCTTAATAAAGCACGAAAGACCGGGGCACTGGCTCCGGTCTTTGCACTTCATTTATGCCTTGGCCGTTTCTACCTGGCTCCAGGCTTTCGCCTGCAGGGCCTTGGCGCGGTCGTCGTATTTAGCGTCGACCAATTTCATCTCATCATCGGTCACATCATTAAATGCATTTGTGATCAGGTCGCGGGCACGCTCGCTCGGCAAGGCCAGGATGGCGCCGAACTCGTCGTAGGCCAGGCCCGCGAATTGTTCCAGGGTCTTGATGCCGGCCAGACCCAGCTTGCCGGCGGTGGTGCGGTCCATCCCTTCCAGGTTGGCCAGCCCCTCTTCCATACCCTCGAGGCCTTCTTCGGAAGCGATCGCTTCGGTCACCAGTGCGTCGCGCGCACGGGTGCGCAGTTCGTTGACGGTGTCTTCGTCGAACGATTCGATCTCCAGCATTTCCGAGATCGGTACGTAGGCAACTTCTTCAAGGCTCGAGAAACCCTCTTCGACCAGGATATTGGCCACTTCCTCGTCCACATCCAGCTTTTCCATGAACAGCGCGCGTACGCTCGCCGTTTCTTGTTCAGCCTTGTTGGCCGATTCCTCGGCCGTCATGATGTTGATCTTCCAGCCGGTCAGCTCGGACGCCAGGCGCACGTTCTGGCCCGAACGGCCGATCGCGATCGCCAGGTTTTCCTCGTCGACCACGACGTCCATCGCGTGCTTCTCTTCGTCGACCATGATCGACGACACGTTGGCCGGGGCCAGCGCGCCGATCACGAACTGGGCCGGATCTTCCGACCACAGGACGATGTCCACGCGCTCGCCGCCCAGCTCGCCGGTCACGGCCTGCACGCGCGAACCGCGCATGCCGACGCAGGTGCCGATCGGGTCGATGCGCTTGTCCGCCGTGAACACGGCGATCTTGGCGCGCACGCCGGAATCGCGGGCGGCCGACTTGATCTGCAGCAGGCCCTGCTCGATCTCCGGTACTTCGAGTTCGAACAGCTTCATGATGAATTCCGGCGCGGTGCGCGACAGGATCACCTGCGGGCCGCGCATATTGCGGTCGACGCGCAGGATGTAGGCACGGACGCGGTCGCCGATGCGCAGGTTTTCCTTCGGGATCATCTGGTCGCGCGGCAGGCGCGCCTCGATCTTGCCCGACTCGACGATCGCATCGCCGCGCTCCATGCGCTTGATGGTGCCGGTCACCAGCGCATCGCCGCGCTCCAGGAAGTCCTGCAGGATCTGCTCGCGCTCGGCATCGCGCACGCGCTGCAGCACGACCTGCTTGGTGTCCTGGGCGAAACGACGGCCGAATTCGACCGACTCGATCGGCTCTTCGATGTACTCGTCGACTTCGATGTCGGCGATCTGTTCCTTGGCTTCGAAATGCAGGATTTCCTGGTCCGGCAGCTGCAGGCCGGCTTCATCCGGCACCACGTGCCAACGGCGGAAGGTTTCGAATTCGCCGCTGTCGCGGTCGATGCTCACGCGGATATCGACATCGCCCTCGTAGCGCTTTTTCGTGGCTTGCGCCAGCGCGAACTCGAGAGCGCCGAACACGACTTCCTTGTCGACATTTTTTTCGCGCGCGAGCGCATCAACCAATAACAAAATTTCGCGACTCATGCTTTGCGACTCCTAAAATCCACCTTCGGCACCAGTCGTGCCTTGTCCAGTTCGGCCAGCGTAAATTCCAACAACGCCGCGCCATCCTTGCTTTCAAATTCCAACCCGACCTTGTCGCCCTGCGGCGCATGCAGGATGCCCGTGTAGGTCTTGCGGTTCGCGGTGCCAGGCATCGCGACGCGCAGCTTGACCGTGCACTCGTGGCCGGCAAAGCGTTCGAAGTCGGCCAGGGTACGCACCGGACGGTCCAGTCCGGGCGACGACACTTCCAGGCGCTCGTAGTCCACGTTTTCGACCGTGAACAAGTGCGACAGCTGGTGGCTCACCGTGGCGCAATCCTCGACCGAGATCGGTCCCTTGTCGTCCGCCACCGCTGCCGGGAAGTCGATGAAGACGCGCAGGATGCCTCGTTCGGCCCGCTCGATATCGACGAGTTCGTAGCCCAGTCCAGCGACTGTCGTGGCAATCAAATCGAACAACTGCACAGCTTCTCTCCACCGGTCCGATGCCGGACCCTCAAAACGATTCAACAAAAAAAAAATGGGCAACTGCCCATCTTCTTGTTCCCAACCAGAGGCAGCTCACCAAACAACGCTGGGAACAACAACTCGGGTTAGACATCAATTATAACCCGATCCAGAAGTAGCCGCAATTGGCATTCCCGGATAAATGAACAGGTATGCAACAGTTTACACCGTTGGCGAACCGGACGCTGGGGCCATGTGCGCTTTACAGTCATATGCACGGCCATATGCGTCCGATTCGCACGGAATCAACCCCTGCGGCCGCGGCGCGGCATGCCGGAGTCGCTCACGCGCGCACCCTGGCCGCGGCGGTTCTGGCCGGCGCCAGCGAAACCGAAAGTGGTCTGCAGCGGATCCGGCTGGCGCGGGCCCTTGGCCTTGGCGCCGCCCTTGCCGCCGTTGGCGCCGTTGCCGCCATTCGCACCGCGCGCACCCTGGTTGCCGGGACGACCGCCCTGGCTACCCTGGCCACCTGGACGGCCACCCTGGCCGCCCGGACGGCCGCCCTGGTTGCCCGGACGGTTAGCCGGTGCCGGCGGCACGCCCAGCACGCTGAGGATACCGGCCTGGCCGCGGCCACCGCCGGCACGCACGACCGGCGGTCCGAACGGATCGACGTTGCGATTGACGTCGGCGCGGTCGATGCGATTGCCGTTCGGTTCGCGGTCCTCGCCCTGCTGACCGCCGTTACGGCGCCCATTGCCCTGCTGGCCCTTGCCGTTGCCGGCAGCGGCGCCCTGGCCGCCCTTCTTCTCGATGCCGAAGGCGGTCATGAAGTTGCGCACGTCGTTTTCTTCCAGCTCTTCCCAGCGGCCGCGCTTCAGGCCGCTCGGCAGCGTCATCGCGCCGTAGCGGGTACGGATCAGGCGCGAGACGGTCAGGCCGACCGCCTCGAACATGCGGCGCACCTCGCGGTTGCGGCCTTCGCCGATCACCACGCGGTACCAGCGGTTGACGCCTTCGCCGCCGCCGTCGGCGATCTTGGTGAAGTTCGCCAGGCCGTCTTCCAGCTCGACGCCGGCCAGCAGCTTCTGGCGCATGCCCTCTTCCAGCTCGCCCAGCGTACGCACGGCGTATTCGCGGTCGATGTTGTAGCGCGGGTGCATCAGCCGATTGGCCAGGTCGCCCGAGTTCGTGAACAGCAGCAGGCCTTCGGTATTGAAGTCGAGGCGGCCGACGGCCAGCCACTTGCCGGTCTTCATGGTCGGCAGGCGGTCGAACACGGACGGACGGCCTTCCGGATCGTCCGCGCTGACGATCTCGCCGGCCGGCTTGTGATACACCAGCACGCGCGGCGGCTTGTTGTTGTTGACGCGGCGCTGCAGCAGCTTGCCGTTGATGCGCACGGCATCGGTCGGCAGGATGCGCTGGCCGATGTGGGCCGGTTCGCCGTTCACCGACACGCGGCCGGCGACGATCAGTTCTTCCATGTCGCGGCGCGAACCGAGGCCGGCCTCGGCCAGCACCTTGTGCAGCTTCGGCGCATCGTCGTCGGCCGTCAGGTCGCGGCGCGCCTTGGACGGCTGGGTCTGGCCGCGGCCGCCTTCGTTGGCGTCGAACGCGTCCGAGGTGACGAAGGAGAACACGGCGTCGGCATCGTTGCCCTTGCCCTTGGCGTCGCCCTTGCCCTTGCCGTTGCGGTTCTTGGCATTCTTGCCTTGCGGCTGCGCTTGCTTGCCCTGACCCTGCTGGCCTTGCTGGCCCTGTTGACCCTGTTGGGCGCCCTGGACTTGCTGGCCGCGCTGGCTTTGCTGGCCCTTCTTCTGGTTCTTCTGCTGGCGCTGCGAGCGGTGCGTCACCAGGCCACCTTCGGGAGCGGCTTCCGCAGCCACTTCGGCCGCGCCATCGGCACCGGCCTCGGCTTGCGGGGCACGCTCCTGCTGGCGCTCTTGCTGGAGTACCGCGCGCTGCTGGCGCTGCTCGCGCATCTGGCGCGGACCGCGCGGCTTGCGCTGACCGTCCTGGCCGCCCTTGCTCACAGCGCCATCGCCCGCATCCGCGGACTGTGCAGCCGGCTGCGCTGCAGCCTCGGCCACCGGAGCGGCGGCTTGCGCGGCCGGTGCGGCGGCATCTGCCGCCGCTGCGGCCGTTTCCTTCTTGGCGCGCGGCTTGCGCGGCGCCTTCGCGGCAACGGCGGCCGGTGCGCCTTCGGCGGCGGCGCCGGCCGATTGCGCTTCGTTCACGGCGGCGGCGCCTTCGGGGGCAGCTTCCTTCGCCGCAGCGGTCTTGCGGGTGCGCTTGGGCTTGGCTACAGCTTCCGTTGCCGATGCGGCGGCCGCGGATTCGGCCGCGGCAGCCGGCTGTGCGCCGTCGGTCGCCTGGGCAGCCTGCGCCTTGGTGCGGCGCTTCGGCTTGGCAACCGCCTCCAGCCCTGCCTCGGCAGGGGTCGTCTCGGTGGTGTCAGTTGGATTCATCATTCGTTTCTTGGTTTTGCTGACCTGGCGCAGGGCTCAACCGCCGGATGCGGGCGCAGGCTCGTGAATCGGGACTTCAACGGGTGAAGTGTCGTCAAATTGTTGTTGCAGGGCCGCTTCCAGCGCCTCCAGGCTGCGGCCGGCGCCGATGTCGGCTACCTGCTGCAGGGGCGGCAGCGCCGACAGCGCGGCCAGGCCCAGGTCGTCGAGAAATTGCTTGGTCGTTCCCAACAGGGCCGGGCGTCCCGGCACTTCGCGGTGCCCGACCACGTCGATCCAGCCGCGGTCTTCGAGCATCTTGATCGTCTGCGAGTTCACCGCGACGCCGCGGATCTCCTCGATGTCGCCGCGCGTCACCGGCTGGCGGTAGGCAATGATCGCCAGCGTTTCCAGCGTGGCGCGCGAATACTTCGGCGGCTTCTCCGGCGAGATGCGGTCCAGGTAGGGCTTCATCTCGGGCCGGCTCTGGAAGCGCCAGCCGGAGGCCAGGCTGACGATCTCGATGCCGCGGTCGCGCCAGTCGTGGCGCAGCTCTTCCAGCAGGAGCTTGATCGTGTCCGCGCCGACGCCGGCGCCGACCTGCTTGCCGCCGCCGTCGACGTCGGCGAACAGCTTCTTCATGCCGTGGAGCGTCATCGGCTCGCGCGCGCACAACAAGGCGGTCTCGAGCACCTTCTTGGCCTCATCAGTGTTCATAGCGATGTCGTCTGCGGGTTTGCACCTGGATGCAAAGAAAATATCAAACATAATCCCGCTCAACGCGGCGCATGAGCGCCTGCGGTACGAAGCCCTGGCTGGCCCGTAGGATGCAACGTTGAATCGGGGTTCCGCGCCCGGACCGGAACTCCGGGCGGAAGTGCGGGGGACTTGGCGCCCGCCACGCGGCAACCCGCACGACAGGCGGATTGCTAACGGTTGATTTCGGCGAAACGCTGCTGGCGCGAGGATCTGCCAGGCCCGGGATACTCGGCTCCGGAGGCAGGGCCCCGGACGCACGCTCCGCGAGCGAACGACATCGTTTCTACCAATTGACGGCCATTGTACCCGATAAAACCGCGAACGGGAGATGCCGTGCGCATTGCGTCCGCCGGCGCAGGCGCCGGACGCCGCCGCGCGGACGCGTCAGCGGCCGAGCCGGTCGGCCAGGATGGCCGAAACACCCGTGAACGCGGGATATTCGGCCGTGATCACATAGGTCGGCACCTGGGACAGGTAAGCGACGAAGCGGCCCTTCTGCTCGAAGCGCTCGCGGAAGCACGACAGGCCGAAGCGCTCCTTCAGGCGCGGCACGATACCGCCGCCGATATACACGCCGCCCTGCGCGCCCAGCGTCACGGCCAGGTTGCCGGCGATGGTGCCGAGCATGCCGCAGAAGGTTTCCAGCACTTCCTCGCACAGCGGGCACGTCCGGTCCAGGCCGCGCCGCGAGATTTCCGGCGCGCCCAGGCCCTCGTCCGGCACCTTGCGGTAGTCCGCCAGCGCGCGGTAGATCAGTTCGACGCCGGCGCCGGAAATGAAGCGCTCGGCCGACACGTGCTCGAATTCGCGCCAGGCATATTGCAGGATCGCGAGCTCGGTCGCGTTGGCCGGCGAGAAGGTGACGTGGCCGCCTTCGCTGCGCAGCGCCGTCCAGCCCGCGCCGCCCGGCGCCGCGATCAGGCCGGACACGCCCAGGCCCGTGCCGGCGCCGACGAGGCCGATGGCTTCGCCCGCCACCGGCGCGCCGCCGCCGACCTGCTCCTTCTCGTGCGGCGCCAGGTGCGGCAGCGCCATCGCCAGCGCGGAAAAGTCGTTGACCACGACAAAGGTATCGAAACCGATGGCGCACCGCACCTCTTCGGTCGAGAACGCCCAGTGGTGGTTGGTCATGCGCACGTAGTCGCCCGTCACCGGATTGGCGATGGCGATCGCCGCATGGCGCACGCTGCCGTACGCGGCGACGGCCGGCAGCGCCAGGTAGGCGCGCATCGCATCGAGCAGCGTCGGATGGGCGGCGCAGCGCAGCACCTCGATCGCCACGATATGCCCCGGCCCCAGTTCCAGCGCGAAACGCGCATTGGTGCCGCCGACGTCGGCCAGCAGGCGCGGGCTGTCATGGACGGGATACGGAACGAAAGCGGCGGCGGAAGCGGGCGAAGCGGTCATGGTTGCCATCGAAAAAACGGATGGGGGAAGCTTAAGGATTTATTGGCTTGGACGCAAGTCCTTATTGTAGTTTAGGTACATGTGCAGCGCATCAGCCTAGACCAGTGACAAAAAATCAGTGCCAAGCGGCAAGTAGTCGAGCTACCAAAACACGACAGGCCGGGGCGTCGTGCACGCACCGGCCTGCTGGCGCGCAAAAGCAAGTCAGCTTGCCTTGGGCGTGAGTTCGGCGTCGGCTTCGGCGTCGGCGCAATGCGCGTTCCAGGCGTCGAGGCCGCCGTGCAGGGGACGGGCGCGGTGGAAGCCGTTCTTGGCGAATTCCTTGGCGACCTGGGCCGCGGTGACGTCGTTCGGGCACGAGCAGTACACGACGATGTGGCGCTCCTTGTCGAGCGTGGCCATCAGGCGCTCGGGCGCGGCGTCGCCGTAGACGAGCGCGCCCGGGATGCCCTCTTCGAGCTGGCGCGCCGTCACGCCGCGGGCATCGACGATCAGCGGGTCGTGGCCGGCCTCGAGCAGGTCCTTGAGCTCGTCCATCGTCACGCGCGGCACCTTGGCGGCGCCGAGGTTGCGCTTGCGCTCTATGTATTTGAGCAACACGAACAGGGCCAGCAATACGCCGATGATGGTGATGGCGGTGCTGCCCAGGTTGCCGAGCCAGGCGATCACGTCGTCGATGCTGTCGTGGAACCATGCGCCGATGCCCATGCCGACGCTGCTCCAGAACAGGCCGCCGATGGCGGAGAACGCCAGGAAATGGCGCGTGCGGGTGCCGGTGGCACCGGCCAGCGGCGACACGATGGTGCTGAAACCGGGAATGAACTTGGCGACCATCAGCGACTTGGCGCCCCAGCGGCCGAAGTTGTCCTCGGTCTGGCTGACGCAGGAATCGGGCGACAGCGAGATCTTGCACAGCAGGCGCAGGATGCGCCGGCCGTAGTAGCGTCCGGCGCGGAACCAGAAATAGTCGCTGATCAGGCAGGCCAGCACCGAGGCGGCCAGGTACACGGGCCAGTTGGCGCCGCCGTCGACCGCCATGGCGCCGGCGATGATCAGGACCGGGAACGCGGGGATCGGCAGGCCGAGCTGCTCGACCAGCACGAGACCGAACACGATCAGGGCGCCGTAGGTGTGGATGAGGTGCGAAAGCGAGGCCATTCCACTATGTTAGCGGAAAACCATCGACGCGTTTGGGTTTCCCTCCTTTTGCCCGGCTTTTATCCGGGTTTCGCATGCCTGCGCGCCCTTTGCGCAACAGTTGTCCCGGCGACGCGGCGCTGCATCACGCGTCCTGCGGCTCGGGCCCGCGCGTGCGTCCCGGCGCCGACAGCTTGACGGACCGGTGCGTGCGCGCCGACTCGTAGATCGCCTCCATGATGCGCTGGTCCTGCAAGCCCTCCTCGCCCGGCGTATGGACGTCCTTGTCCTGCTGGATGCACCGCGCGAAATGGTCGAGCTCGGCCGCGAACTGGTTCTTGTTCTCGGCCTGGATCTCGCTCGCGTGTTCCTTGCCGTCGACCTGGCGCGAGACCTTCAGCTTGATGCCTTCGTAGGCATAGGCAGGATTCAGCTCGGCCCAGGCCGTCGTGCCGTTCAGGCGGAACATCTGCGACTTGTGCGAGGAATAGCCGGTCGTGCAGGTAGCGATGAAGCCGCTGGGGAAGCGCAGCACGAACTGGCAGGATTCCTCCACCTCCTTGAAGCGCGGATCGTTCGGCGTCGCGTACGTGCTGCCGATCACCTCGACGGGTTCCTCGCCGCTGAGGAAGCGGGCCGCGTTGATGCAGTACAGGCCCACGTCCGGCAAGGCCCCGCCGCCGGCCAGCGCGCGCTTCAGGCGCCAGTGCTGCGGGTCGGCCATGTGCTGCGAGTTCACGGAAATAAATTCCTTCAGCTGGCCGAGTTCCTTGTTGCGGATCATCTTGACCAGCGTGCGGTCGTTTTCCTCGTACTGGCTGCGGTAGGCGATCATCAGCTTCTTCTTCGCCTTGCGGCAGGCATCGATCATCTGCTGGCACTCGGCCACGCTGTTGGCCATCGGCTTTTCGCACAGCACGTGCTTGCCGGCCCTTGCGGCCCGCACCGTGTACTCCGCGTGCATGCTGTTGGGCAGGGCGATGTAGACGGCCTGCACGTCCGGCATGGTCGCCAGCTTGTCGTAGTCCTTGTAGTCGAGCACGGCGCTCTCGGGGATGTTGTACTGGTGCGCGACCTTCAGCGCCTTGGCGCGGTCGCCGCTGACGAGGGCGACGGGCTTCGCATGCTTGCTCTGGGCAAACGCCGGCAGCATTTCGTTGACGCTGATCCGCCCTACCCCGACGATCGCGACGCCGACCCGCTCGTTCCACGGATCGCCCGGCGGCTCGGTCTTTTCCGGCTTCTCGCTCTTGGCTTCGATGGGCGGAAAGTCGACCTTGTCCTTCTCGTTGGCGGCGGCCTGCAGCGCGGGCGCGGACAGGGCCGCCAGCGTCCCCATATAACGCAGGAACTCCCTGCGCTGCGGCTGGCTATGCGTCATGTGATCCTCGGCGGGTAAGAAAAATGCATCTTCCCACGCGATGTTGAACACCAGCGCCAGCTTGACCAACCGCAAACCGGGGTCAGAGTCAGGATTTTGGAAATTGCCTAAAACCTGACTCTGACCCCGGTTTGATTTAAAGCAGTTCAGGCGCCGCGCGGGATGGCGGCGAGCAGCTGGCGGGTGTAGGGGTGCTGGGGGTTGCGGTAGAGCTCGTCGGAGTCGGCCAGTTCGACCACGCTGCCGTGGTGCATCACCATCACGCGGTCGGAGATGTATTTGACCACCGACAGGTCGTGCGAGATGAAGATGTAGCTCATCCGGTACTCGTCCTGCAGGTCCTGCAGCAGGTTCAGCACCTGGGCCTGCACCGACACGTCCAGCGCCGACACCGATTCGTCGCACACGAGGATTTCCGGCTTCATCGTCAGGCAGCGCGCGATGGCGATGCGCTGGCGCTGGCCGCCGGAGAATTCGTGCGGATAGCGGTCGAAGGCCTGCGCCGGCAAGCCGACCCGTTGCAGCAGGTAGCGCGCATGCGCCACGCGCTCGGCATCGTTGGCGCCGATGCGGTGGATGCGCATCGGCTCGAGCAGGATCTGGCCGACGGTGAAACGCGGGTTGAGCGAGGCGTACGGGTTCTGGAACACGATCTGGATGCGCCGTTTGTACGGCTGGAAATCGCGGTCGGACATCGCCGTCAGCTCCCGCCCGTCGAACAGCACGCTGCCGCCGGTGGCGCGGTGCAGGCGCAGCAGGGTCAGGCCGACGGTGGTCTTGCCGGAACCGGATTCGCCGACCACGCCCAGCGTCTTGCCGCGCGCGAGCGTGAACGAGACGTCCTTGACGGCCTGGAACTCGCGCTTGCCGAACAGGCCTTCGCGGAACCAGAAACTCTTCGCCAGCTTGTTCACGACGAGCACGTTGTCGTCGTCGGCCGCATAGCCGCGCGTGCGCTGGGGCAGCGCGATCCCGTCGGCGGCCTTGCCGCTCAGCACATCGTCGATCACGGGCAGGCGCAGCGGCCGCTCGTCCAGCCTGGGGCGGCAGTACAGCAGCGCGCGCGTGTAGGCGTCCTGCGGGCTGCCCAGCACCTGGGCGGCGTCCCCCTCTTCCCTTACCTCGCCGTGGCGCATGACGATCACGCGGTCGGCGATTTCCCCGACCAGGCCCAGGTCGTGCGTGATGAACAGCACGGCCATGCGGCGCCGCTGCTGCAGCCGCGCGATGAGTTCCATGATCTGCTTCTGGATCGTCACGTCGAGCGCCGTGGTCGGCTCGTCGGCGATCAGCAGCTTCGGTTCGCAGGCGATGGCCATCGCGATCATCACGCGCTGCTGCTGGCCGCCCGACAGTTGGCCCGGATAGGCGTCGATCTTGTTGGCCGGGTCGGGAATGCCGACCTCGTCCAGCAGTGCGAGCGTGCGGGCCCTGGCCGCGCGCTTGTCCATCCCCATGTGCAGGCGCAACACCTCGCCGATCTGGAAGCCGACCGTGAACACGGGATTCAGCGACGACATCGGCTCCTGGAAGATCATGGCGATGTCCTTGCCGCACAGGCGCCGGCGTTCGGCAAGAGGCAGGTCGAGCAGCTCGCGGCCCTCGAAACGGATCGAGGAACCCGGCTGGATGATCGTCGTCTCGGGCGGCAGCAGTCCCATCACGGCCAGCGAACTGACCGACTTGCCGCTGCCCGATTCGCCCACCAGGGCCACGGTGCCGTCGAACGGCAGGTCGAACGAGATGCCCTTGACGGCGTCGACGGTGTTCTTCTTGTCCGTCCGGAAGGACACGCGCAGGTTGCGGACTTCGAGCAGGTGGTCGGTCATGACATGGAACTCACTTCACTTTCGGATCGAGCGCATCGCGCAGCGCGTCGGCGAACAGCGAGAACGCCGTCACCAGGACCGCCATCGCGCTGGCGGCGGCGGCCAGTTGCCACCACTTGCCGAGGATGAGTTCGTTCTGCGCCTCGTTCAGCATGCTGCCCCAGGACACCGTCCCCACCGGCACGCCGAAGCCGAGGAAGGAGAGGATCACCTCGGCCTTGATGAAGCCGACGACGAGGATCGATACCTGCACCAGCGCCACGTGCGAGACGTTCGGGAAGATGTGGCCGAACATCTTGCGCCAGCTCGAGGCGCCGATGGCATCGGCCGCCATCACGTATTCGCGCGCCTTGTGCTTGATGTACTCGGCGCGGATCAGGCGGTACGGCCCCGTCCATCCCGTCAGGCCCAGGATCAGCACGATGGTCAGCACGCCCTTGGTCTGCAGCACCGCCGCCACCGCCAGGATCATCAGGATCGAGGGGATCGCCGTGAACACGCTGTAGAACCAGTTGAAGAAATCGTCGACGCGGCCGCCGTAGAAGCCCGACAAGGCGCCGAACAGCGTGCCCAGCGCCACCGCGACGAAGGCCGCGACGAGGCCCACGACGATCGAGGTCTGGCCGCCCTTGATGGTCTTCTTGACGATGTCGTGGCCCCATTTGTCGGCGCCGAACGGCAGCGTGGCCGCCTTCGCCGCCTGGACCGGCCCGCCCTGCGCGGCGAGCCTGGCCTTCAACGCGGCGATATCGGGGGCCAGCGGATCGAAGGCGTTCGGCGGAGGCGGCGGCGCCGGCCTGGCCAGCGCGGCCAGCGCCGGATCGGGACCGACGAAGGTCGGCGGCGCATAGTTCACCGCGACCTCGTCTTCCCAGTCGGCGGCGACCAGGCCGCCGGCCGCCAGCAGCACGGACAGCAGGAACAGGCAGACGACGCCGAGCGCGGCCATGGCGACGCGGTCGGCGCGCAGCCGGCGCCAGGCCAGCGCCCACAGGCCGGGAGACACCGGAGCATGATCCAGCGCGCTCATGACAGCTGCACGCGCGGATCGACGGCCTGGTACATCAGGTCGGCCAGCAGGTTGAAGACCATCGTGGCGGCGGCGACGTAGACGGTGATCGCCTTGATGACGGGGAAGTCGCTGCGCTCCACGGCGAGGATCACTTCGCGTCCGATGCCGGGAATGCCGAAGAAGCGCTCCAGCAGGAAGGCGCCGATCAGCAGTGCCGGCAGGTTCGACATCACGTAGGTAATGATGGGAATGGCCGCATTGCGCAGCACGTGGACCCAGACGATGCGCCGCTCCGGCAGGCCCTTGGCGCGCGCCGTGCGCACATAGTCCTGGTTGGCCTCGTCCAGCACGAAGCTGCGGAACAGGCGCAGCGTGGGCGCCAGCGACACGGCCAGGCCGATCAGGATCGGCAGAGTCGCGTAGCGCAGCAGGTTTTCCCAGAAGCGGTCGCCCCAGCCCTGCACGGGGAACAGGCCCAGCTTGTAGGCCAGGCCGTACTGGAACACGATGATGTAGACGAGGATCGAGATCGACATCCCGACCGTGCACGCGACCATCACCAGGCGGTCGGTCAGCGAGCCGCGCACGAAGGCGATGGCCAGCGCCAGCGCGATGCCGATGGCCGTCTCCAGGATCGTCAGCGGCACCAGCACCGTCAACGACGGTCCCAGGCGGGTGGCGATGATGTGCGACACCGGCTCGCCCGTGGCCCAGGCGGTGCCGAAGTCGAACGTGAGGATCTGCTTCACGAAGATGCCCAGCTGGACGTACCAGGGTTCGTCCAGCCCGAGCTGGGCACGGATGCCGGCGATGGCGCGGGCGTCGGCCATCTTGCCCGCCAGCAGGTAGGACGGGTCGCCGCCCACCCAGTTGAACAGCACGAATACCAGCACGACGACACCCGCCATGGTCGGCAGCATCTGCCACAGGCGCCGCAGGATATAAGCAAACATCGAGATTCCCGGATCGTTCCAAGCGCGCACGCGCGGCGCATGCCGCACTATAGACGAGATTGCGCGCGCTGCGCCGGGAAAAGATGTCATGCGGCCATAACCCGTATCCATACCGATGTGTTGTATCTACGCAATAACCCCGTGTAACCGTATTGACATGAAACATGCACCGATGGTCTGATGTTCTTAATAAAAGGAAAATTTTTCCTTTTATTGAAATATAGAGAGAGGGACGGTTTCACATTTCTGGCGCCAAGCATATGCATGCTTGGATGTTGCACCGCCAGGAATGCGCTTTCGCACCACCAAGAATCAGAAATCCATCGATGGAGTCGTAATGCATCAGAAGAAAGCAGTAGCACAAGCAGTGTCCCTGGCGCTCGCCTACGTGGCCTTCGCCTCGTCCGCGCTGGCGCAGGACAATGCCCAGGGTCCGATCCAACGCGTCGAAGTGACGGGTTCCAGCATCAAGCGCGCCACCGCCGAAACCGCGTCGCCGATCCAGGTGATCAGCCGCGAAGACATCGCGAAGTCCGGCAAGGCCACGGTTGCCGAATACCTGCAAACCCTGACCGCCGACGGCGCCGGCTCGCTGCCGACCGGCTTCGGCAACGGTTTCGCCGCCGGTTCCACCGCGATCTCGCTGCGCGGCCTGGGTGCCACTTCGACCCTGGTGCTGCTGAACGGCCGCCGCATGGCGCCCTTCGCCCGTGCCGACGACGGCCAGAAGAGCTTCACCGACCTCTCGACCGTGCCGATGGAAGCCGTCGAGCGCATCGAGGTGCTGAAGGACGGCGCGTCCTCGACCTACGGTGCCGACGCCATCGCCGGCGTCGTCAACATCATCCTGCGCAAGGACTTCACCGGCCTCGTGTTCAAGATCGAAGGCGGCGAATCGCGCTACCACGACGCCGAGCAGGGCAAGGCCGCCATCACCTGGGGCAAGGGCCGCCTGGACGAGGACGGCTACAACTGGATGATCAATGCCGAGGTGTACGGCAACCGCGAGCTGATGAACAAGGACCGCTCGGACCGCGACTGGATCGGCCACGGCGACATCCGTCCGTGGGGCTATGCCGCCAACGGCCAGTTCGCTTCCGGCTACATCACCCCGGGCACCGCCAGCCCGAGCCCGGCCGGCGCGATCCGCGATCCGAAGACCGGCAACTACGTCGGCCTGGCCGGCTGCTCGCAGTTCTCGCCCGTGACCGCGCAAGACCCGGCCGGCGGCTGCCTGTGGTACGCCGACCAGTTCCGCTCGATGCAGCCGAAGATCGGCGGCGTCAACCTGTACACCCGCTTCACCAAGAACCTCGACAACGACCTGCAGCTGTACGGCGAAGCCGGCTACTCGAAGCGCGACACCGAGTTCACGCTGGTGCCGCCGTCGACCAGCTCGACCGTCGCCTTCCCGCCGAACGCCGCCAACCCGTCCGGCGTCATCCTGTACGGTAACACCATCCTGCTGGCCGCCAATCACCCGCAGAACCCGTACGGCGTCGCCACCCGCGTGCGCTACTCGATGTTCGACGTGGGCGCGAGCACCCGTTCTGCGGACAACGAATTCAGCCGCTTCGTCGTCGGCCTGAAGGGCCAGCGCTTCGGCTGGGACTTCGACACCGGCTACACCCACTCGGAATCGGCGCTGGACCTGAACTACAGCAACATGATCAACATGAAAGTGCTGCAGCAGGCCCTGGGCAACCCGGCCAGCCCGTACTTCCCGTACTACATCGGCACCGAAGCGGGCAAGAACCCGGCCTCGCTGTACTCGGCCATGGTCGTGAACGCCAAGTCGCACTCGACCACCGAGCTGGACGTGGTCGACTTCAAGGCCTCGCGCGAGCTGTTCCAGCTGCCGGGCGGCGCCATGGGCCTGGCCGTGGGCGCGGAATACCGCCGCCTGAAGCTGGACAACCCGTCGCTGTCGGGTTCCGAAGACGGCACCATCAACTCGTCCTACGTGGCCGCCAAGGGCACCGACGACGTCAAGGCCGTGTTCGTCGAAGTCGCGGCACCGGTGCTGCAGACGGTCGAACTGACCGGCGCGGTCCGCTACGACAAGTACAAGAACTTCAACTCGACCACGCCGAAACTGGGCGCCAAGTGGACTCCGGTGAAGACGTTCGCACTGCGCGGCACCTACTCGGAAGGCTTCCGCGCTCCGGGCCCCGCCGAATCGGGCACCCAGAGCCAGTCGACCGGCAACTCGTCGGTGCGCGACCCGATCCGCTGCCCGGGCGGTACGCCGGCCGCCGGCGGCGCCACCCAGGCCGACTGCTCGATCAGCATCGGCGCCGTCAAGGTCGGCAACCCGAACCTGCAGCCGGAAGAGTCGAAGGGCTACACGCTGGGCATGGTGTGGGATCCGCTGCCGAACACCAGCTTCTCGCTGGACGCCTGGAAGATCAAGCGCAGCAACGAGATCAACCCGCTGTCCTACGTCGAAGCCGCCGCGCTGCCGACCGCCATCCGCCAGGACAACAACCTGGTCGTGAACGGCGTCGCCATCCCGAACACCGGCACCCTGCTGCTGTCGAACGCGCCGTACCAGAACTCCAGCTACACGGAAGTCAAGGGTATCGACCTCGACCTCAAGCAGCGCATCGCGCTGGGCAGCTACGGCCGCGCCGTCGTCGGCCTGACCTGGACCCACGTGGCCACCTGGATGCGCGTCGAGAAGAACGGCACCGCCTTCCAGTACGCCGGCACCCACGGCAACTGCGACACCTCGAACTGCGCCGGCACGCCGAAGAACAAGATCAGCGTGAACGCCACCTGGGACTACGACAAGCTGAGCATGAGCGCGATCGCCAACTGGCGCGACAGCATGGAGAACGTGCGCTTCGCCGGCGACAAGTGCGCCTCGCAGTTCGCCGACGGCTCGTCGGCACCGTACGGCTGCAAGCTGGCCTCGTTCATGACCGTCGACCTGTCGGCCCGCTACAAGCTGACCGCCAACTGGCAGATCTACGGCTCGATCCAGAACCTGTTCGACAAGGTGGCACCGCTGGATCCGCTGACCTACGGCGGCCTGAGCTACAACCCGATGGATGCCAGCGGCGCCATCGGCCGCTACTTCAAAGTGGGTGCGCGCTACCAGTTCTGATCGGTTCGCACGCTAAAAAAGTAGCACTTTAGCAACGGGACGGTGAGCAATCACCGTCCCGTTTTTTATTGGTGCAGCCATGCACCCGGACGATACATACAAAACGTATTGACGCACCAAATAGATCGCTATTTTATTTGCATAAAAATCTTCATATTCAAATTAAATTTTATTGGATTGATCTAAATAAAAATTACATTCAAAAATGTCGTATTTATGCATACCCACCTGTTAATACGTTGACTTTGTTTTTCTGCAATGTTTTTATTGATATGTAGCAAATAAAATGCTCTCCGTACCTGGGGAGACAAGATCGATAAACGACAAGCTGTTGTCCGGCGGGGGAGTTCAAGCCGGCGCAGAGTTCAGAAGGGACTCAAGAAAATGATGGCGGAAAAAGTGTTATCTCGTTCGGTTCGTTTGATGTTCGCAGGAGGCATGGTCCTGGCCATGTCCTCGGCCCTGGCACAGGAAGCCGGCCAGCAACTGCAGCGCGTCGAAGTGACCGGCTCGCGTATCCCGATGGCCAACCTCGAGGGTACCAGCCCGATCACCGTGATGAGCGCGCAGGAAATCAAGATGGACGGCCTGCGTTCGGTCGAAAACCTGCTGAACAACCTGCCGCAGGTCTTCGCCGACCAGGGCGGCACCATTTCCAACGGCGCCTCCGGCACCGCCACCGTCAACCTGCGCAACTTCGGCGCGGACCGCACCCTCGTGCTGGTCAACGGCCGCCGCCTGCCCGCCGGCAGCCCGACCAACACCGCAGCCGACCTGAACCAGATCCCTGCCCCGCTGATCAAGCGCGTCGAAGTGCTGACCGGCGGCGCATCCGCCGTCTACGGTTCCGACGCCGTGGCAGGCGTGGTCAACTTCATCATGAACGACACCTTCTCCGGTGCCCAGATCGAGTTGAACCAGAGCTTCTACAACCACCAGCAGAACGGTGGCGGCGGCGCCGATGCCGCCACCCGCAGCAATTACAAGCTGCCGGGCAATATCGGTTCCGATGGCCGCATCCGCGATGCCAGCCTGCTGTTGGGCGGCAACTTCGCCGACAACAAGGGCAATGCCACCGTGTTCTTCTCGTGGAAGAAGGAAGACGCGATCCTGCAATCGCAGCGCGACTATTCGTCCTGCTCGCTGGATGGCATGACCGAAGGTAATACGTTCAATTGCGGCGGTTCCAGCACCTCCTACCCGGGCCGCTTCATCCTGCCGGACAACCGCAGCGTGACGACTGCCGACGCCCAGGGCAACGTCCGTCCGTGGGGTACCTCCGACCTGTACAACTTCGGTCCGACCAACTACTACCAGCGGCCGTCGGAACGCTACGGCTTCAATGCCTTCACGCACTACAACATCAACGACAACCATCGCCTGTATGCCGAGGCCAGCTTCCACGACAACCGTACGGTCGCCCAGATCGCCCCGTCCGGCATCTTCGGCCTCACGGTCCCGATCGGCTACGACAATCCGCTGCTGTCGAACGCCTGGCGCCAGACGCTTGGCCTGAACGCTCCCGGCGACGTGTCCGACGTCTACATCATGCGCCGCAACGTCGAGGGCGGCGGCCGCCAGGACGACCTGCGCAACACCTCGTACCGCGGCGTGCTGGGCGTGAAGGGCGACGTCGGCAACTGGACCTACGATGCCTATGCCCAGATGGGCAAGGTGCTGTTCCAGGAAAACTACCTGAACGACTTCTCGAACGCCCGCGTTTCGCGTGCCCTGGACGTCGTGGCCGGTGCCAACGGCGCCCCGGTCTGCCGCAGCTTCCTGAACGGCACCGATCCGGCCTGCGTCCCGTACAACATCTGGTCGTTGGGCCAGGTCTCGCCGGAAGCGCTCGACTACCTGCAGACCCCGGGCTTCCAGAAGGGCTTCACCAGCCAGAGCGTGATGGGCTTCAACCTGGGTACCGATCTGGGCGAATACGGCCTGCGCGTGCCCACGGCCTCCGCCGGCGTCGGCTTCAACGTCGGCTTCGAACACCGTACCGAGCGCCTCGAACGCAATGTCGATACCGCCTTCGCCACCGGCGACCTGGCCGGCCAGGGCGGCCCGACCAACAGCGTCAAGGGCAAATACAGCGTCAAGGACTTCTTTGCCGAGACCCGCATCCCGCTGCTGTCGAAGATGCCGTTCGCCGACGACGTCACCCTGAACGCGTCCTATCGCCACTCGCGCTACACGACCGGCTACAACACCAACTCCTTCGGCACCGGCCTGGAATGGGGCATGACGGGTGAAGTCAAGCTGCGCGCTTCGTACCAGAAGGCCGTGCGCGCCGCCAACATCGTCGAAATGTACACCCCGACCGGTCTCGGCCTGTACGACAACGACGAGGATCCGTGCGCCGGCACCACCCCGTCGGCGACGCTGGCACAATGCGCACGCACCGGCGTCACCGCGGCCCAGTACGGCAACATCCTCGACAATCCGGCCCAGCAGTACAACGGCCTGTTCGGCGGCAATGCCAACCTGAAGCCGGAAACCTCGAAGTCCTACACCTTCGGCCTGGTGCTGACCCCGATGCGCAACCTGTCGCTGACCTTCGACTACTTCAACATGAAGGTCAAGGACGTCATCGATTCGCTGCCGGCCACCACCACGCTGACCGATTGCCTGACCACCGGCAATGCGGGTTCGTGCTCGCTGATCCACCGCGGCGCCAACGGCTCGCTGTGGATGGACAACGGTGCGTACATCGTCGCGAACAACCAGAACCTGGGCATGCGCAAGACCTCGGGCGTGGACGTGCAGGGTAACTATCGCATGAAACTGCCCAACGCGATGGGCAACCTGGACGTCAACCTGGTCGGCACCTGGCTCAAGGAGTTCCTGAAGGAAGACGCGCCGGGCATGGGCAGCTACGATTGCGCCGGCCTGTTCGGCCCGAGCTGCGGTACCCCGCTGCCGAAATGGCGCCACAAGCTGCGCGGCACCTGGTCGACCCCGTGGAACGTCGATCTGGCGCTGACCTGGCGCTATATCGACGACGTGCAGGTGTCGTCGACGAGCGGTAACCCGATCCTCGCCGGTAACCCCGAGCCGGGCGACGCCACCTTCGGCAAGCGCAACTACCTGGACCTCGCCGCAGCCTGGAAGATCAACTCGATGTTCGCAGTGCGCGGCGGCGTCAACAACCTGCTGGACAAGGATCCGCCGATCGGCGGCGTCACCTCCAGCGTGTTCGGTAACGGCAACACCTTCCCGCAGGTCTACGACGCGCTGGGCCGCCGCGTGTTCGTCAACCTGACCGCCACCTTCTGAACCCGTCCGGCTGCGGCCGGATGCGCGAGGGCGAACCCACGGGTTCGCCCTTTTTCATTGCTGCGTCTTATTCGCTGCGCAGGCGGCGCTGGCGTACGGAGGCGGCCAGGTTTTCCAGCACGCCGATACTGGTCTCCCAGTCGATGCAGCCGTCGGTCACCGACTGGCCGTAGACGAGCTCGCGGTCCGGCACCAGGTCCTGGCGGCCGCCGACCAGGTGCGACTCGACCATCACGCCGACGATGCGGTCCTCGCCTTCGGCCACCTGGCGGCCGATGTCGGCGCACACGGGTACCTGGTTGGCCGGGTTCTTGCTGCTGTTGGCGTGCGAGGCATCGATCATGAGGCGCGCGGCCAGTCCGTTCGCGGCCAATTGCTTGCAGGCTTCCTCGACGCTGGCGGCGTCGTAGTTCGGGGCCTTGCCGCCGCGCAGGATGATGTGGCAATCCTCGTTGCCCGCGGTCGACACGATGGCCGAGTGGCCGCCCTTGGTCACCGACAGGAAGTGGTGCGGCTGCGAGGCGGCCTTGATGGCGTCGGCGGCGATCTTGATGTTGCCGTCGGTGCCGTTCTTGAAGCCGACCGGACAGGACAGGCCGGAAGCCAGTTCGCGGTGCACCTGCGACTCCGTGGTACGGGCGCCGATCGCGCCCCAGCTGATCAGGTCGGCGATGTACTGCGGGCTGATCACGTCGAGGAATTCGGTGCCGGCCGGCAGGCCCAGCTCGTTGATGTCGCGCAGCAGCTCGCGCGCCATGCGCAGGCCGTCGTTGATGCGGAAGCTGTTGTCCATGTACGGGTCGTTGATCAGGCCCTTCCAGCCCACCGTCGTGCGCGGCTTCTCGAAGTACACGCGCATCACGATCTCGAGATCGCCGGCGAAGCGGCTGCGCTGCTCGGCCAGGCGGCGCGCGTAGTCCATCGCGGCCTTCGGATCGTGGATCGAGCACGGGCCGATCACCACCAGCAAGCGGTCGTCCTGGCCGTGCAGGATGCGGTGCAGCGCCACGCGTGCCTGCGACGCGGTCTGTTCCGACGCCGGGGTCACCGGGAACTCGCGGATCAGGTGCGCGGGCGGTGTCAGTTCCTTCATTTCGCGGATGCGTAGATCGTCGGTGCGGGGCATTGCTGTTCTCCGTTCGCTGTTGGCTGCAGTATGAAAATCGGGGGCCCAAACGAAAAAACCGCCATCGCTGGCGGTTTCTCTGGAATTCGTGTCGGACTTCGTTCTGTTGATGCGTGAACCTGCCGCTACTCCACCGCCGTCGGGCTGGAATGGCTAAACCAAAAATAAAAGGTAAAGAAGGCGGCGTGGTGCATGGTCGGTCCAAAAGTGTGCGAACGACTATAACAAGGAGTCATCGGCATTGGCAAGCTTTTATTTGGCCGACAACTGTCGCCTGTATTTGCGTGGACCGGCGATCGGTTGCGTCAAGCAGACAGGGTTTTCGTACTTGCTCCATACGCTTGAGAGATGTCAGTCCGATATGCGGAACGGATGCAAAAGTCGGGGCAAGCCCCGGCCGTCTGGCATCGCTCCGGCAGGGTCCCCACTCATTCATCTGGAGTCCGGACATGACTGCAACTTTGCTGCACGAAACATCCATCGCGCGCACGATCCGCCGCCTGTTCGCCGGCGGCGGCGCCGTCGGCATGGCCATCCTGGCGCTGCCGGCGCCGGCACAGGAAGCGGCGCAGACGGCTGGCGCGCGGCCGATCCAGCGCGTCGAGATCACCGGCTCGAACATCCGCCGCTCCGAAGCCGAAACGGCCTCCTCCGTGATCACCGTCAACCGCGCCGACATCGAACGCTCCGGCAAGAACACGGTCGCCGAACTGCTGCAGGACCTGGCCGTCAACAACGCCGGCGCGGTGCCGACCAGCTTCGGCAACGGCTTCGCGGCGGGCGCCTCCGGCGTCTCGCTGCGCGGCCTCGGGGTCAACTCGACGCTGGTGCTGCTCAACGGCCGCCGCATCGCACCCTACGGCCTGGCCGACGACGGCCAGAAGCAGTTCGCCGACCTGAACATCATCCCGACCGATGCCGTCGACCGCATCGAGGTGCTGAAGGACGGCGCCTCGGCGATCTACGGCTCGGACGCGATCGCCGGGGTCGTGAACATCATCCTGCGCCGCGAATTCTCCGGCAACACGGTGCGCGTCCAGCAAGGCATTACCGGCGACGGCGACGGCCAGCAGACCAACCTGTCGTTCACCAAGGGCTTCGGCAACCTCGACACGGACCGCTACAACGGCCTGTTCAGCATCGAATACAAGCGCCAGGGCGACATCTGGTACCGCGACCGTAACGACCGCGACTGGATCGGCCGCGGCGACCTGCGTCCCTGGGGCTTTTCTTCCGCCGAGGGGTTGGGCGGCACCGGCGCCATCGTGCCCGGCAGCGGCGGCGCCGGCAGCGCCATCAACGGCAACGTGCGCCCGGTGGGCTCGACCGGCGACTTCTTCAACCGCGGCAACCTGGGCCCCGGCACCGGCTTCACGCGCACCTTCCCGGGCGCGGCCTGCCCCGCCTTCTTCAGCTCCTACCCGCAGGGCGACCCGGGCGGCGGCTGCCTGATCGACGGTCCCTACCAATACAGCCAGGCCCTGCCGCAGCAGGAAAACACCACCCTGTTCGCGCGCGGCACCTGGCAGGCGACCCCCACCATCCAGGCCTACAGCGAATTCAACTACTACAGCAGCCGCGCGCGCTCGTCGACCACGCCGTCGACGGTCAGCGGCTCGGTGGGCTTCCCGGGCGGCCCCGTCAACAACGGCGTCGTGCGCCTGGGCGAGACCCATCCGGACAACCCGTATTTCGGCACGCCCGCGACGCTGCGCTACCTGGCCGCCGACGTCGGCCCGCGCGAATCCCTGATCACGTCGGATTTCACGCGCTGGCTCGGCGGCGTCAAGGGAACCCACTTCGGCTGGGACTGGGACACGGCCGTGCTGTTCTCCCGTAACCACACGAACAATACCCAGAACGGCTACCTGCAGCGCAACGTCGCCTTCGCCCTGCTCGACCCGAGCCCGGCCAACGTGGCGGCCGCGTCGCTCAACCCGGCATACGCGGCGCTGCCGCCGGGCACGTTCTGGCGTATCGGCGAGAATGCGGGACTGAACTCGCCCGAGATGTACGCGGCGCTGTCGCCCGAGATCAACAATGCGGCCCGCACCAAGCTGGCCCAGTGGGACTTCAAGGGTTCGCGCTCGTTCAAGAACTTCCTGCCGGCCGACGACATCGGCCTGGCGCTCGGCGCCGAATGGCGCTACCAGCGCAGCGAACTGCGCCCGACCACGGGTACCGAGCTCGGCAATATCATCGGCCTCGGCTATTCCGCCTACGAAGGCAGCACCCACGTGTATTCGCTGTACGCCGAGGGGCTGTTGCCCCTGCCCTACCAGATCGAGGCCACGGCGGCGATCCGCTACGACCACATCAGCGACGTCGGCCACTCGTACACGCCGAAGGCCGGCCTGAAATGGACGCCCGTGCGCGAATTCGCGCTGCGCGGCACCTTCGCGCGCGGTTTCCGCGCCCCTAGCCCGCCGGAGAACGGCGTCGGCGGCCTGGCCGCCTACTCGACGGCGGACGACCCGCTGCGCTGTGCGCTGGGCGTGCCCGGCACCTGCGATCCCGCCTCGGTGGCCGTCATCACCTCGCCCAACCCGAACCTGTCGCCGGAACGCTCGCGCAGCTACACGGCCGGCATCATCTGGGATCCGCTGCCGCGCACCAGCATCTCGGTCGACTACTGGAAGATCAAGCGCAAGAACGAGATCAACCAGGAACAGGTCGACGCCGCCATCGCCGCCGGCTCGGTGACGCGCGACGCCACCAACGTCAGCGGCATCCCGGGCGACCCCGGTCCGATCACGGGGGTGCTGACGCGCTACGTCAACTCGGCCGAAACCCAGGTGCGCGGCCTGGACATTGACGCGCGCTACAACCACCGTCTGCCGGCCGACTGGGGCAACCTGTCGTTCGACGTCAAGTACACCCACCTGTTCGAATGGACCCGCAGGGAGGCGGACGGCACCGAGCGCGACTTCGCCGGCACGCACGGCAACTGCGACGTGACCAACTGCGCCGGCACGCCCGACGACCGCGCCAACTTCCGCATCGGCTGGGACCGCAGGGACTGGCGCGTCTCGCTGAACGCGAACTTCCGCGGCAAGATCGACAACCGCCTGTTCGACGGCGATACGGAATGCGCGAGCCACTTCGCGGGCGGCGCCGACGCGCCGGACGATTGCGAACTGGCCTCGTTCACGAGCTGGGACCTGGTCGCCCGCTGGAAGCCGCTGCCGCAATGGGAGGTCTTCGGCTCGGTGCAGAACCTGTTCGACAAGGTGGCGCCGCTCGACCCGTTGACCTATGGCGCGACCTCGTACAATCCGCTCGACTACGAGGGGGCAAGGGGTCGCTTGTTCACGCTGGGGGCGCGTTACACGTTCTGAAAAAAAGTGGCAGGATGTGATGCGCGTAAACGCCGTCGCCCCTGCGCAGGCAGGGGCCCATTTTTGCCCGCTATGCCTGGACGTTTGAAATTGGGCCCCGGCCTGCGCAGGGGCGACGGAACAAGCGCAGAGTCGACGTTAAGCCGTACCGCCCACCGTCACGCCATCGATGCGCAACGTCGGCTGGCCCACGCCCACGGGCACGCTCTGGCCTTCCTTGCCGCACACGCCCACGCCGGAGTCCAGCGCCATGTCGTTGCCGATCATCGAGATGCGGTTCATCGTGTCCGGACCATTGCCGATCAGGGTCGCGCCCTTCACCGGGTAGGTGACCTTGCCGTTCTCGATCATATAGGCTTCGCTGGCCGAGAACACGAACTTGCCGTTGGTGATGTCGACCTGGCCGCCGCCGAAATTGACGGCGTACAGGCCGTTCTTGACCGAGGCCAGGATCTCGGCCGGGTCCTTGTCGCCGGCCAGCATGTACGTGTTCGTCATGCGCGGCATCGGCAGGTGGGCGAAGGATTCGCGGCGGGCGTTGCCCGTCACCGGCATCTTCATCAGGCGCGCGTTCATCGTGTCCTGAATATAGCCCTTCAGGATGCCGTCCTCGATGAGGGTCGTGCACTGGGTCGGATTGCCCTCGTCGTCCATGTTCAGCGAGCCGCGGCGGTCCTGCAGCGTGCCGTCGTCGACCACGGTGACGCCCTTGGCGGCGACGCGCTGGCCGATCATGCCCGCGTACGCGGACGAGCCCTTGCGGTTGAAGTCGCCTTCCAGGCCGTGGCCCACCGCCTCGTGCAGCAGCACGCCGGGCCAGCCCGGGCCGAGCACGATGGTCATCGGGCCGGCCGGGGCCGGACGCGCTTCCAGGTTGACCAGGGCCGCCTGCACGGCTTCGCCCGCGTACTTGTCGAGCAGTTCCTCGCTGAAGTAGCCGTAGTCGTAGCGGCCGCCGCCGCCCGAGGAACCCATCTCGCGCCGGCCATCCTGCTCGGCGATGACGGTGACGGACACGCGCACCAGCGGACGGATGTCGGCCGCCAGCACGCCGTCGCTGCGCACCACCAGCACCACGTCGTATTCGCCGGCCAGGCCGGCCATCACCTGCACGACGCGCGGGTCCTTGGCGCGCGCGATCTTCTCGATGCGTTCGAGCAGGCGCACCTTGGCCGTCGCGTCGAGCGAGCTCAAGGGGTCGTGCGGCAGGTACAGCGAACGGCCGCCGCTCGGCTGCACGGCATTGGCCACCTTGACGCGGCCGCTGCCGGCGCGCGCGATGGTGCGGGTGGCGGCGGCGGCGTCCAGCAGCGCGGCCTGCGAAATGTCGTCGGAATAGGCGAAGGCCGTCTTGTCGCCGGACACGGCGCGCACGCCGACGCCCTGGTCGATCGAGAAGCTGCCGCTCTTGACGATGCCTTCTTCCAGGCTCCAGCCTTCGCTCTTGGTGAACTGGAAATACAGGTCGGCATAGTCGACCTTGTGCGTGAACATCGTTCCCAGCGTCGTGATCAGCTTGCCTTCGTCGAGTCCGAACGGCGTCAGGAGGACATCGCGCGCGACGGCGAGGGAGGAGAGATTGGGTTCGAATGGCGTCATTGCGTGGGGTCTTTCATATGGGGATAGGGCATTGTGCCATATCCGTCCCATGCTTGCGGCAGTGCGTACCGAGGGGTCGGAGTCCGGTGTTGAAGGTTGGACTCTGACCCCGGTGTTCCTCCCGCGGCTACATCGTGCGGTGTTTCAACGCCGGCAAGCTCTCGCGCACCTTGGCCAGGTAGGCCGGATCGATTTCTCCGACGACGACGCCCTCGCCCTCCGGCAACACCGCCTTGACCTCGCCCCAGGGGTCGATCAGCATGCTGTGGCCGAAGGTGCGGCGTCCGTTCGGATGCGTGCCGCCCTGGGCCGAGGCCAGCACGTAGCACTGGTTCTCGATGGCCCGGGCGCGCAGCAGCACTTCCCAGTGCGCCTGGCCCGTCGTGTAGGTGAAGGCGGCGGGGACCACGATCAGCGTGCAGTCGCCCATCGCGCGGAACAGTTCCGGGAAACGCAGGTCGTAGCAGATCGACATCCCGACCCGTCCGAACGGCGCCTCGAAGCTGCCGACCGTGGCGCCGGGCACGATGGTGCGCGCCTCGTCGTAGGATTCCGTGCCCTTGTTGAAGCCGAACAGGTGGATCTTGTCGTAGCGGCCGACGGGGCGGCCCTGCGGATCGTAGACGAGGGTCGTGTTCAGCACCTTGCCGGCATCGTCGGACACGAGCGGCAGCGTGCCGCCGATCAGCCAGATGCCCAGTTCGCGCGCCTGTTGCGACAGAAAATCCTGGATCGGGCCGCTGCCCGGCCGTTCCGCGCGCTCCACCTTGTCGGTGTCGGCCATGCCCATGATGGGCCAGTATTCGGGCAGCGTGACGAGGCTGGCGCCCCGCGCCGCGGCCTGGGCCAGCAGGCGGCCCGCGGTCGCGATATTGTCCCGGACGTCCGGCGACGACACCATCTGGATGGCGGCAACGTTGGTCTTGGTCATGGCAGCTCCTTGCTGTGTCCTTACTGTTTTCCTGTCGTGGGTTGGCCGGCCTTCGGCGCCTTGTTCGCGGACTGCGCGGCGGCCTCGTTGGCGGCTGGATTGTCCAGCTTCACGATGTTAGGCGACTTCCACGGTCCCGTCACCTGCATGTGATAAGTCAGCGCCTTCATCACCGGAGCGCGCAGGAACAGTTGCGCCAGGAAGCTGCCCAGGCCGATCACGGGATTCACGGCCAGCCCGTACACGAGCGGGCCCGTGCCGAGATTGAATTCAGGAATCACGACCACGTGCAGGTTCGTCGATTCGTTGGCGATGTCGGCGCTGCCGTCCATCAGCACCGTGGCCGCCACGCCGTGCATCTTGAGGTTGTCGGTACGCACCACGCCGCGCTGGATCATGGCATTGGCCGTGATGCCGTCGAATGCCAGGCCTTCCGAGAACACGTCGTGGAAGTCGAGCTTGAGGATGCGCGGCAGCATCTGCAGGCTGAGCACGCCCAGCAGCTTGGCCGCGCCCGGATCCTGCTTCAGGAATTGCCCGTCCTCGACGTTCATCTGGATCTGGCCGGACAGGCTCGGGATATCGAGCGAGTACGGCAGGCCGGCCCAGGACAGGTCGCCGGACAGCTTGCCCTTGCCGTGGCGCAGGGTGCCGGCGAAGCCGAAGCGGTCCAGCAGGCGGCCCGCGTCCTGGATGTCGAGGTTGAAGTTGAGCGAGGTATTGCTCTTGCCGTCGCGCGTCAGCCAGCGGCCGTTGGCGGACAGCTTGCCGTCCGGGTTGGACAGGCTCAGGCGGTCGATGCGCCATTCGCGCCCGGCCAGCGCCTGCGCATTGTTGGCCACCAGCTCCAGGCGGCCGAACTGCTTGTCGAACAGCTCGAAGCGCTCGGCCACGATGTCCAGGCCCGGAATGCCGGCCACGGCGCTCTTGCCCGATTCGAGCAGGTCCTTGACTTCGTTGGCCGAGGATTCCGGGATGTCGAGCGAGGCCAGGCGCGCCGTCACCTTGCCCAGGCCCTGGCCCGTCGGCGTGTCGTTCCAGGTGACGTAGCCGACGGCCGCCTGCGAATCGATGCTGGCCTGCCAGGAGCCCGGCTGGTGGGTGACGCCGACGACGACGTTGCGCAGCGCGCGCTCGCCGACGATCAGCTCGCCGGCGCGGGCGGCGATCGTGTCCGGCACCACGTACTGGGCCATCGAGACGCCGCCCTCGCCCGCGGCGGCACCGCCCGCGGACGCGCCATTCCCCGGGCCTGCGATCTCGGCGCCGGCCGCCAGCCAGCGGTCGATGTTCAGCGACTTCATGTCGACGTTGATCATCATGCCGCTGTCCGGCTCCGGCGCCGGCACGTTGACGCCGATGCCGCCGCGCTTGACGATCCAGGGCCCGTGCGGCTGGCGCTCGCGCAGGTAGCGCGCGCTGCCGATATTGCCCACGCCGATGCGCAGTTCGTCGCGGCCGACGCCGTCCGGCCCCGTCGGCTGGCCCGCCAGCACGAAGTGCACGGGCAGCGCCGTGTCGGCCGCCTTGTTCAGGGGCGCCGGCAATTCGATGCCCAGGCCCGCCAGGTTCGAGTCGATCACGATGTCGGACTTGTGGTCCTTCACGGTGACGCTGCCGTTGAAGCGCGCGCTGCCCGACAGCTTGGCGCCCAGGCGCTGCAGGGCCGGCAGCGAGGCCGTGTTGCGCATGCCTTCGGCGCTCGCGCTGCCGGCCATCTGGATCACGATGGCGCCATCGCGCTGGGTACCGCCGGACAGTTGCAGCGGGCCGCCCAGGAAGCTGGCGCCGATGCCGTTCAGGTTCACGCCGTGCTCGGAAAACTCGATGCGGCCCAGCGCCGCCTCGATGGGCGGCAGTTCCGGGAACAGCGTGACGTCGTTGTTCTGCAGTTGCAGTGCGCCCTGTACCTTGGCGTCATGCAGGTTCGCCAGCGGCAGGCGCAGCTTCAGGCCCAGGCGCGCCGGCCCCGTGCCCTGCGTGCTTTCCGTGAAATGGCCGATCCATTCGAGCACCGGCGTCACCGACACGTAACGCAGGAATTCCTGCAGCGGGCCGGCGGCATTGCCGTCGATCTCCAGCATCATCTCGTGCACGCCCAGTTCCGGGATCACGGCGCGGACGTTGGACAGGGCAACACCCAGCGTGCGCGCCGTATCGCCGTGGATTTCCATGCGCGCGCGGTCGAACACGATGGAACCGTTGATGTTTTCGGCCAGCGGCCACAGCGGCGACTTGTTGTCGGGAGCGAAATGACCTGGCGCGTACTCGAGCTTGGCGTCCTCGAGGCGGCCGGCGACGCGGAATTCGCCGCGCGCGCGCTCGACGGCATTGCCGGCGCGGAAAGGGAAATGGGCGAGGTCGCCGCGCAGGCGCAGCTGCGCATCGTGCAGGGTGCCGCCCTGCAGCGCGCCGGTCAGCCAGTCGCGCAGGTGCTCGGGCGTGGCCAGCGGCAGCCAGCGGCCGATGCTGGCGATGTCGAAGTTGTCCACGGTGGCCGTGATGTCGGACGTGCCCGGCCCCTGCCCCGGTGTGAGCGGCAGCAGGTGCCGGCCCGACAGCGTGGCCTTCAGCGCGCCCTGGCTGACGTCCAGGCCGTCGACCTCGACCAGCAGCTGGTCGTCCTGCGGCCAGCTCCAGCGCGCGCGCAGGCCGAGGCGGTCGAACGCCATGTCCGGATCGGCGAACCAGGCCGGCAGCGCCAGCGCGAACTTGTCGGCATCGATGTTCACGCTGCCGCCCGCGTCGCTGGCCTCGATGCTGCCGGACAGGTTGCTGAAGCCGGGCAGCGCGGCCCGCGCGGGCTGGGCCGGATTGGCGCCGGCGGCGGGCACGGCCTGGCGCGCGGCCAGCGGCTGCACGCCCAGGCCCTCGACCTGGCCGCGCACGCGGTAGCCGGAAATCTTCGGGAAGCGGCCGCGCCACTCGGCCTCGACGTCGACCAGGCGCCCATGCGGCGCCAGCTCGGCCAGCAGCTGGCGCTGGGCGGGTGCCAGCGGCATCTGCACGGCCAGTGCGGCCAGCGCGCCCAGGTCGACCTGTTTCGCGCGCACGGCAAAGCGCTCCGGCAGGCCCTGCTTGGCCGGACGCCAGGATTCGGCCAGCGTGGCCGGCGGCAGCACGACGCCGTCCTGCGTCACGACGGAAAAGCGTTCCAGGGCGACCTCGTGGCCGAGGGCGCCGAAGGTCGGCTTGCCGTCGTCCACGCCGGGCGCGATCGTCTCGCTGGCCGACAGGCGGCCGGACACGCGCGCCAGGGCCAGCGCCGGCGCATCCGGCGCCAGGCGCGCGCTGACGCCGGCCAGCGCCAGGTCGGCGGTGAAGCCGGCCAGGCGCGCCTGGTCGAAGTCGAGCCAGGCGCGCACCGAGCCGCGCCCGCGCTGCAGCGTGAACGGATAGTCGAAGTAGCGCTTCCAGGCCGCCAGGTCGGTATTGCGCAGGTCCGCATACAGCTCGCCCTTCCAGCGCGTCGGGTCGGACGGCCGGGCGCCGAACGGCGGATGGGTGAAGCGCGCGCGCACGTCGAGCGGATCGCCCTGCGGCTGCCCCGCCGCCGCCGGCTGCGCGGCCTTCAACCCGAAGCGATGCACGGTCCAGCGGTTCTGCAGCACCATCGTCACGCCGGCCAGCTGCAGGGGCGGCGCGCCGCGCAGCTCGTCGTTCCAGGACAGGCGGCCTTCGCGGATGACGATCTCGCGCTGGCGCAGCAGCCAGTCGGCGCCGCCACCCTCATCCTTCTTGTTCGGGTCCATGCGTACGCCGGCCACGTACAGCACGCCCTGGGCGTCGCGGCGCACGTCCAGTTCCGGACGGTTGATCTCGAGCGACTCGAAGCGCGGCTCGAATGCCGCGACCGACCACCACGACAGCGTAGCCGACACCGAGGGCAGCGCCAGCAACTGGCGGCCCTCGCGGTCGCGCAGGCGCACGTCGCCGAGGTAGAGATTCGGATGCAGCCCGCGCCAGGAAGCGTAGACGCGGGAGATGGTGACCGGATTGCCGAGCGCGCGGCTGGCGGCGCGCTCGATGTCCGGCTTGTACATGTCGATGTTCGGGAGGATGGCGTAGCGCAGCAGCAGGAAGAGCACCCCCAGCGCGAAATACACGAGCAGGCCGGCCTTGATGGTGAAACCGAGCACGTGGTGCGACGCTAGGTTGGCATAGCGGTAGCAGGCGCGGGCGGCGGCCCAGCGCTCGGCGAGCCGAACTTGCTCATGCGCGTGCCCGTGCGGCGGCCCGCGCTCCTGCTCGTTCTGCTGCTCTGCCTGCGGTTCCGGGTTGTGCATCAAGGTGCTCAAGAAAGCTCGCCGTCAATAGGAACCCGCCGCCCCCCGCGACGGTCTTCGATGTCCCCGTGTATATTCGTCAATAAGAGAGCGCTTGCAAGCTGCGCGGCGTCCACCTTACCATCACGCTGACCCAGGGCAGCGTGGCGGGCAATTTTACCCCATAGCAAGCGCCACGGACCGCACAAACTTGCCAGGAGTCGCCTGAATGCCGCAAGCCTCACCCAATCCACTCTCCGCCCGACTTTCGACCGCGGAAGACTCGCGCTTCTACCGGCGCTGGCTGGCCGCCGATCCGGCCCGGGCCGGACGCATCGAGGCGCTGTCCGCATTATCGCTGGCCCGCCTCGATCTTGGCGCAGCGCTGAAGGTCGAAGCCGAGGCCGGCCCCGACGGTCCGGCCCGCCCGCTGCCGCTGGGGCGCGCCATGCGCCGGCTGCGCAATCTGCTCGTCTGCGCCATCATCCGGCGCGACCTGGAAGGCCAGGCCGACCTCGACGAGGTGGTCACCGCCATGAGCCGCTTCGCCGACTTCGCCGTCCAGTCCCACCTGGCCGAGCTGATGGCCGAGATGACGGCGGCCCACGGCATGCCCGTGGGAGAGGATTCCGGCCGTCCCCAGCAGATGATGGTTTTGGCGATGGGCAAGCACGGCGGCGGCGAGCTCAACGTCTCGTCCGACATCGACCTCATCTTCGTCTATCCAGAGGACGGAGAGACGCAGGCAGGTCCGGGACAGAAATCGCTGTCCAACCACGAATTCTTCGTCCGGCTGGGCCGCAAGCTGATCGCCGCCCTCTCCGAGATCACGGAAGACGGATTCACCTTCCGCGTCGACATGGCGCTGCGCCCGAACGGCAAGTCGGGGCCGCTGGCGGCCAGCCTGAACATGGTCGAGGACTACCTGATCGTGCAGGGCCGCGAATGGGAGCGCTATGCCTGGGTCAAGGCACGCGCCGTGACGGGCGACGCGACCGACATCGCCGCCCTGGACGACATCGTCCGGCCCTTCGTGTACCGGCGCTACCTGGACTTCGGCGTGATCGACGCGATCCGCACCATGCACGCCCAGATCCGCGCCGAGGTCAACCGCCAGGAACGCCTGCATCCGGAACGCACGCAGAACGTCAAGCTGGGCCGCGGCGGCATCCGCGAGATCGAATTCCTGGCCCAGGTGTTCCAGCTGATCCGCGGCGGGCGCGATCCGGCGCTGCGCGAACGCTCGACGCGCCTGACGCTGCGCCTGCTGGCCGAACGCGAGCTGCTGACTACCGACGTGGTCGAGCGCCTGCTGGAGGCGTACGCCTTCCTGCGCAACCTCGAGCACCGCCTGCAGTACCTGGAAGATGCCCAGACCCACACCCTGCCCGCCGCGCCCGACGACCGGCTCGTGATCGCGCGCATGATGGGCATGGCGGACGAAGCGCAGCTGCTGGCGGCGCTCGACGATTGCCGCGCCTTCGTGGCGAGCCAGTTCGACGCCATCTTCGCCGACAAGAGCGGCAACGGCGGCAACGGTGACGATGTGGACCCGGACGCACTGGGCGGCGACGACAGCCGCGAGGCGATCGCCGAACGCCTGGCCGCATTGGGCTTCGACGATCCGCAACAGGCGGCGGGCCGCCTGCTCGCCACCTGGCAGGCGCCGCGCCTGCAGACGCTGCCCGAGGCCAGCCGCGCGCGCCTGGTCGCGCTCGTGAATACGGCCCTGCCCCTGATCGCGACGGTCGTGCGCGAAGTCGGGCTCGGCAGTCATTCGGCGACGCTGGGGCGCCTGCTCGACTTCTTCGAGGCGATCGCGCGCCGTTCGGCCTACCTGTCGCTGCTGACGGAATACCCGCACACGCTCGAGCGCGTGATCCGCATGATCAATGCCAGCGGCTGGGCCGCGACCTTCCTGACCCAGCACCCGATCCTGCTCGACGAACTGCTGGACGACCGCGGCAACGCGGCCGAGGACCTGCCCCAGCTGGCGGCATCGCTGGCCAGCCAGCTCGACGCGGCCGAGGGCGACACCGAGCGCCAGCTCGACATCCTGCGCGAAGCCCACCACGCCCAGATGTTCCGCCTGCTGGCGCTGGACCTGGCCGGGGAATTGTCGGTCGAGCGCCTGGCCGACCATTTGTCGGCGCTGGCCGACCTGATCGTGCACGAGGTCGTGCAGCGCGCCTGGCGCACGATCCCGAAACGCCACCTGGAGGTACCGCGCTTCGCCGTGATCGCCTACGGCAAGCTGGGCGGCAAGGAACTGGGTTACATTTCCGACCTGGACGTGATCTTCCTGTTCGACGACGAGGACCAGGACGCGCCGTCCAACTACGCCAAGCTGGCCCAGCGCTTCATCACCTGGATGACGACGCATACGCCGGCCGGCATCCTGTTCGACATCGACACGGCGCTGCGCCCGGACGGCGCCAGCGGCATGCTGGTCTCGTCCGTCAACGCCTTCGAGCGCTACCAGGAAAGTTCGGCCTGGATCTGGGAACACCAGGCGCTCACGCGCGCCCGCTTCTGCGCCGGCGACGCCGCCATCGGCGCGCGCTTCGAGGCGATCCGCGAACGGGTGCTGCGCCAGGACCGCAGCGCCAGCGCGGACCGCTTGCGAGACGAAGTCGTCCGCATGCGCCTGCGCATGCGCGAAGCCCATCCGAACCGATCGGTCCTGTTCGACCTGAAGCAGGACGAAGGCGGCATGATCGACATCGAGTTCATCGTGCAGTACCTGGTGCTGCGCCACGCGGCGGCCTACCCGGAACTGACGGCCAACGCGGGCAACATCGCCCTGTTGCGCCTGTGCGGACGCCTGGGCCTGATCGATGCCGGCCTGGCCGAGGAAGTCGCCGCCGCCTACCGCACGATGCGCCGCCTGCAGCACCAGGTGCGGTTGCAGGGCCAGGACAATGCGCGTGTCGAGCCTGCCCTCGTAGCCGTTCACGCGGGTGCCGTCACGCGGCTGTGGCAAGCCTGTTTCGACGACCGATAGTCACAGCGCCCATCCCCGTCCTGGCGCCGGCAGCGCAATGCTGCCGGCAACATTCCGCGATTTTCCACCCGGCCAGGACCGATTCCACCTCGAAGTGCCCTTTTCCCCGAATTTTGTGTTGCGGACCAACAACGGTTGAGTGTTGTATTTTGGTGCATTTACATTTCAATGCACCAACTTAAAACGTTACCGCGCGCGCGAAATTTTTGTTGCATAGAAACGTTATATTTACACATGAAAATCGTTGCAGAAAAGTGACGCTTTTTTAAGAGAATTTATCGATACATACTTTTTTAGTGCAATGCATCTTTGCAAAGCCCCATTCTGGTGCGAGACTGCACGTCGTCGATACATACCACGCAAATGTTTTTTATGCAATTTTGTGTCTCGGCGCTCAAAAAAAAACCGCCTGAAGCCATCGTTTCGTGGCTTTTCGCGTCATTACAGGAGACTGGGTGTCTTTCAGATATGCACAAAATACCGTTGACACCCTGCCATCCCAGGTGATTCCATTGCCGGCTTGGAAAAACCTTTCCTCACGTTTTTCCTGACAGTCGCATGAGCGACCGTGTTCCACGGCCGTGCTAACCGCAGTCCGCCGTGCCCCAACCCCTAGGAGTTTTGTAACCATGATGGAAAAAGCTTTGTCCCGTTCGATCCGCCTGATGTGCCTGGGTAGCGTCGCCTTCGGGATGCATGCAGCCTACGCCCAAGAAGCGAATGCGCCGCTGCAGCGCGTCGAAGTGACCGGCTCGCGTATCCGCCAAGTCGACCTGGAAACGGCACAACCGGTCCAGGTGATGACCCAGGAACAGATCCAGAAATCCGGTCTGGTCACCGTCGGCGACATCCTGAACCAGCTGTCGTCGGCCGGCACCCCGGACTTCGACCGCGGCGGATCGCTGACCTCGGACCGCGAAAACGGCGGCCAGTACATCAGCCTGCGTAACCTGGGCTCGAACCGCCTGCTGGTCCTGGTGGACGGCAAGCGCTGGACCCAGTCGGTCAATGGCTTCACCGACACGTCGACCATCCCGTCGGCCATGATCGAGCGCATCGAAGTCCTGAAGGACGGCGCCTCGTCGATCTACGGTTCGGACGCGATCTCCGGCGTGGTCAACATCATCCTGAAGAAACGCCTGGACGGCGGCCAGCTGAGCCTGTACAGCGGCGCCAACGACAAGGGCGACGGCAAGGGCAAGGACTTCTCGATCGCTTACGGCGCCAACAGCGACAAGGCGTCGCTGATGTTCGGCCTGTCGCACACCGAACAAGGTACCGTGTGGGCGCGCGACCGCGAGAGCACAAAGTACCCGAAAGGTTCGCGCCACCCGAACGACGGCCTGGGCATCGGCCCGTGGGGTGAAGTCGTCACCCCGGATGGCCGCGACCTGGTCCTGAACCACACCGGCGGCGCCGGCGGCAACGGCATCGGCGTCGGTGCCGATCCGCGCAATCAGGCCAACTACCACGACTGGAACAACCTCACCGAGGACAACTTCAACAGCGCCTCGCAGATGATGTTCCAGATGCCGACCCGCCTGGACACCCTGTTCACCAAGGGCACGCTGGAACTGCCGTACGATATGCAGTTCACCACCACCGCGATGTACTCGCAGCGCAAGTCGACCGCGCAGATCGCCGGTTACCCGCTGCAGACGTACACACAGGACAGCTACCCGGTCTTCGTCGACCGCAACAGCTACTGGAACCCGTTCGGCCAGGACCTCGAATTCTACCGCCGCACGACCGAGCAGCCGCGCGTCACCGACAATCAGAACGACACCCTGCACATCGACGCGACCCTGTCGGGCAACTTCGAAGTCAAGGGCAAGGCGTGGAACTGGGACGTGGGTTACAACCACAGTGCAGTCAAAGGCACCGTGCTGGGCACCGGTAACATCAACCTGCTGAACCTGAAGAAGGCCCTCGGCCCGTCCTTCATGAACGCCAGCGGCGTCGTTCAGTGCGGCACGCCTGACTCCCCGATCGCGCTGGCCGAATGCCAGCCGTTCAACATCATTGGCGGCCCGGGCACCAATAGCCCCGAAGCACTGGCCTACATCATGTCGACCGGCCAGGCGACCTACGGCAGTACGATCAACAGCGCCACCGCCAACCTGAGCGGTGAGCTGATCGAGCTGCCGGCCGGCATGCTGGGCGTGGCCGGTGGTATCGAACACCGCGAAGTGCGCGGCTACGACATCCCGGGGCAATTCGAGCAGTCGGGCTACTCGTCGGACCTGGCCGGCAACCCGACCCGCGGCAAATACCAGGTGCGTGAAGCCTACCTGGAAACCAACATCCCGATCCTGAAGGGGGTGCGTTTCGCCGACCTGCTGAGCGTCGACCTGGCAACCCGCTACTCGGACTACAGCAACTTCGGCAGCACCACCAACAGCAAGGCCAGCGTGATGTGGAAGCCGATCAAGGACGTGCTCGTGCGCGGTACCTGGGCCCAGGGCTTCCGCGCACCGAGCGTGGGTGACACCTTCGGCGGCGGTTCGCAGTCGTTCGACACCTACCTCGACCCGTGTGACGTGACCTACGGCCAGCAAAGCAATCCAGCGGTTGCGGCCCGTTGCGCCGCTGCCGGCGCAGGCGCGAACTTCCACCAGCTCACCCAGAACGGCGCCCCGATCACCGATTCGGGCGGCGCACAGGGCGCGGTCCCGTTCAACTCGGGCGCAGGCAACAACTCGCTGCAACCGGAAAAGGCCAAGACCAAGACCATCGGCTTCGTCTACAGCCCGTCGTGGCTGCCGGGCTTCTCGGGCTCGCTGGACTGGTACGACATCAAGGTCGACAACCTGATCTCGGGCATTACCGCGACCCAGGTCGCCGAGTACTGCTACGTGCAGAACGTCGCGTCGTACTGCAACGTGATCAAGCGTGACCCGGTCACCGGCCAGATCACCAGCCTGTCGCACGGCAACGCCAACCTGGGCGGCCTGAAGACTGCCGGTATCGACCTGTCGTTCTCGTACCGCTTCCCGCGTACGCCGTACGGCCAGTTCGCCATCCGTTCGGATTCGACCTTCGTCACCAAGTACGAACAGCAGGCCGATAAGGATTCGGAATACGTCAGCTCGCTGGGCGAGTACGATGCAGCCGGCGGCACCGCCTACTACCGCCAGAAGTCGAACATCTCGCTCGACTGGAACCTGGGCAACTGGAGCGCCACTTGGACTGCCCGCTACTTCGGCAAGATCAAGGACAAGTGCTACAGCAACAGCCTGACCTCGCCGGTAGAGTGCACGAACGTCAACGACGTCGGCAACTGGGGCCGCGGCATCAACGAACTGGGCGCCATGGTCTACAACGACATGAGCGTTTCGTACAAGACTTCGTGGAAAGGCCAGATCATGGTCGGCGCCAACAACATCTTCGACAAGAACCCGCGTAACACCGTCCTCGGTGCCGCGTCTTCGTCGGCAATCGACGCCAACCTGCCGATCGACCGCTTCGTCTACGTGCGTTACAACCAGGCCTTCTGATGACGGCGGCCTCGCGGCCGCGCCATCGCTAGCCTGACCGATGCCCGCCGGGTTCTCCCGGCGGGCATTTTTGTTTGGATCGACGCCCATGCCCGCGACGCGGTATCATGAGCGTTTGGCCGCCGCCTTCCCCTTCCCCCGCGTGCGCGCCGCTACACCAATCGAACCATGGCCATCAAACTCAAGAACGACAAGGACATCGCCAAAATGCGCGTCTCCGGACGCCTCGCGGCCGAAGTCCTGGAAATGATCGGCGAGTACGTCGTCCCCGGCGTCTCGACCGAGGAACTCGACCGCCGCTGCAACGAATACATCCGCAAGGTGCAGAAGGCCACGCCGGCCAACGTCGGCTACCACGGCTTCCCCAAGACCCTGTGCACCTCGGTCAACGGCGTGGTCTGCCACGGCATCCCGAGCGAACAGGAAATCCTGCAGGACGGCGACATCATCAACATCGACGTCACCGTCATCAAGGACGGCTGGCACGGCGATACCAGCCGCATGTACTTCGCCGGCACCCCGTCGCCGGAAGCGAAGAAGCTGGTCGACACCACCTTCGACGCCATGATGGCCGGCATCCGCACCGTCCGTCCGGGCTCGCGCCTGGGCGACGTCGGCGCCGCGATCCAGAAGCTGGCCGAAGGCGCCGGCTACTCGGTGGTGCGCGAATACTGCGGCCACGGCATCGGCAAGGTCTACCACGAAGACCCGCAGGTGCTGCACTACGGCCGCCCGAACACGGGCCTGCTGCTGAAGGAAGGCATGACCTTCACGGTCGAGCCGATGATCAACCTGGGCGAGGCCGATGTCGAGCAGCTCGACGACGGCTGGACCGTCGTTACGCGCGACCGCTCGCTGTCGGCGCAATGGGAGCACATGATCGCGGTGACCAAGAACGGGTTTGAGATTCTGACGCCGTGGCCGAAGAAATAAGGCGGATCGTCTGTAGCCGAAGAAAAAGCCCGCCGGTGCAAATCGGCGGGCTTTTTTCTGCAACATGAAAATTACGCGTTAGAGTACGCCGGACCATTAAGTGGAGAAGTTTAGAGGGAATGACTTTTGTTTAGAAAAAAGAGTAATTTCTACCGCCTTCGGTAGGCGCATGGGGCATGCCCTGAGGCCAGAACAGCCGCGTGGCATGCTGGGACCACAGACCGCCGAATGTAGGGCAGAGGTATAGCCACACGCTCACGCGTAAATACATTTTTCATCCCTTTTTGGAGATGCCTCCCCTAGTAGTTAACGTGGAAGTGGGAGTTACAGTAAGCACCGGAGTGAGCAAATGACAGTATCGCTCAATCGTGTTCGTGCTTATCCCGTGAAAAGCTTATCGATCAGAGACTCTAAGATTTTCCCTCTCACAGTTGGTTCATAACCTTCATCCATGCCTCTGACCTCAAACTCGTCTTGCAGCAAATTTCTATATTCGTCCGCAGTCTCACATGTTATCTCAAGAACAGGTAGATCTCCTGAGAATGCTGGGCGAAACCGGGAATTAGCTTCGGCTAAGACTTCCTTGAGGACTTGCCACTCGTCTGGCGTCAATTTGATCAACATTTTTCTGAACCTCCACTTATTGCTCCGCCGCCTTAATCAGCTTTTCAGCAGTTTTTGTTGACGTGGGGTTAACTGACACGATCTTACCGGTCTCCGGATTTACTGCTGTCGTAGCTTCCTTTCCAATAAATCGTTGCGACGCTCGTCCAAGTTCATCAATTTTAGTTTCAGTGATCTTCAAAGGATTTTTAAGTGAGTCCAGTATTCCTTTTGGCCCCACGCCGGCTCGCTTACCACCATCGCCGATCGCTCTATCTACCGCGTGACGAGCAATCGATTTGATTTCCGCCCCATTTTTCGCAACTATAGTCGTTGCTTTACCTACAGCGCCAACCCCAACCACGGCTGAACCGCCCCGGATTTTGTAGAGGCTCCATTGTTTGAGAGAATGGAGTCATGA
>CAUSCY010000034.1:0-62473 GCA_963529995.1 uncultured Massilia sp. | reverse complement strand
GTGGACAATTTACTGTCCAACTTTCTTGTGGCAGTTCACCTTCGCCGGGGCGACGCCTTTTCGGCTGACCACCTTACGTCCCCGGTTCGACTTCGTCCGGATCGATGTCGCTGGTGCCCTTGGCGATATTGTGGGCCAGGTCGCGCAGCGCCGTGCGCACGCCCTCTTCCACCACCGGGTGGTAGAAGGGCATTTCCAGCATCTGCTCCACCGTCAGGCGCGCCTGCACGGCCCAGGACAGCAGATGGCCGATGTGCTCCCCGCGCGGCGCGATCATCTCGGCGCCCAGGAAACGGCCCGTCACGTATTCGCCGTACACCCGCAGCATCCCCTTGTTCTGCAACATGACGCGGCTGCGGCCCTGGTTCTCGAACGAGACCTTGCCGACCGCGAATTTCGGCTTGCCCGGCGCCGTCAGCGCCTTGTAGCTGGCGCCCAGCGTCACGATGTTCGGTTCGGTGAAGGCCGCCGTCAGCGGCGTGCGGCGCAGGCCGGGGCGGATGTCCGGGTAGCGGCCGGCATTGTCGCCGGCGATCTTGCCGTGGTCGGCCGCCTCGGGCAGGATCGGCAATTCCTGGTTGGCGTCGCCGGCGATGAAGATGTGGCTGTTCCCGCACTGCATGGTGCGGCTGTCGTACAGGGGCACGCCGTTCGGCCCCAGCGCCAGGCCGCTGTATTCGAGGCCCAGGTGCTGCACGTTGGGCGTGCGGCCGGCCGCCTGCAGCACGTACTGGAAGCGGGCGCAGCGTTCTTCCCCGCCCTCGCGTGTGCACAGCACGATCTCGTCGCCATCCCGGTACGCCTTGACGATCTCGGACTGGAAATGCAGGTCGATTTCCCCGCGCAGCACGCGCCCGGCCTGGCGCAATACCACCGGGTCGGTCAGTTGCGCCACGCTGCCGCCGCGCGCGTACACGCTCGTGCGCACGCCCAGGCGCGCCAGGGCCTGGCCCAGTTCCAGGCCGATCACGCCGGTGCCGATCACGGCCACCGAGTGCGGCAGGTCCTGCCAGTAGAACACGTCGTCGCTCGTGATGACGTTGGGGCCGGCATCGGCCAGCACGGGCAGCCGGGTCGGCGTGGAGCCGGTGGCGATCACGATGCGCGCCGCCTCGATCTCGCTTGCCTCGCCGTTCGCGCCGTCGATACGCAGCAGGTGCGGTTCGACGAAGCGCGCATGGCCGCGCACCTTGTCGGCGTCCGGGATGGTGTCGACGCCTTCCAGCACGAAGCCGACGAAGCGGTCGCGCTCGCGCTGCACGCGCGCCATCACGGCCGCGCCGTCGATGCGCTTCTCGCCCGCGTGCACGCCGAATTCGGGAGCGATATCGAGCATGTGGGCCGCTTCGGCCGCCGCGATCAGGAGCTTGCTGGGCATGCATCCGACCCGCGCGCAGGTGGTGCCGTACTGCCCGCCTTCGATCAGCACCGTGCGTGCGCCCTGCTGCACCGCCGCGCGGTAGGCCACCAGGCCCGCCGTGCCGGCGCCGATCACCGCGACATCGACCTTCAGTTTCTGCATCGTGTTCTCCCGCTTTCTTGCTTTATTCGCCCCATTGCATGCGTGACGATACGCCAATTTTGCCAAATCGGCAGCGCAGCCGGCGTTTCGCGGCACTAGCTCAGATATCGAGCGGATCGACCTCGAGCGACCAGCGCACGCGCGTCTTCATGGCGCGCAGCAGGTCCACCCACGCCGTCAGGAAGGCCTGCAGCGCGGGACGCGAATTCGACTCCACCAGCAACTGGGCGCGATCGACGTTGTGCACCCGCGTCATCGTCATCGGGATCGGATCGTTGATGACCACCGCATCGGTCGGCAGCACGTCGCGCGCGCTTTCCAGGAAGGCGATGGCGGTCGCAAGCTCCGGCGCCTCGGCGCGCAGCAGCGCCTGGTACATATACGGAGGCAGCGCGGCCTGGTGGCGCTCTTCCAGCAATTCTCCGGCGAAGCGGTCGTAGTCGTGTCGCATCACGGCGCCGTACAGCGGGTGCTGGCAATAGCGCGACTGGATCAGCACTTCCGATTCGAGTCCCGCGCGGCCGGCGCGGCCCGCCACCTGCATCAACTGCGCGAACAGGCGCTCGCTGGCGCGGTAGTCCTGCGAGAACAGCGCCGTGTCCGGATTGAGCACGCCCACCAGCGTGAGTTTCTTGAAGTCGTGGCCCTTGGCGACCATCTGCGTGCCGATCAGGATGTCGACCTCGCCCCGGTGCACGGCGTCGAACGCGGCCTGGGCGCTGCCCTTCAGGCGCGTGGAATCGGCATCGATGCGCAGGATGCGCGCCTGCGGGAACAATGCGTGCAGGCCTTCCTCGACGCGCTGGGTGCCGCGTCCGAGCGGCTGCAGGTCGATGTTGCCGCAGGTCGGGCAGGCGTGCGGGATGCGCATCTCCAGCGAGCAGTGGTGGCAGCGCAGGCGCCGCTCGGGGCGATGCAGCACCATGTGGGCGCTGCAGCGCGTGCAGTCGCTGATCCAGCCGCAGGATTCGCAGCAGATCACGGGCGCGTAGCCGCGCCGGTTCAGGAACAGCAGCGATTGCTCGCCGCGCTCCAGCCGGCTGCGCAACGCCGCGATCAGGTGCGAAGTGAGTCCTTCCTTCGGCTTGTCGCGCTCCATGTCGACCAGCTTCACGCGCGGCAGCACGGCGTCGCGCACGGCGCGCTCGCGCAGTTCGAGGCGGCGGTAGCGGCCCGTCTGCGCGTGGTGCCAGCTTTCCAGCGACGGCGTGGCCGATCCCAGCACGATGGGAATGGCGAGCTGGCGCGCACGCCACACGGCCAGGTCGCGCGCCGAATAGCGCAAGCCTTCCTGCTGCTTGTACGAAGGGTCGTGTTCCTCGTCGATGACGATCAGCTTCAGGTGCGGCAGCGAGGACAGGATCGCCAGGCGCGTGCCCAGCACGATGCGCGCGCGGCCCTGGTGCGCGGCCAGCCAGTGCAGCATGCGCTCGCCTTCGGACAGGCCGCTGTGCAGCGTGGCCAGCATCACGCCGGGGAAGCGCGCGCGGATGTTCGCTTCCAGCTGCGGCGTCAGGTTGATCTCGGGGACCATGATCAGGATCTGGGCATCGTGGTCGCGCTGCAGCACCTGGGCGCAGGCCTGCAGGTACACCTCGGTCTTGCCGCTGCCCGTGACGCCGTACAGCAGCAGCGGCGTGAACCCCGCCGCGCCGCCGATGGCGTCGGCCGCCTGCTGCTGGGCGGCATTCAACGCCGGCATGTCGACCGGCACGGGATCGTGCGCGTCCGCCAGCTTGGCCAGCTTCTTCAAGGCCCGGTCCAGCGCCACCGTCGATGCCAGGCGCAGGTTCTTCGGCAGGCCCGGCATCGCCACCTCGCCCAGCGGGCGGTGGTAATAGTCGGCGGCGAAGCGCGCCAGCGCCAGCCATTGCGGCGACAGCGGCGCCAGCTGGCCGCGCACGGCCAGCGCCTCCTTCAGCTTGTCCTCGGGGACGTCGCTCGAGGTCTTGATCGCGACGATCACCCCGACCGCCTCGCGCCGGCCGAAATTCACCAGCGCCAGTTGCCCGACGAGCGGTTCGCACCCCGGCTCGCAGGGCCAGCGGTAGTCGAACACGCTGTCGAGCGGCGTATCGAGGGCGATTTGGAGGATGCAGGCCAAGTGGCTACCTTGAGAGGAAAAAACAGACTGTGGAAAACTGTGGAAAACTTTGTGGAAAATGGAAAACTTGACCGTGGAGAAGGTTTACGTTAGCTCAAAGCACTTGGCAATTCCTCAACGGCACGAAAAAATTTCCCCTTCAAAATCAGTGGCTTGCAATTTCCGTCCTTAACCATCCGAAACGGTGCATCGCTCGCCCACTTCTGTGCATAACTGGGAATTTCCGGTGAAAAACTCAAGCGCAGTGCAGCAAAATCTTGATGCAATACTTGAAGAAATCTCGTAAACCCCGGTAAACCAAGCACTTTTCCTGATTATTCACAGAAGCTGTGCATAACTTTGTGAACAAGGGTGGGCAAACTTCATCTGACTGCACTGCCGCGCACGGGGACGAGGCGATCCGCCAGCCGCTCGCCAAGCATAAAGACCAATAAAATCAACGGCTTGATTGATTCCATCCACCACTGTACGTTTTCACAGCCTGGACAATTCGTCCCTGGACTTTTGTGAATAAGTGGGAATGCGCGTCCGCCGTGCAGCACCCTCGGGCGTGCACGGCGTGGACAACTCAGGCCTGGCGCTGGCGGCGGCTGATGGCGTGGACCGCCTCGACCATGGCCGTCACCGACTCCGGCGGCGTGAATTGCGAAATGCCGTGGCCCAGGTTGAACACGTGGCCGTGGCCGGCCGACGGGCTGCCGTAGCTGGTCAGTGCGCGCTCCACTTCGGCGCGCACGGCGTCCGGCGTGGACAGCAGGATGGCCGGGTCCAAGTTGCCCTGCAGGGCGACGCGGTCGCCGACCAGGGCACGCGCGCGGCCCAGGTTGACGGTCCAGTCCAGGCCCAGCGCATCGGCGCCGATACCCGCCATCTCGTCCAGCCACAGGCCGCCGCCCTTGGTAAAGGCGATGACGGGAATACGGACGCCATCTTTTTCACGCTGCAGCTTCGCGACCACCTTCTGCATATAGGCGAGCGAGAACGCCTGGTAGGCGCCGTCGGCCAGCGCACCGCCCCAGGAGTCGAAGATCATCACGGCCTGGGCACCGGCATCGATCTGGGCATTCAGGTACTGCGCCACCGCCTCGGCATTGGTCTCCAGGATGCGGTGCGCCAGGTCCGGGCGCGCGTACACCATCTTCTTGATCGTGTGGAATTCGCGCGAGCCGCCGCCTTCGACCATGTAGCAGGCCAGCGTCCACGGGCTGCCGGAAAAGCCGATCAGCGGCACGCGGCCGTTCAGCGCCGTGCGGATCTGGGTGACGGCCTTGAACACATAGTCCAGCGACGCCATGTCCGGCACGTGCAGCCTGGCGACGTCTTCCTCGGTGCGCACGGTACGCTCGAACTTCGGGCCCTCGCCATCCTCGAAATACAGGCCCAGGCCCATCGCGTCCGGCACCGTCAGGATGTCGGAGAACAGGATCGACGCGTCCAGCGGATAGCGGTCGATCGGCTGCAGCGTCACTTCGGTGGCGTAGTCCGGATTCTTGGCCAGGCCCAGGAACGAGCCGGCGCGCGCGCGGGTGGCACGGTATTCCGGCAGGTAGCGCCCCGCCTGGCGCATCAGCCATACCGGCGTGTAGTCGGTCGGTTGGCGCAGCAGCGCACGCAGGAAGGTGTCGTTCTGGAGCGGGGCAAATTGTGGCATGGGTGACAATCCGTCAAGGAAATCGAGGGCAAACCTCTATTATCGCATCCATCGGGCACGGTCGGCATCCCCAATCGTCCCGCATGCGCAGCGGATTTATAATGTTCTCTTTGCTTACGCCAGGACCGACCATGACCGACTCCTCCCGCCGCCAGAGCGCTCCCTGCGGCACCTGGACTTCTCCGATCACCGCGAACGTCGTCGCAGCGGGTTCCGCGCCGCTGTCCGGCGTGATGCTCGACGGCGCCGACGTCTACTGGCTGGCCGGGCGCGCCAGCGAAGGCGGCCGCAACACGCTGCTGCGCCGCCGCGCCGGCGCGACGGAAGAATTGACCCCGGCGCCTTTCAACGTGCGCACCCGCGTGCACGAATACGGCGGCGGCGCGGCCCTGGTGGCCGGCGGCACGGTATGGTTCTCGCACTTCGCCGACAACCGGCTGTATCGACTGGACGGAGCCGGCGGCGAACCGCAGCCCGTCAGCGCCGGCGGCACGCTGCGTTATGCCGACTTCGTGCTGGACAAGGCGAGGAACCGCCTCGTCGGCGTGCGCGAGGACCATTCGGCCGGTGAGACATACCCGGTCAATACGCTGTGCGCTATCGGCTTCGACGGCAACGAGACGGTCCTCGTCGACGGCAACGATTTTTATGCGTCCCCGCGCATCTCCCCGGACGGCAAGCACATCGCCTGGGTCAGCTGGGACCACCCGCGCATGCCGTGGCAGGGCACGGAACTGTGGCTGGCCGAAATCGCCGACAACGGCACCCTGCTGGACGGCCGCATGATCGCGGGTGGCGCGCGCGAAGCCATCGTGCAGCCGGAATGGTCGCCGGACGGCGTGCTGCACTTCGTCTCCGACCGCAGCGGCTGGTGGAACCTGTACCGCTACGAACACGGCGTCGTGCACGCGCTGTCGCCGCGCCACGCGGAGTTCGCCACGCCGCACTGGGTGTTCGGCAACAGCATGTACGGCTTCCTGTCCAACAGCGAGATCGTCTGCACCTATATCGAGAACGGCGTCAGCCGCCTGGCACGCATGCGCGTGGCCAGCGGCGACCTGACGCCCATCGAGACGCCCTATGAAGAGATCCGCGAGCTGCGTGTCTGCGGCAACACCATCGCCTTCCTCGGCGGCTCGCCCACGCTGGCGGCGGAACTGGTGCGCATGGACCTGACCCAGGGCACGCGCGAGGTGCTGGCCCGGTCGATCGAGCAGCTGCCCGACGTCGGCTACCTGTCGGTCCCGCAAAGCATCCGCTACCCGAGCGCCGACGGCCGCACGGCCTACGCGTTCTACTACATGCCGAAGAATGCCGACTTCGCGCCGCAACCGGGAGAACTGCCGCCGCTGATGGTAATCGGCCACGGCGGCCCGACCAGCATGGCACCCAGCACCCTGAAGCTGGCGATCCAGTTCTGGACCAGCCGCGGTATCGCCGTGCTGGACGTGAACTACGGCGGCAGCACGGGCTTCGGCAGGGCCTACCGCGACCTGCTCGAGGGCCGCTGGGGCATCGTCGACGTCGAGGATTGCGTGGCCGGCGCGCAGTACCTGGCCGACCAGGGCCTGGTCGACCGCGAGCGCCTGGTGATCCGCGGCGGCAGCGCCGGCGGCCTGACCACCTTATGCGCCCTGCTCTTCCACGACGTGTTCAAGGCCGGCGCCAGCTACTACGGCGTGTCCGACCTGAAGGGACTGGACGCCGATTCCCACAAATTCGAATCGCGCTATACGGAATACCTGATCGCGCCGCCGGAACGCGCCGCCGCCGTCTACGCCGAGCGCTCGCCGATCAACCACGCGGATAAACTGCGCCGTCCGATGATCTTCTTCCAGGGCCTGGACGACAAGGTGGTGCCGCCGCCGCAGTCGGAAGTGATGGTCGACGCCTTGCGCGCGCGCGGCCTGCCCGTCGCCTACCTGACGCTGGAAGGAGAAGGCCACGGCTTCCGCAAGGCCGACAGCATCGTGCGCACGCTGGAGGCGGAACTCTATTTCTACCTGCGCGTGTTCGGCATTCCGGTCCCCGCCGGCTTGCCCGCGATCGAGATCGAGAACCTTCCGGGATGAGCGAAGAGGTACTGCACGCGCTGGTGGAGGCGTGCGACGAACCGCGCAGGCTGATCCTCGCGCTGCTGGCGCTGGCCGGCGAACCGATGGGACGGCGCCGCATCCACGAACACCTGGCGCCGTTCGAGATCGGCGCCAGCGACGAGGACTTGGCCGAACCGCTGGAACGCCTGCGCGCCGACGGCCTCGTCGCCGAACTGCCGTCGCGCGGCTACGCGATCGCGCCGGACGTGGCGTGGCCGGCGATCGCCTGGGCGCTGCGCGCGCGCCGCTTCAACGAGCTGCGCGACGTCTACCAGCAGGTGACGCCGCTGCGCGTCGACTGGCAGGGCACGCCCATGCTGCGCAGCTACCGCCAGGGCGTGGCGCTGCTGCGCATGGCCTTGCTGGCCGGCGAAGGTCCGCGCGCCATCGCCCCGCTGCTGGCCGCCTGCCTGCGCTGCCACGAAGCGGCCTACCTGCATCCGCTCGTCGACATCTGCGCGCGCCCGTTCGAGCCGGACCTGATGGAGCGCATCAACGGCGCCGTGCGCGACGACGTGCTGGACGTGCTGGTGCGCCACGTGCAGCGCGAACCGGCGCTGGCGCCCGCCATCCGCGCGTATGCCGAAGCCCAGGTGGCCCAGGGCGGCGCATCGATGGGCCTGCGCATGGCCCTGGCCGAGCACCTGGTGCTGTGCGGCCGCCTCGACGCGGCCGGCGAGCTGCTGGCCGACCTGGACGAATCGAGCACGCTGTATTTCCGCAGCGTGCTGCAACTGCTGCGCGGCGATGCGGAACCGGCGCTGGCCGGCTTCGACAAGGCCTTGAAGGCGCTGCGGCGCGAGACGGGCAAGAGAAAGGCCGTGTTCGAGGGCATCGGCGGCCACCTGTACGTGACCGCGCTGCTGAAAAGCGGCGATCCGAAGCACGCCAAGGCCGTCGAGAGCTACCTGGACAGCGCCACCCGCGCCGTGCAAAGCCACGACACGGCCGTCTACCAGCAGCTGTCGATGCTGCGCCAGATCCGCGGCGGCACCGTCGATGCCGACGTGCTCCCCTCGCGCAACTGGGAAAGCGCGCTGCAGCCCGTGATGTTCCGCGCCCTGCTGCATTGGTGGCTGGGCCTGCCACAACTGGACGAGCGGTGCACCTTGTTGGAACAGCAGTTCGACGTGGCGCAGGCGGCCGGCTTCGACTTCATCGCCGCGCAGCTCGCGTCGGTGCTGGGCCAGCTGGGCATGGTGGGCATGGAAAAGCAGGCGGTTGCGCTGCGCCAGCAGCACCGCTTCGTCGACCTGGCGCTGTGGTTCGAACGCGAGCAGCCGTGGGAACGGCAACTGAACGCGCTGATCAACCTGCAGCCGGCCGTGAACGTCGAGGTGGTCAAGGAATCGCGCCTGGCCTGGCTGGTGAGCTGGGACCCGCACCTGGGCGTGCGCGAGATCGAGCCGCGCGAACAGAAGCGCGATGCCCAGGGCGGCTGGAGCCGCGGCCGCGCGATGGGCTTGAAGCGCCTGGCCGAGGAAGCGGCGCAGCTCGACTTCCTCACCCCGCAAGACCTGCAGGTGGCCGGCACCATCGCCGGCTACCGCTACTACAGCGGCAACGGCACGCGCTACGAATTCGACATGGATAAAGCCGTGACGGCCCTGGTCGGCCATCCGCTGCTGTTCTGGATGGATTCGCCCGGCACCCGCGTCGAACTGCTGCCGGGAGAGCCGCAACTGACGGTGCGCGCCGGCGGCGGCCGCGTGACGATCGCCCTGGTGCCGCCGCTGCACGAACAGCAGAGCGACGTCGTCGTGACGAAGGAAACGCCCACGCGCTTGCGCATCGTAACGATCCGCGACGAACACCGCCGCATCGGCGCCATCGTCGGGGATGGCCTCGAAGTGCCGTTGGAAGCGGAGCGCCGCGTGCTGCAGGCGATCAGCGCCATCTCGACCATCGTCACCGTGCAGTCGGACATCGGCGCCAGCCCCGCCGACATCGAGCAGGTGGCAGGCGACGCACGCCTGCACGTGCAGCTGCGCTCTTATCAACAGGGGCTGCGCGTCCAGGTCATGGTGCGCCCGCTGCCCGATGCCGGTCCCTATTTCCGTCCGGGCGACGGTGCCGAGAGCGTGATCGCCGACGTGAACGGCGTGCGCCTGGAGGCGCGGCGCGACCTGAACGCCGAGCGCGAGGCCGAGCGCCAGTTGCTGGCCGACGTGCAGGCCTTCGAATATGCCGAGGACGAGCACGGCGAATGGCTGCTGGCCGCGCCGATCCAGTGCCTGGAGCTGCTCACCCAGTTGCAGGAAGTGCAGGAAGGGGAGCCTGGCCGCATGCTCGTCGCCTGGCCCGAGGGCGAATCGTTCCGCGTCTCGAAGAAGGTGTCCTCGAAAGCCGTGCGCCTGCAGATCCGCCGCGACAAGGACTGGTTCGCCGCCAACGGCGAGGTGCAGATCGACGAGCACAAGGTGATGGACTTGCGCGAGCTGCTGTCGCGCGTGCGCGAAGACCGCTTCGTCGCGCTGGGCGACAACCAGTTCCTGGCCCTGTCCAACGAACTGCACCGCCGCCTGATGGATTTGTCGGCCTACAGCGATGCCGACGACGAGGCGCTGCGCTTCCACCCGCTGGCCAGCTTCGCGCTCGAAGAACTGGCGGGAGAAGCGGGCGAAGTCGATGCCGACAAGGCCTGGCGCAAGCACCTGGAACATATGCGGGAAAACGCGGACTACCGCCCGCAACTGCCCGGCACGCTGCAAGCCGAACTGCGCGACTACCAGGTCGAAGGCTTCGAATGGCTGGCCAGGCTCGCGCACTGGGGCGTGGGCGCCTGCCTGGCGGACGATATGGGACTCGGCAAGACGCTGCAGGCGCTGGCCCTGGTCCTGTCGCGCGCGCCCGGCGGGCCCACGCTGGTGGTGGCGCCGACCTCGGTGGCCACCAACTGGATGGCGGAAGCGCAGCGCTTCGCGCCGACGCTCAACATGCACCTGTTCGGCAGCGGCGACCGCGCCGCCATGCTGAAGGAGGCCGGCGCGTTCGACGTGGTCGTGGTCAGCTACGGCCTGCTGCAGCTGGAGTCGCACCTGTTCGAAGGCGTGCGCTGGCACACGATCGTGCTCGACGAAGCCCAGGCCATCAAGAATGCCCACACGCGCCGCTCGCAGGCCGTGATGGCGCTGCGCGGCGACTTCCGCATGGTGGCCACCGGCACGCCGCTGGAAAACCACCTGGGCGAGCTGTGGAACCTGTTCCGCTTCATCAATCCGGGCCTGCTCGGCACCAGCGACCAGTTCAACCTGCGCTTCGCCGGTCCCATCGAGAAGGCGACGGACAAGCGGGCGGAACTCGCCGCGCGCACGCGCCTGCGCCGCCTGACGCAACCCTTCATCCTGCGCCGCACGAAGGCGCAGGTGCTGACCGAGCTGCCGCCGCGTACGGAGATCGTGGTGCCGGTGGAGCTGAGCCAGGAAGAGGTCGCGCTGTACGAATCGCTGCGGCGCGAGGCGCTGGAACGCATCGCGGCCCTGGAGGCTCCGCAGGGACAGAAGCAGATCCAGATCCTGGCCGAGATGATGAAGCTGCGCCGCGCCTGCTGCAATCCGCAGCTGGTGGCGCCCGGCAGCGGCATCCGCAGCAGCAAGCTGGAGACCTTCGCGCGCCTGGCCGACGAGCTGCTGGAGAACCGCCACAAGGCGCTCGTGTTCAGCCAGTTCGTCGACCACCTGACCCTGATCCGCGCCCACCTGGACGAGCGCGGCATCCGCTACCAGTACCTGGACGGATCGACGCCCATGCACGAGCGCAAGCGCCGCGTCGACGCGTTCCAGGCCGGCGACGGCGACCTGTTCCTGATTTCGCTGAAGGCCGGCGGCGTCGGCATCAACCTGACGGCGGCGGACTACGTGATCCACATGGACCCGTGGTGGAATCCGGCGGTCGAGGACCAGGCCTCCGACCGCGCCCACCGCATGGGCCAGCAGCGGCCCGTGACGATCTACCGCCTGGTGGCGCGCCACACGATCGAGGAAGGCATCGTCGACCTGCACCAGCACAAGCGCGACCTGGCCGACAGCCTGCTGGAAGGCAGCGACATGGCAGCGCGCATGTCGTCCGACGACATGCTGGCGATGCTGCAGGCCGGCCTGGCCGGGTCGGCGGGCGGGCGTCCGGCCTCGACCCTCGACTGGAATACCGTGTGACGTTTTGTTTCAACCGGCCGCAAGGATGGCGAATGGTGCTAACCTGACGCCCCGTTGCGTGCGCTGTCCGTGCATGCGCGCCCATCCGGCCCATTATTTTTGCAGGCAGATCCAATGATGAAATCGAAAATCGCGCTGGCCCTCCTCCTGACCAGCTTCGCGCTGGCGCCGGCCAGTGCGCGCACCAAAACGCCGAAGTCCAAGGCGGCCAGCAGCACGAAGTCCAAGGCGCCGGCCAAGGGCAAGAGCAAGGGCAAGCTGGCCAAGGCGGCGCCGGTTGCCGTTGCCGCGACGGCGGCCACCGCAGCGGCAAGCACGGCCGCCCCGCAGAACCGCAACGACCGCTACATGGACTCGCTGTCCATGCAATTCATCACCGCGCTGTGGCGCATCGATCCGGAAGGCGGCATTGCCGTCGGCAAGTTCGACGCGGCCGCCAAGCTGACGATTCCCGATGCCGCCACGCGCACGAAGGAACTGGCCTTCATCGACGAGTGGCTGGACAAGCTCGGCAAGGTCAACGCCAACAAGCTGTCGCCCAACCAGAGCACCGACCTGGCCCTGCTGCTGAACAAGCTGCGCTACGACCGCTGGCGCATCACCACGCTGCGCGACTTCGCCTGGGATCCGTCCCAGTACAACGTCGCGCCGGCGCTGGACCAGATCCTGAATACCGAGTACGCCGCGAAACCGCAACGCCTGCGCACCCTGCTCAAGCGCCTGGCCGACGTGCCGGCCTATTACCAGGCCGCGCAAGCCTCGGTCGTGCGCCCGACGCGCGAACACACGCAGCTGGCGATCGCCCAGGCGCCCGGCACCCTCGTCGTGCTGGCGGACCTCGGCAAGGCGGCCCAGGAATCGATCCTGTCCGTGCAGGAAAAGGCGATCTTCGCGCAGCGCGTGGCCAATGCCGGCAGCGCCGTGCTGGCCTGGGTCGACTTCCTGACGGCCCTCGACAAGCAGCAGGAACAATCGGGCGGCCCGCGTTCGTTCCGCCTCGGGAAAGAGCTGTACGAGCAGAAGTTCGCCTTCGAGATCCAGTCCGCCAACACGGGCGAGCAGACCTACCGCAAGGCGCTGGCGGCGCGCGACGAACTGCTCGCGCGCATGGACACCCTGTCCGACCAGCTGTGGGACAAGACGATGGGCGCGACGGCGAAGCCGGCCGACCGCTATAAAAAGATCGGCATGGTGATCGACAAGCTGTCGCTGCAGCATGTCGCGCGCGAGAACTTCCTGCCCGAGATCCGCCGCCAGATCCCCGTGCTGCAGGATTACGTCATCAGGAACAACCTCGTGACCATCGACCCGAGCAAGCCGCTCGAAGTGCGCGAGACGCCGCTGTACCAGCGCGGCGTGGCCGGCGCCAGCATCGAGGCGCCGGGCCCATACCGCCCGAAGGACAAGACCTACTACAACGTCACGCCGCTGGACGGCCTCACGGCGGAACAGGCCGAGAGCAGCCTGCGCGAGTACAACAACTGGATGCTGCAGATCCTGAATATCCACGAGGCGATTCCCGGCCACTACACCCAGCTGATGAACGCCAACCGTTCGCCCTCGCTCGTGAAGGCCTTGTTCGGCAACGGCGCCATGGTCGAGGGCTGGGCCGTGTACGGCGAGCGCATGATGCTGGAATCGGGCTATGGCGACAACGCGCCCGAGCTGTGGCTGATGTGGTGCAAGTGGAACCTGCGCAGCGTCTCCAACACCATCCTCGACTACAGCGTGCACGTACTGGGCATGACGCGCGAACAGGCCATCGACCTGCTGGTGCGCCAGGCCTTCCAGACGCCGCAGGAAGCCGCGGAAAAATGGAAGCGCGCGCAACTGTCCTCGGTGCAGCTGACGAGCTACTTCAGCGGCTACAGCGACATCATGGAACTGCGCGAGAAGCGCAAGCAGCAACTGGGCGAGCGCTTCAACCTCAAGCAGTTCCACGACCAGTTCCTCGGCTACGGCAATGCGCCCGTGCGCGTGATCGGGCAACTGATGCAGTAAACCCTGCGTGTGCAAATCCGCACACCCGGCGTGCTCGCGCGCCGTCTTGTATGCATGGGTTCGTCTCCTAGAATGAATCGCTGACGTCAAGTCACGATAACAATCAACGATACAGGAGACGAACCATGCGCTGCCTCATCCCTCCTCCATCCTGAACCGACGGCCGCCCGGCCGCCCGGTCTCACCCTTGCTTGCTCCCATCCATCGCAACGAGTTGGAGGCACTATGTCATCCTTGTTCACCCGGATCGCCGCACGGCTGTCCGCCAGCATCCTCGTATTTGCCATCGGTCTGCCCGCCCAGGCGCAGGTCCAGGCCGGTCCCGGCACCTGGAGCGGCAACCAGACCTGGGCCGCCGACACCGTCAACGGCGGCAACCTGACCGGCTACTTCTACTGGCCCGCCACCCAGCCCCTGTTGAACGGCAAGCGCGCGCTGGTGCTGGTGCTGCACGGCTGCGCCCAGACCGCCGCCAACGACGTCGTCAACGGCACGAGCGACGGCGGCTTCAACTGGAAAGGGGCGGCCGACCAGTACGGCGCTGTGATCCTGGCGCCGAACGCCACCGGCAACGTCTACGGCAGCCACTGCTGGGACTATGCGAGTACCCGCCACAACCGCAGCACGGGCCACGACGGCGTGCTGCTCGACCTGGTGCGGCGCTTCACGGCGGATGCCCGCTACGCGATCGATCCGGACCAGGTCTACGTGGCCGGCCTGTCCTCGGGCGGCGGCGAGACGATGGCGCTGGCCTGCCTGGCGCCGGACTTGTTCGCGGGCGCGGGCATCAATGCGGGGCCGCCGCCGGGCACCACGACGGCGCAGATCAGCTACGTGCCGGCCGGCGTCAACGCGACCACGGCGGCCAACAGCTGCCGCACGCTGGCGGGCAGCAATACATCGGCGTTCTCGACCCAGATCGCCAGCGTGATCTGGGGCACGGGCGACTACACGGTATCGCAGCAGTACGGGCCGATGGATGCGCAGGCCATGCGCCTGGTCTACGGCGGCAGCTTCACCCAGGGTTCGGCCTTCGCCGTGCCGACGGGCGGCAACGGCATCCCGTTCACGGATGCGAACGGCAAGCTGCGCACCACCGAGATCGCGGTGAGCGGCATGGGCCACGCGTGGCCGGCCGGCAGCGGCGGGCAGGCGACGAACTTCGTCGACGCCACCCACGTCAACTACCCGTCCTACCTGATGAACTTCTGGACCACGAACAACCTGCGCGCGGCCGGCACGCCGGGTTCGCCGGGCACGCCGGGTTCGCCGGGCACGCCCGGCGTGCAGCCGCCGGCCGGCCTGGCGGTGACGGCGACGACGACCAGCAGCGTCGCGCTGGCCTGGAACGCGGCCGACGGCGCCACCGGCTACTTCGTCTACCGCAACGGCAGCCGCGTCACCGCCAGCCCGGTGACGGCCACGAACTTCATGGATGGGGGACTGGCGGCGAATACCAGCTACAGCTACCGGGTGTCCTCGAACGGCAGCGCCGGCGAGAGCGCATTGTCGAACGCGGTCACGGCCACGACGACGGCGACGGGCTGGACCTGCAGCGCGACCACGGCCAGCAACTACGCCCACGTGCAGGCGGGACGCGCGCATGCGAGCGGCGGCTATGCGCTGGCCAACGGCTCGAACCAGAACATGGGGCTGAACAATACCTTCTATACGAGCACGCTGGCGCAGACGGGGTCAGGCTACTACGTGATCGGGAGCTGCCCGTAGACGAGCGCGTTGACCCAAAAGCGTCGTCCCCGCGAAGGCGGGGACCCAATTTGCGCGCGTCTCGATAACGCAGGCAGAACTTGGGTCCCCGCCTGCGCGGGGACGACGGTGGTGTATTACGCGTGTTCTTCCGGCGCCTGCGACACCCGCACGAACACGGGCGCCAGGATCAGGCCCAGTTCGAACAGCAGGCACATCGGAATGGCCAGCGCGAGCTGGCTGACCACATCCGGCGGCGTCACGATGGCGGCGATGACGAAGGCGCCGACGATGGCGTACGGACGGATCGACCGCAGCTTCTCGACGGTGACGATCCCCATGCGCACGAGGATGACGACGACGACGGGCACCTCGAAGGCGCAGCCGAAGGCCAGGCACATCGACATCACGAAATCGAGGTAGTTCTCGACGTCGGGCGTGACGGCGATGGAACTGGGAGAGAATTCCGCGATAAAGTGGAACACGCGGCCGAACACGAAGAAGTAGCAGAACGCCACGCCGCCGATGAACAGGATCGAGGACGAGATCACGAGCGGCAGCACGAGGCGCTTTTCGTGCGCGTACAGGCCGGGCGCGATGAAGGCCCAGATCTGGTAGAACACCCAGGGCAGCGCCAGCAGGAAGGCGATCAGCAGCGTGATCTTCATCGGCACCAGGAACGGCGAGGCGATGCCGGTGGCGATCAGCTTGGAGCCGGCCGGCAGCGAGGCCAGCATCGGCGCGGCGAGGAAATCGTAGATGCGCTGCGGACCGGGCCAGGCCAGCAGCGCGGCGCACACGATCGCGATGCCGATCGACGCCTTGACCAGGCGGTCGCGCAGCTCGACGAGGTGGGAGATGAATGTTTCTTCGCCCGCAGCTTCTTGGGTCATCAGAAAAATGAGGTGTTGGATTTGACGCCGGGGCGGAACTTGCGCACGCGGGCGGCGCCGGACAGCACGTGCTGGCGGCTGCCGCTGCGGTTCTTGTACCAGGCGGGAATGCTGGACGTCTTGACCAGCTTCTTGCGGCGGAATTCGCGCGCCTTGCGCTCGATGTCGTCGGGCGTGGCCGTCACGGTGGAACCGGCGGCGATGGCGGCGGCATGGGCCTTGTCGGCCGCCTCTTCGCCATGCCAGGCTGATTCGACCTCGTTCAGGTGCGAGGAGACGCTGTTCTCGACGTCCGACTTCATGGTCTCGACGTCGGACTTGAAGCTCTGCGCGGTCTCCTGCACTTCCTTGTGCAGGTTGCGCAGCTCTTCCATCTCGATCTCGCGCGACACCTCGGTCTTCACCTCGTTCAGGTAGCGCTGGGCGCGCCCGTACAGGGTGCCGGCCATGCGCGCCACCTTCGGCAGCTTTTCAGGGCCGATCACTACCAGCGCGACTGCCCCGATCAGGGCGAGTTTGGTCAGACCGAGATCGATCATGCTCTAGCGGCCGCGGGGATCAGGTACGGTTCTTTTCGCGCGTCTCGACGTCGATGGTCGACTTGTCGGCCACCTGCTGCTGCACCGGCGGCATGCTCGAGGCATCGCCATGCTTTTCGTCCTCGCTGCCCTTCACGCCGTCCTTGAAGCCCTTGACGGCCTTGCCCAGGTCGGAACCCATATTGCCCAGCTTCTTGGTGCCGAAGACCAGCATCACGATGACCAGCACGATCAGCCAGTGCCAAATGCTCAACGAACCCATTGTTTTCTCCTTGCGGGCCACAGCCCGATTTAGCGTATTGCCACGCGCAGTATAAGCGATGCGGGAGCCAAATGCTCCCTTCCTTTGGGGAACTACTTATGCAGTTCTCTTCTTGTCAGGTACCCAGGCCGCGCCAGGGGCGCTGGCCGCCGTAGACGTGCAGGTGCAGGTGGTAGACTTCCTGGCCGCCATCCGGACCGCTGTTGATCAGGGTCTTGAAGCCGCCGCTGCGCTGTCCGTCCGCACCCACCTTGACGGCGATGCCGTGTTCCGCGGCCAGCTTCGGCGCCAGCGCCAGCATCTTGCCGAGGATGGCCGTATGTTCTTCCGTGCAATCCGACAGCGTCGACACGTGCTGTTTCGGAATGACCAGCAAATGCACGGGCGCCGCCGGGTTGATGTCCTTGAACGCAAGCAATTCGTCGTCTTCGTATACCACGCCGGCCGGAATCTGCTTCGCCACGATCTTGCAGAAAATGCAGTTGTCCATCGTCTCTCCTTCGTAGATGGCGCCTGCCGCTGCGTTGGGCAAGCCCGAAATTGTATCCAATCCGCGTGACAGCCGCATGACTGTCGGAAACAAATACAGGATCAGTCGCGCGGACGCGACGCTTTTTCCTCGATGCCGGAGATGCCTTCGCGCCGAGCGAGCTCGTCCAGCACCTGCTGCGGGGTCAGGCCGAACTGGGCCAGCAGCACCATCGAATGGAACCACAGGTCGGCCGTTTCGTACAGCAGCTTGGACGGGTCGGCGCCGGCGCGCACGTCCTTGGCGGCCATGACGGTCTCGACGGCTTCTTCGCCGATCTTCTTGAGGATCGCGTCATCGCCCTTGGCGAACAGCTTCGCCACGTACGAGGTCGCGGGGTCGCCGCCGGATTCCGGCTTGCGCGATGCGATGACCGCGGCCACGCGGTCCAGGATGTCGCTCATTTGCTTTTCTTCGTATAGATGGTGTCGGGGTCCTGCAGCACGGGTTCGACGCTGTGCCAGTCGCCATTGTCGAACTTCTGGAAGAAGCAGGAATGGCGGCCCGTATGGCAGGCGATGCCGCCGGCCTGCTCAACCTTCAGCAGCACCACGTCCTCGTCGCAGTCGAGGCGGATTTCCAGCACCTTCTGCACGTGGCCGGACTCTTCGCCCTTGTGCCACAGTTTCTTGCGCGAGCGGCTCCAGTACACCGCTTCGCCCAGCTCCACGGTCCTGGCCAGCGCCTCGCGGTTCATCCAGGCGAACATCAGGATGTCGCCCGTGGCCGCTTCCTGGGCGATCACCGGCACCAGGCCGTGTTCGTCCCACTGGACTTTCTTGAGCCAGGGCTGGCTGGGGATCGAGGGCGTCGTATTCGTCGTTGCCATAAGTATTCCGCTCACTCCAGGCGCATCGGGATGCCGCGTTCGGCCATGAAGCGTTTGGCTTCGCCGACCGTATGCTGGCCATAATGGAAGATGCTGGCGGCCAGCACCGCATCGGCATGGCCTTCGAGCACGCCGTCGGCCAGGTCCTGCAGGCCGCCCACGCCGCCCGAGGCGATCACGGAGATGCCCACCGCATCCGACACGGCGCGGGTCAGGCCCAGGTCGAAGCCGGACTTGGTGCCGTCGCGGTCCATGCTGGTCAGCAGCAGTTCGCCGGCGCCCAGGCTTTCCATCTTGCGCGCCCACTCGACGGCATCCAGGCCCGTCGGGTTGCGTCCGCCGTGCGTGAACACTTCCCACTTGCCCGGCGCAACCTGCTTGGCGTCGATCGCCACCACGATGCACTGCGAGCCGTGCTTCTGGGCGGCGTCGTGCACGAGCTGCGGATTGGTCACGGCCGAGGTGTTCATCGACACTTTATCAGCGCCGGCATTCAGCAGCCGGCGCACGTCCTCGACCTTGCGCACGCCGCCGCCCACGGTCAGCGGAATGAACACGGTCGACGCCACTTGCTCGATGATCGGCAGGATCAGGTCGCGGCCGTCGCTGGACGCCGTGATGTCGAGGAAGGTGATCTCGTCGGCACCCTGGTCGTCGTAGCGGCGCGCGATCTCGACGGGGTCGCCGGCATCGCGCAGTTCGGTGAAATTGACGCCCTTGACCACGCGGCCGCCGGTGACGTCCAGGCAAGGGATGATGCGTTTTGCGAGCATAAAAATATAGGTAGCTAAAAAACCGTCGCCCCTGCGCAGGCAGGGGCCTAATGTTGCATGCGTCGTCGAAACGCCAACATACATTGGGTCCCTGCCTTCGCAGGGACGACGGTTCATGCGTTGGGGGCTGTTAAGCCTGCGCCCCTTCGGTCAACTGGTCCGCCCGCTCCTGCGCGCTGGCCAGGTCGAGCGTGCCTTCGTAGATCGAGCGGCCGCAGATCACGCCTTCGATGCCTTCGTCCTGCACGGCGCACAGCGCCTCGACGTCGCCCAGGTTGTGCAGGCCGCCCGAGGCGATGATGGGGATCCTGACGGCCTGCGCCAGGCGCACGGTCGCCTCGATGTTCACGCCGCCCATCATGCCGTCGCGGCCGATGTCGGTATAGACGATCGATTCGACGCCGTAGCCCTCGAACTTCTTGGCCAGGTCGATCACTTCGTGGCCCGACATCTTGCTCCAGCCGTCGGTGGCGACCTTGCCGTCCTTGGCGTCCAGGCCGACGATGATCGCGCCCGGGAAGGCGCCGCAGGCGTCGTGCAGGAAGCCCGGGTTCTTGACGGCGGCGGTGCCGACGATGATATAGCTGATGCCGTCGTCCAGGTAGCGCTCGATGGTGTCCAGGTCGCGGATGCCGCCGCCCAGCTGGACGGGGATCTCGTCCAGGCCCATCTCTTCGGCGTAGTCCTGCACCACGGTCAGGATCGATTTGATGGCTTCCTCGTTCTTCGGCTTGCCGGCGAACGCGCCGTTCAGGTCCACCAGGTGCAGGCGACGCGCACCCTTCTTCAGCCAGTGCAGCGCCATCTCGGCGGGATCTTCGGAAAATACGGTGGCGAGTTCCATATCGCCTTGTTTCAGGCGAACGCAGTGACCGTCTTTCAGGTCGATGGCGGGGATCAAGAGCATGATCGGTATCGGTAAGTTAGTAGCTGAACGCTGTGGTTGAACGGCGGATAACGGGTTCCGACGAATTATGGATTCCAGTGGACAAAATTCTTGTACAGCTGCAGGCCGGCGGCGGCGCTCTTTTCAGGGTGGAACTGGGTCGCAACGATATTGTCCATCGCGACGGCGCAGCAGTAAGGCGCGCCGTAGTCGGCCTCGCCGATCGTGTGTTCGGGGTTCTCCGGCACCGCGTAATAGCTGTGCACGAAGTAGAAATAGCTGTTGTCGGGCACGCCGTCCCACAGCGGATGGGCGCGCGACTGGCGCACGCGGTTCCAGCCCATCTGCGGCACCTTGAAGCGCGAGCCGTCGGCCTGCAGCTTGCCGTCGAGCTGGAAGCGCACCACCTTGCCGGGCATGAGAGACAGGCCCGGCTCGTTGCCCTCCTCGCTCAGGTCGAACAGCATCTGCTCGCCCACGCACACGCCCATCACGGGACGGGTGGCCACGGCACGCAGCAGCGCGTCCTGGGCGCCGGAAGCGCGCAGGCTCTGCATGCAGTCGCGCATCGCGCCCTGGCCCGGCAGCACGACGCGGTCGGCCGCGTCGATGACGGCCGCATCGTTCGATACCTGCACGTCGGCCTCGGGCGCCACGGCGCGCAGCGCCTGCACCACCGAGCGCAGGTTGCCCACGCCGTCGATCACAACAATCCTGTTCGTCATGGCGATCGATCCTTACAGGCTGCCCTTGGTCGACGGGATCGTGCCCAGCGCGCGCTCGTCCAGCTCGGACGCCATGCGCAGCGCGCGGCCGAAGGCCTTGAACACGGTCTCGCACTGGTGGTGGGCGTTCACGCCGCGCAGGTTGTCGACGTGCAGGGTCACGCCCGCATGGTTGACGAAGCCGCGGAAGAACTCGATGGTGAGATCCACGTCGAAGCGGCCGATGGTGGCGCGGGTGAACGGCACGTGCCATTCCAGGCCCGGGCGGCCGGAGAAGTCGATCACGACGCGCGACAGCGCCTCGTCCAGCGGCACGTAGGCGTGGCCGTAGCGCCGGATGCCTTTTTTATCGCCAATCGCCTTGGCGACCGCCATGCCCAGCGTGATGCCGGTGTCCTCGACGGTATGGTGGTCGTCGATGTGCAGGTCGCCGACCGCCTCGACTTCCAGGTCGATCAGCCCGTGGCGGGCGATCTGGTCCAGCATATGGTCGAGGAAGGGCACCCCGGTGTTCAGTTTCTGGCGGCCGGTGCCGTCCAGGTTCAACGAGACGCGGATCTGCGTCTCGCTGGTATTGCGCGTGATGTCTGCGGTGCGGGTCATTACAGGGAAGCCTTCAGGGCATTCAGGAATACGGCGTTTTCTTCGGGAGTGCTGACGGTCACGCGGATGCAGTTGGCCAGCAATTCATGCATTCTACTCAAATTTTTGATCAACACTCGCTCTGCGAACAGTTTAGCGCAGGTGCGCTCGGCGTCCGGCACGCGCAGGGTGATGAAATTCGCGCTCGACGGGAATACCGTCACGCCCGGCAGCGCGGCCATTGCCTGCGCCAGATCGGTGCGTGCCGCGTTCAGGCGCGCGGCCTGCTCGTCCAGCACGTCCAGGTGGTCCAGCGCGAACTCGGCCGCCACCTGGGTCAGCACGTTGATGTTGTACGGTGGGCGCACCTTCTCGAACTCGGCCAGCAGCGCCGGCGCGGCGGACAGGTAGCCCAGGCGGATGCCGGCCAGTCCCAGCTTGGACAAGGTACGCATCACTACCAGGTTCGGATGCTGCGGCAGGCGTTCCATGAAGCTGGTGCGCGCGAACGGCTGGTAGGCCTCGTCCGCCACGACGATGCCGGTCTCGCCCAGCGCCTCGATGATGGCGACCATGTCGTCGGCATCGTACAGGTTGCCGGTCGGGTTGTTCGGGTAGGCCAGGAACACGAGCGACGGCTTGTGCTCGGCGATCGCGGCCAGCATGGCGGCGCGGTCGAGCGAGAAGTCGGCCTTCAGGGGCACGCCGACGAAGTCCATGCCCGCGAACTGCGCCGAGCGCTGGAACATCACGAAGGCCGGGATCGGCGCCATCACGATCGCACGCTTGTCCTGCCTTGCGCAGGCCATGCACAGGATCGAGATGATCTCGTCCGAACCGTTGCCGAGGATGACGTCGTAGCCGCCCGGCACGCCCAGCTTGGCGCGGATGCGCTCCTTCAGCGTCGCATACGAAGGCACGGGGTAGCGGTTCAGGACGGCGTCGGCCAGGCGCTGGCCCAGTTCGGAACGCAGGTCGTCCGGCAGCTGGTACGGGTTTTCCATGGCGTCGAGCTTCAGGTAGCCGCTCGAATCCGGGACGTTGTAGCTATGGCCGGCACGGACGTCTTCGCGGATCGTGTTGGCGATGAGGGTGTCGATGCGGGTCATGGTCTTATTCCTTGAAATACGTGAGTAGTCGTCAAATTAAACGTCATTCCCGCGCAGGCGGGAATCCATACTGAGCATCAGAATTCACTCAGTATGGGTTCCTGCCTCCGCAGGAACGACGGCGGTTTTTTTCCTGGCCGCGGCACTGCGCTTCTTGGCCAGCGTCATCGGCACCTCAATCACCGCCAGGCGCGCCTGGATGATCGCGCAGTACTCCGGATTCAGCTCGAAACCGCTGAAATGCCTGCCCAGCCGCTTGGCCGCCAGCGCCGTCGTCCCGCTCCCCATGAAGGGGTCGAGCACGACGCCGCCCGGCGGACACGAGGCCTTGACCATGCGCTCGATGATCTCGAGCGGCTTCTGGGTCGGATGGTCGACCCGTTCCGCATGCTCGCGGTGCAGGCGCGAGACGCTCCACAGGTCCTTGGGGTTGTAGCCCACTTCCAGCCATTTGGCGCCCACGAAGATCGAGCGCGAGCGCGCCTTCTTGGTCGCGGCGTCGTACGGGATACGCACGGCGTCCAGGTCGAAATAATAATCCTTGCGCCTGACGAAGAAGCCGATCGTGTCGTGCACGGAGCTGAAGCTGCGGGTGCTGCCGCCCATCGACGGCACGCGGCGGTCCCAGATGATCTCGTTCATCATCGTCATGCGGCGCTTGAGCATCACGAAGATTTCCGGCGCATGGCGCCAGGTGAGGAAGATGTACAGGCTGCCGTTGTCCTTCAGTTTCGGCAGCACGGCATCGATCCAGCGCTCGGTCCAGGCCAGGTAGTCGTCGACGCTCTGGCGATCGGAGGCGTTGCCGTAGTCCTTGCCCAGGTTGTACGGCGGGTCGGTCAGGACCAGGTCGATGGAACCGTCGGGGATGCGGGCCAGGCCGGCCAGCGCATCCTCGCAGAAGACCTGGTCGAGCCAGGCGGTCATGCCGCCGGCGTGATGCGGAGTTCGGCGCTCCTGGCGTGCGCCTGCAGGCCTTCGCCGTACGCCAGCTCGGCCGCGACCTTGCCGAGGGTTTGCGCGCCGGCTTCGGACACGAACAGCACCGACGAGCGCTTCTGGAAGTCGTACACGCCCAGCGGCGACGAGAAGCGCGCCGTGCGCGAGGTCGGCAGCACGTGGTTCGGGCCGCAGCAATAGTCGCCCAGCGATTCGGACGAGAAGCGGCCCAGGAACATCGCGCCGGCGTGGCGGATTTTATCCGCCCACTGCTGCGGTTCCGCGGCCGAGATCTCGAGGTGCTCGGCGGCGATGGCGTTCGCGATCGCGCAGGCCTCGTCCATGTCGCGCACCTTGATCAGCGCGCCGCGGTCCGTCATCGACATGGCGATGGTGTCCTTGCGCGGCATGGTCGGCAGCAGCTTGTGGATGCTGGCCTCGACCTGCGCGATGTAGTCGGCGTCCGGGCACAGCAGGATGGCCTGGGCCAGCTCGTCGTGCTCGGCCTGCGAGAACAGGTCCATCGCGACCCAGTCCGGATCGGTGGTGCCGTCGCAGAGGACGAGGATTTCCGACGGGCCCGCGATCATGTCGATGCCGACGGTGCCGAACACGCGGCGCTTGGCGGCCGCCACGTAGGCATTGCCCGGGCCGACGATCTTGTCGACCGGCTGGATGGTCTCGGTGCCGTAGGCGAGCGCACCGACGGCCTGCGCGCCGCCGATGGTGATCACGCGGGTGACGCCGGCGATCGCCGCGGCGGCCAGCACCATGCGGTTCTTGATGCCGTCCGGAGTCGGCACGACCATCACGATTTCCTTCACGCCGGCCACCTGGGCGGGGATTGCGTTCATCAGCACCGACGACGGATACGCGGCCTTGCCACCCGGGACGTAGATGCCGACACGGTCCAGCGGGGTCACGCGCTGGCCCAGCACCGTGCCGTCCGGCTCGGTATAGCTGAAACCGTTCAATTCCTGCTTCTGGCGCTCGTGGAACACGCGAATGCGCTCGGCGGCCACGACGAGGGCGGCGCGCTGGGCGTCCGGCAACGAGGCCAGCGCCTGCTGCAGTTCGTCTTCCTTGATGTCGAAGGCGGCCATGCTGGCGGCGCCGCCGGGGATGCGGTCGAACTTGTTCGTGTATTCCAGCACGGCGGCGTCGCCGCGCGCCTTGACGTCGGCGAGGATGGTCGCGACAGCCGATTCGATGGCGTCGTCGGTCTCCGCTTCGAAGGCCAGCAGCGCGCTCAGGGTCTGCTGGAAGTCGGCGGCGGTGGAATCGAGCTTGCGTACGTTGATGTTCATGCTTCCTGCCCTTGCAGCTTGGAGGCCGCTTCGAAGGCCTCGATGATGGGTTGCAGGCGCTCGCGCTTGAGCTTGAGCGCGGCCTGGTTGACGACCAGGCGCGAGGAGATCTCCATGATCTCCTCGACTTCGACCAGGTTGTTGGCGCGCAGCGTGCCGCCGGTCGACACGACGTCGACGATGGCGTCCGACAGGCCCACCAGCGGCGCCAGCTCCATCGAGCCGTACAGCTTGATCAGGTCGACGTGCACGCCCTTCTTGGCGAAGTGCTCGCGCGCCGTGTGCACGAACTTGGTGGCCACGCGCAGGCGCGCCCCCTGGTGCACGGCATTCTGGTAATCGAAGCCGGCGTTCACCGCCACCGACATGCGGCAGCAGGCGATGCGCAGGTCGACCGGCTGGTACAGGCCTTCGCCGCCATGCTCGAGCAGCACGTCCTTGCCGGCCACGCCGAAGTCGGCGGCGCCGTGCTGGACATAGGTCGGCACGTCGCTGGCGCGCACGATCAGTACGCGGATGCCGGGATCGTTGGTGGCGAGGATCAGCTTGCGCGAGGTCTCGGGATTTTCCAGCACTTCGATGCCGGCTGCGCGCAACAGGGGCAGCGTGTCTTCGAAGATGCGGCCCTTCGAGAGGGCGAGGATCAGCTGGGGGCTGGTGGTGGTGGTCATGTCGTTTTCCGCGTCGGCTTCTCGTACCGCGGTACGTAAAACCGTCATTCCCGCGCAGGCGGGAATCCATGCTGAGTCTCGGGCCAAACGTGGCGGCAGATCGGTCGATACGATTGCCGGAGCCTCAGCATGGGGTCAAACAGTCCAGTGGACTGTTTGACCCTGCGCGGGACGACGGCTCTATTTTCGGGCCGACGTCATGTTATGTGTTTTGCTTTACTTGATACGGACGATATCCGCCCCCACCGCCGACAGCTTCGCCTCCATGCGGTCGTAGCCGCGGTCGAGGTGGTAGATGCGGTCGACGATGGTCGTGCCTTCGGCTGCCAGGCCCGCGATCACGAGCGAGGCCGAGGCGCGCAGGTCGGTCGCCATCACGGGCGCGCCGACCAGGCGCTCGACGCCTTCGATGAAGGCGGTATTGCCCTCGGTCGAGATGAGCGCGCCCAGGCGGTTCAGTTCCTGCACGTGCATGAAGCGGTTCTCGAAGATGGTCTCGGTCACGCGGCTCGGGCCGCGCGCGATCGTGTCCACCGCCATGAACTGGGCCTGCATGTCGGTCGGGAAGCCCGGGTATTCCGTCGTGCGGAACGATACCGGCTGCGGACGGCCGTCCATGCGCGCGCGGATCGTGTCGCCTTCCACGGTCAGCTGCACGCCCATCTCGCGCAGCTTGTCGAGGGCCACGTCGAAGATGTCGGTGCGGGTGTTGGTGATGCGGATGTCGCCGCCCGTCGCCGCCACGGCGCACAGGAAGGTCGCCGCTTCGATGCGGTCCGAGATCACGGCGTGCTTCGTGCCGTGCAGCGCGTCGACGCCCTGGATCACGAGGCGGTCGGTGCCGATGCCGTCGATCTTCGCGCCCATCGCCACCAGCATATTGGCCAGGTCGACCACTTCCGGTTCGCGCGCGGCGTTTTCCAGGATGGTCTCGCCCTCGGCCAGCACGGCCGCCATCAGCAGGTTTTCCGTGCCGGTGACGGTGATCATGTCGGTGTGGATGCGCGTGCCCTGCAGTTTCGGGCACTTGGCGTGGATGTAGCCGCCTTCGATCGTGATCTCGGCACCCATCGCGCGCAAGCCCTTGATGTGCTGGTCGACGGGGCGCGAACCGATCGCGCAGCCGCCCGGCAGCGAGACCCGGGCTTCGCCGAAGCGGGCCAGCATCGGGCCCAGCACCAGGATCGAGGCGCGCATGGTCTTGACCAGTTCATACGGCGCTTCCAGGCTGGTGATGCTGGCGCCGTTCAGCACGACGTGCTCGTCGTCCTGGGTCACCTTCAGGCCGGTCTGCTCGAGCAGGCGCAGCATGGTGCGCACGTCGTGCAGGCGCGGCACGTTGGTCAGGTCGAGGTCGCCGGCCGTCAGCAGGCCCGCGCACAGGATCGGCAGCGCCGCGTTCTTGGCGCCCGAGATGGCGATATCGCCGTTCAGGCGCTTGCCGCCCACGATCTGGAGCTTGTCCATGCTTATCCTTGGTACTCGTCAGGGGTCAGGGTCTTCATCGACAGCGCGTGGATTTCCTCGCGCATGCGGTCGCCCAGGGCCGCATACACCACCTGGTGGCGCTGGATGCGGTTCTTGCCGGCGAACGCCGGAGACACGATGACGGCCGTGAAATGCTGGCCGTCGCCCTCCACTTCCAGGTGGGTGCACTCCAGGCCGTTCTTGAGGTAGCCGTGAATGAGTTCGGGTGTGGTAGCCACGATGAATAATCCTGTAATAAATCAGTGACGCAGTTTGTAACCGCGGCGAAGCATGTTGATGGCGACGGCCGCCAACGCCACGAAGAACACGGCGACGATGGCCAGGCTGGTCCAGGGCGAGACGTCCGATTGCCCGAAGAAACCGTAACGGAACCCGTCAATCATATAAAAGAACGGGTTGAAATGCGAGACTGCGAGCCAGAATGGCGGCAGTTTCTGGATCGAATAGAACACACCGGCCAAAAATGTTGCAGGCATGATCAGGAAGTTCTGGAAAGCGGCCAGCTGGTCGAACTTTTCGGCCCAGATGCCGGCGATCACGCCCATCGTGCCCAGGATGGCGGCGCCGAGCAGCGCGAACACGATAATCCACACGGGCGCCACGAAACTCAGGTGGGCGAACCAGGCGGTGATGACGAACACGCCCGCGCCCACGGCCAGGCCGCGCACCACGGACGCCGCCACGTAGGCCGACAGGATTTCCCAGTGCGACAGCGGCGGCAGCAGGATGAATACCAGGTTGCCCGTGATCTTGGACTGGATCAGCGAGGACGAGGAATTGGCGAACGCGTTCTGCAGCACGCTCATCATGACGAGCCCCGGGATCAGGAAGGACGTGTAGTTCACGCCCTCCAGCATCTGCACCTTCCCCTCGAGCACGTGGCCGAAGATCAGCAGGTACAGCATCGAGGTGACGACGGGCGCCGCCACGGTCTGCGTGGCGACCTTCCAGAAACGCAGGATCTCTTTATAGAACAGGGTCCGGAAACCGACGGAGAAGAGGTTCATCGCGCGCTCCCGGAATCCATGATCTGGATGAAGATGTCTTCCAGGTCGGCCTGCTGCAGCTGCATCTCGTCGATCTCGGCGCCCGACTCGCGCAGGCGCGCCAGGATGCCTTCCACTTCCGCATACTCGTTCACGCGCAGCACGTACTTGTTGCCGCCGCCGTTGCCATTGGCCGGGTCGTGCTCGTCGTGCGCGACCAGGTGGCGCAGGCCTTCCGGCAGCGTGCCGTGCTTCAGGTGCACGACCAGGGAGGAGCCGGACACGCGGCGCAGCAGCTGCGACATCGTGTCCAGCGCCACCACATTGCCCGTCTTGAGCATGGCGACGCGCTGGCACATGGCCTGCGCTTCCTCCAGGTAGTGGGTCGTGAGGACGACGGTATGGCCTTCGCGGTTCAGGCGCGAGATGAACTTCCACAGCGTCTGGCGCAGTTCGACGTCGACGCCGGCGGTCGGCTCGTCCAGCACGATCACGGGCGGCTTGTGCACGAGGGCCTGGGCCACCAGCACGCGCCGCTTCATGCCGCCGGACAGCGCGCGCATATTGACGTCCGCCTTCGGGGTCAGGTCGAGGTTTTCCATGACCTCGTCGATCCACTTGTCGTTGTTCTTCAGGCCGAAGTAGCCCGACTGCAGGCGCAGCGTCTCGCGCACGGTGAAGAACGGGTCGAACACGAGTTCCTGCGGCACCACGCCAAGCTTCATGCGCGCCTGGCGCTGGTCGGCGACGACGTCGTGGCCATGGATGCGGATGCTGCCGACGTCCGGCCGGATCAGGCCCGCGATGGTGGAAATCAGGGTGGTCTTGCCGGCGCCGTTCGGGCCGAGCAGCCCGAAGAATTCGCCTTGCTCGATGGTCAGGGAAACGCCCTTCAAGGCCTTGAAGCCCTTGTAGCTTTTCTCGACGCTATCTATCTGGATGGCTGCTGTCATGCGGTGGGTGGTCCGGATCGATGGACCGTGCAGGGAAACGAGCCATTATAGAAGAATTCCGAATTGTTAGATTCGGTGGCCGGTTTATGAGGAGGGATGCAATGGCAGGTGGCTGAAAACCGGGGTCAGAGTCCAACCATCAACACCGGACTCTGACCCCTGCCGACCCCGGCACGCGATTACCCGTGGCTGATCAACTCATCGACGCCATACAGCTTCGCCAACGCGCCGACGTTCGCCGGCACGTTGATGAACTTGATGACGCGCCCCTGCGTACGGGCGCGGCGCTGCCAGGCCAGCATCAGCGACAGCGCCGACGAGTCGGCGGCCTTGACGCCGCCGAGGTCGAACACGGTCTCGCCGGCGGCCACCGCCGCGCAGCCCTGGTCCAGCGCCGCGTGCGCGTTCTGGAACGTCAGGGCATCCAGCGAGAGCATGGGATTGGCTTCGGCCATGGGATTACTTCTGCGGGGTGGCGAGCGGCTTGCTGGCCAGCTGCTGGTTACGGTCGCGCAGCTTCTTGATCAGGCTGTCGACGCCGCCCTTGCTGATCTCGGAGGCGAAGGTGCTCTGGTAGGTCTGGACCAGCCACGCGCCCAGCACGTTCAGGTCATAGATCTTCCAGCCTTGCGCGCCCTTGCTCAGGCGGTAGTTCAGGGTGATCGGCTCGCCGCGGGTCAGGTTGACCTGCGAACGCACTTCGACGTCGGTGTCGGCCGGTTCGGCGCGGAACGGCTTGAACTCGACGGTCTCGTTCTTGATCTGCGACAGCGCGCCCGAGTAGGTATACACCAGCAGGGTGCGGAATTCCTCGGTCAGCTGCTTCTGCTGTTCCGGGCTTGCCTGGCGCCAGTAGCGGCCGGCCGCCAGCTGGGTCATCTTCTGCGCGTCGACGTAGGGCAGGATCTTGCTGTTGACCAGGTCGATGATCTTCTGGCGGTTGCCGGCCTGGATGTCCTTGTCGGCCTTGACGGTGTTGATGACGTCGTTGCTGACGCGCTTGACCAGCGCATCCGGTGCTTCCTGGGCGATGGCGGCGGGCGCCAGCACGCTGGCGGAAACGGCCACGGCGGCGGTCATGATCAGTTGTGCGATGGGTTTCATGGGTTCCTTCCTCTGGTGGACAGGCCGCGACGGCGGCCTGTCCGCATGGTTCATTTCGTCGCCGGTTGGGGCGTCGCGGGCGACGGCACCGGCGGGTTGTTGGGCGCAGCATTCTCGGCCGGAGCCGGGGCCGGCGGCAGGTCCTCGGCGCCGTCGTCCGGCGATGCCGCCTTCTTGACGCCCAGCTTTTCCTGCACCTTCTCGATGTGGTCGTGGACCTTCTCGGCACGCTCCTGCGCCTTGTCGGTATCCAGCACCTGGCTTTCGCGGCGCTGCAGGTAGCCGTCGCGCAGGAACTCGTAGCGGTCCAGCGCGGCTTCTTCCAGCAGGGTCGACGCATCCAGCACGCTGGCGCGCTGGTCGATGGCGCGCAGCACGATGCCGCTGTTACGCCACGGTACGTCGTCCACGTGGGTCCACGGATCCCCCCACCAGTCGCCCGGCAGCGCCGCGGTGTCACGCACCGTAGATGGGCCCAGCAGCGGCAACATCAAGTATGGACCTGCCGGCACGCCCCAATAGCCGAGGGTCTGGCCCAGGTCTTCGTTGTGCTTGCGCAGGCCGGCCGGGGTGGCGATGTCGAGCACGCCGGCCAGGCCCATCGTCGAGTTGACGGCGAAGCGGGTCAGGTCCTGGAAGCCGTCCTGGCCCTTGAACTGAGCGAAGTTGTTCAGCGAGCTCCACAGGTCCGACAGGTTGCCGAAGAAGTTGTTCACGCCGGTCTGCACGAAGCTCGGGGTGACTTTCTTGTAGGCAGTGGCGGCCGGCTTCAGGGCGGCGCGGTCGACCGCGTCGTTGAAGCTGAACATGGCGCGGTTGAACGGCTCCAGCGGGTCGCGCGGGTTATTGGTGGCGCAGCCGCTCAGCAGCAGGGCGGCGCCGGCTGCCACCATCAGGCCTCGGGCGCGAGACTGGCCGGATGCATTACGTTTTTTCATTTATCAGCGTCCTTTCCATCTGCTGCTTTGCTATAAATAAACTGATTGATCAAGTCTTCGAGCACGGCCGCCGACTGGGTGCGGTTGATGCGGTCACCCTCGACCAGGTTGTTCGTATCGCCGCCCGCTTCGATGCCGATGTACTGTTCGCCCAGCAGGCCCGAGGTCAGGATCTTCAGCGAGCTGTCCTTCGGAAACTTGTAGGCCGGATCCAGGTCGAGACGCACGATGGCCTGGAAGGTCTTGTCGTCGAAACTGATATCGCCGACGCGGCCGACCACGACGCCGGCACTCTTGACGGCCGACTGCGGCTTCAGGCCGCCGATGTTGTCGAACTTGCCGGTGATCGCGTACGTCTTGCTGAACGAGATCGTGCTCATGTTACCGGCTTTCAGTGCCAGGAATAGGAGCGATAACGCACCCAACAGGACAAACAGTCCGACCCAGACGTCAATGGATTTACGATGCATAAATTTTCCTAATATTTGTTGCTATAAATGCAGTCAATCTTTTATATCACTTGTTGAACATCAGCGCAGTCATGATGAAGTCCAGGCCGAGGACCATCAACGACGCCACCACGACCGTACGGGTAGTGGCGCGCGACACGCCTTCCGGCGTCGGCTGCGCCTCGTAACCCTGGAACAGCGCCGTGAAGGTGACGGCGATGCCGAACACCAGGCTCTTCAGGACGCCGTTCATCACGTCGCGGCGCACGTCGATGTTCGCTTGCATCTGCGACCAGAACGCGCCCGGATCGACGCCGATCAGTTGCACGCCGACCAGGTAACCGCCGATCACGCCGATCGCCGAGAACACGGTGGCCAGCACCGGCATGGCGATCAGGCCGGCCCAGAAACGGGGCGCCAGCACGCGCTGCACGGGGTTGACGGCCATCATTTCCATCGCCGTCAGTTGCTCGCCGGCCTTCATCAGGCCGATTTCCGCCGTCAGCGAGGTGCCGGCGCGGCCGGCGAACAGCAGCGCCGTCACGACCGGGCCCAGTTCGCGCAGCAGCGACAGCGCCACCAGCTGGCCGAGCTTTTCCTCGGCGCCGAACTGGGACAGCGTGTAATAGCCTTGCAGGCCCAGCACCATGCCGACGAACAGGCCGGACACGACGATGATCAGCAGAGAATAATTGCCGATGAAGTGAATTTGCTCCGAGATCAGCGCCGGACGTTTCAAGGCGCCCGGCAGGCGCATCAGCAGCTTGAAGAAGGAGCGGGTGACGAAGCCGATGCGCGCGAACATGTCGAGCACGAGGCCGCCGATGAAGCCGAGGACGGTCGTGATCATTGCTGCGCTCCCAGGCCCAGGTCTTCGGCCAGCGACTTGCCCGGATAGTGGAAGGGCACGGGGCCGTCCGGCTGGTTGTTGATGAACTGGACGACGTAGGGGTCGGTCGAGTTGCGCAGGTCTTCCGGCGTGCCTTCGGCGACGATTTTTCCTGAGGCCATGAAGTACACGTAGTCGGCGATGGCGAAGGTTTCCTGCACGTCGTGCGAGACGAGGATCGAGGTCGAGCCGAGCGCGTCGTTCAGGTTGCGGATCAGGTTGGCGGTCACGCCCATCGAGATCGGGTCGAGGCCGGCGAACGGCTCGTCGTACATGATCAGTTCCGGGTCGAGCGCGACGGCGCGCGCCAGCGCCACGCGGCGCGCCATGCCGCCGGAGATCTCGTTCGGCTTGAGTTTGTGGGCGTTGCGCAGGCCGACGGCGTTCAGGCGCATCAGCACCAGGTCGCGGATCAGTTCTTCCGGCAAGTCGGTGTGTTCGCGCAGCGGAAAGGCCACGTTCTCGAACACCGTCAGGTCGGTGAACAGCGCGCCGAACTGGAACAGCATGCCCATCTTGCGGCGCAGGCGGTAGATGCCCCGGGTGTCGAGCTGGTTGATGACTTCGCCGTTGATCGAGATCGTGCCCTTCTGCGGCTTGATCTGGGCGCCGATCAAGCGCAGCACCGTGGTCTTGCCGCAGCCGGAACCGCCCATCACGGCAACCAGCTTACCGCGCGGGAAGTCCATGCGCAGGTTCGACAGGATGGGGCGGTCTCCATACGAAAAGTGCAGATCGCGGATTTCGACGAGGTTGGACACTGGTGAGTTCGGAATTTTTGAGAATCCCATATTGTAGTGCAGAAACGGCAATCCCTGCTGGCAGTGCCCTGGTTTTGGAAAGCTTATCGACGTGATATTACAACACTAATGAACGATGAGTCAGATAATTGCCCGCGTAAGTGCTTGTTTTTAATAACTTATGCATACACGGACTGTGACATTATATGGTAATTTGTTAATGATTCTTTAAGGAAACTTACTTTTTCTCGAGGCCGGTCAAATAAAAAGCGACGGCAGAACCGTCGCTTTCAGGGGTGGTAAAAGATCCCTTGTTTACTGCATCGTATAGCTCTGTTGCGCGGTATCGACGGCGAAGTTGCGCGCCGTATCCCAGTAAGTGAAGCTGTAGCGCACCACGTCGCCACTCTTCAGGCCGCCTGCAATATACGTATTGGTGGTGCCATCCAGACGCATGCGCACGTTCTGTTGCCCGCCGTTGTTGACGGTGTAGTGCACGTCGGCCCAGCCGCCGGTGGTGGTCGTGAACTGCAGCGTGGTGGCCGAGGCCTGGGTGACCGAGGTCGGACCGGACGACGGCGGCGGCGTCGAGCCGCTACCGGAATCCCACACGATGTCGTCGATGGCGAACTGGAACGTGGAAGCCGGCAGGTTGCTGGCCTCGCTCGAGATCATGAAGACGTCCAGCAGCGACTGCAGCGCGACCTTGGGTCCGATCAGCGTCGAGACGGGAATCGTCGCAGTGGCCCAGTCGCCGTTGCGCACCAGGCCGTAGGCCGTCGTGTTGGCGGGGAAGCTGACCCAGTTCTGGTTCGTGTAGGTGTCGCCGATGCCGATGTTGAATGCCACGTTCGCCGGGATCTTGATACGGAAGCGCATCGTGCCGTTGCGGTAGTTGGTCAGGTCGCGGGCCTGGCGCGCCTGGATGCCGCCGCCCCACCACTGGCCGGGCGCCGTGTAGGCCCAGGCGATCACGTTGCTGCCTTCGTACGGGGCCGTGTTGCCGGCGCCGCTAGCCGCGCCGTTCCACAGGAAGATGTCGGAACTGGTGCCGGCCACCAGCTTGGCATTGACGGCCGTGGTGTCGGTGAACACGCCGAACTTGCCGGCCGTTTCCGGCACCGTCTGGTTGCCCAGCTTGACGGAACCCTTTCCGTCGAGCTGGTAGACGCGCACGTAGTCGACGTAGGCCGTGGCCGGCAGCGGCGCCGTGACCTGGTCCGCCGTGGCGGCATCCGTGAAGTTGCCGCCCACGGCCAGGTTCAGCAGCAGGTAGAACGGCGACTGCAGCGCGGTCGAATTCACCGGCAGCGGCGCGTCGTACATATTGCGCTCGACGCCATTGTCGACGACGGTGAAGCGCATCTCGCTCTCGGTCCAGTACAGGCGGTACAGCACGAAGCGGTTCGCCAGCGACGTCGTCGGCACGACCCAGTTCTTGGTCTGCCAGGCCGTGGAGGCGGCGCAGCTCTCGTTGCCCGGCACGCAGGCGGCCTGCTGCCAGGTGATCACGTTCGAGCCCACGAAGTTGTTGGCCGACGGGTTGCCGCCCGCCGCGGCGCGCGAGGACGCCTTGTGGCCCATCTCCATGATGTCGATCTCGCCGTTGCGCGGCCAGGTCTGGGCGCTGGTGCCCAGCATCCATGCGGCCGGCCAAAGCCCGGTCGTCAGGTTCGGCGTGCTCATGCGGATCTCGACCATGCCGTACTGGACCTGCACCTTGTTCTTGCTCTCGACCTTGCCCGAAGTAAAGGCATTGCTGCCCACTGTCTGACGCTGGGCACGCAGCGCCAGCGCACGGGTGCCCGGCTCGAACGGCACGTCCGCGATCGAGACGTTGTTCGGGCTGTAGTACTGCAGCTCGGCATTGCCGTTGCCGCACAGGTTCGGGCAACCGTTGCCGTCGATAACGTTCCACGTCGCCGTGTTCACGCTGGCGCCGTTGAACTCCTCGGACCACAGCAACTGCCCGATCTGGGGATTGGTGACGCTGGCCGACGCCTGGATGCCCGTTGCCAGCAGGAGGCTGGCGGCCAGCAGTTGAAACGGTTTCCGGATGCGCTGATGCTGATCGTTATGGTTATTCACATCGACTCCTCTGTCTGCTCCAAAGAAATGTGACCTGGAAGGCCACGGCTTGCCGGCTTGGCGCCGGTCTCGAATGATGTTGCGGAAGCTGGAGTTGGAAACGTTTCCAAACCAATGTGAAAAAATATATGCTTGTTTGTAAAATTCGTCAAACGGAAACGTATGTATTGTTTGCGTTTCCTCATCAGCTCGTCATGCGCAGACGCAAAACGGCCCGGTAAAGACCGGGCCGCTTCAGGGATGAACGCGAGGATCGAAAGGATCAGCGCGGCAGGTCCGACGCCCCCATCAGGAATTCGTCGACGGCACGGGCACACTGGCGGCCCTCGCGGATCGCCCACACGACCAGCGACTGGCCGCGGCGCATGTCGCCGGCGGTGAACACCTTCGGCACCGAGGTCTGGTAGCAGGTCTCGCCGTCGACGGTGGCGCGCACGTTGCCGCGCGCATCCTTCTGCACGCCGAAGGCGTCGAGCACCTGCTGCACGGGCGAGACGAAGCCCATGGCCAGCAGCACCAGGTCGGCCTTGATCTCGAATTCCGTGTCCGGCACTTCCGTCATGCGGCCATCCTTCCACTCGACGCGGCAGGCGATCACCTTCTCGACCTTGCCGCCCTTGCCTTCGAAGCGCTTGGTGGCGACGGAGAAGTCGCGCTCGCAGCCTTCCTCGTGCGAGGACGAGGTACGCAGCTTGGTCGGCCAGTACGGCCAGACCAGCGGCTTGTTCTCGTGCTCCGGCGGCATGGGCATCAGCTCGAACTGGGTCACGCCGGCGGCGCCGTGGCGGTTCGACGTGCCGACGCAGTCGGAACCCGTGTCGCCGCCGCCGATCACGACCACGTGCTTGCCCGTCGCCTTGATCTGGTCCTTCACCTTGTCGCCGGCGTTCACGCGGTTCTGCTGGGGCAGGAATTCCATCGCGAAGTGCACGCCCTTCAGCTCGCGGCCCGGCACGGGCAGGTCGCGCGGCTGCTCGGCGCCGCCGGCCATGACGACCGCGTCGAAATCGTTCGCCAGGTCTTCCGGGAAGATGGTTTCGCGCGCCATATTGCTGACCGTGGTCGGGAAGTCCTTGCCGATCAGCGTGCTGGTGCGGAACGTCACACCCTCGGCCTGCATCTGCTCGATCCTGCGGTCGATCAAGTCCTTCTCCATCTTGAAGTCGGGGATGCCGTAGCGCAGCAGGCCGCCGATGCGGTCGCTCTTCTCGAACACCGTCACGTCGTGGCCGGCCCGTGCCAATTGCTGGGCCGCGGCCAGGCCGGCGGGCCCGGAACCGACGATCGCGACGCGCTTGCCGGTTTTGTTCGCCGCCGGCTGCGGCTGGATCCAGCCGTGTTCCCAGCCGGCGTCGGCGATCTTGCGCTCGATCGACTTGATGCCGACCGGTTCTTCGTTGATGCCCAGCGTGCACGCGGCCTCGCAAGGTGCCGGGCAGATGCGGCCCGTGAACTCGGGGAAGTTATTCGTCGAGTGCAGGTTGTCGACGGCGTAGCGGAAATTGCCGTGGTAGACCAGGTCGTTCCAGTCGGGGATCTGGTTGTTGACGGGGCAGCCCGTATTACAGAACGGGATGCCGCAATCCATGCAGCGGGCGCCCTGCACCTTCGCCTGGGCGTCGGTCAGGGTGAGCGTGAATTCCTTGTAGTTCTTGAGGCGGGCGGCGGGTTCCAGGTGGTCTTCTTCCTGGCGCTGGAATTCCATGAAGCCGGTGATTTTACCCACGGTGTTTTTCCTTATATTCAGTCGGGAGCGTTTGCTCCGTCATCCCCGCGAAAGCGGGGATCCATGCTGGAGCTCCGGAGCCGAATCGACGGAGCAGACGATACGTTCGTCGGAGCCTCAGTATGGGTTCCCGCCTGCGCGGGAACGACGTTGGTTTTGTGCGGTAGCGTGTTAAGGACGCGTATGTCTTACGCAGCCAGTTCGACCTTGTCGTTGGCCTCTTCCATACTGCTGTTGTGCATCTCTTCCAGCGCGCGCTTGTAGTCGGTCGGGAAGACCTTGACGAACTTGCCGCGGCTGGTCGCCCAGTCGTCCAGCAGGTTGCGCGCGCGGGTGGAGCCCGTGTGCTTGAAGTGGCGTTCGATCAGGCGCTTCAGGATCGCTTCGTCGGACTCGCGTTCGCCGTTGCGGGTCTGGCTGTGCCAGGTGGCTTTATCGCCGCCCTGCTCCTTGCTCGACACCACGCGCTCGAGCGCCACCATGCTGGTATTGCACTTCTGCTCGAACTCGCCCTTCGGGTCGTACACATAGGCCACGCCGCCCGACATGCCCGCCGCGAAGTTGCGGCCGGTCTCGCCCAGCACGACGATGGTGCCGCCGGTCATGTATTCGCAGCCGTGGTCGCCCAGGCCTTCGACGACGGCCGTCGCGCCCGAGTTACGCACCGCGAAGCGTTCGCCCGCGACGCCGTTGAAGAAGGCTTCGCCCGAGATCGCGCCATACAGCACGGTATTGCCGACGATGATGTTGTCGACGGCCCAGCCGCGGAATTCCGTGTTCGGACGCACGATGATGCGGCCGCCCGACAAGCCTTTGCCCACGTAGTCGTTGCCTTCGCCGACCAGGTCCAGCGTGATGCCGTGCGCCAGGAAGGCGCCGGCCGACTGGCCCGCCGTGCCCTGCAGCTGGATGTGGATGCTGTCGTCCGGCAGGCCGGCATGGCCGTAGCGCTTCGCGACCTCGCCCGACAGCATGGTGCCGACCGTGCGGTTCAGGTTGCGCACCGGCGAGATGAACGAGACGCGCTCGCCCCGCTCCAGCGCCGGTTTCGCCTGCGCGATCAGCTTGTGGTCCAGCGCGCGGTCCAGGCCGTGGTCCTGTTCCTCGGTGTGCAGCAGGGCGCGGGGATCGGCCACCTTCGGCTGGTAGAAGATGTTCGAGAAGTCCAGGCCCTGCGCCTTCCAGTGCCCGATGGCCTTGCTCTTGTCCAGCAGGTCGGAGCGGCCGATCAGCTCGTCATAGGTGCGGATGCCCAGCTGCGCCATCAGCTGGCGCGCTTCCTCGGCGACGAAGAAGAAGTAATTGACCACGTGTTCCGGCTTGCCCTGGAACTTGGCACGCAGCACCGGGTCCTGGGTGGCGACGCCGACCGGGCAGGTGTTCAGGTGGCACTTGCGCATCATGATGCAGCCTTCCACGACCAGCGGCGCCGTGGCGAAGCCGATCTCGTCGGCGCCCAGCATGGCGGCGATGACGACGTCGCGGCCCGTCTTCATCTGGCCATCTGCTTGAACGCGAACGCGGCTGCGCAAGCCGTTCAGCACGAGGGTCTGCTGCGTCTCGGCCAGGCCGAGCTCCCACGGGGTGCCGGCATGTTTCACGGACGACAGCGGCGAAGCGCCCGTGCCGCCGTCATGGCCGGCGACGACGACGTGGTCGGCCTTCGCCTTCGACACGCCGGCGGCGACGGTGCCGATGCCCACTTCGGACACCAGCTTGACGGAGATCGAGGCGCGCGGATTGGCGTTCTTGAGATCGTGGATCAGCTGGGCCAGGTCTTCGATCGAATAGATGTCGTGGTGCGGCGGCGGAGAAATGAGGCCCACGCCCGGCACCGAGAAACGCAGCGAAGCGATGTACTCGGACACCTTGTGGCCCGGCAGCTGGCCGCCTTCGCCCGGCTTGGCGCCCTGCGCCATCTTGATCTGGATCTGGTCGGCCGCGTTCAGGTATTCGGCCGTGACGCCGAAGCGGCCCGATGCCACCTGCTTGATCTTCGAGCGCAGCGAATCGCCTTCCTGCAGCGGGATGTCGGCGACGACGCGGTCCTTGCCCAGGATCGAGGCGAGGGTCTCGCCCTTGCTGATCTTGATGCCCTTGAATTCGTTCAGGTAACGCGCCGGATCCTCGCCGCCCTCGCCCGTATTGCTCTTGCCGCCGATGCGGTTCATGGCGATGGCCAGCGTGGCATGCGCCTCGGTCGAGATCGAACCGAGCGACATCGCGCCGGTGGCGAAACGCTTGACGATGTCCTTGGCCGGCTCGACCTCGTCCAGCGGGATCGCCTTGCTCGGGTCGATCTTGAATTCGAACAGGCCGCGCATCGTCAGGTGGCGCTTGCTCTGGTCGTTGATCAGCTGCGCGTACTCCTTGTACGTCGAGAAGTTGTTGGCGCGCGTCGAATGCTGCAGCTTGGCGATGGCGTCCGGCGTCCACAGGTGGTCCTCGCCGCGCACGCGGTAGGCGTATTCGCCGCCCACGTCCAGGTTGTTGGCGAGGACCGGGTCCTTGCCGAAGGCCAGCGCGTGCAGGCGCAGCGCCTCTTCCGCCACTTCGAACAGGCCGATGCCCTCGACGGTCGACGAGGTACCCTTGAAGTACTTGTCGACCAGCGACTTGTTCAGGCCCACGGCTTCGAAGATCTGCGCGCCGCAGTAGGACATATAGGTCGAGATGCCCATCTTGGACATGACCTTCATGAGGCCCTTGCCGATCGCCTTCGTGTAGTTATACAGGACCTTGTCGACGGCGATCTCATGGGGCAGGCTGTGCGCCAGGTCGGCCAGCGTTTCCAGGGCCAGGTAGGGGTGCACGGCTTCCGCGCCGTAGCCGCCCAGCAGGGCGAAGTGGTGCGTCTCGCGCGCCGAACCCGTCTCGACGACCAGGCCCGTCGAGGCGCGCAGGCCGCGCATCACGAGGTGCTGGTGGATGGCCGAAGTGGCCAGCAGCGCGGGAATCGCGACCTGCTCCGACGACAGGTTACGGTCCGACACGATCAGGATGTTGTGGCCGGACTTGACCGCATCGACGGCTTCCGCGCACAGCGAGGCGAGCGACGCCTCGATGCCCTCCTTGCCCCAGGAGACCGGGTAGCAGATGTTCAGTTCATACGACTTGAACTTGCCGCCCGTGTGCAGGCTGATGTTGCGCAGGCGCGCCATGTCGTCGACACCGATCACGGGTTGCGACACTTCCAGGCGCATCGGCGGGTTGACGTTGTTCGTGTCCAGCAGGTTCGGCTTCGGACCGATGAAGGAGACGAGCGACATCACCATCGCCTCGCGGATCGGGTCGATCGGCGGGTTGGTCACTTGCGCGAACAGCTGCTTGAAGTAGGCGTACAGCGGCTTCAGCTTGTTCGACATGACGGCCAGCGGCGAGTCGTTGCCCATCGAGCCCGTCGCTTCCTCGCCCAGCACGGCCATCGGCGACATCAGGAATTTCAGGTCTTCCTGCGTGTAGCCGAACGCCTGCTGGCGATCCAGCAGCGACAGGGCCGCCTTTTCGCCGTGGGCCGGCGTGTCCTTGGCGCGGTTGCCCGACAGCTGCGATTCCGACAGCTTGATCTCGTTGAGCTTGATGCGCACCGACTTGATCCAGGCTTTATAGGGCTTGGCGTTCGAATAGGTGTCCTTCAGTTCCTTGTCGTCGATGATGCGGCCCGCTTCCAGGTCGATCAGGAACATCTTGCCCGGCTGCAGGCGCCATTTCTTGACGATGCGCGATTCCGGGATCGGCAGCACGCCCGATTCGGACGCCATGACGACCAGGTCGTCGTCGGTGACGACGTAGCGCGCCGGACGCAGGCCGTTGCGGTCCAGCGTGCCGCCGATGTGGCGGCCATCGGTGAAGGCCATGGCGGCGGGGCCGTCCCACGGTTCCATCATCGCCGCATAGTATTCGTAGAAGGCGCGGCGATTGTCGTCCATCATCGTGTGGTTTTCCCACGCTTCCGGAATCATCATCATCATCGCCTGGGCGATCGGGTAGCCGGCCATGACCAGCAGTTCCAGCGCATTGTCGAAGCAGGCCGTGTCCGACTGGCCTTCGTAAATCAGCGGGAACAGCTTGTTCAGGTCGTCGCCCAGCACGGCCGACTTCATGACGCCTTCGCGCGCGCGGGTCCAGTTGAAGTTGCCCTTCACCGTGTTGATCTCGCCGTTGTGGGCGATCAGGCGGTACGGGTGGGCCAGCGGCCATTCCGGGAAGGTATTCGTGGAGAAGCGCTGGTGCACGAGGGCCAGCGCCGACACGCAGCGCGGATCCTGCAGGTCCTTGTAGTACACGCCGACCTGGTCGGCCAGCAGCAGGCCTTTATAGACGATGGTGCGCGCCGACATCGACGGCACGAAGAATTCCTTGCCGTGGTTCAGTTTCAGCGCCTGGATCGCGTGGCCCGACGATTTGCGGATCACGTACAGCTTGCGCTCGAGCGCGTCGGTGACCATCACGTCCGGACCGCGGCCGATGAAGATCTGGCGAATCACGGGTTCTTTCGCGCGCACGGTCGGCGACATCGGCATGGCATCGTCGACGGGCACGTTGCGCCAGCCCAGCACGACCTGGCCTTCGGCGCGCACGGCACGCTCGATTTCCTGTTCGCAGGCGATGCGCGACGCGTTTTCCTTCGGCAGGAACACCATGCCGACGCCGTACTCTCCGGGCGGCGGCAGTTCGATGCCCTGCTTGGCCATCTCGTCGCGGAAGTACTGGTCCGGGATCTGGATCAGGATGCCGGCGCCGTCGCCCATCAGCGCATCGGCGCCGACGGCGCCCCGGTGGTCGAGGTTCTTCAGGATCTGCAGACCCTGGTCGATGATGGAATGGCTCTTGTTGCCCTTGATATGGGCGATGAAACCGACGCCGCAGGCGTCGTGTTCATTGGCGGGATCGTACAAACCTTGGGCAATCATGGGGGCTCCGCAGCATTTTGGTCATATTGAAAGACGAGAATAGAGCAGACCTCGGCAAACGGCAACAGGAACAAATAGGGTCGGAGTCATATTAATTCGAATGCAGAACAGCAAACGAATAATTGGGGACATAGTCAATCTCGTGAAGAAACTATGTTCGAACGTGCTGAAGTCGGCGTTTTATGCTTCTTTTGCCTTGAAAGGACGTCCGCGCTTGGCCGGCAATACCTGCCGTTGCGTGCGGCGTTCCAGCGCCACCAGATAGTCGTGCGAACCCAACACGCTGCCCTTCGTGACGGCCGCATCGATGGCCGCCAGTTCGTCCGCGGCCAGGCCTTGCTGCGTCAACGCGGTATAGGCGGCCTCGCGCTGGAACGGCGTATTGCCCAGTTCCCAGTACCTGGCGTGGTCGGTGACGAGGGGATCCGGCCGCACGCCGGCATGGTGGGCATGGCTGGACCAGCGGTAGTCCAGCGGTGCGTACGCGGCCTGGCTGCGCACCGGGTGCAGTTCCAGGTAGCACATGGCGGGCAGCAGGTACTGCGCGGGATCGACGGGTGCCGTACGGAAGCGTCCGCCGAACAGCGTGCCGGACCGGGCGTACTTGTTGTTGAACCAGGGGACGTACAGGCGCCCGACCTTCTGCATCATCGCCGCCAGGCCCTCTTCGTCGGACGGCGTGGCCAGCAGGTGCAGGTGGTTGGACATCAGGACGTAGGCGTGGATGGCCACGCGGTAGGCCTTGGCCGCCTCCTTCAGCCAGCCGAGGAAGCGTTCGTGGTCTTCGTCGTCGCGGAAGATGGGCTGGTTGTCGTTGCCGCGCTGGACGATGTAGTGGGGCTGGTGCGGCAGGATGAGGCGGGGCTGGCGGGCCATGGTGGAATCTTCGAGGGGTGGAAAGAAGATTCTAGCGCAGACACCCTACTCTGTCCCCATTAATATCGGCCCGTAGGGTGGGCACCACGTGCCCACCGGACATTCGGGTCACGCCAGGGCTCGGTGGGCACATGGTGCCCACCCTACGTGGATCATCAGGCCAGGGTAAAACCAGCCGACAGGCTGTAGCCCTCGCCATACGCGCTGCGCAGCGGCAAGTCCTGGCCCAGGCCGGTCCTGGCCTTCTTGCGCAGGCGGTAGACGAGCATGTCGACGCGGCGGCTGGCGTCCGGGTCGTCGCCGCCCATGCCGGCCACGATCACCTGGCGCGGCACGGGCCGCGTATTGATCGTCAACAGGTGCAGGAAGTTGCACTCTTTTTCGGTCAGGTCGATCACCTTGCCCATCAGCTCGAGCTGGCGCGCCGAGACGCGCAGCGTCCACTTGATCGGCGCCGGCGCCGGCTCGGCCGGACGCACGCGGCGGTCCAGCGCCTCGATGTGGGCGGCCAGTTCGGGGAACTTGATCGGCTTGGTCAAATAGTGGTCGGCGCCCAGGCGCAGGCCGAGGATGCGGTTGTCGAAGGCCACCCGCCCGGTCAGCACCAGCAGGCCGATCTCGGGATACAGCTGGCGCATGCGCGGGATGACGTTGAATCCATCCTCGTCCGGCAAGCCCAGGTCCAGCACCACCACGGCGGCCGGGGTACGCGTCAGCGCAGCCCACATGTCGCCGGCCGTGGTCGCGATCGTGACGTCGTGGTTGAGCTCCTTCAGGAAGTCGGCCATGTCGCCGGCGTATTCGCCATTGTCTTCAACAATCAGTATCTGCGTCATGGGTATGCCATGTTGTCGTTATTTCGTTTTCCCACCTGGAGCGCACGGCTCACGATATGTCGGGTGGTTACCCCGTCGCACTCCCGATTATCACGTCAGGCCTGTCCGGAAGCAAGACCTTGCGGAAACCTTTCCGCTTCCTGTACCGGCAGCCAGACGCAAAACTCGGCGCCCTCGCCTTCCTTGCCCGCATGCGTGAGCGCACCACCGTGCACCTCGACCAGCGAACGTGCCATGTAAAGACCGAGACCGCTGCCCGGCACGCCGCCGGCATTTGCGCCGCGGTAGCCCTTGTCGAAGATGCGGGCAATATCGTTTTCCGGCACGCCCGGTCCGGCGTCGCGCAGCGCCAGCGCCACGCCGCCGTCCCGGCGCCGTCCCGTCACCGTCAGCGCGGTGCCGGCCGGCGTGTAGCGCAGCGCATTGTCGAGCAGGACCTTGAATGCCAGGCGCAGGCCGGCCGGGTCGGCGCGGAGCAGGGCCGGCAGCGCGTCCAGTTCGAACGCGACGGGACGCCCGGCCATGCGCGCCTGCGCCGCCAGTTCGTCCAGCAGCAGGCGCGGCGCGACCGTGTCGGCGCGGCGCTGGCGGCCGAGCTCGGCCATGCGCTCCGGCGACAGGTAGTCGTCCAGCATCGCGATCAGGCGGTCGGTGGCCGTGGCGATCTTGCGGTAGCGCTGGCGCGTGGCCTCGTCGGCACCCGTCTGCGTCGCTTCCAGGCGCTGGATGGCGCCGTCGATGGTCGACAGCGGCGTGCGGAATTCATGGTTCAGCATGCTGGCAAAGCGCTTGCGTTCGCGTTCCCGTTCGCGCCGCGCGGACAGGTCGCGCAGCACCGCCACCAGCGTCCTGACCTGGCCATCCTCGTCCAGCACCAGCGTCGAGATCACCTCGACGGGCATCTCGCGGCCGTCGGGACGGCGCAAGTCGAATTCGCGCACCACGCGCAGGCGCGAACCGTCGCCGGCCGCAAAGCGGCGCAGCCGTTCCGCCAGGCCGGCGCACAGCGGCTGCAGTGGGCCCGGTGCAGCGTCCGACGCCAGTTGCGCACGGACGTCGGCGGTGCCATAGCCGAGCAGCGCGTCGATACCCGGGCTGACATAGACCGGCACTGTGGCGGCGCAATCGATGATGAAGACGAGGTCGCCGCCCAGTTCGGCGGCAGTACGGAAAGCGGCGGCATCCGCCAGCCCTTCCTGGCCAGGCAACGGAAGGGAGTCACGTCGTTTCATGGCGGCTTTCCGGGTGGGAGTGAAGACAGACAATCATTGCTTTCACAAGTATAGTGCTGAGCTGCCCTCTTTGTATAGAAAACCCCTTCTACTTGCCGCTCCGGCGTTGCGCCGAGCACGCACCGTGCATGAAAAAAGGGCAAGCCGCACGGCTTGCCCTTCATCGCATATGCACACTTGGTATATGCACGTTTGCCAGTTCAGGTCACGCCGATGCCTCGTCCAGCGGCGCAAAGATCGCCTGCAGGTCTTCCTGCGTCAGCGCCATCTTCTGCGACTCGCCCTCGGCCAGGATCGACTGCGCCAGCTCCGACTTCTTCTGCTGCAGCAGCTGGATCTTTTCTTCCAGCGTGCCCTTGGCGATCAGCTTGTACACGAACACCGGCTTGTCCTGGCCGATGCGCCAGGCGCGGTCGGTGGCCTGGTTCTCGGCCGCCGGATTCCACCACGGGTCGTAGTGGATCACGGTGTCGGCCGCGGTCAGGTTCAGGCCCACGCCGCCGGCCTTCAGGCTGATCAGGAAGATCGGCACGGCGCCTTGCTGGAACGCGGCCACCTGGGCCGAACGGTCGCGCGTCTCGCCGGTGAGGATGGCGTACGGGATCTTGCGCGCCTCCAGTTCTTCCTCGATCAGGCCGAGCATGCTGGTGAACTGCGAGAACACGAGGATCTTGCGGCCCTCTCCCAGCAGGTCGTCGACCATCTGCATCAGGTCGGTCAGCTTGGCCGACACGGCCGCAGTGTTCTTCTTGGCCGGCATCGCCTTCACCAGGCGCGGGTCGCAGCAGACCTGGCGCAGTTTCAGCAGCGCTTCCAGGATCACGATCTGGCTGCGCGCCACGCCCTTGCGGTCGATCTCCTCGCGCACCTTCTTGTCCATCGCCAGGCGCACGGTTTCGTACAGGTCGCGCTGCGGACCGCTGATCTCGATGCGGCGGATCATCTCCGTCTTTTGAGGCAGCTCCTTCGCCACGTTGTCCTTGGTCCGGCGCAGCAGGAAGGGCTTGATGCGGCGGTTCAGCAGCGTGCGGCGCACCGGGTCGTCCTGGCGTTCGATCGGATGGCGGAACTGCGTATTGAAGGTCTTTTCGTCGCCCAGCAGGCCCGGCAGCAGGAAGTGGAATTGCGACCACAACTCGCCCAGGTGGTTTTCCAGCGGCGTGCCGGACAGGCACAGGCGGTGGCGCGCGTTCAGCGAGCCGGCCGTCTGCGCCGCTTTCGAGCGGGTGTTCTTGATGTAGTGCGATTCGTCCAGGATCACCAGGTGGTACTCGTGCTCGCGCAGCTTTTCCTCGTCGCGCGGCAGCAAGGCGTAGGTGGTCAGCACGATGTCGGCCTTGTCGATCTCGTCGAACAAGTCCATGCGTTCCTTGCCCTGCAGGAGCAGCACCTTCAGGCTCGGCGCGAAGCGCGCGGCTTCTTCCATCCAGTTCATCATCAGGCTGGTCGGCGCGATGACGAGGGCCGGATTGGTCAGGCGGCCCGCTTCCTTCTCGGTGAGGATGTGGGCGATGGTCTGCACGGTTTTACCAAGGCCCATGTCGTCGGCCAGGATGCCGCCCAGGTCGTACTCGCGCAGGAACTGCATCCATGCCAGGCCGTCGAGCTGGTAGTCGCGCAGCGAGGCTTGCAGGCCCTTCGGCGCCTCGACCTTCTTGACCTTGCCGAACTGGCTCAGCTTGCGGCCCGTCTCGCGCAGGCGCTCGCCGCCGGTCCAGGTGAATTGGTCGCCGCGCGCCAGTTCTTCCAGGCGCGCCGCATCCAGCGTCGACAGGCGCACGCGGCTCTTGATCTTGTCGTTGAAATACAGCTCGCCCAGCGTCGACAGGATCGGCTTCACGCGGCCCCAAGGCAGCGCCACGCGCACGCCGTCGGACAGCGTGGCCAGCATCTGGTCGGCTTCACCGTGCGCAGCCAATACTTCCGGATTGAAGTCCAGCGGCGCGCTGCGGATCAACTGCACCAGCACGGGCAGCAGCGGCACGCGCTTCTTGGCCACCACGATGCCCAGCTCGAGCTCGAACCAGGCGTTGCCGGCTTCGGCCGGTTCGTCGATCTCGGCATACCAGTCTTCCACCGGCACCACGTCGTAGCGGTACTTCGGCGACTTCTGCACGTGCCAGCCGATGTCGGACAGCGCGTCGAGCTCGTTTTCGGCAAAGCGCAGCCAGTGCGCCTGGCTATCCAGCAATTGTGCCCCGGCCAATGCCGACAGCGGTGCCGTGACCGGCTTGTGGAAACCGATCTCTTGCAGCATGTCGAGTGCGGCGGCTTCGAAGGCCTCGTTGCGCTGGATGACTTCGGTGACGTCGCCGATCTGGCGCACCACGCGCTGGGCGGGGTCGAACGAAATGCGCTGGCCGTCGTAGTCGAACGACAGCACGGCGAAATCCTGCCAGCGCTGGGTCGTGCCGTCGGCCACCTGCAGCGCATCCAGCAGCAGGTGCGGCTGCGGCTTGACGTCGGTGCGGATGCGCTGCGTGAGCGGTTGCGGCAGCGGCATCAATTGCTGCAGGCCGTGCGCCAGCAGCAGCTGCGACACGCGTTTTTTATCGGTGCCGGTCAGCAGCGGGGCCTGCGACACGAGGGCCTGCAAATCGGCCAGCGAGATGTCGATGCCGCCGCGGTTCAGTTCCAGCGGACCGCAGGACAGGTTGTCGATGTACCAGGGCGGATCGGTCGGCAGCATGTAGTCGACCAGGTCGGCGCCCGGATGGTTGGCGGCGCCGTTCGCCGGCTCCACCGACCAGCCCAGCTTGGCCGTGCGGCCCTCGTCGCGCCAGGTGAGATTTGCCTTGCGCACCGGGCCGGCCTGCAGCGGATACAACAGGCCGTTGCCCATGTCGGACCACGAGTTCGCCCACAGCAGCTTGCCCTGCTCGAGCAGCATCTGCAACAGGATCGCACCGACCTTGCCCTTGGGCTCGGTGGCGCTGGTGCTCTGGTTGGAGCCGCTGCGCATGGCGATGAAGAAGCGGACCAGGTCGACGTCGTCGCCTTCCAGGTAGGCCGGCGGCGCCGACAGCAGCGAGAACACTTCGCTCACGGGGCTCGCCGCGGCGACGTCGCCGTTCGGACGCAGGCGCGCCTTGCACAGGCACACCGCGACATGACGGCCGCCGCTGGTCGGCGCCATGACGTAAACGAATTTGTACTGGACGGCCTTGGGGTCGGCGACTTCGGCGGTCAGCTTGGGTTGCGGATGCGCTGCCGCTTCGACCCTTTGCAGCCAGCTCAACACCGGTGCGGGCAGGGCCGGAGCGCGGGCGGGTGCCCGGGCCGGAGGTGCGTCGCTGGTGTCGTCGCGCTGAAAATCAACTGTGTGCATGGGGTCTCACGAGTCCGAATTTGAAAAAACAACAATTCCTATTATCCGCCATGCGATCCCTACTGTTTTGTTCGGAATCGCACGTAGCGGTGAAAACTTTACAGGCCGAAAGGAGTAGAAGTTACACGCTGCCGTCCAGTTTTGCCAGCCCCCGGATGCGCATTTTTTTCGTGTGACTTCTCTAGAGAAACCGACATGAGGACTTCCTCACCTTATGTCACCAGGCGCCAGGTGGGCGAGCCCAGGTGACTCACGAAGAATTCGGACAGCGCCTCGACCTTGGCCGGCCGCGTGCGCGCCGACGGCGTGACGAAATACAGGCCGCCGCGCGCCATCGCCCAGTCCTGCAGGATCGGCACGAGGCGGCCGTCGCGCACGTAATCGGCCGCGATGAATTCCGGGAACTCGGCGATCGCGAGGCCAGCCAGCACGGTCGGCAGCAGCGCGTCCGAATTCGTCACGCGCAGCGGCCCGTTGGGCCTGATGTCGACTTCCTCGCCGGCCGCATTCGTGAAACGCCAGACGTCGTTGCGCCTGTGGTAGGCATAGCCCAGGCAGGCGTGGCCGTTCAAGTCGGTCGGGTGGCGCGGCGTGCCGAAGCGTTCCAGGTAGGCCGGCGCGGCCACCGGCACCTGCCCCACCGGACACAGCTTGCGCGCCACCAGCGACGAATCGGGCATGACGGCGATGCGCAGGGCGGCATCGAAGCCCTGGCCGATGATGTCGACGGTGGCATCGCTCAGGTGCAGGTCGACCTGGACGTCGGGATACGTACGGAAGAACTCCGGCATCAGTGGCGCCACCCAGCGCAGGCCGAAGGACATCGGCACGGCCAGTCGCACCAGGCCGCGCGGGCGCGCCGACAATTCACGCGCCGTCCCTTCGACCTGTTCCGCCTCGTGGTAGACGCGCAGTGCGCTGTCGGCGATGCCGCGGCCGAATTCGGTCAACGCGAGCTGGCGCGAGGTGCGGTTCAGCAGGCGCGCACCGAGACGCTCCTCGAGGCGGGCGACGGCGCGCGACACGGTCGCCACCGACACGCCGAGGGCGCGCGCCGCACCGGCGAACGAGCGTTCCTCGGCCACCTTGGCGAACATCGCGAGACCTTCGAAATCGGGCAGTTTGGACATCGATCCCTTCATGCATGAGCAGCCGGACCTGCCATGTTACGGCATCCGGGCGCGGGACGGTATCGGCCCATCGATAAGGGGGCTGCACCGAAACCACCAAAACTGCAACGATGCTTTTCCATCAGTGCTATTTTAATGCTGATGGCTTCTCGGTACGATGCTTCACATCGGACGACGACAAACGTCCACCAACCGAAGCAGACAACCTCAAGGAGCCCATCATGACCCGCAAACTCGACAACAAAATCGCCCTGATCACCGGCGCCACCAGCGGCATCGGCCTGGCCGCCGCCAAGCGCTTCGCCCTCGAAGGCGCGCAAGTGATCGTCACCGGCCGCCGCCAGGCCGAACTGGACGCTGCGGTACAAGCCATCGGCCACGATGCGGTCGGCCTGCGCGTCGATTCCAGCGACCTCGGCGCGCTCGACGGCCTGTACGAAGAGATCCGCGCCCGCTTCGGCCGCCTCGACGTGCTGTACGCAAACGCCGGCGGCGGTTCGATGCTGCCGCTGGGTGCCATCACCGAAGAACAGTTCGACGACACCTTCGGTCGCAACGTGAAGGGCACGCTGTTCACCGTGCAGAAGGCGCTGCCCCTGTTGTCGTCCGGCGCTTCCGTGATCCTGACCGGCTCGACCGCCGGCAGCAGCGGTACTCCGGCCTTCAGCGTCTACGCCGCCAGCAAGGCCGCGATCCGCGCCTTCGCCCGCAACTGGATCCTCGACCTGAAGGACCGCAACATCCGCGTCAACACCATCAGCCCGGGCGCCACCCGCACGCCGGGTCTGGTCGAACTGGCCGGCAACGACGCCGCGGCACAGCAGGGCCTGGTCGACTACCTGGCATCGCAGATCCCGCTGGGCCGCGTGGGCGACCCGGACGAGATCGCGAAAGCGGCCGTGTTCCTGGCCTCCGACGATGCCAGCTTCGTCAACGGCGCCGAGCTGTTCGTCGACGGCGGCCAGGCCCAGGTCTGAGCGGCAGGCAGGCGCACCGGAGAACGACCGTGATCGAACATCGCCCCTATTCCGCCCTCGGCGGCAACGACCTCGATTGGCTCAAGGCGCGCCTGCACGTCAGCATCGACGGCCTGGGCAACCCGCACCACATCGGCATCCGCGCGCTGCGCGCCTGGAACGACGACGAATTCGCACCGAAGTCCGGCTTCCCGCTGCACCGCCACCAGGACGTCGAGATCCTGACCTATGTCCGCTCCGGGGTCATCACCCACGAGGACAGCCTGGGCAACCGCGCCATCGTGCAGGCCGGCGACGTGCAGGCGATGAGCGCCGGCAGCGGCATCCGCCATGCCGAATTCAACGACGAGGACGTCGCCACGGCGCTGTACCAGATCTGGCTGCGGCCGCGCAGCGCTGGCGGCGCACCGTCGTGGCGCACGCGCCGCTTCCCGCGCGCCGAACGACACGGCGTCTTCACGGTGCTGGCCAGCGGCTACGAGGAGGACACACGGGAAGGCGCATTGCCGATCGATGCCGATGCGCGCCTGCTCGGCGCCACGCTGCGGGCCGGCGACACCATCGACCACGTGCTGGCGCCGGGCCGCCACGCCTATCTCGTCTCGACCGCGGGACGCGCCACCGTCAATGGCGTGCGGCTGGCGGTGCGCGACGGCGCCGCCATCGCGGGCGAAACGGCACTGGCCATCGCCGCGTTGGAAGATACCGAGATCGTGCTTGTGGAACTCGCGTGAAGAGGCAGGCGGCGCTGCTCAGGCGCTATTCGGGTTTCGCCAGCGCCGGCGCCCATGCCAGCGCCAGGAGCCAACCGATGAAGGAAAAGCAGCGCCACAGCCCGACGAAGCAGAAGAAATGCAGCAGGAACCGGGCCATGCCGAAGGATTCGGCCGCGGGAACCCCGGCCATGTCCATCACGTAGCGCGTCGCCAGCACGGTCAGGATGCTGACGACCACGATGTACCACCATTTGTTTTCCAGCCTGGACATGCGGTCTCCTTATCGAGGCAAGCTTGCACTCGCCCGCCAGTGTACCCAAAGTGCGGCGGCCTGCCGCATCCTTCAATCCACGGCGGTGCCGAAATAGGCAAGGAACATCGTCACCGCCGCATCGATGACACGCGCCTGCATGTCCGCACCGAGCGGCGTCGCGCCCATCGTGACCTGGGGCCAGAACGCGAAGGTTTTCAGTTGTCCCTGCAGCAGCGTGGCGGCAAAGAACGGATCGCCCGCCTTCAGCCGGCCGTCTTCCTGGGCCGCGCGTATCCATGCAGTCATGCCTTCCTCGCGCTCTTCCAGCCGCGCGAACACGGCCTGGGCCCGTTCCGGCGCGCGGATCGCCTCGGCGACGCCGACGCGGGCCAGGCCGAGGAAATCCGGATCCGCCATCGAACGCATCTTCAATGCCAGGAACTCTTCCAGCTGCACGCGCAGGCTGCGGTCGGCACGATAGGAGAAGTCGAGCGTGCCGGCGCTGCTGTGGAACAGCTGGATGAGGGTCTCGGTGAACAGCTCGTCCTTGCTGGGAAAATGGTTGTAGACGGTGCGTTTGGAGACGCCGGCGAGCGCGGCGATGCGGTCCACGCTGCTGCCTTCGAAACCGTGCGCACGAAACTGGTCGGCGGCCGCAGCCAGGATGGCGAGCCGCTTGCGATCGGTGAGGCGGGTACGGGGAATCGGTTCGGATGCATGCATATCCAAATTTTACACCCACCAGTTTACTTTCTCACCCCTTGAAACTACACTGTGCAGTGTACATTTATCGGATATACACCACGATGCGCCTCTTGCTCGCCATCTTTACCGGGATACTGATCATCATGACTAGCCGCACGCTGGCCTCGCCGCCGCCCTCCAACGAAGCATCTCCCCAATTCCACGACGGGAAGTTCCGCAATCCGGTCCCGATGCACGAGCACAGCGTGGGCGAGATGGCGAAACTGTGGTGGGACGTCACCTTCAACAAGCCCAAGGGCACCGTGCCGGCCCGGCCGATCCCCGTGCGGCCGCTGACCCGCGAAGCGCTGCTGGCGGCGCCGGACAACACGCTGTACCGCCTCGGCCACTCGACCATGCTGATCAAGCTGGCCGGCGAGTTCTACCTGACCGATCCCGTGTTCTCGAAACGCGCGTCGCCGGTGCAGTGGGCGGGACCGGCACGCTTCCACGCGCCGCCGCTGGGCATCGACGAACTGCCGCCGATCAAGGCCGTGATCCTGTCGCACGACCACTACGACCACCTGGACCATGCGGCCATCAAGGCGCTGGATGCGAAGACGACGCACTTCCTGGCGCCGCTGGGCGTGGGCGACCGCCTGGTCGAGTGGGGCATCGACCGCGCCAAGGTCCAGCAGCTCGACTGGTGGCAGGGGACGAATATCGACGGCGTGCGCTTCGTGGCGACGCCGGCCCAGCACTTCTCGGGCCGCACGCTGGGCGACCGCAATTCGACGCTGTGGGCATCCTGGGTGATCCTGCACGGCGACCTGCGCCTGTTCTTCAGCGGCGACACCGGCTACTTCAAGGGCTTCAAGGAGATCGGCGCCAAGTACGGCCCGTTCGATGTCGCCCTGGTCGAGACGGGCGCCTACGACAAGCGCTGGCCGGACGTGCACATGCAGCCGGAAGAAACGCTGCAGGCCTTCCTCGACCTGGGCGGCCGCTGGCTGGTGCCGGTCCACAACGGCACCTTCGACCTGAGCCTGCACCGCTGGCAGGATCCGTTCGACCGCATCACGGCGCTGGCCGAGGAACGGGGCGTGTCCATCGCGACGCCGGAAATGGGAGAAGCGCTCGACCTGCGCCAGCCGCAGCCGGGCCAGCGCTGGTGGCGGACGGTGGAGTGAGGCTCCCGGGGTAGCGCCCGGCGCTACCCGACGGTTCGCCAGGCGGCATGCCGGCTGGATAACGTGGATTCGCTTCCCTTCGCTGCCGTGCTTGGGCATCATCCGGCTGTCTGCCACTTCTTCCGTTCACGATGCTCCCAGCACCCACGACACGCACCCGCGCCGCCTGCCTGGCGGCGATGATGTTCCTGGCCGCCTGCTCGCGCCATGAGGCCAGCCCGCCGCCGCAGCCCGCGGTCCGTACCGCCGTTCCCGCGCCGGCAGCGGCGCCTGCTCCCGCACCTGCATCCACAGCGGCCAAGACACCGACGCTGGCCGAGCGGGAAGGCACGGAATGGATGCGGGCGATCTTCGAAGACGCCTACGATCCCGCCAAGGAGCGTGCGCTGGTCGGCGACGGCGATGCGCGCAAGCTGATGACGCTGGCTTCCGGCACCCGACTGGCCGACGGGCGCACCGTTGTCATCGTCAACGGCGCGTTCGCCGACGAAAACGGCAACGATACCAGCGGTTACGGCTCGCCCGGCCTCTTGAACGTCTACTTCCTGAAGCGCAATGACAAGGGATGGGACGTCCTCGAGCGCCGCGAGGATGCGGCCGAAGCGGGCGTGAGGGGCGATATCGGCGGCGTCGAATGGGTGACGCTCGGTCCCGGCAAGCAGGGATTCATCCTCGGCTCCGGCGGGATGTGGCAGGGCTATCTGGTCGCTACTGCCGACATCTTCGCGCTGGACGACGAGACGCGTCACCTGGGCATGGTCCGGACGATGTCCGACAATGAGGGCAACTGCTCGTCCGAAAGTGAGGACTGCTGGAGCGTCGAGGGCGACATCCGTTTCGACACGGCGGCCCACTCCAACGGCTACGCCGACATGCTGATCGATTACCACGGCAAGCACTACCGGGTCACCGAAGGCAAGGACGGCAAACAGGTCGAACACGTGACTTCCACCGTCAAGCAGACGTCACGCTGGCGCTTCGACGGCAAGCAATACGTGCTGGTCTCCGGCACCGACCCGATGCCGCAGATCTGATCGCGCAGCCCTGATTTCAATTGACCTGCTTGTCAAGACTGGCACAATGTCCGCGTTTGCGTATCATTGCCCGCTCGACTCACCGACTTTCCTCCCCATGCTGCCCTCGATCGAACAACGCCTCGCCCAAGAACTGTCCGCCAAACCGGCCCAGGTGGCTGCCGCCATCGCCCTGCTCGACGAAGGCGCGACGGTGCCCTTCATCGCCCGCTACCGCAAGGAAGCGACGGGCGGTCTTGACGACATCCAGCTGCGCCTGCTGGAAGAACGCCTGCGCTACCTGCGCGAGCTGGAAGAGCGTCGCGCCGCCGTCATCGCCTCCGTCACCGAACAAGGCAAGATGACGCCGGAGCTGCTGCAGGCGTTCGCGCTGGCGGAAGACAAGACCCGCCTGGAAGACCTGTACCTGCCCTACAAGCAGAAGCGCCGTACCAAGGCGCAGATCGCGATCGAGGCGGGCCTGGCGCCGCTGGCCGACGGCCTGCTGGCCGATCCGTCGATCGATCCGGAACAGGAAGCCGCCAACTACCTGCGCGAGGCGTTCGCCAATGCCGACGGCGTCAACAACCCGGGCGTGGCCGACACCAAGGCGGCGCTGGACGGCGCCCGCCAGATCCTGATGGAGCGCTTCGCCGAGGATGCGGAACTGCTGCAGTCGCTCCGCGAATACGTGCAGGACCACGGCGTGGTCGCCTCGAAGGTCGTCGACGGCAAGCAGGAAGAAGGCGAGAAGTTCGCCGACTACTTCGACTATTCGGAACCGCTGGCCAACGTGCCCTCGCACCGCGCGCTGGCGCTGCTGCGCGGCCGCCGCGAAGGCATCCTGGACGTGACGCTGCGCCTGGACACGGAAGAAGAAAAGCCGAAGTGGGACGCGCCGCACAACCCGTGCGAGAGCCGCATCGCCGCGCGCTTCGGCATCAAGGGCGCGGGCCGCCCGGCCGACAAGTGGCTGATGGACACGGCGCGCTGGACCTGGCGCGTGAAGAGCTTCATGTACATCGAAACGGAACTCATGGGGCTCTTGCGCGAGAAGGCGGAGAGCGATGCGATCCACGTGTTCGCGCGCAACCTGAAGGACCTGCTGCTGGCCGCGCCGGCCGGCCCGCGCGCCACGATGGGCCTGGACCCCGGCCTGCGCACGGGCGTGAAGGTGGCCGTCGTCGATGCGACGGGCAAGGTCGTCGACACATCGACCATCTACCCGCATGCGCCGCGCAACGACTGGGACGGTTCGCTGCACACGCTGGCCAGGCTGGCGGCCAAGCACAACGTGTCGCTGATCTCGATCGGCAACGGCACCGCCTCGCGCGAGACGGATAAACTGGCCCAGGACCTGATCAAGCAGCATCCGGAGCTCAAGCTCACGAAGATCGTCGTGTCGGAAGCGGGCGCCTCGGTCTACTCGGCGTCCGAATTCGCCTCGCGCGAACTGCCGGAGCTGGACGTGTCGCTGCGCGGCGCCGTCTCGATCGCGCGCCGCCTGCAGGACCCGCTGGCGGAACTGGTCAAGATCGATCCGAAGAGCATCGGCGTGGGGCAGTACCAGCACGACGTGTCGCAGACCCAGCTCGCGCGCCAGCTCGACGCCGTCGTCGAGGATTGCGTGAACGCGGTCGGCGTGGACGTCAACACGGCGTCGGCGCCGCTGCTGGCGCGCGTGTCGGGCCTGTCCGCCAGCGTGGCGCAGAGCATCGTCACCTACCGCGACCAGCAGGGCGCTTTCGCCTCGCGCGCGGCGCTCAAAAAGGTGCCGCGCCTCGGTGATAAAACCTTCGAGCAGGCGGCCGGCTTCCTGCGCGTGATGAACGGCGATAACCCGCTGGACGCGTCGGCCGTGCACCCGGAATCGTATCCGGTCGTGGAAAAAATCCTGGCTGACATCCAGCGCGACATCAAGGCCGTGATCGGCGACGCCACTCTGGTCAAGCGCCTGAACCCTGCCAAGTATGCCGACGACAAATTCGGCGTGCCGACCGTGTCCGACATCCTGAAGGAACTGGAAAAGCCGGGCCGCGACCCGCGTCCGGAATTCACGACGGCCACCTTCAAGGAAGGCGTGGAAGAGATCTCGGACCTGCGCCCGGACATGATCCTGGAAGGCGTGGTGACGAACGTCGCCGCGTTCGGCGCCTTCGTCGACATCGGCGTGCACCAGGACGGCCTCGTGCACATCTCGGCGCTGTCGAATACCTTCGTCAAGGATCCGCACACGGTCGTGAAGGCGGGCCAGGTGGTGAAGGTGAAGGTGCTGGAAGTGGACGTCAAGCGCAAGCGCATCGCGCTGACGATGCGCCTGTCGGACAGCGCGCCGGCGCCGGGTGCCGCGCCGCAGCAGCGCGGCGACCGCGAGGACCGCAAGCGCATGGGCCAGCAGCAGCAGCGCCAGGAACGCGCGGCGCCGGCAGCCGGCGGCGCGATGGCGGCGGCGTTCGCCAAGCTGAAGAAGTAAGGCCCATGATCGTCTGCAGCCCCGCCGATCCCGACAGCGCCGATGCCCGCGCGCTGATCGAGGAACTCGACGCGGCGCTGGCGGCGATCACGGGCGACAGCGGCGCATCGTCCTTCGATGCGGCCGACATGCGCGGACCTGGGGCCGTGTTCCTCGTCGCACGCGCAGCCGACGGCACGGCGGTCGGTTGCGGCGCGTTGCGTCCGTTGGCGGACGGCGTGGCGGAACTCAAACGGATGTTTGCACGGCCGGGCAGCGGCGCCGGCCGCGCGCTCCTCGCCGCGCTGGAAGCGCAGGCCACGGCCATGGGCTACCGCGCCATCCACCTGTCCACGCGCCGCGTCAACGTGCGCGCCGTGGATTTCTACCGCCGCCACGGCTATGCGGACGTCGCTCCCTGGGGCAAGTACGTGGGCAGCGAGCGCTCCGTCTGCCTGGGACGGACATTAATCCAGATAGACCTTGGCGACGACGCCGGCCAGGAACACGAGCAGGCACAGGAAACCGGCTTGCGCCATGCGCTTGGGCGGCATCGCGCGTTGGCCGGTCTTCCTGATGTGCAGGCCTTCGCGCACGAGCAGGGCCGCGTAGGCGGTGGCGCCGAGGCCGGTCAGGGTATGGCCGAGCGTCATGTGGCTGACGCCGAAGGCAAGGTCGAACAGGCCGCTGAGTCCGAGCACGGCGGCGATGGCGAAATTGAAGGCGGGCGGAGGCGTGCCGGGTGGACGTTGTTGCATGACGTGATCCGAGTTGGTGAAAGTCCGCGCGATGATACCTGATCGGCAGCCGTTGCCAACCTTAAAACATTGCATTTCGCTTGATCCAACGGGCGAAATGGCTGCGCACTCGCGTTCCGGTTTTCTTATAAAATGCCGGGATCAACCGAACATTTATCTCGAGGCGACATACCATGAGCGACGTACAAACCTGGATCAAAGAAACCGTGACCAACACGCCTGTCGTGCTGTTCATGAAGGGCACCGCCCAGTTCCCGCAATGCGGCTTTTCCGGCCGTGCGATCCAAATCCTGAAGGCCTGCGGCGTCGATAACATCGCCACCGTCAACGTGCTGGAAGATGCGGAAGTCCGCCAGGGCATCAAGGACTACTCGAACTGGCCGACCGTGCCGCAGCTGTACGTGAACGGCGAATTCATCGGCGGCTCGGACATCATGACCGAGATGTACGAATCCGGCGAACTGCAAGCCCTGTTCAAGAAGAATGACTGATTCCCCGCGCCGCCCCGGTGATCGACGCATCGTTGTCGCCATCACCGGCGCGACCGGCGCGATCTATGGCGTGCGGCTGCTGCAGCGGCTGGGCGCCGTCCCGGGCGTCGAGACCCACCTCGTGGTGTCCGACGCCGCCTCCCTCACCCTGCACCAGGAAGTCGGCCTGCAACGGCGCGACGTCGAAGCCCTGGCCCACGTCGTGCACCGCAGCCGCGACATCGGCGCTTCCATCGCCAGCGGTTCCTTCCGCACGGACGGCATGGTGATCGCTCCCTGTTCGATGAAGACGCTGGCCGCCGTGGCCCACGGCCTGTCGGACAACCTCGTCACGCGCGCGGCCGACGTCGTGCTGAAGGAAAGGCGCAAGCTCGTGCTGATGGTGCGCGAGACGCCGTTCAACCTGGCGCACCTGCGCAATATGACGGCCGTGACCGAGATGGGCGGCATCGTGTTCCCGCCGCTGCCGAGTTTCTACAACCGCCCCGCCAGCATCGACGAGATGGTCGACCACACGGTGGCGCGCGTCATGGATTTGCTGGGGGTCGAGAACGAGCTCGCCCCGCGCTGGGGCGGGATGAAGGACGCTGCCGCGCCTTGACGCGGCCATCCTCCTGGTGACTGCTAGCCGCGGTCCCGGTAGGGATCCTTCTCGGCCAGTCTTTGTTCTCTTGCGTCTTCGATCTTCCTGCGCTGCTCGTTACGCTTGCGCATGATTTCTGCGTGCTGGGCCGCCGACATCGGCGGCGCGGTCATGAGGTCTTTCAACTGCGCGGTGTTGCTATAGTTATTAATCATGAGGCGACTGCATCCTTATTGACCGATAACATTACGGGCACCTCGAAACCTGCTGCGCGTTGCACTGGCGCTCGCGACGGCTTTTCGAGGTCCCTTGGGGGCCTGTGGGAGACGGGCGCATCTGTAGCGGATTTCGTCCCGTACAGCGCCTTCGATTATGCGCGAGACTCGGCCATTTGTGCCGTTCGTTTGGAGAAAAATTGCAATAAGGAAGCAAAATGACGAACGGCCCGGGCGGATCGCCGCCGGGCCGTCGCAGGGACTCGCAGGAAGAGTCCGGGCAGGGATTACTTTTGCTGGTGATTCATGCGCACCAGCATGCGGATGAATTCGCGTGCCAGTTGCTTGTGGTGCTCGTCCAGGCGCTGCAGGTCGGCGATCAGCTTGACGTCGGCCGATTCGAAGCGCGCGGCGCCGTCGCCGTTGTCGCCGTTGGCGGCGTTTTCCGATCCGCCGAAGCGCAGCCAGTCGGCCGGCACGCCCAGCCACTGCGCGATCATGCGCAGCTTTTCCTGGGTCGGGATGGCCTCGCCCACCAGCCACTTGCGCGCGGCGTGGACCGTGATCGGGCGGCCTTCGAAGCGAATGTTAAATTCACGCGCCAGCCGGGTCGGGCTGTCCGGGGAATAGTGGGCGTTCTTCAGGGCTTGTTGCAAGCGCTCGCTGAAGCTTTCCCGTTCATTAGTCGAGTTCATGGGGGGCACTAAAGGTTCATGCATGGCCGTCATCGGTTGCTCCATTGATCAGACCGTGTGTGACGGCTGGAATTGCTTGGCGTAACAAATATGTGAGTATTGACTCAATCTCACATGCTGTCCAGCAATTCCGGCCCTTTTCGGCCCTCAATAACATAAGTGTGAAAAATATCCTACAGGAAAAAGCAAACGTTTGCTTAGCTATCTATCGTTACTTTACAGAAATTTATTAAGCATGTGTTGGCGCATTTGCGCAAACTGTGGCGCGAAAGCCCAATAGTCGACGCAATGTGTTGATTATAGGAAATTTTTGTCGCGATATCTACGACTCTGGCGACTTTATATGATGTTGTTCCTTTTCAACACAAACCGGAAGACGCCATCGTCACCGGTTACACGTTCCAAGCTACCGTCGAACCAGAGGTAATGGAGATGGGCCAATGCCTCGCCGATGGCGAAACTGAGCTGGTGCGCGTCCAGCTGGCGCCGGAACATGAGGGGAACAATGTCAACCGCGGAGCGCGGTTCGGCACAGGCGGCCAGCACTTCCCCAAGGCGGGCAGCGTGGTGTTCGCGCAACTGGGCGATACGCACGTGCAGGCCGCCGAACGGTTTTCCGTGCGCCGGCAAGACCAGGGTGTCGTCGGGCAGGCCGGCAAACTTGTCGAGCGAATCCAGGTACTGGCGCAAGGGGTCGCCTTCCGGCTCGACCGCGAACACGGACACATTGGTCGAAATCCGCGGCAAGACCATGTCGCCAGATAGCAACACTTTGCGCTCGGCGCTATACAAGGACACGTGTTCCGGCGAATGGCCGAAGCCCGTGATCACCCGCCATGCCGTACCGCCGATGGCGACCTGCTGGTCATCCTGCAGCCGCGTATAGGCCACGGGCACGGACGGCACCAGCGACGGATAGTAATTGCGGCGGCTTTCCATCTGCGCCAGCAAGCCTTCGTCGCGCAGCCCATGGCGGCGGAAATGGGGCACGGCCGACGGGCCGTCGACGCCGGGCAGCGCAGCGGCCATCATGCGCATGAATCCGAACTCGGCGGCGCTGGTCCAGAACGGCGCCCCGAAGCGTTCGCACAACCAGCCGGACAGGCCGACGTGGTCCGGATGGCAATGCGTGGCGAACAGGCGCAGCAGCGGCCGCCCTTCCATCGATCCAGCGAACAACTGCTCCCATGCGGAACGGGTCGCATCGGTACCGGCGCCGCTGTCGACCAGCGACCAGCCGTCTCCCATGGCGCCGCGTTCGTCCAGCAGCCACAGGTTGATGTGGTCGAGGGCGAACGGCAACGGCATGCGCAGCCAGGCCAGGCCGGGGACGACCTCGATCGTCGTGCCGGGCGGCGGCACCTGGTCGCCGAACGGATAGGCGAGCTGGGCTTCGAGAGGATTCATGGGAGTCTTTCGGTTTTTGTGGGATCGGGCACACGGGGCGCTACAATGCGCTTGACGTCGACATTGACGTTGACGTAAACGGAAACAACAAGCGCCGATTGCGATTCTAAGCGATTCCGGACGCCGCCATTCTTCGACCCTGCAGGACACCATGGCCACCACGACCTATACCATTGCCGAACTGGCACGCGAATTCGACATCACCGCCCGTGCGATCCGTTTCTATGAAGACCAGGGACTGCTCAGCCCCATGCGCGAAGGCCAGGGCGGCCGCAACCGCGTCTACACCCCGCGCGACCGCACCCGCCTGAAGCTGACCCTGCGCGGCAAACGCCTGGGCCTGACCTTGTCGGAGATCAAGAGCATCATCGACATGTACGAAACACCGAAGGATACGGTTGCACAGATCGACCGTTTTTTGGGCGTACTGGCGCACCAGCGCGAAACCCTCGAGCAGCAGCGTGCCGACATCGAGATGTCGCTGGCGGAAATCGCCGTGCACGAGGACGAGTGCCGCCGCCTGCTGGCGGAAGCCGACCAGAAGAATGCCGCCTGAAAACACCCTTGACGTTTGACGCTCAGTTGACGTTTACGTTAACGTCACTCCGCGCTATCATCTGGTTTGGCTGACGCCACACAACTAGACGAGAACGAGGACGACAAATGCTGCATCTCCCTGGCTTGACCTTTGACCACGGCGAGGACATCGCCGCGCTGCGCGAAGCGGTGCAACAGTTCGCGGCGAGCGAGATCGCCCCGCGCGCTGCCGAGATCGACCGTACCGACCAGTTCCCGATGGACTTGTGGAAGAAGATGGGCGAACTGGGCCTGCTGGGCATCACCGTCGGCGAGGAATACGGCGGCACCGGCATGGGCTACCTCGCGCACATCGTCGCGATGGAAGAGATTTCGCGCGCGTCCGCCTCGGTGGGCCTGTCGTATGGCGCGCACTCGAACCTGTGCGTGAACCAGATCAAGCGCAACGGCAACGAGGAACAGAAACGCAAGTACCTGCCCAAGCTGATCTCGGGCGAGCACGTGGGCGCGCTCGCGATGTCCGAGCCGAACGCCGGCTCCGACGTCGTCAGCATGAAGCTGCGCGCCGACCTGAAGGGCGACCGCTACGTCCTGAACGGCACCAAGATGTGGATCACCAACGGTCCCGACGCCGACACACTGGTCGTGTATGCCAAGACCGACGTCGACGCGGGCCCGCGCGGCATGACCGCCTTCCTGATCGAAAAAGGGTTCAAAGGGTTCTCGATCGCGCAGAAGCTCGACAAGCTGGGCATGCGCGGCTCGCACACGGGCGAACTGGTGTTCCAGGATTGCGAAGTCCCGGTCGAGAACGTGCTGGGCGGCGTCGGCCGCGGCGTCAACGTGCTGATGTCGGGCCTGGACTTCGAGCGCACCGTGCTGTCCGGCGGACCGCTGGGCATCATGGCGGCCTGCATGGACGCGGTCGTCCCCTACATCCACGAACGCAAGCAGTTCGGCCAGGCGATCGGCGAATTCCAGCTCATGCAGGGCAAGATCGCCGACATGTACTCGACCATGATGGCCTGCCGCGCCTACGTCTACGCGGTCGGCCAGGCCTGCGACCGCGCGGCGAGCCCGGAAGCGGTACGCGCGCTGCGCAAGGATGCCGCCGGCGCCATCCTGTACAGCGCCGAGAAGGCGACCTGGATGGCCGGGGAAGCGATCCAGACGCTGGGCGGCAACGGCTACATCAACGAATACCCGGTCGGCCGCCTGTGGCGCGACGCCAAGCTGTACGAGATCGGCGCCGGCACCAGCGAGATCCGCCGCATGCTGATCGGACGCGAGCTGTTCGGCGAAACGGCATAAACGATATAGCAAGATTGTGGAGAGGGGAGACGCGGGTTGCGTCCACATACAGAGAGCCGCAAAGGCCGTGCGTAACAAGAAGAGCTGAACAAGCCGCCGCAAACCCGCTGCCATGAACGTCGTTCCCGCTTTCGGGGGGACGACGGGGGAGGGAATCGTGCAGGGGGACAATGGCCACCGCCGCCATCACCCAATAAGGAGTCAAAAACCCAGCATGATACCAACGTGATAGGGGG
>CAUSCY010000033.1:0-64682 GCA_963529995.1 uncultured Massilia sp. | reverse complement strand
AATGGGCGGTGGTAAACACTATGGGCTCACACCCCCCCCCCACCCCCGGGGCTTTCAGGGGGGTCCCTGGTGGGGGGGCACCGACGGGTCAGGTAATCGTCCAGTCGAACAAGGCACACCGCCGCATTCACCCATTCAGGAGACAAACACCATGCATGATCCAATCGTAATCGTCGGCGCCGCCCGCACCCCGATGGGCGCCTTCCAGGGCGATTTTTCCTCGAAAACCGCGAGCGACCTGGGCGCCGTGGCGATCAAGGCGGCCGTCGAGCGCGCCGGCGTCGACGCCAGCCTCGTCGAACACGTCTATTTCGGCAACTGCCTGATGGCCGGCCAGGGCCAGGCCCCGGCGCGCCAGGCGCTGATCAAGGCCGGCCTGCCGCTGTCGACCGGCGCCGTCACGCTGTCCAAGATGTGCGGCTCGGCGATGCAGGCGGCGATCTTCGCCCACGACGTGCTGAAGGCCGGCAGCGCCGACGTCGTCGTCGCGGGCGGCATGGAATCGATGACCAATGCGCCCTACCTGATCCCGAAGGCGCGCGGCGGCTACCGCATCGGCCATGCGCCGATGTTCGACCACATGATGCTCGACGGCCTGGAAGACGCGTATTCGCGCAACGAAAAGACGGGAGAGGGCCGCTCGATGGGCACCTTTGCCGAGGAATGCGTGGCGAAATACTGCTTCTCGCGCGAGGACATCGACGCGTTCGCGATCGAATCCGTCAAGCGCGCCCAGAACGCCGCCGAAAGCGGCGACTTCGACTGGGAGATCGCGCCGGTGACCGTCGCCAGCCGCCTGGGCGAGACCGTCATCTCGAAGGACGAAGGCCCGCTGAAGGCCAAGGTCGACAAGATCCCGACGCTGCGTCCGGCGTTCAAGAAAGACGGCGTGATCACGGCCGCGTCCTCGTCCTCGATCAACGACGGCGCCGCCGCCCTCGTCATGATGCGCGAATCGACGGCGAAGGAAATCGGCGCGACGCCGATCGCCCGCATCGTGGCGCACACGACGCACGCGCAGGAACCGGACCAGTTCACCACCGCGCCGATCGGCTCGCTGAACAAGCTGTTCAAAAAGACCGGCTGGTCGCCGAAGGACGTCGACCTGTTCGAGATCAACGAAGCCTTCGCCGCCGTGCCGATGGCTGCCATGCACGAGCTGGACATCCCTCACTCGAAGATTAATATCCACGGCGGCGCCTGCGCGCTGGGCCATCCGATCGGCGCTTCCGGCGCGCGCATCATCGTCACGCTGCTGGGCGCGCTGAAGAAAACGGGCGGCAAGCGCGGCGTGGCCTCGCTGTGCATCGGCGGCGGCGAAGCCACCGCCATGGCCATCGAGATGGTGTAAGCGCCGGCGGCGTCCATCGCCAAAACGCGGTATGGTGGCGGTCTGTCATCCATACCGTGAAGGAGTTCCCCATGTCCACCGTTCTCATCCTCGGCGCATCGCGCGGCATCGGTAACGAACTGGTTCGTCAATACCGCGCCGACGGCTGGCGCGTGATCGCCACCGCACGCAAGGCGGCGGATTGCGAGGAACTCAAGCGCCTGGGCGCCGAGGCGCACCAGCTCGACGTGACGAATGCGGAAGCAATCGCCGGCCTGGGCTGGAAGCTCGACGACGAGAAGATCGACGCCGCCTGGCTGGTGGCCGGCGTGTACGGGCCGGACCACGCGAGCTTCCCCACCGAACAGGAATTCGACCAGGTGATGCACACCAACGTGCTGGCCGCGATGCGCCTGCTGCCGATCGTCGCGCCGCTGGTGGCCGCCACGCGCGGCAAGGTGGCCGTGATCTCCTCGCGCATGGGCTCGATCGGCGAACGCACCAGCAACCAGGGTTCGCTGTACCGCGCCAGCAAGGCGGCGCTGAACTCGGTGCTGGCCGACACCGCCCTCACCTACGGCCCGCAGGGCGCCACCTGCCTGTCCTTCCACCCCGGCTGGGTCCAGACGGATATGGGCGGCAGCGCGGCCACGCTGACGGTCGAGCAGAGCGTGACGGCCTTGCGCACCACGCTGGCCAAGGCCCAGCCGTCGCAGAACGGTGCCTTCCTGAACTACGACGGCGCGCCGATTCCCTGGTAAGCGCCCCCCAAGAAAAGAATAGACGAGACGATGATACTCACTGAAGAACACCAGATGATCCGCGACGCCCTGCGCGCCTTCGCGCAGGAACGCCTGGCCCCGAACGCCGCCCGCTGGGACCGCGACCATCACTTCCCGAAAGAGGAATTGCAGGAGCTGGCGCGCCTGGGCGCGTTCGGCGTCGCCGTGCCCGAGGAATACGGCGGTGCCGGCCTCGATTACGTGGCGCTGGCGCTGGTACTGGAAGAGATCGCGGCCGGCGACGGCGGCACCTCGACCATCATCTCGGTCAACAACTGCCCCGTGTGCTCGATCGGCATGGCGTATGCGAGCGATGCGCAGAAGGAGCGCTGGCTGCGTCCCCTGGCGAGCGGCGAACTGCTGGGCGCCTTTGCCCTGACCGAGCCGCACACGGGCAGCGACGCGGCCGCGCTGCGCACGACGGCCGTGCGCGACGGCGACCACTACGTGCTGAACGGCACGAAGCAGTTCATCACGAGCGGCAAGCACGGCGACGTGGCGATCGTCATGGCGGTCACCGATAAGGCGGCCGGCAAGAAGGGCATCAGCGCGTTCTGGGTGCCGACCGATACGCCGGGCTACATCGTCGCCGGCATCGAGCACAAGATGGGCCAGCATTCGTCGGACACGGCGCAGATCGTGTTCGAGGATTGCCGCATCCCGGCCGGGAACCTGATCGGCGAGGAAGGGCAAGGCTACAAGATCGCCCTGTCCGGCCTGGAGGGCGGAAGGATCGGCATCGCCTCGCAATCGGTGGGCATGGCCAGGGCCGCCTACGAGGCGGCGCTGGCCTATGCGAAGGAGCGGACCAGCTTCGGCGCCCCCATCTTCGACCACCAGGCCGTGCAGTTCCGCCTGGCCGAGATGGCGATGCAGATCGAGGCGGCGCGCCAGCTGATCCTGCATGCGGCCGCGATGAAGGATGCCGGCCTGCCCTGCCTGAAGGAAGCGGCGATGGCCAAGCTGTTCGCTTCCGAGATGGCCGAGCGCGTCGTATCGAACGCGATGCAGGTGTTCGGCGGCTACGGCTACGTGGCCGACTTCCCCATCGAACGCATCTACCGCGACGTGCGCGTGTGCCAGATCTACGAAGGCACCAGCGACATCCAGAAGATCCTGATCGCCCGGGCGCTGTGAACGACATGTCTTCCATCCAGGCGCCGCCGCAGGCATCGATCCGCCCGGCGGGCGAGGCCGACCTGGCGCCCTTCTTCGCCTACCTGGACGACCACCTGCGCGACAACGGCATGAACGGCCACCCGCTGTTCCAGGCGCTGCCGCGCGACGCCTCGCGCATGCCGCCCGGCCTGCGCCTGGCATTCATCCGCGGCATCGTGCTGGACGTCGGCGCACCGGGCTGGCGCCGCCTGTGGCTGGCGATCGGCCCGACCGGCGGCATCGCCGGCCACGTCGACCTGCGCGGCCGTCCCGAACCCGGCACGTCGCACCGCGCCATGCTGGGCATGGGCGTGCACCGCGCCTGGCGCCGCCGCGGCCTGGGCCGCCGGTTGCTGGCCACGGCCGTCGACTGGGCCGAACACGACGCCGGCATGGACTGGGTCGACCTCGAAGTCCTGAGCGAAAACACGCCCGCCGTCGACCTCTACCTGGACGCGGGCTTCGCGATGGTCGCCCGCATCGCCGACATGCTCAGGATCGACGGCGTCAGCCACGACCTGAGCTACATGACGCTGAAACTGCGCTGACGCACAGCTTCATACGCTCGTAGGGTGGGCACCACGTGCCCACCAAGCGCTGACGTGACACAGACATTCGGTGGGCACACGGTACCCACCCTACCGTGACAGACGCTTAGAACCCGGCCAGCACGATCTTGCCCTGCGCCCGGTTCGATTCCAGCAGCGCGTGCGCGCGCTTCAGGTTATTGGCGTCGATGCGGCCGAAGTTCTCGTTGACCGTGGTGCGGATCGTGCCGGCGTCGACCAGGTCCGCCACGCGGTTCAGGATCTCGTGCTGCTTGACCATGTCCGCGGTACCGTACAGCGAGCGGGTGAACATCAGTTCCCAGTGCAGCGAGGCGGCCTTGCGTTTCAGCTTGCGCACGTCGAACTCGGCCGGGTCGTCGATCAGGCCGAACTTGCCTTGCGGCGCGATGACCTCGACGATCTGGTCGAAATGGTGGTCCGTGTGCGTCAGGCTGATCACGTATTCCGGCGCGGCGAGGCCCGTCTGCGCATACTCGGCGGCCAGCGGCTTGCTGTGGTCGATCACGTGGTGGGCGCCGTTCTTGATGGCCCAGTCGCGGGTTTCCGGGCGCGAGGCGGTGCCGACCACGGTCAGGCCCGTCAACTGGCGCGCCAGCTGCACGAGGATCGAGCCGACGCCGCCGGCGGCGCCGATCACGAGCAGCGTCTTGCCCTTGGACGCGTCCCCTTGCGGAATCTCGAGGCGGTCGAACAGCAGTTCCCAGGCCGTCAGCGTGGTCAGCGGCAGCGCGGCGGCGGCCGTGAAGTCGAGCGATTGCGGCATCTTGCCGACGATGCGCTCGTCGACCAGTTGCAGTTCGCTGTTGCTGCCCGCGCGCACGAGCGAGCCCGCATACCAGACGCGGTCGCCCGGACGGAACAGCGTCACGTCAGGGCCGACGGCCTTGACGATGCCGGCGGCATCCCAGCCGATGACTTTCCATTCGCCGTCCGCCGGCTTCGAGCCGGCGCGGATCTTGTAGTCGACCGGATTGACGGACACGGCGTGCACCTCGACCAGCAGGTCGTGGCCCGTGGCGACGGGATCCGGCAAGGTGATGTCGACCAGCGACTCGGGATGATCGATCGGCAGGTTGGTCTGGTAAGCGATGGCTTTCATGGCATTCCTTTGTCTGGGAAGTGTTCGATGCTTGCCATTCTGGACCCTGGCGCATCTTTGATAAACTGGGTAATCATCGAATCAATTTCAATATTTTTTTGAAAAATGCGCATCCGCAACCTGCAGGACCTGGAATTGTTCGTCGCCACCGCCGACCGCGGCGGCCTGTCGGCGGCGGCGCGCCTGCTGGACATCTCGCCGGCCGTGGCCAGCGCCGCGCTCAAGCGCCTCGAGGCCGACCTCGACACGCCGCTGTTCGTGCGCACCACCCGCAGCATGCGCCTGACGCTGGCCGGCGAACGGCTGCTGGCCAGGGCGCGGCCGCTGCTGGACGGGCTGCGCGATGCCGAGGACGAGCTGGCGGCCGGCCACGACAAGGTCGAAGGCCAGCTGCAGATCTCGATGCCGTCCGACCTCGGACGCCACGTGGTGCTGCCCTGGCTGAACGAGTTCCAGGCACGCCACCCGAACGTGAAGCTGCGCCTGCAATTGACGGACCGCCTGGCCGACATCTACCGCGAACCGGTCGACATCGCGCTGCGCTTCGGCGAGCCGCCCGAATCGGGCATGGTGGCGCTGCCGCTGCTGGAAGACAATCCGCGCGTGCTGTGCGCGGCCCCGTCCTACCTGGCGCGGCGCGGCGTGCCGGCGTCGCCGCACGACCTCCCCGGCCACAACTGCCTGTGCTTCATGCTGGACGAGGCGGTCAACGACCGCTGGCGCTTCCGCAAGGGGCAGGAAGAGGTCGAAGTGACGGTGCAGGGCGACCGCGTGGCGGGCGACTCCGAGATCGTGCGGCGCTGGGCGCTGGATGGCCTGGGCCTGTGCTACCGCTCGCGCATCGACGTGCAGGCCGACCTGTCCAGCGGCCGGCTGCGCATCGTGTGTCCCGAGTGGGCAGGCAATAACGTGCCGCTGTACATGGTGCTGGCGAACCGCAAGCAGGTGTCGCCGGCGGTGCGGGTGTTGCGGGAGTTTCTGGTGGGGAGGATGCAGGGGACGGTATAGCCGTCGTCCCTGCGAAGGCAGGCACCCAATTTCAGGTGCTGGCACGGGACATGAAAATTAGGCCCCTGCCTGCGCAGGGGCGACGCTGATTCAGATCTTTTCCAACGCCAGCGCAATCCCCTGCCCGCCGCCGATGCACAAGGTAACGACACCGCGCTGCGCCAGCCCGCGCCGCATCGCATGCAGCAGGCGCACCGTCAGCACCGCGCCGGTGGCGCCTATCGGGTGGCCGTGCGCCACCGCCCCGCCCTCGACGTTGATCGCGTCTTCCGCCAGCGACAGCTTGCGCGCCACCGCCAGCGGCACCGCGGCGAACGCCTCGTTGATCTCGTAGCGGTCGACGTCGCCCACGCTCCACCCGGCGCGCGCCAGCGCCTTCTGCACGGCCGGCACCGGACCCAGGCCGAACATGCCCGGCTCGACGGCCGCGACGCCCGATGCGACCAGGCGCGCGATGGGTTGCAGGCCGAGGCGTTCGGCCGCGCCGCGCTCGGCCACGATCAGGGCGGCCGCGCCGCTGTTCAGGCCCGGCGCGTTGCCGGCCGTGATGGTGCCGTCGGGACGGAACGCGGGTTTCAGCTTGGCCAGCTTGTCGAGCGTGGTGTCGGGCCGGTTCGCTTCATCGGTGTCGAACAGCGTGACGCCCGCCTTGCCCTTGATGTCCACCGGCACGATCTCGTCCTTGAACAGGCCCGCCGCCTGCGCCTGCGAAAAGCGCTGCTGCGAACGCTCGGCCCAACGGTCCTGGGCCTGGCGGCTGATGTCCGACTCCTTGACCAGGTCCTCCGTATGCCAGCCCGAGTGCTGCGACGAGAAGGCGTCGTTCAGGCCGTCGTGCAGCAGGCTGTCGTAGATCGTCGCATTGCCCATGCGCGCACCCCAGCGCGCCTGCGGCATCAGGTAGGGCGCCAGGTCCATGTTCTCCATCCCGCCGGCCAGCACGATCGTCGATTCGCCGGCCAGGATTTCCTGCGCCGCCGAGACGACGGCCTGGGCGCCCGAGCCGCACACGCGGTTCAGCGTCATGGCCGGCACGTCCACGGGAATGCCGCCATGGACGGCCGCCTGGCGTGCCGGATTCATGCGGTTGCCGGCCTGGATCACATTGCCCATCAGGACCGAGTCGATGCGCTCGGGCGCGATGCCGGCACGTGCGATGGCGGCGCGCACGGCGACGGCGCCGAGCTCCACGGCGGGAATGGCTTTCAGGCTGCCGTTGAAGGCGCCGATCGCGGTGCGCACGGGAGCGCACAGGACGATGTCACGCGAAGACATGATGAAGACTCCTGGTTGGTTGGAAAATGCCCGGCGCATTCAACCGGCGCCGGACCGTCGACATGCATTCAGGAGTATATACACATATCTGGAACACGGCATGGCGCGGCGTCGCTGCCGCCATGCCGTGGATGCATGGAATCAGCGGCGCGCGCCGTGCTGGAGTTCGTGGATGCCGGTGTCGACCACGTCGCGCAGCAGGCCGCGCAATTCGTCAGCGCGCTCGGCGCCGAAGTTCTGCTCGAAGGTCTGCTGGGCCTTGCGCCACAGCGGCAGCATGGCCTTGACCTTGGCCTTGCCGGCCGGCGTCAGGTCGATCACGCGTTCGCGGCGATCGTGCTCGCTGGGTCCGGAGACGACCAGCTCGTCGCGTTCGAGCGGCTTCAGGTTGCGGGTCAGCGTGGTGCGGTCCATCACCAGTTCGGCCGACATCTGGTTGACCGTCATCGGCCCCAGCGCCGACAGTTTGTACAGGATCGAGAACTGGGTCACGCGCAGCCCGGTTCCACTGAGCATCTGGTCATAAACGCCCGTAATGTAGCGGGATGCCTGGCGCAGTGCGAGGCAGTTGCAGAGGCTGAGATTCGTGATGGCGCGCGATGTCATGGTGCGATTTCCGCTGGGTTTGCGTGGTCCCAGCGAGTATAACTCCATGCATGTTGAATGCTGAGCATCATCCCACCATTGCATATACACTGAACGACGTTTCGACAACATTCGAGGGGACGACATGGAGGTGCAATCGATTGCAGGGCAATGGGAACAGCAGCTGCGCGACGTACGCGCGCGGGTGCGCGAAGCCGGCGGCGGCCCGGGCGTGGTGCCGGCGCAGGAGGCGCTCGCCATGAGCGGGATGGAGATCATGCAGGCGGCGCTGACAGGCCGCTTCCCCTATCCGCCGATCGCCGAGACGCTCGACTTCTTCCTGGTCGAGGTCAGCAAGGGAGAAGCCGTATTCCAGGGCACGCCGCAGTTCAAGCACCTGAATCCGATGGGCACCGTGCACGGCGGCTGGTACGCGACCCTGCTCGACTCCGCCGTCGGCTGCGCGGTGCAGACGATGCTGGAAGCGGGCCAGGCCTATACGACGGCGGAACTGAGCGTGAACCTCGTGCGCGGCGCGCGCCTCGACGGCGGGCCCTTGCGCGCGATCGGCAAGGTACTGCACTGCGGACGCCAGCTGGCGACGGCGGAAGGACGCATCGTCGATGCCGAGGGGCGCCTGTACGCGCATGCGACGACGACCTGCCTGGTATTCGCGGCCCGGTGATGCGCGAGATGGGCCGGCCGCTGTTTCAGCTTCCCAGCGTGTGCGCCGCCGCGCGCAACTGGCCCGCCAGCGCGCTGCCGACCTTGCGCTCGAACTCTTCCTGCGCGGCCTGCCACACGGGCAGGGCCTCGGCCAGCTTGCGCCGTCCCGCATCGCTCAGGCGCACCACGTTGCGGCGGGCCTCTTCCCGGTCCGGACCGATGGCCAGGTAGCCGTCGCGCTCCAGCGGCTGCAAGGCGCGGACGACGCTGGTGCGCTCCATCACGAGCCCGTCGACCAGCTCCTTCATCGACGCCGTACCGGCGTCGTCGACATGGATCAGGATCGAGAATTGCGTGCTCGTCAGGCCCACGGTCGACAGGCGCTCCTCGTACAGCTTGGTGATGAGACGCGCGGCCTTGCGTGAAGCGAAGCAGTTGCAGTAAGCGAGGCGTTCGGAAGTCATGACCGCATGATCGTGTGTGCATGCACACATGTCAAGCCCTTTGTCAACGCTGGGGGCAGCGGCGCGGCAGCTCGTCGATATGGGCTTGCAGCATGTCGATGAACACGCGGGTGCGGGCCGGCAGCAGGCGCCGCCCCGGCAGCATGCACCAGAGGCTGACCGAAGGCAGCTCCCAGTCCGGCAGCACGCGTACCAGCCTGCCCTGCTCGATCAGCGACTGCACGGCGTAGTCGGCCGGCAGGTGGGCGATGCCGGCGCCGGCCAGCGCCAGTTCGCGCTGCAGGCGCGGCGAATTGCAGCGTACCGCGCCCGGTGGCGTCCAGTCGGAACGCTCGGCGTCGCGCGCGAGCTGCCACGACACCGGCTGGCCATCGTTCCCCGCCAGCGGCAGGCAGGTGTGCGCTGCCAGCCCGTCCGGCGCCTGCGGCGTGCCGTGGCGCGCCAGGTAATCCGGACTGGCGTACAGGCCCTGGTGCATGTCGAGCAGCTTGCGCGCGACCAGCGTGGCGTCGTCCGGCAGCCGCGGCGCCGCGCGGATCGCCAGGTCGAAGCGCTCGCCCAGCAGGTCGACGCGGCGCGGCGACACGTCCAGGCGCAGCGCGATCTCCGGATAGCGTTCGCGGAAGCCCATGCAGAAGCCGGCGAAATCGAAGTCGAGGAAGTCGGGCGGCATCGAGATGCGCAGCTCGCCGCGCGGCGCCGCCTGGCGGTGCAGCGCCAGCGCCGACACCTCTTCCGCCTCGTCCACCAGGCGGCGCGCATGCTCGAGGATGCGCTCGCCGAATTCCGTGATCGCCAGGCGCCGCGTGCTGCGCGCGAACAGTTTTTCGCCCAGCGCGTCCTCGAGCAGGCCCAGGCGCCGCGACAACGTCGACTTGGGCAGGTCGATGCGCTCGGCCGCCTGCGTGAAGCTGCCGGCATCGACCACGCGCACGAACAGGATCAAATCATTCGCATCGACCATCAGATCCCTCCATTTTCCCAGGAATGGAACAATGATACCCGCAATACCCCCTTAATTTCCGGAAATATGGAGAATAGAATGGATTCATCGCTCGAACATTTCTGGAGAACAAAGATGAACATCCTGCAGATCAACGGCAGCGCCCGCGCCACCGGCGCCAATTCCACCCGCGTCGCCGACGCCATCACGGCGCGCCTGAAGGCCCGTCATCCGGATGCGACCGTCGAGCTGCGCGACCTGGCGCGCGACCCGCATCCGATGCTGGACGAAGCGGCGCTCGGCGCCCTGTTCACGCCGCCCGAACAGCGTACGCCCGAGCAGAACGCGCGCGTGGCGCTGGACGATGCCCTGATCGCGCAACTGAAGCGCGCCGACGTGATCGTGCTGGGTGTGCCGATGTATAACTTCGGCGTCTCGGTGCAGACCAAGTCGTGGATCGACGCCATTGCCCGCGCCGGCCAGACCTTCCGCTACACGGCCAACGGTCCCGAAGGCCTCGTCACCGGCAAGAAGGTCTATGTGGGCCTGGCGCGCGGCGGCGTCTACCGCGACACGCCCCACGATGCGCAAGTGCCCTACCTGAAGGGCGTGCTGGGCCTGATGGGCATGACCGACGTCGAATTCATCTATGCCGAAGGCGTGAACATGGGCCCGGAACGCGCGCAGGCCGCGTTCGAGGCGGTCGACGCGCAGATCGCCGAAGTGGTCGACTGAGCGCGCGACCGAGCACTCAGGCGATCGTGTCGACCACGCCGCCGTCGACGCGCAATGCCGCGCCCGTCGTGGCCGAGGCTTGCGGCGAGCAGGTGTAGACGATCATGTTCGCCACTTCCTCCACCGTGGCGACGCGGCGCAGGATCGAGCTGGGGCGATGCGCGTGCAGGAATTGCGATGCCGCCTCTTCGACCGATACGCCGTCCTGCTCCGCCGCGTCCTTCAGCATGCCGCGCACGCCTTCGGACAGCGTCGGTCCCGGCAGCACCGCATTGACCGTCACGCCGGTGCCGGCGGCCAGCTTGGCCAGGCCGCGCGAGATGGCCAGCTCGGCCGTCTTGCTCATCCCGTAGTGGATCATGTCGACCGGGGTGTTCAAGGCCGATTCCGACGAGACGAACACGACCCTTCCCCAGTTCCTGTCCAGCATGCCCTTCAGGTAATGGCGCGACAGCCGCACGCCCGACATGACGTTCATCTGGTAAAAGTGCTCCCAGGTGGCGTCGTCGATCTCGAAGAAATCCTGGGGACCGTAGATCCCGGCATTGTTCACCAGGATGTCGACCGCCGGTTCGGCGGCAACCAGGGCGGCGGCACCCTCGGCCGTGGACAGGTCGGCGGCGACGCCGCGCACCGTGGCGCCCGGCACGTCGGCCAGCACGGCCGCACGGGCACGCTCGACGGATGCGTCGCTGCGTCCATTGACCACGACGCTGGCCCCGGCGCGCGCCAGGCCGATCGCCGCGGCGAGACCGATCCCGGCAGTGGAAGCGGATACCAGGGCGGTTTTTCCAGAAAGGTTGATATGCACGTCAGCTCCTTTTCGTCCGGTGTGAATACATAGTCTAGGACAATCCCGGCGGCGCTGCCGGGGTCCCGCTGCCTGAGCCTTTCATCTGGCCACCAGCCCCAGTTGCCGCATCAGCGTCAGGTTATCCTCAATGTGCCAGTTCTCGGCGATCCTGCCGCCCTCGATGCGGTAGATGTCGGTGGCGGTGAAGTCGACGTCCTGGCCCTTGCCGCGCGTGCCCGCCCACTGGCCCGTGAAGTGGCCGTGGAAGCGGTAGTGTGCGGTGACGCGGTCGCCGGCGACGATCATCTGCTGCAGGTCCGCCTTCAGGTCGGGGATTGCCGCGCGCACGAACCGGGAGGCGGCCAGCGGTCCCTGCACGCCCTGGGCGCGGCCGGGCGGCAGCGTGCGGTCGGTGAACTGCGGCGCCAGCGCGGCCAGTGCGAAGCGGTCTTCCCCGGTATCCCAGAACGTGGCGTAGCGGCGCGCGGCGAGCATGGCGGCCTGCGCCTGCGCGCCGGTCAGCGATTTGTCGACGATGACGGTTGCGGCGCTGGCCAGGCCGGCATCGTCCGCGGGCGGGGCGGCGTGGGCGGAGAGCGCCAGCAGCAGGCCGGCGCCGAGGGAAGCGATGCGATGCATGGATGCGGTGGGCATGATGGGTTCCTTGTCGTGATTGGCCATACACCATCATAGATTTCCCGGATGTGGAAAAATAGCGGACAAAAAGGAAAGGATTATTTCCAAAAACCGCAAAATGACGACGCTCGCCCACCATTTCCCTGCCCTCCTCGCCTTCGCGAAGATCGTCGCCTGCGGTAGCCTGTCCGCCGCCGCGCGCGAGCTCGACGTGCCCGTCTCCGTCGTCAGCAAGCGCCTGGCCCTGCTCGAAACGAGCCTCGGCACGCGCCTGCTGCAACGGACGACGCGACGCCAGGTGCTGACCGAGGAAGGGGCGCTGTTCCACGCCCGCGTGCTGCGCATCCTCGAGGAAGTGGAGCAGGCCGAGGCCGTGCTGCTGCAGCGCCGCGAAGGCGTGGAAGGACTGCTGCGCGTGACGGCGCCGGGCGAGTTGGGCCGGCGCTGGATCGTGCCGATCGCGGCCGCGTTCCAGGAACGCCATCCGCAAGTGACGCTGCAGCTGGACTTGAGCGACAAGGTCGTCGACCTGATCGAACAAGGCGTCGACATGGCGGTGCGCTACGGCGCGCTGGCCGATTCATCGCTGGTGGCGCGCGAACTCGCGCCGAACTACCGCGTGCTGTGCGCCGCGCCCGCCTACCTGGAACGCCACGGCGAGCCGCGCGTGCCCGCCGACCTGGCCGCGCACCGCTGCATCGTGATCGGCGAGCAGCGCCGCGCCGACTGGCGCTTCGATGGCGGGACGACCGTGCGCGTCGAGGCCAGCGCCCTCACCAACGACGGCGGCGCCGCCCAGCAGCTCGCGCTCGAAGGAGCGGGCATCGCCCTGAAATCGATCTGGGACGTGGGCGACGACGTGCTGGCCGGGCGCCTGCGCCGCGTGCTGCCCGGCCACGCGATCGCGGCGGCGCCGCTGCATGCAGTCTATCCGCACCGGCGCAACCTGGCGCCGAAGGTGGAGGCGTTCGTCGCGTTCCTGCGCGAGCGCTTGCAGGCAGCGTGGCGGTGGTGACAGCATGGTGGGCACGTGGTTACGATACCGATGCCGTAGGATGGGCACCACGTGCCCACCGCACCGGTTACACGACCGCCGGCTCCAATAAGGTCACCGTCTGCGCCGCCGTATCCAGCCGCGCGCGGATCCCCAGCGGGATCGTGAACTGGTGGCGGATATGCCCGAACGAGTAGCCGGTCACCGCCGGCACGTGCAGCGGCTGCAGGTGCACGTCGAGCGTCTCGTCCAGCGTCAGCGCCGATCCTTCTCCCTGCGGCCCGCAGTTCTCGCAGATGCCGATCATCAGCGCGGCCGCCTGGTCGAAGCCGCCGGCCAGGTCGAGCTGGGTCATCCAGCGGTCGATGCGGTAGGGTTCTTCGTTGACCTCTTCGATGAACAGGATGCCGCCGCGCCAGTCGGCCGCGTACGGCGTGCCGGCCAGCGCGCTCGCCAGCGACAGGTTGCCGCCCACGAGCGGGCCGGTGGCGACGCCGCCGTGCACGGTGCGCACCGCGTAGTGCGGCTCCTCGCGCGCTCGCTCGGCGTTCTCGGGCGCCATCGCGATCGTGTACGTCGGCTGCGGCTCCATCAGCACGGACAGCAGGTGGCCGTCCGAGTACGGCGACGGCGTGCTCGACGCGACCGGGCCGTGGAAGGTCACGAGGCCCGCATGGCGGCGGATCGCCAGGTGCAGCGCCGTGATGTCCGAATAGCCCAGCAGGACTTTCGGATTGGCGCGGATCAGCGCGTAATCGAGGTGCTTGAGCAGCGAGATGCAGCCGGAACCGCCGCGGATCGCCCACACGGCCTTCACTTCCGGGTCGCGGAACATGCCGTGCAGGTCGGCGATGCGGGCGGCGACGGTGCCGCCGTAATTGCCCCAGACTTCACGCAGCCAGGCGCCCTGCTTGACACGAAAGCCGAGCGACTCGATGTGCTTGACCGCCTTCTCGATGGCGGCGTCGCTGGTGTAGCCGCCGGGAGCGACGAGGCCGACCAGGTCGCCGCGGCGCAGGCGGGGAGGTTTGATGAGCGTTTGCATGCTGGGTAGCGCGCGCGCCGGCAGTGCCGGCAGCAGCAGGGCTGCCGCCAGCGCGCGGTGGAAGGTGCGTCGGTCGGCCAATCAGAAGAACTTGTACTTGACGTCGAAGCTCAGCGAGCGGCCGCGCGGGTCGGCCACGCGCGGATCCCAGCCTGCGCCCACGACTTCGTCGACGTTGTGGGCGGTGAACGGCGGATCGCGGTCGAACAGGTTCTGGATGCCGACGGTGATCGTCGTGTTCTTCAGGCCCGTGTACGTGCTCGACAGGCCCCAGGTCGTGTAGCTGGACACGTGCGGATTGAAGCCCGCCGGCGGGGCGCTCTTGCCGGCGTCCGGCAACTGGTCCTTGTAACCGTCGCGGTACAGGTTGCTGAGCAGGACGCTCCAGTCGCCCCGGCTCACGCTGAAGGTCGCGTTGTGCTTCCAGCGCAGGTAGATGTCGCGCGTGTAGAAGTTGCCCACGTATTCGACATAGGGCTGGCCTTCGAACTCGGCGAACTGGTAGCTCTGGGTCCAGGTGCCGTCCAGCGAGGCATTCCACTTGTAGCCGCCCGGCAGGGTGCCGCGGCCGCGCAGGCCGACGTCGGCGCCGCGCGTCTTGAGGCCCGCCGCGTTGATCCAGCCGGCGTCGATGTATTCGATGACGCCGTCGGCGCCGCGGTGGATGTAGTCCTGCAGGTAGGCCGAATTGGCCAGCACGACCTGCGGGGTGCGGTTCAGGATGCGGTCCTTGACGTTGATCGCCCAGTAGTCGACCGACACCGAGAAGTTCGCGCTCGGCTCGACGATGAAGCCCAGTGTGCCCTGCTTCGACGTTTCCGGCTTCAGGTTCGGATTGCCGCCGCTGAAGTAGTCGAGGCGCTCGATCGCGCAGAAGCGCGGGTCGCCCGGGTGCGTGGCGCAGCCGACCGGGTCGGATACGCCGCTCGGCAGTTCCTGGCTCAGGCGGCCCGCGTACAGCTGGTTGAAGCTCGGGGCCAGGAAGCCCTTGTTGGCCGAACCGCGCAGCATCAGCCAGTTGGTGGGCTTGTAGCTGAAGGCGACCTTCGGATTCGTCGTCGCGCCGATCAGGCTGTAGTCGTCGCGGCGGATCGCCAGCTGCAGTTCCAGGTCCTTGATGACGGGGACGGCCAGCTCGGCATACACGGCCTTGATGTTGCGCGCCACGCGGTCCTGGTTGCCGTTACCCGGCGCCAGCAGGATCTGGGTGGCATCGACGTCCTGCTTGAACTGGTAGCTCTCGCGGCGCAGGTCGGCGCCGATCGCGCCCGAGACGGCACCGGCCGGCAGGTTGAACAGTTCGCCGGAGATCGAGCCGTTCAACTGGGTCAGCGTGGTCTTGCCGTGCTGCAGGCGGCCATAGAACTTGGTCGATTCCAGCGCATCCATCGCCTGCTGGCTCTGGCCCTCGGCCGGCGCCGCCCATGGGTTCACGACGCCGCTGCCCAGCACCTTGTACAGGGCGGCCGTGTTCGCGTAGCCGTCGAGCAGGTCGGTCGTCGTGCGGCTGAAGCTGTGCGACAGGTCCAGGCGGTAGTCCCACTTGCTGGCGATGGTGCCTTCGGCGCCCAGCAGCAGGCGCGCCGTATCCGTCTCGTACTTCTGGGTGCGGTCGCCCAGCGGCCAGGCACGCCATTTGTAGATGATCGGCTTGGTCGGATCGTAGCTCGGGATATAGGCCGACAGGTCCTGGTAGTACGGGCCGCCGACGGGGTAGGCGTTGCCGGCCGCCAGCGTGGTCGAGATCTGCACCGGCGTCAGGATCGCCGAGGTGCTGGTGTGCGCGCCGACGGCTTCCGCGTACAGGCGGTGTTCCGGCGTCAGCTGGTAGGTGCCGCGGCCGACGAAGTTGGTGCGTTCGGTCGGCAGCTGCATCACGTAGTCGCCGCCGTAGTCGTACGAGCAGGAATAGGTCGAGCGCAGCGGCGACGTCACGTTGGCCCACAGGTTCGTCGCGTACTGCTGCATGCCGGCGACGCTGTCGCACTTGCCTTGCAGGCTGAGCAGGCCCGCCTGCAGGTAGTTGTTGTTGCTTCCCGGCATACGGAAGCCCGTGCCCAGCGCCGTGCCGGCGCCCGTCAGCTGGTTGGCGACCGGCGTGCCGGTGGTGTCCGGCGCCAGGCCGCGGCCCGGCTGGTAGCCGTTGGCGAAGCTGCGCTGGCTGGAATCGAGGCGGTCGTTCTTGTCGTAGCCGATGGCGGCCATTACGTTGAAGCGGTCGGTGTCCAGGTTGCCCTTGCCGGCGATCAGCTGCAGGCGGCGGGTGGCGCCGCCGCCGTGTTCGGTGAAGTTGCCGCTGGCATTCGCCTGCACGCCTTCGAAGTCGGTCTTGAGGATGAAGTTGATCACGCCGCCCACGGCATCGGTACCGTAGATCGCGGATGCGCCGTCCTTCAGCACCTCGACGCGGGCGACGGCCGCCAGCGGGATCGTGTTCAGGTCGACCGCCTTGCCCGACAAGCCATAGCCGGCGATGCGGCGGCCGTTGATCAGCACCAGCGTGCCGGACGGGCCCAGGCCGCGCAGCGAAGCGAAGGAACCGCCGCCGCTGACGCGGTCGGCATCGGCGCCGAACACGTTGTTACCCGAGGTCATATTGTCCGCGCCGGTACCGTTCGCCGAGATCAGGCGCAGCATCTGTTCCGCGTTCGTGATGCCCTGCTTGTCCATCTGGTCGATCGAGATCGTCTGCACCGGCAGCGCGCCTTCGACGGCGATGCGCTTGATGCTGGAACCCGTGATCTCGACGCGCTGCATGGGGGCGGACGATTGCGCTTGCTGGGCGAAGGCGGGGGCGGTCGCGCCGATCATGGCAATCATGTGGACTAGGGTCTTCAACTTCACGCGGCTCTCCTTGGGTTGCAGCGGCTTGGCTCGGCTTGGGATGTCATAGTCAAGTAATGTCTTTGCATTACGATATTTGTTGTTTTCAAAGGTAAGCGTAGAGTTTTTCGCCAGCCAATGAATAATCCGGCGCTGAGTATAACTAGAGGGAATGTTTAGTTAGGGAAAAACTAACGAATACTCTCATTTCGCTCTGGTATTCCGTTCTCTTTCTGCAACATCGACATCCAGGTAGCGCCACTGCGTGAACTCGACCGGGTGGCGCTTGTAGTTTTTAAGCCACGGTTGCCGGATATCCGCCGACAGCACATGGGTCAATGGAACCCACGGGTTGTAGGCGTGGATCAGCTGGTTCATCTCGCCGTACAGCTTCTGGCGTGCCGGACCGTCGGTCAGCAGCCGCGCCTGTTCGTAGCGCGTGTTATAGGCCGGCAGGTCGAAGCGCGCATAGTTGGCGCGTCCCGCGTTCGGGCCGTACAGCAGCTGGTAGAAATTGTCGCCGTCGGGGAAGTCGGCGATCCAGTTACTCTCGAACATCTGCACCTTGCCGAGGCGCGACGCCTTGATGATCTCCGTCTTCTTGTCCGACTTGAACACGACGCGCAGGCCGACGGCATTCAGGCATTTGCGCCACAGTTCGTCGCGCAGGCGCCCACCGACCGTCGCCTCGCTGCTCATTTCCAGGGTCAACGGTACCGTCTCTCCCGGCTTGCCGCCCTGCTTCGGCATGCGCCGGAAGCCGTCCGGATCGCGCTGGTCGTAGCCGTACCGGTCCAGCAGCGCATTCGCGAGCGCCGGATCGTGCGGCACGGGGCTGCGGTAGGCGGGATCGTAGCCGAGCACGCCGGGTGGCAGCGGCGATTCGGCCTTCATCGCGAAACCCTTCTTCAGCAGCGCGATGTCCTCGGCGCTGTCGTAGCTGAGCGAGATGGCGCGGCGCAGGGCGATCTTGTCCTTGCCGTAGCCGCCCAGCACCGGGTCCCGCATATTCATCCACATATAGTAGGTCTGCAGTACGGGAAAGCGGTACAGCTGCATGCCGCGCCTGACGAGGTCCGGCTTCAGCTTGCCGTTGTCGATGACCATGTCCGTCATCGATTCCGGCACCTGTTCCAGATAGTCGTACTCGCCGTTCAGGAAGCCCAGCATGCGGCCCTGGAATTCCTCGGCAATCTTGACCTCGACGCGGTCCACGCGCGGCAGGCGCTGGCCTTCCAGCGCCTTGGCAATGGCCTGGTCCGCCGGATCGGCGCCCGGCGTGCCGTGGAAGACGGCCGTGGAATCGGGATTGGCCAGCAGCACGATGCGGTCGCTGCGCTTCCAGTCGCCCAGCATGAACGGGCCGGTGCCGACCGGGTGGTTGCCGGCCTGGCCCGGATACGCCTCGATCACCTCGCGCGCGACGACGCCGCTGGCGGGGGTGGCGAGATAGAACAGGAAATTGTTGTCCGGCGCGGACAAGCGGATGCGCAGCGTGTAGCGATCCGGCGCCTGCAGGCCGGGAATCTCGGTCGCGTAGCTGAACTTGTCCTTCAGCGCGGCATCGCCCAGCAGTTTGCCGTCGAACATGAAGGACCACGGCGATTTCAGCGCCGGGTCGTACAGACGCTTGATGCTGTAGACGTAGTCGGCCGCCGTTACCTCGCGCTTGCCGCCCTTGAACGCCGGATCCGGCGTGAAACGGATGCCGGGACGGAGGTGGAAGGTGTAGGTCAGCCCATCCGGCGAGATCTCCGGCAGGCCGGTTGCCGTATTGCCCTGCAATTTCACGGGGCGGGCCAGGTAGTCGTAGCGCAGCAGCGGATCGAACAGGTTTTCCAGCAGCGACAGCGTGGCGATGTCGGAGGCGACGGCGGGGTCGAGGCCCGTCTCGCTGGTGGACAGGAACATGTGCAGCACCTTGGGGGCGGCGGCGGAGGCGGTGCCGGTGGCGAGGACGGCGAAGAGGACGGCGGTGGCGAGGGAACGGAGTGGCGGCATGGCGGAGGTCCTGGGGGCGTTGCGTATCATAGGGCCAGGGCTTATGTGCAGGCAATACGCGAGCAAACTTGGATCCCTGCCTTCGCAGGGATGACGCCGTGTGATTTTTCGACGGCGCCAGCTACGTCGCCCCTGCGCAGGCAGGGGCCTAATTTCTCTTCTTCTACCCCACCCCCACATAACTTTTTTGCATAACCCCGCGGCATTCTTTCATCAGTGCAGCTTCCCCAGCGCCTATACTCTCCCCTGCACCATCGAACGCACACATCACATGGCACTGAACTACATCTGGATCGGCTTCTTCCTGGTCGGCTTCGTTGCGGCGCTCGCGCAACTGGTTTTCCTTGGCGACACCGAGATCTTCAAGCGCATCATCGACGGCACCTTCGAGTCCGCCAAGACGGGCGTGATGGACATCGCGCTGCCGCTGGCCGGCGTCATGACGCTGTGGCTGGGCATCATGAACATCGGCGAAAAGGCCGGCGCGATCGGCTGGCTGGCCAAGATCATCGCGCCCTTCTTCTCGCGCATCTTCCCGGAAGTGCCGAAGGACCATCCGGCCACGGGCCACATGGTGATGAACTTCTCGGCCAACCTGCTGGGCCTGGACAATGCCGCCACCCCGTTCGGCCTGAAGGCGATGGAAAGCCTGCAGACGCTGAACCCGAACAAGGACACGGCCACCAATGCCCAGATCATGTTCCTGGTGCTGCACACCTCGGGCCTGACGCTGATCCCGCTGGCGATCATGGCCCAGCGCGCCATCCTCGGCGCCGCCGATCCGTCCGACATCTTCATTCCCTGCATGGTCGCGACCTATGTCGCCACCGTCGCCGGCATCATCGCCGTGTCGATCCGCCAGCGCATCAACCTGTTCGACGGTGTCGTGCTGAGCTGGCTGGGCGGCATGACGGCGGCGATCGCGCTGATGATCTGGTATTTCACCAGCTACCTCAGCAAGACCGAGATCGAGACCGTCTCCAAGGTCGCCAGCAACTTCATCCTGTTTTCGATCATCGTCGTGTTCATCGTCGGCGCCATGCGCAAGGGCGTGAACGTGTACGAAGCCTTCATCGAAGGCGCCAAGGGCGGCATCCAGACCTCGCTCACCATCATCCCCTACCTGGTGGGCATGCTGGTGGCGATTTCCGTGATCCGCAATTCGGGCGTGCTCGGCTTTATCGTGAACGGCCTCACCTGGGTCATCGCCCAGCTGGGCCTGGATACGAGCTTCACGCCGGCGCTGCCGACCGCGCTGATGAAGCCGCTGTCCGGCAGCGGCTCGCGCGCGCTGATGATCGATGCGATGAAGACCTACGGCGTCGATTCCTTCGTGGGCCGCCTCGCCTGCATCTTCCAGGGCTCGGCCGACACCACCTTCTACATCGTCGCCCTGTACTTCGGCTCGGTCGGCGTGCGCAAGACCCGCTATGCGATTTCCTGCGGGCTGATCGCCGACCTGGCCGGCATCGTCGCCGCCATCTCGGTGGCCTACGTCTTCTTCGGCTGAACAACAACGCATCACTTACAAGGACCAGCATGTCTCGACGCTTCGTTCCCGCCCTCGCCCGCACTGCCGCTGTCTTCCTGTTGGCTGCCTGGCTGCCGGCCCGCGCCCAGTTGCCGGAACCGGTGACGAGCGCACTGCGCGCGGCGGCGATCCCCGACAGCGCCTTGTCCGTGCTGGTACTGCGCGGCGACCAGACCGTGCTGTCGCACCTGGCCGACCGCCCCATGCAGCCGGCGTCGACCATGAAACTGATCACGACGCTGGCCGGCCTGGAGCAGTTGGGCCCCGTGTTCCGCGGCCGCACCGAACTGCGCACGACCGGCACCCTGGAAGGCGACACGCTCAAGGGCGACCTCTACCTGCGCGGCGGCGCCGACATGGACCTGTCCACCGAGGCCTTGACGGCGATGCTGCGCAACCTGCGCACGCAGGGCATCCGCCGCATCGACGGCCGCCTCGTCGTCGACCGCCAGCTGTTCAACCCGGCCCGCGCCGACCTGGGCCGCGCCGCCTTCGACGAATCGCCGGAGGCGTATTACAACGTCGTCCCGGACGCGCTGATGATCAACAAGAACATGCTGCAGATCGACATGCGCAGCATCGGCACGGGCAAGCGGGTGAAGGTGACGATGCAGCCCGAGCTGGAGGGCGTGACGATCGCGTCCGACATGACGCTCGTCGACGCCGATTGCGGCGCGTGGGAAGACGGCTGGAAGACGCCGGAAGCCGTCCCGCAGGCGGACGGCGGCATCAAGGTGATGCTGCACGGGACTTTCCCGAAAAACTGCGCCGCCCATTACGCGATCAACGTCGTCGACCGCCAGGAGTACGTCGACCGCCTGCTGCGCCTGACGTGGAAGCAGCTCGGCGGCAAGCTCATGGGAAGCACGACCGAAGACGCGACGCCGCCGGAAGCGCGCCTGCTGGCCGAGCACGTGTCGCGCGCGCTACCGGAACTCGTCCGCGACATCAACAAGCCCTCGGACAATACGCTGGCCCGTACGCTGTACCTGAGCCTGGGCGCGCTCGAGGCGGACCCGCTGCTGGGCAGCCGTCCGCAGGCGGGCAACGCCGCCGCGACCCTGTCGCGCAGCGAAGCCGTCGTACGCACCTGGATGCGCGGCCACGGCATCGACGATGCCGGCCTGGTGATCGAGAATGCTGCCGGCCTGTCGCGCACCGAGCAGGTCACCGCAGTGCAGATGGCCGGCGTGCTGCAGGCCGGTTTGCGCAGCAACTGGGCGCCGGAATTTTTGGCCAGCATGCCGATCGTCGCCGTCGACGGCACCATGCGCCGGCGCCTGGCCGGCAGCCCGGCCGCCGGACGCGCGCGCATGAAGACGGGCACGCTGCGCAACGTCGTCGCCCTGGCCGGCTACGTGCCCGATGCGTCCGGCCGGCAGTGCGTGCTGGTGGCCATGCTGGGCAGCGAGCTGGTCAGCAACGGCCGCGGCCGCGCGGTACTCGATGCGCTGGTCGACTGGGTCGCGCGGCTGGACGGCGCTCCCGCTACGACGCCGGCGTCAGCACCGGCACCGGCACCGGCACCGGACGCCAGGGTGGGCAGCTCCACCCTGCAACCCGCGCACTGACGGCGCCAGCGCTGCCCACGCGCTGATACGCGCCGCTCGATCCGTCGCGGCCGCGAGCGGCGCCGGTTTCAGCGTACCGAGCCCCATCCGCCACCGCCACGTAGCACCGCGTGGACGGCATCACCGGCGCGGCAAGGCCACCGGCCCTGGCCGCGCCCTCCACCCTAGCGCAAGCCGTCCGGCATCGTGGCGGATGCCGTGCCCGCTGCCGGTGTGCTTGCAGGCGTCGGCGCAGGCGCGCTTGCTGCCGCAGGGGCCGGCGCCGTGACGGGGGCGGTCGCCGCTGCTGGCGCCGCCGCTGCCGGGGTGGCAGGTGCCGGAGCAGCTGCCGCCGCTGCGGGTGCGGGTGCGGCCGCTGCCCCCGCCTGCGCATTGCCCGGTCCCGCACCCATCCACGGCGCCTCGGCCAGTTCCGGCCGCGCCTCCACCAGCGAGACGTTCGCGCCCGTGCCCTCGCGGATCGAGCGCACCAGGTCCATCATCGCGTTTTCCGTGAACTTCTCGGGCGTGCCGAACAGGGCGCCGACACCGCGGCGCGGCAACGCCAGCAGACCGCCTTCGGGACGGGTGAACACGGCATACATATCGAGGTGGTAGCCGTTGCGGTAGGGGAACAGGCAGGCGACCAGGTTCAGGTTCTGGCCGCCGCGCACGGTGGGTGCGGCCTTGGCGGTCCACGAAGCGCCTTCGCAGGTGGGTGCTGTCGGCGAACTGCCCGGTGCAGTACTACCCGCTGCAGTACTGCCCGCTGCTGCACTGCCGGGCGCGGCCGGTTCGGCCATGCGGAAGCGGCCCGGCACGTCGCCGACCTGGGCCCCGGACGGGGTCGCCACCACGGCATCCTTCACGTTGCGCTGGATGCCCGCGCTGGCGGCCTGGGCCACGGTGGCCTGGGACGCGTTGGTCTTGATGTCGAACACACGGTAGTACTCGACCGTCTTGTCATGGGCCGCGAACATATTGTCGCCGGTGCTCTGGCACCCCGTCAGCAGGGTCGTCGACAGGGCGAGGAACGTGCCGGCCATCATCGAGTTCTTCATCGTGCACCTCTGTGTGGAATGGATGAGGATGCGGGACGGTGACCCATCCCGCATGACAGCCCGATTTTCGCGGTGGGGAACGGATGGGAAATGAGATGGCTCAAGCGTGCCGCCGCGCCGTCTGCGTGGCGCGACAGGAACGCCGGCTGGAATCAGAGTACGCGGCGGAAGGTCCGGCGCACCAGGTTGCGGTCGCCGCAATCGAAATGCCACCACTCGCTGTTGATGCCGTGGAAGCCCGCCTGGAGCATGGCCGCGCGCAGCAGCCGGCGGTTGGCCACCTGGTCCTCGCCCAGCCTGCCGGCGATGAGGAAGCCTTCTTCCAGGGCCGGATGCGACAGGTCCGTCATGTCGTCGAAGCCGGTGCCCATGTCGAGCTCCCGGCCGGCCGCGTCCGTCAGCGTGATGTCCAGCGCCATGCCGAACGAGTGGATCGAGCCGCGCTGCGGATCGGCCAGGTACATGCGCAGTTCGGTGCCTTCGAGCGCATCCCACAGTTCCTGTTGCACGCGCTGCGGACGCACGGCGTCCAGCACCAGCGGCGTCAGGTCCGGGCGGCGCGCCTTCAGCCAGGCCACCACGCGTTCCAGCGCGGCGGCGGCGTCGACGTGCAGCCAGGCGCAGTCGTATGGGGAATACAGGTCGCGGCCGACGAAGTTGTTCGGGGTCGCGTAGCGCAGGTCGACGGCGATGCCGGCGATCGTCGACAGGTGGCGGAAGTGCGGGTCGCCGGCGATGTCCTCGCTGGCGATGGTCAGTCCGGGAACGGCGGCATTCATCCGGCGGCCTTGTCCTTTTCCTTATCCTGGTCCAGCAGCGCGCGGGCGGTCGCGCCGATGCAATTGGCCAGCTCGCGCGCGCCGTGCGACAGGGGCGCATGGCTGGCCGTCAGCAGGTACAGCTGGACCGAGACCGCCGGCGCCCACGGTCGGCATTGCACCTTGCCCGGCACGGCGGAGGCGGCGGTGAACGGATCGAGCACGGCGGTGCCGGCGCCCGCCTCCACCAGCGAGCGCGCGATCTGGTAGGTCTGCACCACAGTCTGGAACACGGGATGCACGTCCTGGGCTTCGCAGGCGGCCACGACCATCTCGCCGAGCGGGTCGCCGTCGGCCAGGCCGATCAGTTCGCCGCTCAGGGCCGCCGGCACCATCGGCTGGCGGCATTCTTCCGCGCTCCAGGTGCCGGCCGGCGCCATTACCATCAGGGCGCCCTGGGCGATCGGCTCGGCCTCGATACCGGGGTGACGCGGATCCTGCAGCGACAGCGCGAGGTCGGCCTCGCCCAGGCGCAGCGCGTTCACGATCTCGCTGGTGTGGAAGGTGGCCAGCTCGCAGCGGGTCTGGGCAAAGTTGCGACGCCAGTCGGTGAGCGCGGCCGGCAGCACGCTGACGGCGATGGTGGGGGTGGACACGAGGCGCACGGTTTCCCCGGCGCGGCTCTTCAGGCTCGCGGCCAGGCGGCGGATGCCCTGCAGGTCGCGGTTCAGCTTCTCGGTCTCGGCGAACAGGCGGTGCGCCTCCGGCTTCGGGTACAGCTTGCCGCGCACGCGCTCGAACAGCGGCATGCCCAGCTGCAGCTCGGCGTGCTGCAGCACCTTGGTCACCGCCGGCTGCGAGATGTGCAGCACCTGGGCGGCGCCGCTGATGGTGCCGACCTGCATGATGGCGTGGAAGACTTCGATGTGGCGCAGGCGCATGGATCGGTTCCTTATGATGCGTAGACGATGTCGCGCCTCAGGATAGCGGAAAACGCCTGCTGCATAAAAGCATCATTGCTGGACCGGCAGCGGCGGTACCGGCGGCGCGGCCGGATCGAGCGGCTGCGGCGCGGCCGGCGTCAAGGGCGGCACCGGCGGCACCGGCTGGCCCGGCACCGGCGCGGCCGGCTGCACCGGGCGGAACTCGGGCTGCGTGTTTGGCTGCACAGCTGGCTGCATGCCAGGCTGCACCCCGGGCTGTCCCTCCGGCTGCACGGGCCGGTAGATCGACGGCGGTACCGGCGGCAGCGGGCCGCTCGGGTTGGTCAGCGCTTCCAGCAGTGCGGCCGTCTCCACGTCGGGCACGCCGGCGATGTTGGACGGGCGGTATTTCATCTGGAAGGCGGCCAGCACGGTGCGGGTCTGCTCGTCCATCACGCCGGACTCGACGATGCCATAGCCCCAGGTGTGCAGCTTCTTCTGGAACCAGGCCGTGTCCGGAATCTGGGTCTGGAAGATCGGCGTGATCTGGGCCACGCGGGCGGCATTCGGCCAGGTGACGAGGCCGGCGTCGGCCAGCTGGCGCCACGGGAACATGGGGCCCGGGTCCTGCTTGCGCAGCGGTGCGATGTCGGAGTGGCCCAGCACGTTCTCGGGCGCGATGTGGTGGCGCGTGACGATGTCGCGCACCAGCGGGATGATGGCGTCGATCTGCGATTGCGCGAACGGCGCGTAGACGCGGCCGTTCGGCGTGTCCTTCCAGCCCGGGTTGACGATCTCGATGCCGATCGAGCTGTTGTTCAACTGCGTGAAGTTCTTCCAGCTCGAGTTACCCGCATGCCAGGCGGCGTTCTTCTCGTCGACCAGGTTGTAGATCACGGGCACGGGATCGTCCGTCACCAGGTAGTGGGCGCTGACTTCCTGCTGGGTCAGGATCTTGATCGAGCCGGCGCGGTCGGCGACGGTGTAGTGCAGCACGAGGAAGCGCGCGCGGCTGGCCTGGCCCTTGGCGGTATAGGTATGGTCGTATTGCGGTCCGGACGGCGGCGTGGCGCAACCGGCCAGCAGGGCGATCAGCAGGGTGGCAGCAAGAGCTTTCATGGGATCATTGGTCGAGTGGTTGATGGGGAGCAGGCGCGGCATCGAGCGCCATGCGGGCCGCCGCGTAATGGGCGCCGCCCTGCGTCTGGGTCAGGACGGTACCGTCCGGCAGCGCCGCGCGCATCGCCGCGACGATGGACGGGTGCAGTGCCGCCGCGCGGCCGGACACGGCCACGGGACGCGGTCCGAACCGCCCCAGCAGCGCGCGCGCCAGGCGCGCCAGTTCCTCGCCGGCGCGCTGCAGGATCGCGGCCGCCGCGGGGTCGGCGTCGGCGGATGCCGCCACGGCCAGCGCCAGTTTGCCGACGGCGCCCCGTTCCTGGCCGTAGATGAACTGGCGCGAATCCGCCCAGTCGGCGCCGCCGACGTAGTCGAACACGGCGCGCGCCATCGGCGATTGCCGCCAGGCGCCGGGATGCTCGTCCTCGTGGCGCCAGATGTGGCGCAGCGCCTCGCGCGCGATCCAGAAGCCGCCGCCGCCGTCGTCCAGCACGACGCCGCGTCCGCCTGCACGGTGGAACACGCCGGCGGCGTCGATATAGGCGCCGATCGAGCCCGTGCCCGCGTACACGAGATAGCCTTCGCCGGGCGCAAAGCTGGCGCGGTAGGCGATCTCCATGTCGCTGCAGAAGCGGATCGCGTCCGGCTGCAGGTGCAGCAGTTCTGCCAGCCAGCGCTGCAGCAGTTCGCCGTCGCCGCCGAAGCCCGTCAGCCCGGCCTGCACGCGCGCCGGCTGGCCGTGCACCAGCACGGCGGCCGCCAGTTCGGAAAACGTCGCGCGCACGGCGTCGCGGCCGTAGCCGGTGGCCATCTGCAGCGCGGACAGGCCGGCGCTGGCGCCTTCGGCCACGATGGCGCCGCCGGGCGCGGCCAGCGCCCAGCGCGTCCGGGTGCCGCCGGCATCGATGCCCAGGCCCAGGCTTGCCTGCGGTGCGTGATCAGCTTGCAAATCGGTCATGGTTGGAAAGTCTACGCGTGTGCCCGCGGGGACACGAATGAATGCTGACACTGAACGCATGAGCCAATGTTATGCCTTTATCGCCTTCCCTGCCCACGCCTGTACGCGTGCGCTTTCGTTGCCGAGGCGGTCGACGGCGCTGACCACCACCAGGTCCGGCTGGCCCAGCTTGACGTCGTCCGGCACCGTCCAGTCCACGCGCGAGGCCGGCACCACGGCGAAGCGCCACTGGCCGCCGTAGCGCGACCACACGGCATACAGCGCGTTCGCCCTGCCCGCCGCCAGTTTCAGGTACACGCCGTTGCCCTTGCGCGCGCCCGTCACGGCCGGGGTGCCCGGGATATCGTTGCCGAGCCAGGGCGTGGCCGGCACCAGGGCCGGGCCGGCGTAGGCGTTGGCGCGCAACTGGTCGCCGATGCCCTTGCGGTTCTGCATCAGCGCAACCATGCTGAAGTGCACGTGGCCGCTGGCGCCGGGGCGCGTGCGGGTGACGCCGATCTGCTCGACGATTTCCTGCGGCGGATAATCCCTGGTCGGCGCGCCGATGCGGCTTGTGAACAGGCCCGGCCACACGTGGCGGTTCCGCGTGTTCTGCGCGATCCAGTAGTCGAGCAGCACGCCGTAGGCCTGGCCCGGCTGGCGGATGCCCCAGTACAGCTGCGGCGTGAAATAGTCGATCCAGCCGTTCTGCAGCCACAGCTCGGCATCGGCATACAGCTTGTCATACTGCGAAAAGCCGTTGATGCCGGGAGGGCGGCGGTCCGGACGGCCCAGGCCGAACGGGCTGATGCCGAAGCGCACCCAGCTCTTTTCGCGGTGGATGCCCTCGTACAGCGCCTCGATCAGGCGGTTGACGTTCTGGCGCCGCCAGGACGCGCGGTCCAGCCTGCCGCCGCCGGCGACGTAGCGCTGCCACGACGGCTGGTCCGGGAAATCGAGTTCCGTCTTGCCGCTGCGGCCTTCCAGCGCCGCGCCTTCCGCGCCGGAGGCCGTGGGCGTCTCGATCGGGTAGGGATAGAAATAGTCGTCGATGTGGACGCCGTCGATGTCGTAGCGGCGCACGACGTCCAGCACCACGTCCAGCGTCTGCTTGACGGCGGCATCCTCGCCCGGGTCCATCCACAGGAACTTGCCGTAGGATTTGACGGCGGCCGGATTCGTGCGCGCGATATGGTTCGGCGCGAACGGCGAACGGGCGCCGTTGTTGCGCGCGCGGTAGGGATTGAACCAGGCATGCAGTTCCAGGCCGCGCGCATGCGCCTGCGTTACCCAGAACTCGAGCGGGTCGTAGTACGGCTGCGGCGCCGCTCCCTGCAGCCCCGTCAGGTATTCCGACCAGGGCTCGATCTTCGACGGGTAGATGGCGTCCGCGGCCGGCCGTACCTGCAGCACGATGGCGTTCAGGTTCAGCGCCTTGGCACGGTCGAGGATGGCGATCGCCTCCGCCTGCTGCTTGGCCGCATTCAGGTTCGGCTTGCTGGGCCAGTCGATATTGGCCACCGTCGACACCCAGGCGGCGCGGAATTCGCGCGGCGCCGGTGGCGGCACGTCGCCGCCGGTCGGTCCGGTGACGGCGGGCGGTGCCGTCGTACATCCCGTAAACAGGCTTCCCATCGCCAGCGCACCGGCGACCCCTGCAAGCGCGAACGCGCGTCGTTTCTGATCAGGTTGCAAAACCACTTCGCTGCTTTCAAATTGGATGCGCCGCATTGTACCCAGCTCGGCAATTTCATGACGCAAAGACGGATGGGCCGGGACGCAGCTTACTTCTTGCCGCTCATTTTTTGCCGAATTCCGGATCGATCTTCACCAGCGCCGCCATGGCGAACGCGGGAATGGTCGCGAGGCAGGTCCACACGAAGAAGTGCCGATAGCCCAGCATCTCCTGCAGCGCCCCGCTCCACATGCCCGGCACCATCATGCCCAGCGCCATCAGGCCCGTGCAGATCGAGTAATGCGCCGTTTTATAGGGACCATTCGAGACCATGATCATGTACATCAGCAGCGCCGTGAAGCCGAAGCCGTAGCCGAACTGCTCGACCGCAAGGAAGGCGCAGATCGTCGCGAAATGCGTGGGTTGGGCCGCGGACAGGTAGACGAATACCAGGTCCGGCAAATGCACGGCGAACACCATCAGCCACAGGCAGCGCTTGAGGCCCAGGCGCGAGATCAGCCAGCCGCCGAACAGGCCGCCGATAGTCAGCGCGATGATGCCAACGGTGCCGTAGGCGGTGCCGTAATCCGCGGTCGACAAGCCCAGCCCGCCCTGCTCGATCGGGTCTTTCAAGAAAGGCGCGACCAGTTTCAGCAGCTGCGATTCGCCCAGGCGGAAGGTCAGGATGAAACCGAGGATCAGCCAGATGTCGCGCTTGCGGAAGAAGCTGGCGAAGGTGGCGACGAATTCGCCGAACGGATCGTGCCCTTCCGCCGCCTTGTGGTCGGCATCCGGATGCGGCAGCATCACGTGGTGCCAGGCGAACAGCGCGAAGAACAGGCCCGCCAGCACGAAGAACACGATGGCCCAGGCCTGGTTGGCATCGGTCAGGCGCGTCGCCAGCCAGCCTGCCAGGATCACCAGCGGGCCCTGCGCGGCCAGCGTGGCCAGGCGGTAGAAGGTCGAGCGCACGCCCACATAGGCGGCCTGCTGCTGCTGGCGCAGGCCCAGCATGTAGAAGCCGTCGGCGGAAATGTCGTGGGTGGCCGAGCTGAACGCCATGATCCACATGACGCCGAGACTGACCATGAAGAAGGCGGGCAGGTGCAGCGTGGCGCCGACGGCGCCCAGCGAGGCCGCCAGCACCAGCTGCAGCGTGACGGTCCAGCCCCGCTTGGTGCCGAACATGTCGACCAGCGGCGACCACAGGGGCTTGATGACCCACGGCAGGTACAGCAGGCTCGTATAGAAGGCGATGTCGGTGTTCGAGATCCCCATGTCCTTGTACATGATGACGGACAGGCTCATCACGACGACGTAGGGAATGGCCTGGCCGAAGTACAGGGAGGGCACCCACGACCACGGGTTTCTTGTTGGCGAAGTCTGCATTGCTCTTTCTTGGCCGGCGGGCGGTGCGGCGGGAGCGCCCGTGCCGATGTCAGCCGGCCAGGGCTTGGCGCACGCTGCCGCGCGCCGACTCCAGCAGCGCTCGCGCCTGCTCGACCTGGATATTCTTGGACAAGGCCACGATCGCGACCTTGACATGGAAATTGCACTGTTCCAGCACCGCGCGCGCCGCTTCCTCGCTGGCGCCGGTGGCGAACGTCGTGAGGCGGATGGCACGCCGGACCAGCTTGGCGTTGGTAGCTTTCAAGTCTACCATCAGGTTGCCATAAACCTTGTTCAAACGCACCATCAAGGCGCTCGAAAAGGTGTTCAGCGCGATCTTTTGCGAGGTGCCGGCCTTCAGGCGCGTGCTGCCCGAGATCGCCTCGGCACCCGTGTCCAGCGTGATGCCGATTTCCGCTTCGCCGGCGACGGGCGCATCCGGATTGTTGGCGAAGCCGACCGTCAGCGCCCCGGCCGCCCGTGCCGCCCGCAGCGCACCCAGCACATAGGGCGTGGCGCCCGAGGCCGCCAGCAGCAGCACGACGTCGTCCGGCCCCACGTTCACGCTCTGCAGGTCGGCCGCGCCCTGCGCCAGGTCGTCCTCGGCCCCCTCGACGGCCACGAACATGGCGTCGTTGCCGCCGGCCAGCAGCGCCACCGCGCGGCCGTGCGGCCAGGAGAAGGTCGGGTACAGTTCCACGCTGTCCAGCACGCCCAGCCGGCCCGAGGTGCCGGCCCCCACGTACACGAGCCGGCCGCCCGCCTCCATGCGCGGCAGCGCGGCGGTGACGGCGGCGGCAATGCGCGGCGCGGCGGCGCGCACGGCCTCGACGGCCTTGAACTGGTCGTCGACCAGGGCGTTCACGAGTTCCGTGGTCGGATACTGGTCGAGGGTCGCGTGTTGCTGGGCGGGCGTTTCGGTGTTGAGCATGGCGTCGGCTACCGTTATCGATGATGCATCATTGCACGCATGCCAGTGTAATACCGATCGCGCGGCGGCTGCCATGAAAGGATCGGCCGCATGCATTCCGAAAAGTTATGCAGACACGCGGGTCGCATAGACCCGGGTTATGCTTGTGCCGCCCGGCGCACAGCCGTTGGGCAGAACAGGCGGCGATGATGGTGCAGATTATTAGCGGACAGCGTCGAAATAGTGCATGACATGACTGCCGGTTATGCCTGCCCGCGCTACATTCATTAGCCGCACGACAAGCCAGCGCCTAAGCTTTCGGACCATGTCAATGAACCATAGCGTGCACGGATGCAAGAAATTATCGTCATCGGCGGCGGCGTCGTCGGACTGACCTCGGCCTGGTGGCTGGTGGAAGCCGGCTACCGCGTCACGCTGCTCGAGCGCGCACCGGCACCGGGCACGGGCACCAGCTTCAGCAATGGCGGCCAGCTCAGCTACCGCTACGTGTCGCCGCTGGCCGACGCCGGCGTGCCCCTGAAAGCCGTCCAGTGGCTGTTCCAGGAACACGGCCCGCTGCGCTTCAAGCCGCAATTCGACCTGCACCAGTGGCGCTGGCTCGCCTCCTTCCTCGCCAACTGCCGCGCCGACGTCAACCGCCGCATGACGAACAAGCTGCTGGAGCTGGGCGAGCTGTCGCGTCGCGGCATGGCCCGCCTGGCGCCGACCGTGCCGCTCGATGCCTTCGCATGGCGCGATGCCGGCAAGCTCGTCGTCTACCGCACGCAGGAGGCGTTCGATGCCGCCGTCGCCAAGCCGGATACGGCCGGCGCGCGCCAGGTGTGGAACGCGGCCGAATGCGTGGCGCGCGAGCCGGCGCTGGCGGCGATGGAAGACAAGCTCGCCGGCGGCATCTACAACGGCGGCGAAGCGGTGGCCGACTGCTACGCCTTCTGCGTGGCGCTGGCCGAGCGCCTCGCCGCCCACCCGCGCTTTGCCGGCTTCGTGCACGGCGAAGCGACCCGCATCCTGACGGACAAGGGGCGCGTGACGGGCCTGCAGACGAGCGCGGGGAACATCGCCGCCGACGCCTACGTGCTGGCGGCCGGCATGCAGAGCCGCGCGCTGGCGCTGTCGGCCGGCATCGACCTGCCCTTGTATCCGCTGAAGGGCTACAGCCTGACGGCGCCGATCCGCCTGGACGACGTGGCGCCCGAGATCAGCGTCACCGACTTCGAGCGCAAGGTGCTGTACGCGCGCATCGGCGACAAATTGCGCGTGGCGGCGATGGTCGACATGGTCGGCGAAGACCTGAGCCTGAACCGACAGCGCCTGGACAGCCTGGAGCGCCAGGTGCGGGAAACCATGCCGCGCGCCGCCGACTATACCCAGATCGTGCCCTGGGCCGGCCTGCGCCCGGCGACGCCGACCAGTTCCCCCCTCATCGGCGCCACCCGCTACGGCAACCTGTGGCTGAACGTGGGCCACGGTCCGCTGGGCTTCACCTTCGCCTGCGGCACGGCGAGCCTGTTGACCGACCTCATGCAGGGCACGGCCACGCCCTTCTCCCTCGACGGCTTGACGTTGCGTCAATAAGTGCCTTGTTCAGGTGACATTTCCCAAACCGGGACTCTGACCCCGGTTTGAGAAATCTCAAAAAAAAATCTCGCGCCCGTTCAAACCGGTTCAATTTATTTTCGGCAAAAAATGGCGGCAGATGAGGCATCTGCAGCCAACGTGCCGGCATCTTGCAAATTCGCAATACGCGTACAGCCTGCCTCGCGTTCGCGAAATGGCGGATAATTGCCGCCATGGCTACCTCCTCGAAAACCCCTCTTCCTTGTCCCTGCGGCGGTCCGAGCATCATGCGCTGCTGCGGGCCCTTTATCGCCGGCGCCGAGCTGCCCCAGACGGCGGAAGCACTGATGCGTTCGCGCTACGTGGCATTCAAGATGCAGGACGAGGCATACCTGCGCGCGACCTGGCATCCGAGCACGCGTCCGACCGAACCCATCGTCAACAAGAACGAAAAGATCCACTGGCTTGGACTTGAGATAAAATCTGGTTTACGTTTACGTCAACGTCAAGCAGACTTGCCGGAAGATCCAGACAAGGCCACCATCGAATTCGTCGCCCGCTACAAGATCAATGGCCGCGCTTATACGCTGCATGAAATCAGTCGTTTCGTGCGCGAGCCGGATCCCGCCCTGGGCGGCAAACCGCGGTGGTTCTACCTGGACGGCAGTTTTCCCGAGTATCCAGAATAGAAAAAGCCAGGAGACGCAATGCCATCCATCGAGAGCAAACTCAACCCGCGCGGCGAGGACTTCAAGGTCAACGCCGCCGCCATGCAAGCCCTGGTCGACGACCTGCGCGCGAAAGTCGCCGCCGTCGCCGAAGGGGGCGGCGCGGCGGCCAGCGCGAAGCACGTCGCCCGCGGCAAGCTGCTGCCGCGCGAACGCGTGCAGATGCTGCTCGATCCCGGCACCCCGTTTCTCGAATTGTCGCAGCTGGCCGCCCACGACATGTACGACGACGCGGCGCCGGCGGCCGGCATCATCACGGGCATCGGCCGCGTCGCCGGCCAGGAATGCGTCATCGTCTGCAACGATGCGACCGTCAAGGGCGGCACCTACTACCCGATGACGGTGAAAAAACACCTGCGCGCCCAGGAGGTCGCCGAGCAGAACCGGCTGCCCTGCATCTACCTGGTCGACTCGGGCGGCGCCAACCTGCCGAACCAGGACGACGTGTTCCCCGACCGCGACCATTTCGGCCGCATCTTCTACAACCAGGCCAACCTGTCGGCGCAGGGCATTCCGCAGGTGGCCGTCGTGATGGGTTCGTGCACGGCCGGCGGCGCCTACGTGCCGGCGATGAGCGACGAGTCGATCATCGTCAAGGAGCAGGGCACGATCTTCCTCGGCGGCCCGCCGCTGGTGAAGGCCGCGACGGGCGAAGTGGTCAGCGCCGAAGACCTGGGCGGCGGCGACGTGCACACGCGGCTGTCCGGCGTGGCCGACCACCTGGCCCAGGACGACACGCACGCGCTGGCGCTGGCACGCACCATCGTCTCGAACCTGAACCGCAGCAAGCCGCAACAGGGTCCCGTGCGCGAAGCGGCGGAACCGAAGTACGCGCCGGAAGAACTGTACGGCGTGATCCCCGTCGACACGCGCAAGCCCTTCGACGTGCGCGAGGTCATCGCCCGCATCGTCGACGGCAGCGATTTCGACGAATTCAAGGCGCGCTACGGCACGACGCTCGTGTGCGGCTTCGCCCACATCTTCGGCATGAAGGTCGGGATCATCGCCAACAACGGCATCCTGTTCTCGGAATCGGCGCTGAAGGGCACGCATTTCATCGAGCTGTGCTGCCAGCGCAAGATCCCCCTGGTCTTCCTGCAGAACATCACCGGCTTCATGGTCGGCCGCAAGTACGAGAACGAAGGCATCGCCCGCAACGGCGCCAAGATGGTGACGGCCGTCGCCACGGCCGCCGTGCCCAAGTTCACCGTCATCATCGGCGGCTCCTTCGGCGCCGGCAACTACGGCATGTGCGGGCGGGCGTTCTCGCCGCGCTTCTTGTGGATGTGGCCGAACGCGCGCATCTCCGTCATGGGCGGCGACCAGGCCGCGTCCGTGCTGGCCACCGTCAAGCGCGACGGCATCGAGGCCAAGGGCGGCCAGTGGAGCGCCAACGAGGAAAGCGCGTTCAAGCAGCCGATCAAGGAACAGTACGAACGCCAGGGCCACCCGTACTACGCCACCGCGCGCCTGTGGGACGACGGCGTCATCGATCCGGCCGACACGCGCATGGTGCTGGGCCTGGGTCTCTCTGCCGCGCTGAATGCGCCGATCGAAGAGACGAAGTTCGGCGTCTTCCGCATGTAAGGGGCTCACATGGACTATCAGACCTTGACCGTGGCCGTCGACGGCCGCATCGCGCGCGTCACGCTGAACCGCCCGGAACTGCGCAATGCGTTCAATGAGCAGAGCATCGCCGAACTGGCGCTCGCCTTCGACGAACTGGGCCGCCACGAACTGGTGCGCGCCATCGTGCTGCAGGCGAACGGTTCCGCCTTCTGCGCCGGCGCAGACCTGAACTGGATGAAGAAGATGGCCGGCTACTCGGACAGCGAGAACCGCGCCGACGCCATGCTGCTGGCCGACATGCTGCGCACGATCTACCTGTGCCCGAAGCCCGTCGTGGCCAGGGTCCAGGGCGACTGCTACGCCGGCGGCATGGGCCTGGTGGCGGCCTGCGACATCGCCGTCGGCGTGGACACGGCCAGCTTCTGCCTGTCCGAGGTGAAGCTGGGCCTGATCCCCGCGACGATTTCTCCCTACGTCATCAAGGCGATGGGCGAGAACGCGGCGCGCCGTTATTTCCTGACGGCCGAACGCTTCGACGCGCGCGAAGCCCATCGCATCGGCTTCGTGCACGAGGTCGTGGCGGCCGCGGAACTGGACACGAAGGTGGCGGCGCTGGCCGAGACGCTGGCGAACAACAGCCCGAACGCCGTCAAGGAAGCCAAGAAACTGGTGCGCGAGATCGCCGGACAGCCCGTCACGGAAGGCCTGCTGGAAGATACCGCCGGACGCATCGCCGCGATCCGCGCATCGCTTGAAGGACGCGAAGGGGTCGCGTCCTTCCTCGAAAAACGCCGGCCCTCGTGGCTGGATTAGCTCGTCATAATGGAATAGATGTTGAATCAGAATACCTCCTCCGACTGGATCGCGCGCAGCCTGCGCAGCGTCTGGCATCCATGCACGCAAATGCAGCACCACGAAGAGGTGCCGCTGATCGCCGTCAGCCGCGCCAAGGGGCCGTGGCTGTACGACCATGAAGGACGGCGCTACATGGACGGCATCAGCTCGTGGTGGGTGAACCTGTTCGGCCATGCGAACCCGCGCATCAATGCCGCCCTGAAGGAGCAGCTCGATACGCTGGAACACGCGATGCTGGCCGGCTTCACCCACGAGCCGGTGGTCGAGCTGTCGGAACGCCTGGCCGCGCTCACGGGCCACAACCTGGGCCATGCCTTCTACGCATCGGACGGCGCCTCCGCCGTCGAGATCGCGCTGAAGATGAGCTTCCACTACTGGCGCAATGCGGGCCACGCGGACAAGCAGGAATTCGTCTGCCTGCAGGGCTCCTACCACGGCGAGACGGTCGGCGCGCTGGGCGTGACCGACGTCGCCCTGTTCAAGGATGCCTACGGCCCGCTGCTGCGCGCCGCGCGCACGGTGGCCTCGCCCGATGCCCGCAACGCCCGCGAGGGAGAGTCGGCCCAGGACGTGGCGCTGCGCGCCGCCAGGGACGTGGAGGAACTGTTCGCCGAGCGCGCCGACCGCATCGCCGCCATCATCGTCGAACCGCTGGTGCAGTGCGCGACCGGCATGGCGATGCACGACCCGCTGTACCTGCAGCGCCTGCGCGAGCTGTGCGACAAGTACCACGTGCACCTGATCGCCGACGAGATTGCGGTCGGCTGCGGCCGCACCGGCACCTTCTTCGCCTGCGAGCAGGCGGCGATCTGGCCCGACTTCATGTGCCTGTCCAAGGGCATCAGCGGCGGCTACCTGCCGCTGTCGCTGGTCCTCACCACCGACAAGGTCTACGAGGCGTTCTACAGCGAAGACATCACGCGCGGCTTCCTGCACTCGCATTCCTACACGGGCAATGCGCTGGCCTGCCGCGCCGCGCTGGCCACGCTGCAGATCTTCGAGGAAGACGACGTCCTGGCGAAGAACCGCGCGACGGCCACGCGCCTGATGACGGAACTGGCGCCGCTGCTGGACCACCCGCGCGCGACCCACTTCCGCCAGCGCGGCATGATCCTCGCGTTCGACGCCGTCGAGCCGGACAGCGCGCGCGCCTCCACCTTCGCGCGCCGCTTCTTCACCAGCGCCGTCGAGAACGAGCTCCTGCTGCGCCCGATCGGCCGCACGGTCTACCTGATGCCGCCCTATGTGCTGGACGAGGAGGAGATCGTGGGCCTGGCCGCGCGCACGCGCAAGGTGTTCGAAACGGTGATCGCGGCATGACGATGGACCTGATCGCCGCCATCGACAACCAGCTCGACGCGCTGGCGGCGCGCAGCCTGACCCGGCGCCGCCGCACGGCCGAGACGCCGTGCGCGCCGCGCCAGGTCGTCGACGGCCGCGAACTACTCGCGTTCTGCAGCAACGACTATCTGGGCCTGGCCGCGCACCCGCGCGTCGTCGAGGCGCTGCGCGAAGGCGCGTCGCTGTACGGCGCCGGCAGCGGCGCTTCCCACCTCGTGTCCGGCCACGGCCGCGCGCACGCGCAGCTGGAAGAACGCCTGGCCGCATTCGAGGCGCCGCACCTGGTCGATGCGCGCGCGCTGTACTTCTGCACCGGCTACATGGCGAACCTGGCCGTGCTGACGGCGCTGGGCGGCGACAAGGAAGCCACGATCTTCTCGGAAGCGCTGAACCACGCGTCCCTGATCGACGGCGCACGCCTGGCCCGTGCCGGCGTCGCCGTCTACCCGCACGGCGACACGGCGGCGCTGGAAGCGCAGCTGGCGGCAAGCCAGGCCGCCACGAAGATCGTCGTCACCGACAGCGTGTTCAGCATGGACGGCGACCTGGCTCCGCTGCCGCAACTGCTGGCCCTGTGCGAACGCCACGGCGCCTGGCTCGTCGTCGACGATGCGCACGGCTTCGGCGTGCTGGGAACGCACGGCCGCGGCGCGCTCGAGCATTTCAACTTGCGCTCGCCCAACCTCGTCTACGTCGGCACGCTGGGCAAGGCCGCGGGCGTCGGCGGCGCCTTCGTGGCGGCGCACGCCTCCGTGGTCGAGCTGCTGGTGCAGCGCGCCCGCCCCTATATCTACACGACGGCCGCGGCGCCGGCGCTGGCGCATGCGCTGCTGGCCAGCCTCGACATCATCGACGGCGAGGAAGGCCGCGCGCGCCGCGCCCATTTGAACGCGCTGATCGCGCAACTGGACGGGGAACTGCGCCTGGAACGCTGGCAGCGTCCACCCTCGACGACGGCGATCCAGCCGATCGTCATCGGGTCCAACGACGAGGCGCTGACCGTCTCCGCCCGCCTGCACGAGCAGGGCCTGTGGGTGCCGGCGATCCGTCCGCCGACCGTGGCGCCGGGCACGGCGCGCCTGCGCGTGACCCTGTCGGCGGCGCACATGCATGACGACGTCGCGCAGCTCGCCGCTGCGCTCAACCGCCTGGAAAGGAGCGGAACATGACCATCAACGATCCCCAGCAACTGGGCAACGGCACCGGCGGCGCGCACACGCCGGACGTCGGCTTTGCCGAGCCGGCCACGGCCACCGAACCGACGACGGTGGAGATACCGGCGGCGCTGGCCGCCGAAGGCATTCCGACCCGCTTCGCCTGCTTCGTCACGGGCACGGATACCGAGATCGGCAAGACGCTGATTTCCAGCGCGATCCTGCACAAGCTCGTGCAGCAGGGCCAGCGCGCCTGCGGCATGAAGCCGATCGCGGCCGGCGCCGAGGAGCGCGACGGCATGCTGCACAACGACGACGCCGCCATGCTGCGCGCGGCCGGCAACGTGAACCTGCCGCAGCACATCACGACGCCCTTCATGCTGCGCGAACCGTGCGCGCCGCACATCGCGGCCGCACTGGAAGGCGTGACGATCGAGCCGGTGCCCATCATGACGGCGTATGCCGAAATCCTGGGCGCCTCCGACGCCACCGTGGTCGAAGGCGTGGGCGGCTTCTGCGTGCCGTTCTCGAACGACTTCGACAGCGCCGACCTGGCCGTGCAGCTGAATCTGCCCGTGGTGCTGGTGGTCGGCCTGCGCCTGGGCTGCATCAACCATGCGCTGCTCACGGCCGAAGCCATCGTGGCGCGCGGCCTCGTGCTGGCCGGCTGGGTCGCCAACCAGGTCGACCCGGACATGCGCTTCGCCGACGAGAACATCGCCGCGCTGCAGCAACGCATGCCGGCGCCGCTGCTGGGCCGCGTGCCGCGCCTCGCCGAACCCACGGCTGCGCAAGCGGCCGCCTATATCGAACTCGCGGGCCTGCCGGGATGGCCGGCCACGCGTGCGTAATCTTTCAAAACAAGGAATCCCATGTCCCAAGTCGTTACCCTCCACCCGCCGGCCGCCCCCGTCACGCTGCCGAAGAACGCCACCTGGCCGCTGGCCGACGTGCTCGCCCTGTTCGACCTGCCGCTGCCGGAACTGATGTTCCGCGCCGCCCAGGCGCACCGCACCCACTTCCCCGACGGCGACGTCGAACTGGCCACGCTGCTGTCGATCAAGACCGGCGGCTGCGAGGAAGACTGCGGCTACTGCCCGCAGGCCGCGCGCTACGACACCGGCGTCGAAGCCAAGAAGATCCTCGACCTGGACGTCGTGCTGGCCGCCGCCAGCGAAGCCAAGGCCAAGGGCGCGACCCGCTTCTGCATGGGCGCCGCCTGGCGCAGCCCGAAGGAACGCGACATGGAAAAGGTCGAAGCCATGGTGCGCGGCGTGAAGGCGCTGGGCATGGAAACCTGCGCCACGCTGGGCATGCTGGAAGAAGGCCAGGCCGAACAGCTGGCCGCCGCGGGCCTGGACTTCTACAACCACAACATCGACACCGCGCCGGACTTCTACGGCGACGTCATCTCGACCCGCGAATACCAGGACCGCCTGGACACGCTGGGCCGCGTGCGCAACGCGGGCCTGAAGGTCTGCTGCGGCGGCATCGTCGGCATGGGCGAGACCCGCGAACAGCGCGCCGGCCTGATCGCCCAGCTGGCGAACATGAACCCGTATCCGGAATCGGTGCCCGTCAACCACCTGGTGCAGGTCGAAGGCACCCCGCTGCACGGCCTGCCGCCGCTGGACCCGATCGAATTCGTGCGCACCATCGCCGTCGCCCGCATCACGATGCCGAAGGCGCGCGTGCGTTTATCTGCTGGCCGGCGCGAGCTGGGCGAAGCCGTGCAGGCGATGTGCTTCATGGCCGGCGCCAACTCGATCTTCTACGGCGACAAGCTGCTGACGACCGACAATCCGGAAGCGAACGACGACCGCGCGCTGCTGGAAAAGCTGGGCCTCAAGACGCGCGCGACGACGCTGAACGAAGCGCCGAAGGAGCGTTGCGGGTGCTGATGACGCAGCCCCGAAACCGTCGTTCCCGCGCAGGCGGGAACCCATACTGAGCGTCCGAAGTCGTCTCCGTATGGATTCCCGCCTGCGCGGGAATGACGGTCTTGAAGATAACTTTCAAAATAATTTAAAACATACGAGACACCACATGTTCACCAAGATCCTCATCGCCAACCGTGGCGAAATCGCCTGCAGGGTCGCCGCCACCGCGCGCCGCCTGGGCATCCGTACCGTCGCCGTCTATTCGGAAGCCGATGCCGGCGCCAGGCACGTGGCGGTGTGCGATGAAGCGATCCTGATCGGACCGGCCGCCGCGCGCGACAGCTACCTGAAGGGCGAGCGCATCATCGAAGCCGCACTGGCGACGGGCGCGCAGGCGATCCACCCCGGCTACGGTTTTCTCTCGGAGAACGCGGAGTTCGCCGAGGCCTGCGCCGCCGCCGGCCTCGTGTTCATCGGCCCGCCGGGCGGCGCGATGCGCGCGATGGGGTCGAAGTCGGCCGCCAAGCAGTTGATGGAAGGCGCCGGCGTGCCGCTGGTGCCGGGCTACCATGGCGACGACCAGGACCCGCAACTGCTGCAGCGCGAAGCGGACCGCATCGGCTATCCGGTGCTGCTCAAGGCCAGCGCCGGCGGCGGCGGCAAGGGCATGCGCGTGGTGGAACGCAGTGACGACCTGCAGGCCGCGCTGGCCTCGTGCAAGCGCGAAGCCATCTCCTCCTTCGGCGACGACAAGGTGCTCGTCGAAAAATACCTCACGCGACCGCGCCACATCGAGATCCAGGTGTTCGCGGACACGCACGGCAACTGCGTGTACCTGCACGAACGCGACTGCTCCGTGCAGCGGCGCCACCAGAAGGTGCTGGAAGAAGCGCCGGCACCCGGCATGCCGCCCGAGCGCCGCGCGGCCATGGGCGAGGCGGCGGTGGCGGCGGCAAGGGCCGTCGGCTACGTCGGCGCCGGCACCGTGGAGTTCATCGCCAACCAGGACGGCTCGTTCTACTTCATGGAGATGAACACGCGCCTGCAGGTCGAGCACCCGGTGACGGAAATGATCACGGGGACCGACCTCGTCGAATGGCAGCTGCGCGTGGCCGCAGGCCAGCCGCTGCCGAAGAAGCAGCACGAACTGGGCATTCACGGCCACGCCATCGAGGCGCGCGTGTATGCCGAGAATCCCGAGAAGGGCTTCCTGCCCTCGACGGGCCAGCTGCGCTGCATGGACACGCCGCCCCACGTCGCCTTCGCGCTGGGCGGCGATGCGACGGCGCCGGCCGCCGTGCGCATCGATGCCGGCGTGCGTGCGGGCGACGTCATCTCGCCGTTCTACGACCCGATGATCGCCAAGCTGATCGTCTGGGGCGCGGACCGCGAGCAGGCGCTGGCGCGTATGGCGCAGGCACTGGGCGAATTCCACATCGTCGGCCTGGCCACCAATATCGCCTTCCTGAAACGCCTGGTCGAAGGCGATGCGTTCGCAAACGCCGACCTCGATACAGGTCTCATCGAGCGCACCAATGCCTCGCTGTTCCCGCCGGTCGGCCCGGCGCCGCTGGACGCGCTGGCGCTGGCCGCCGTGTCGCTCGTTGCGGCCGAGGGTGCACCTGCCAGTGCAGGCGATCCCTGGACCAGCACGCATGGCTGGCGCATGAACGGCGGCTACCGCCGCGTGCTGTCGTTCACGGACGACCATGCCGCCACGCTGGAAGACAAGGCCTATCGTGTCGGGGTCACGTACCGGCGCGCGGGCTGGACGCTGGATGCCGATGGCGCCACCCACGAAGTCGCGCTCGTCGCCGACGACGCCGGCAAGCTGACCCTCCGCATCGACGGCCACGCGGTCCAGGGCACGGTGCGCCGCGACGGCGAGCTGCTGCACGTGTTCAGCGGCGGCCTGCACCACGTGCTGGCATGGAACGATCCGCTGGCCCATGCGGGCGAACACGAAGCGGCCGGCGGCCGCCTGACGGCGCCGATGCCGGGCAAGGTGGTGGCGGTGATCGCGTCCAACGGCCAGCAGGTCAGGAAGGGCGAGCCGCTGGTGATCATGGAAGCGATGAAGATGGAGCACACGATCGCCGCGCCGAGCGATGGCCTGGTCGAGGAAGTGCTGTACCAGGTCGGCGACCAGGTGGCGGACGGCGCGCCGCTGCTGGCGTTCCAGGCGGCGGCGTAATCGGCCGCGCATGGTGGGCACGTGGTGCCCACCCTACCGATACGGGCCCGTAGGGTGGGCATCACATGCCCACCGAACCACAACCACAATAACAAAGGAGACAACGATGCGGATACTGCTGTACCGCAGCGACGGCGACACCGGTCCCTGGGCCGAGGAGATCGCCGCGGCGCTGCCGCATGCCCGGACGGTCGCATGGGAAGAAGGCGTGGCGATGGCGCCGTGCGACTACGCCCTCGTCTGGGCGCCGCCGCAGGAAATGCTGGCCGACCTGGCGCACGTGAAGGCGATCTTCCTGATGGGCGCCGGCGTCGACGGCCTGCTCAAGTTCGGCGACGCGCTGCCCGACGTGCCCGTCGTGCGCCTGGGCGACGCCGGCATGGGCGAGCAGATGGCGGACTATGTGCTGCACGCCGTGCTGCGTTACTTCCGCCGCTTCGACGACTACGAGCAGCAGGCGCGCCAGGGCTTGTGGAACCCGCTGGCCGCGCACGACAAGGCCGGTTTCACCGTCGGCGTGCTGGGTCTTGGAAAACTGGGCGTGCCCGTGCTGCAAGCGCTGCGCCAGCGCGGCTTTCCCGTGCGCGGCTGGAGCCGTACGTCGAAGGACCTGCCCGGCGTCGCCTGCTTTGCCGGCATGGAGACGCTGGACGCCTTCCTGGCCGGCACCCGCGTGCTGGTCTGCATGCTGCCGCTGACGCCCGACACGAACAACCTGCTCGACCGCGCGCGCCTGTCTCGGCTGCCGCAGGGCGCCTGTGTCGTCAACGTGGCGCGCGGCGCGCTGATCGCGGAACCGGACCTGCTGGCCCTGATCCGCGCCGGCCATATCGCGGGGGCGACGCTGGACGTGTTCCGCAACGAGCCGCTGCCTGCGCCGCATCCGTTCTGGGACGAGCCGCGCATCACGATCACGCCGCACATCTCGGCGCTGACGCTGCGCGGCGAGGCGGTGCAGCAGGTCGCAACGAAGATACGCCTGCTCGAACAGGGCGGGACGGTCGCCGACGTGGTCGACCGTCGACGGGGATACTGAAAAAAATACCGAGGAGATGTCATGAACCTGCCGAACAAGGTCAAGATCGTCGAAGTGGGGCCGCGCGACGGACTGCAGAACGAGAAGGAGGCGGTGTCCGCTGCCGTCAAGATCGAACTGGTCGACCGCCTCGCGCGTGCCGGTTTCCGGAACGTGGAAGCGGCTTCCTTCGTGTCGCCGAAATGGGTGCCGCAGATGGCAACGAGCGCCGAGGTCATGGCCGGCATCGCGCGCCTGCCCGGCACCATCTATTCCGCGCTGACGCCGAACATGCAGGGTTTCGAGGCGGCGCTGGCAAGCCGCGCCGACGAAGTCGTGATCTTCGGCTCGGCCTCGGAAGCGTTCTCGCAACGGAACATCAACTGCTCGATCGCGGAATCGATCGCGCGCTTCGAGCCGGTTGCGCGCGCGGCCAGGGAACACGGGCTGCGCCTGCGCGGCAGCATCAGCTGCTCGTTCGGCTGCCCCTACCAGGGCGAGGTGCCTTTGGCCGCGGTGGCCGACGTGGTGGGCCGCATGCGCGACCTGGGCTGCGACGAGATCGATATCGCCGACACCATCGGCGTCTCCACGCCGAGGAAGACGCAGGCCGTGATGGAGACGGCGGCGCGCGCCTTCGACCTGGCGCGCATCGCCGGCCACTTCCACGACACCTATGGCCAGGCGCTGGCGAACATCTATGCCAGCATGGAAGTGGGCGTGGCGATCTTCCATGCCTCGGTATCGGGCCTGGGCGGTTGTCCGTATGCCAAGGGCGCGACGGGCAACGTCGCCACCGAGGACGTGCTGTACATGCTGCAAGGGCTCGGCATCGAGACGGGCGTGGACCTGGACCAGGTGGTCGATGCGGGCGACTTCATTTCTCGCCAGCTGGGACGCAAGGGCGCGAGCCGTGCGGGGAATGCCCTGCTGGCGAAACGGCAAGGCTGATGAAGCGTTGATGACTGCGCGGAAATGAAAAAAGGCCGACGATCGCTCGTCGGCCTTTTCGTTATACTGGTCGGAGTACAAGGATTCGAACCTTGGACCCTCTGGTCCCAAACCAGATGCGCTACCGGGCTGCGCTACACTCCGAAGACAGCCATCATAACCTTCGCGGACAGCCGGGTCAAGGAAAGCACGCCTGGATCCACGCTTTCACACGCTTTAATCGGCGCAACTGCGGTTTTCCTGCACAAACTTGATGAATTGAGACGTGAACGCCACTTTCGACTTCGACACCGCCAATCCTTCCCTGCCCGCGCCCGAACGCAGGCAGGTCGTACGTATCTGGGCGGGCGTCGCCATCTCGATCGCCGTCCATGCCGCGCTGCTGGTCTGGTACCGCCAGCCGGCTGCACCGCCCGCGCCCAAGGTCAGTGAACCGCTGACGGTGCGCCTACGGTCTGCTCCCGTCCCCACGCCGATACCGGAACCCGTGCAGGCGCCGCCCGTGCCCCGTGCCGACACGCCTGCCGTCCCGACAACGGCACCGGCGCCGCGCAGGCAATCCGCCGAACGCCCGCCGCGCCGCGTGATCGCCGTCGACCCCGCGACCCGCCAGTCGGCCGAGGAAACCTATCCGGTCGAGACGCCGTCCGAGCCGCCGCCGGCCACGGCGCCGGACACGCCCTCCTCGAGCCCGCGCTTCGACCTGGATGCCGCGCGCCAGACGGCCCGCACGGTCGCCAACGAGCCCGATCCGGCGAAGAAGGGCACGGCGCTGGAACGCCTGCCCCCGCCCCCCTTGCAGACGGAGAACAAATTCGAACGCGCGATCAAGTCGGCCAAGCGGCGCGACTGCAAGGATGGCGTGCCGGGCGGCCTGCTGGCGCCACTGTTCCTGGCCATGGACAAGACGGATAGCGGCTGCAAATGGTGACCCATCGCATGGCACTTCGCTGAAATGCCTTGCAATCCATCCTACCTTCTAGTAGGATGGATTTTATGAACGAATCTTCCACCACAGCCGACGCCATCCTGGCCTGCACGCGCAGGCTGATCGTCGCCGGCGGCTACAACGGCTTCAGCTATGCGGATATCGCCGACGTGGCCGGTATCCGCAAGGCCAGCATCCATGTCCACTTCCCCAGCAAGGCGGACCTGGTGACGGCGCTCGTCTCCCGCTACCGCGAAGCGGCCGAGGAAGCGATCGCCGACCTGGGATGCAGCATCCTTGAGCCGCTGGAGCAATTGCGCGCGTATATAGGCTACTGGGAAACCTGCATCGGGGACGCCAGCGCGCCGTTCTGCATCTGCGCGCTGCTGGCGGGCGAACTGCCGCTGCTGGCGGAAGGCGTGGCGCTCGAAGTACGCGCCTACTTCCGCTTCCTGTCCGGATGGCTGGCCGCGGTGCTGGAACGGGGCGTACGGGAGGGGGCGCTGACGCTGGCGCATGCACCGCGCGTGGAAGCGGAAGCGTTCATGGCCATCGTCCATGGGGCGATGCTGTCGGCACGCGCGTATGGCGATGCGCAGACGTTCGGCGCCATCATGTGGCCGCAGCTGGAACGCTTCGCGGCAGGAAAAGTCAACCATTAACGACCCGGCGGCCGGGCGCGCCGCAACAGGGATCCATCGTCTTCGATGCGCCAAAGAAGCCTGCCGACCGGTAGGTAGAAAACTTGAAAGGAACCATCATGTACCAACAAGAAACTACCGGCCAGGAACGCTGGCTGACACGTTATTACTTCACGCGCGCCGTGTTTTCCTTCGCCTGGGTGGCGGCCGCCCTCACGGCGGGACGGCAATCCTGGTTCGTCGCCGCGGCCTTGCTGGTCGCCTACCCCGTCTGGGATGCGCTGGCCAACTACGTCGACGCGTCCAGGAGCGGCGGCCTGAGCCGGAACAAGACGCAGGCCGTCAACGTCGTGGTGAGCCTGGCGACGGCGGCGGCGGTGGCCTTCTCGCTGGCGAGCATGAACCTGGTGCTGGGCGTGTTCGGCGCCTGGGCGATCCTGTCCGGCCTGCTGCAGCTGGGCACGGCGCTGCGGCGCTGGAAGACGCATGGCGCGCAGTGGGCGATGGTGCTGAGCGGCGCCCAGTCGGCGCTGGCCGGCGGTTTCTTCATTTCCCAGGCGCGGATGCCGGAGGTGCCGTCGATCGCCAATATCGCCGGGTATGCCGGGGTCGGCGCCGTCTATTTCCTCGTCTCGGCGGTGTGGCTGACCGTTGCCGCGGCGCGCCGCAAACCGGGGCTTACGCGCTCCCTTTGATCTGCAGGGCGCGCTCGTACAGCGCGTTCTTCTTCTTCCCCGTGATCTGCGCGGCCAGGCTGGCCGCCTGCTTCACCGAACATTCCGCCAGCAGGATGCCGAGGATACGTTCCGCCTCGGCATCGCCTTCCTCTCCCGCCGCGGCAGCCCCCTCGACCAGCACGACGAATTCGCCACGCTCGCGGTTGGTATCCGCCTTGACCCAGGCCAGCGCCTCGCCCAGCGGGCAGCGGTGGATTTCCTCGAACAACTTGGTCAGCTCGCGTGCGAACACGACCTGGCGCGTGGGCTCGAACACCGCCACCAGGGCCTCGACGCAATCGACGATGCGATGCGGTGCCTCATAGATGACGAGGGTCGCCGCCATCGGCTTGAGCGCCGCCAGTTCCGCTTCACGCTGCTTCGTCCTGGCCGGCAGGAATCCGACAAAATGGAAGCGGTCGTTCAGGAGGCCGCTGGCCGACAGCGCCGTCACCGCCGCGGAGGCGCCCGGCAGCGGCACCACGTTCAGGCCGGCGGCGCGCACGGCGTCGACGATGCGCGCGCCCGGATCGGACACGGCCGGCGTGCCCGCATCGGACACCAGCGCCACCCGTTCGCCCGCCCGCAGGCGCTGTACCAGCTTTTCCGCCGCCTCGCGTTCGTTGTGCTGGTGCGCGGCCACCATGTGCTTGTTCAGGCCGAAACGGGCCAGCAGCGCCCCCGTCTTGCGCGTATCCTCGCAGGCCACGACGTCGGCCAGCGCCAGCAGGTGCAGGGCGCGCAGCGTGATGTCGGTGACGTTGCCGATCGGTGTTGCCACTACATAAAGTGTGCCAGTAGGATAAGATTGCTGGGCGGCCTCGCCCAGCACGGGCAGTTGGGCGATCTGGGTGGTCTGCTGACTGTTCTCTTTAACTGTCATGGTGGGATAGATGCAAATAAAAACTTTCAAGGCACGGGCCGTCGGCATGGCGTCGGTGCTCATGTCGCTGTTGTTCGCCGCCGGTTGCAGCTCGATCTGCGTCGACCCCGACCCGCGAGTGTGCCCCACGGGCAGCACAAACACAAGCTTGACGCCCGTCGTCGAGGAACGTTCGGCGCGCCCGCTGGCCGCACCCGCTCCGACGGCACCGGCGCCGGCCACGCCGCGCGTGGACCCGTCGGATGCCGTGCAGACGGCGCCGGTCCAGCTGTTCGACGGCCCCGCGGCCGATGCGGGCGCGGGCGCCGCGCGCGCCGGCGCAGCAGGCACGGCCATGGCCGCGAATGCCGGCCCGGTCGGTTCCGGCGTGCGCATCGCCCTGCTGCTGCCGATGAATTCGCCGAGCCTGGGCGGCGCCGCCGAGGCGGTGCGCGCCGGCTTCATGGCCGGCTTCCAGCGCGACGGCAACGGCGTGCAGGTCGAGCTGGTGCCGACCGGCGACGCGCCGGAAGACACCCTGGCCGCCTATGCGCGCGCGGCCGCCAGCCACGACCTCGTCGTCGGCCCGCTGGCCCGTCCCGCCGTCAGCGCACTGGCTGCCGGCGGCGCCGTCGCCAAGCCGACCATCGCCCTGAACCATCCGGAACAGCGCGGCGTGCTGCCGCGCGGCATGCTGGTGGCCGGCCTGTCCATCGAGGACGAGGCGGCCCAGGTGGCGGAGTGGGCGGCGCGCGATCGCCCCCAGGGACGCGTGCTGATCCTGACCGGCAGCGCGGCCTGGGCGCAGCGCGCGGCGGGCGCCTTCGAGGCGCGCTGGAACGGACTCGGCCGCACCGGCCAGCGCATGAACCTGCCGTCCAGCGAAGGCCGCGTGGAGCTGTCGTCCATCGACACGCTCAAGACCCGTATCGGCATCGACCCGCCCGACCTCGTGTTCGCCGCACTCGACGTGGCCGAACTGCGCCAGGTCGTCGCCCAGACCGGCCAGGTCTGCGCCGTAATCGCCTGCTATGGCGGCTCGTCCGTCAATCCGGGCCGCGCGCCCGGCACGGGCGTGGCCGAACTGAATGGCCTGCGCCTCGTCGACGTACCCTGGCTGGTACGGCGCGACGCCGGCCCCGTGATGGTCTATCCGCGTCCCGACGACAATGCCCAGCCGCTGTACATGAGCCGCCTGTACGCGCTCGGCATCGACGCCTTCCGCGTGGCGCGCGACGTCGCGCTGCAGCCGGGCACGCCGCTGGCGATCGATGGCGTGACCGGGCAATTGTCCACCGGCGGCGATGCCGCCTTCCCGAAGCTGCAGCGGCGCGAAGCCGAGGCCATCTACCAGAATGGCGACTTCCAGCCGGCCCCGCTGCCCGCCGATCCGGCGACGACCCAGCCGGTGGCGCCGCCGGCCGGCATGGGCGGCTGACATGTGGCCGACCCGCCTGTCGCATAAACAGGAACAGGGTCGGAAATGGGAAGAAGCGGCCATGGCGTATCTTCGACGCCACGGTCTCGTCTTGATCGAAGCGAATTTCCGGTGCAAGCTGGGCGAGATCGACTTGATCGTGCGCGACGGCGCTACCCTCGTCTTCGTCGAAGTCCGCCAGCGTGCCGCCGGCGCGCCGGTCGATGCCGCCACCAGTATCGGCCCGGCGAAGATCCGCCGCATCGTGCGCGCCGCCCAGACTTATCTGCAGCGCTTCCGCCAGATGCCACCTTGCCGCATCGATGTCATCGCCATCGATGGCAACGATATCGAATGGTTAAGAAACGCCATCCAAGTGTAAGCATTTTTTTCCCCAGTTGCTCGTTGGCCATGGGCACTGCACTATAATCTTCGACCATGAATACTCAACGCATCCTCGCCCACTTCCAGGAAAGCGCCGAACTGAAACTGAAGGCCGCCCCGATCCTGGCACAACCGATTTCCAACGCCATTGAACTGATGTTCAATGCGCTTTCCAACGGCAACAAGATCCTCGCCTGCGGCAACGGCGGCTCGGCCGGCGATGCGCAGCACTTCGCCGCCGAACTGGTCGGCCGCTTCGAGCGCGAGCGCTTCCCGCTGCCGGCGATCTCGCTGACCACCGACACGTCGATCATCACGGCCGTCGGCAACGACTACAGCTTCAACGAGATCTTCAGCAAGCAGGTGCAGGCGTTCGGCCAGGCCGGCGACATCCTGCTGGCGATCTCGACGTCGGGCAATTCCGGCAACGTCGTCGCGGCCGTCGAAGCGGCGCTCGAGCGCGAGATGCGCGTCGTGGCGCTGACCGGCAAGGATGGCGGCAAGCTGGGCAAGATGCTGACCGACGCCGACGTGCACATCAACGTGCCGCACTCGCGCACCGCACGCATCCAGGAAGTGCACCTGGTGGCGATCCATAGTATCTGCGACGGCCTCGACGTCGCCCTGTTCGGAGAAGAAGATGCCCATTAACGCGCGTTCCCTGCTGCGCCCCCTGTCCAAGGCCGTGCTGTGCGCGGCCCTGCTGTCCTCCCTGCAAGGCTGCATCGCGGTCGTGGCCGGTGCTGCCGTCGGCGGCGCCGTCGCGACGGCCGACCGCCGCACGCTGGGCGCCCAGACCGAGGACAAGGCGATCGCGGTGAAGGCCGAATCGAACCTGGGCGAGATTACCGGCGACCTCGGCCACGTCAACGTCAACAGCTACAACCGCAAGGTGCTGCTGACCGGCGAAGTGCGCGACGAGGCGATGAAGCGCGCCGTCGAGAACCACGTGCGCGGCGTGTCCAACGTCGAGTCCGTCATCAACGAACTGGAGATCGCCGGCCCGGCAAGCTATACCTCGCGTTCGAACGATGCGCTGATCACCAGCAAGGTCAAGCTCAGCCTGGCGGACAAGAAGACCATCTCGGCGACATCGTTCAAGGTCGTCACCGAACGCGGCAATGTCTACCTGATGGGTCTGGTTACCCAGCGCGAAGGCAATATCGCCGCCGACGTCGCCAAGGGCGTGTCGGGCGTCATGCGCGTGGTGAAGATCTTCGAGTACATCAGCGAGGAAGACCTGCGCTCGATGCAGCCGCAGCAGGCGCAAGCCCAGCCGCAGCGCGGCAATTCCTGAATCCGGGTTCCAGCAGGTAATGGGCGACGGGCCTATAATGGCTCGTCGCCAACAGAGAGCGCGTTGACATCATGACCACCCCAGCTTCTTCTCCCACCCGTTCCTGGGTCAAGCCCGCCTTCATCGGCGCGGCCGTGCTGGCCATCGCCGGCATCGGCTTCGCCACCTTCGGCAAGCAGCAGCAGGCGCCCGACGTCACCTTCATCAGCATCGACGGCCAGAAGATCAGCTCGCAGGACTTGCGCGGCAAGGTCGTGATGGTCAACTTCTGGGCCACGTCCTGCGTCACCTGCGTGAAGGAAATGCCGCAGATGGTCGAAACCTACAACAAGTTCAAGGGCCAGGGCCTGGAATTCGTCGCGGTGGCGATGAACTACGATCCGCCCAACTACGTGCTGAACTACGCCCAGACCAAGCAGCTGCCGTTCAAGGTGGCGCTCGATTCCGGCGGCGACCTGGCCAAGCAGTTCGGCGACGTCAATATGACGCCGACCACCTTCGTCATCGACAAGGACGGCAAGATCCTCAAGCGCTACCTGGGCGAACCGGATTTTGGACAACTGCATACGCTGCTGCAAAAGTCGCTGAGCACGACCTGAACGCCTGCGTGCTGTTCATGACACACGCCTGACTTCCCGCAAATCGGGCCGATCCGCTTGGCCCAAGCTTGACGCGCCTGCTGACGCTGTTCCACATTGCCCTGGCAAAGGAGATGGCGTATGCGTACATTGATCCGCACGCTTCTGCTGCCCTGCCTGCTGCCCTGCCTGCTGGCGGCCGGATGCACGAGCGTCGACACGCAGTTGCGCAACACCGTCGTGCTGCATTACCAGCACGTGGCCAATGTCCACCGGATCGACTTTTCCACGCCCGTGATGCTGCCCGGACGCGGCGCGCCGGCGCATGTCGTGCAGCCGCTCGAATCCCAGGGTTTCTGGGCCGTGTTCGTGCTGTGCAGCCTGGACGCGACGGGCGCCGGCATTCCCAGCTTCTATTTCGACGCCGAGCGCCTGCGCGTGCAATACGGCGACCAGCGCTACGGCCTGCTGCGTCCCTACACCCTGCGCCTGGACGGCACCACCGACCTGAACACGCTGCAGGACACGCCGCTGCTGGCCGCGGCCATCGCCACCGAGATCGGCGAAGGCCCGCAGAGCCAGGTCTTCCGCCACGGCTTCCACCGCGACCTCGACATCCGCGTCGCCCTCTACGTGCCGCACGCCTTGCCGGATTACTCCGGCGATCAACTGGCCTTGCGCTACGAGAGCAGCCAGACCATGGTGCTGGGCAATGACCATCCGCCGTCGAGCATCCCCATCGCCGGGCTGGGCGGCACCGGGATCGCGTCGCACTGCGTACCCTGAGCCGTCTTGACGCCGCACGCCTGGTGCCGGGGTGCAAAATCATGCGTGTTAAGATGGTCCGATGAGCAACCTGCCCCAGCTGGAATTCATTGCACGCCTCGGCCTGGCCGCCCTGCTCGGCGGCGCGATCGGCTTCGAGCGCGAGCGCCTGTCGTGGGCGGCCGGGCTGCGCACCCATATGCTGGTGTCCGTCGGCGCCTGCCTGTTCATGATCGTGTCCGCCTACGGCTTCATGGACGTGCTGGGCCACGAGCACATCTCGCTCGACCCGTCGCGCGTCGCGGCCCAGGTGGTATCGGGCATCGGCTTCCTGGGCGCCGGCTCGATCCTGCTGCGCGGCGAGATCGTGCGCGGCCTGACGACGGCGGCCAGCCTGTGGACGGTGGCGGCGATCGGCCTGGCCGTCGGCGGCGGCCTGTACGTGGCGGCCGGCGCGGCGACCGCGATCATCCTGTTCATCCTGGCCGGCATCAAGCCGCTGGAGCGCTGGTATTTCTCGACGCGCCAGCGCCGCGAACTTCTGATTTCCGCCGAACGCGGCCGCGTGACGCTGCCCGTGCTGCAGCGCGAACTGGGCCACATCACGGGCCGCATCAGCACCTTCGTCGTCCAGCACAATGAGGAAGCGTCCGACATCGACGACGTGCTGATCGCCTTCACGCGCATGTCGGCCCAGGAATTCAATGCGATGCTGGAACGCCTGCAAACAATCCCCGGCGTGCTCAAGCTGGACGTCAAGGGCCAGCCGGACCGGCGCGGTCCCTGAGCGCCCTACCCCTACCAGCGCCCGCGCTCCTTCTTCGACTGGCGCTTGCGCGCCGCCGCGTTCTGCTGCTGCAGCAGGGCATCGACGCGTTCCGACGCTTCGCGCGCCAGTTCCTGGGCTTCCCCGATGCTGGGGAAGAATTCCGGCATGCGGTAGCCGAGCCAGGCATAGGCCGAGTACATGCGGCAGGTGTCCTCGACTTCCTGCAGGTTTTGCCCGATCAGTTCATGCGGATGGGGTTGCAGCTTGCAGACCTTGCGCCTGGCCAGCGACTGCGCCCAGTGCGACCACGCGCTTTCCAGCGTGGGTACCCGGGTCGAGATCGGCACCAGCGACATCGTGAATTTCTCGGCCACGCTCAGGTCGAGCGTGTCGAGCCATTCGGCACGCTCGTTCTGCTCCTCCGTAATCTTCGGATAGAAAAAGCCGTCCGGCACGTCGATATTGTGCACGAAGCGCTTCAGCAGTTTCACCAGCGACGTCTCGCCCGTCACCGCCGAGATGCGGTGCAATTGTTCGATCGACGGCGCCACCGCGAAACCGCTCGCCTTGACGGGTGGGATCTTTTCCTTCATCAGCGAGCGCATGATCTCGTGCGTGTCGTCGTCGTAGCCGGCGACGAAGCCTTCCTCGTGCACGCCGTAGCGGCCGGCGCGGCCGGCGATCTGCTTGGCCAGCGCGGCCGAGATTTCCTCTTCCTCGACGCCGTTGTACTTGACGGCCGTCGTCATCACGATGCGCTGGATCGGCATGTTCAAGCCCATGGCGATCGCATCGGTGCCGACGACGATGTCGGCCTGCCCTTCGCGGAAGCGTTCGGCCTGGGCGCGCCGCACTTCCGGCGACAGGTTGCCGTAGACGGTGGCGACCGTCAGCCCCAGTTCCGTGATCATGTCGCGCCACATCAGCACGTTGCGGCGCGAAAAGGCGATGACGGCATCGCCGCGGCGCAGGTTGCGGATCTTGCGCACGGCCGACGGTTCCATCGTCAGCGGCGCCTTGCGTTTGAGCACGTGCACTTCGAGGGGACACTCGAGGCGTTCGGCCAGCGCCTCGATCGCGCGGCGCGCTTCCGGGGCGCCGACCAGGTACACGGTCGATGCGGGCGCGCCGCACACGGCCGCGGTCCAGGCGGCGCCACGGTCGCGGTCGGCCAGCATCTGGATCTCGTCGATGACGGCGACCTCGACGCGCGTGCGGGTATCGAGCATCTCGACCGTGCTGGCGACGTGGGTCGCGTTCTCGGCCAGGCGCCGCTCCTCGCCGGTGACGAGGCTCACGGCCAGCGGTTCGCCATCGTCGCGCCGGACGGCCTGCAGGCGCTCGTAGTTTTCCAGCGCCAGCAGCCTCAGCGGCGCGAGATAGACGCCGCTGTCGGCCTGGGCCAGCGCTTCCATCGCCTTGTGGGTCTTGCCGGAATTGGTCGGACCCAGCAGCGCGACGAAGCGGCGCGCCATCTTGCTGGCGACCTCGAACGAGGCCGGATACTCGGCCAGGTTGATGCTTTCCTTGGTGCGCGCCGCATGGCGCTCTTCCTGTTCGCGCTCGACGGCGTGCTCCAGGCGCTGGCGGATGCGCTCGAACACGTACTCGGCCGGCTCGGACGTTTCCAGCTCTTCCAGCACGTGCAGGAACAGCATGGGATCGAAGCCGGCTTCCTCGCACGCGTCGGCGACGTCGCGCACGAATTCCTCGACTTCCTGGTTCAGGTCGTCGGCCGCGTCGCGACTGGCGCGTTCCTCGATCAATTCCCGGCGTGCCGACAAGTCCATCTTGCGCCATTTGCTCGGCTTGGCCAGCACGCCGCGCGCCGGCACCAGGCGGTACTCGACGTGCAGCCCGTCGACGCGCACGGCGCCGCCGAAGCGCAGGAAGACGCGGCCTTCCATCTTGACCAGCTCGATACCGCGCGCGCCCAGGTTCAAGTCGTGTTCGAGGAAGGCGTCGTCGTCGCCCAGGTTGGTATCGGAATCGTTGTCGCCGCGGTGTTGGGTCATGTGAAGCCAGTGATATCTCGTTGGCAGCACTATAACGGATACGCCCGCGGCCCGGCACGCGCCACCGGCGGCGCGGCTAGCCCATCGTCGTCCCCTCCAGTTCGCGCAGGCGCGCGCGCAGCGCACGTTCCTCGGTCCAGCGCGCGGTATCGTCGCGCACGACGGCCGCGATGGCGGCCACCTTGCCGTCCGGCGCATGCAGCAGCGCCACGGTGAAGGCGATCGACAAGGGCTTGCCCTCCTTGTGCAGCGCCGGCACGCGCAGGACGTCGCTGCCGTAGCGCGTTGCTCCGGTCGCCATGGTCTTGTGGTAGCCGTCCCAGTGGCGCTGCTGCTGGCGCGGCGGGATGATCAGGTCGAGCGATTGGCCCACCGCATCGCGTTCCGTGAAACCGAAGATGCGCGTGGCCGCCGCATTCCAGAACACGATCGTGCCGGCGGCATCGCAGACGACGATGCCGTCGCCCAGCGCCTGCGCCAGTTGCTGAAAGTCGAGCTGCTGCATGGTTCCTCCTCGCTGCTGCTGCCGTAAAAGAACGATGCGCGCCGGCATCCGCGGGCGCGCATCGGTTTCGTCAAGCGGGCATCAGACCACGCGCCGTTCGTGGAAGTCCTTGATCTGCTGCTGGCTGTAGCCCATGCCCTCCAGGATCTCGTCGGTGTGCTCGCCCAGCAGCGGCGACGCCTTGACCTCCGGCTTCAGGTCCGAGAACTTGATCGGGCTGCCCACCGTCAGGTAGGTGCCGCGCTCCTTGTGGTCGACCTCGACGATCGTGCCGCTGGCGCGCAGCGACGGGTCGTTCGCCAGCTCCTTCATCGTCAGCACGGGCGCGCACGGGATGTCGAACTTGCGCAGGATGTCGACGGCCTCGAACTTGGTCTTGTCCTTCAACCACTCCTCGATGGTGCCGAAGATGGCGAAGATCTTGTCCTGGCGCGCCTGTGCCGTCGTGTATGCCGGATCGTCGATCCACTCCTCCTTGCCGATGGCGCGGCAGATCGGTGCCCAGGCATGGCCCTGGATCGTGAAATAGATGTAGGCGTTCGGATCGGTCTCCCAGCCCTTGCATTTCAGCACCCAGCCCGGCTGGCCGCCGCCGCCCGCGTTGCCGCCGCGCGGCACCACGTCCGAGAAGGTGCCGTGCGGGTATTGCGGATACTCTTCCAGGTAGCCCACGCGGTCCAGGCGCTGCTGGTCGCGCAGCTTCACGCGGCACAGGTTCAGCACGCTGTCCTGCATCGACACGGCCACCTTCTGCCCCTTGCCCGTCGTATCGCGCGCGCGCAATGCCGTCAGGATGCCGATCGCCAGGTGCATGCCGGTATTGCTGTCGCCCAGCGCGGCGGCGGACACGGTCGGCGGACCGTCGTCGAAGCCGGTGGTCGATGCCGCGCCGCCGGCGCACTGCGCCACGTTCTCGTACACCTTCAGGTCTTCGTAGTGGTGGCCGTCGCTGAAGCCCTTCACGGACGCGACGATCATGCCGGGATTCAATTCCTTGATGTGCTCCCAGGTAAAGCCCATGCGGTCCAGCGCGCCCGGCCCGAAGTTCTCCACCAGCACGTCGGATTCCTTGATCAGCTTGGTCAGGATCTCCTTGCCTTCCGGCGTCTTGGTGTCCAGCGTCAGCGAGCGCTTATTGCTGTTCAACATGGTGAAGTACAAGGCGTCCACGCCCGGGATGTCGCGCAGTTGCGAGCGGGTGACGTCGCCGGCGCCGGGACGTTCCACCTTGATCACGTCGGCGCCGTACCAGGCCAGCAGCTGGGTGCAGGCCGGACCTGCCTGCACGTGCGTGAAGTCGATGATCTTGATGCCTTCCAACGGTTTGCTCATGATGCCTGTCTCCTTGTCGATGTCTGCAAACGTGACGGGTCTGCGCGCGGGCGTGCGTGGCGCCGGCGCTGTGGCTTGCTGTACTTGCTGTCGCTGGGTGCTCGGGATTACTTCTTGGCGCTCTGCGGATTCAGGTTGGTCAGGCGTCCGCTCTCGGTGCCCGCCGTCTCGTCGATGACGGCGTTGATCAGCGCGGGCTTGCCGGCCTCGATGGCCTCGCGCAGTGCGTTCGCCAGTTCTTCCGGCGTGGTCGCCTGGTAGCCGATGCCCCCGAAGGCTTCGATCATCTTGTCGTAGCGCGCGTTCTTGACGAACACGGTCGGCGCCACGTCCTTGCCGCCGGTGGGATTGACGTCCGTGCCCTTGTACACGCCGTTGTTGTTGAAGACGATCGTGGTGACGGGCAGCTCGTAGCGGCAGATCGTTTCCAGCTCCATGCCGGAGAAGCCGAACGCGCTGTCGCCTTCCACGGCCACCACCGGCTTGCCGCTGGTGACGGCGGCGCCGATGGCATAGCCCATGCCGATGCCCATGATGCCCCAGGTGCCGGAATCGAAACGCTTGCGCGGCTGGTACTGGTCGATGATGCTGCGCGCGTAGTCCAGCGTGTTGGCACCCTCGTTGACGAGGTTGATGTCCGGATGGTCCTTCAGCACGTCGCGGATCGCGCGCAGCGCGCTGTGGAAATTCATCGGCACGGGATTCTTGTCCAGCAGCGCCGCCATCTTGGCCTGGTTCTGTTCCTTGCGCTGGGCGATGGCGCCGAGCCATTCGCCGTCGGGCTGGGCGATGCCGGCCGCGTCCAGTCCTTCCAGCAGCGCAGCCACGCAGGAGCCGATGTCGCCCGCCAGCGGCGCGGCGATCGGCACATTGCTGTCGAACTCCGTCGGCGCGATGTCGATCTGCACGAACTGCTTCGGCTTGCCCCAGGTCTTGCCCTTGCCGTGCGCCAGCAGCCAGTTCAGGCGCGCGCCGATCAGCACGACGACGTCGGCCTCGGCCAGCACGAAGGAGCGCGCGGCGGATGCCGACTGCGCATGCGTATCCGGCAGCAGGCCCTTGGCCATCGACATCGGCAAGTAGGGGATGCCGCTGCGCTCCACCAGTTGCTGGATCGCTTCGTCGGCCTGCGCATAGGCGGCGCCCTTGCCCAGCAGGATCAGCGGCTTCTTCGCGCCCTTGATGAGGTCCAGCGCGCGCTGCACGGAGTCCGGCGCCGGCAGCTGGCGCGGCACCGGATCGACCACTTTCACCAGCGAGCGCTTGCCGTGGCCGGCCTCGATGGTCTGCGCCAGCAGCTGGGCCGGCAGGTCGAGGTAGACCCCGCCGGGCCGGCCCGAGACGGCGGCGCGGATGGCGCGCGCCACGCCGATGCCGATGTCCTCGGCCTTGTTGATGCGGTAGGCCGCTTTCGCATACGGCTTGGCGGCGTTGAGCTGGTCCATCTCTTCGTAGTCGCCCTGCTGCAGGTCGACGATCTCGCGCTCGCTGGAGCCGGAGATCAGGATCATCGGGAAGCAGTTGGTGGTGGCATTCGCGAGCGCCGTCAGGCCGTTCAGGAAGCCGGGTGCCGACACGGTCAGGCAGATGCCGGGCTTTTGCGTCATGAAGCCGGCGATGGCGGCGGCATTGCCCGCGTTCTGCTCGTGGCGGAAACCGATGAAGCGCATGCCCTCCGCCTGCGCCAGGCGGGCCAGGTCGGTGATCGGAATGCCGACCAGGCCGAAGATCGTGTCGATGTCGTTTTCTTTCAGGGCGTCGATCACCAGATGGAAGCCGTCGGTGACTTCTACCGATACGTTGTTTGTCATGGTTGTCTCCGGTTATGGGGCTGCGCGACGCATGCCGTTGCCCCTTCGTTGTCGTGCAGGGTCTCGCCCTGAAAATCATCATAGCCAGCACGCGTGATTTGTATCATTGACCCCGGTCAAGATTCGCCAGATGATGTCGGGACTCCTGTACATCGCCGGAACCCCATGACGCTCATTGCCAATCACCCGGAACGAAACATCATTCGCGTGCAGTTGAAGCAGAATGTCGTACTCAAGGAATTACGCGACAGCGAGATGGCGGCGCTCGAGCCCTACCTCACCGTCACCAATCACCAGAAGGGCGACCTGCTGCTGAACCAGGGCGTCTACGAGATGGAGCAGTACTTCATCCTGGACGGCATCCTGAAGCGGCAAGTCACCAACCACGAAGCGAAGGAAATGATCCTGCGCTTTTCGTCGGAACGCGACATCGAGACCAGCTACGCCGCCTGGCGCTTGAAGACACCCACGCCCTACAGCATCGTGTGCGTGACGAAGGCGCGCGTGGCCAGCATGTCGCTGTCCCAATGGGTCGATTTTCTGCAAAGCCACAGCGCCGTGAAGCAGGCTTTCGAGTTCGAGGTGATGAGCCTGATGAGCGGCATCATGGCGCACACCATCACGCTGCACCTGCTCGATGCGCCGGGCCGCGTGCACCGTTTCATGCGCAAGCAGCCCGAACTCTTCGAGCGCTTGCCGAAGAAGGAACTGGCGGCCTACCTGAACCTGTCGCCCGAAACCCTGAGCCGCCTGAAACACCAGGGAAAGATCTGAAAACAACGTTTTTTGCAACGCGGCCGCATATTTTTTCTGCCTCTTTTTTAGGCGCTTTTTCATAGCTAGACATTCATGTGTGGAATGTCCCGTATCACACCGTTCAATTGGACGATGCATGGTCTGCCTTTACAATCAAAGGCATACATCTTTTCGACCTTGAATAAGGAGTGGCACCATGAATGGCATGAGCGACACCGCAACGCAACAAAACGGCGCATCTTTCTCCTTCGCAGCACTGATCGCCGCCCTGTTCCAACTGAAACTGCGCGACAAGCTGAGCGCCGCCAACCGCGACAACGGCGCCCATACCTGGGGCATGTAAGCGGCATCCAGTCGTCTTGCGCTTCAACGGACACCGGCCGGGTTCACGCCCCGCCGGTGTTTTGCATTGGCGCGGCGGCGCCGGCAGCGCGGGGCTTCAGGCCGCCACCGCCTTCTGCAGGCGCACCCCGCCGCGCGCTTCGCCCATCGCCTGTTCCAGCAGCTTCATCAGCGCATAGGCCGAATCGATATGGGGCGTGGGTGTGCCCGTCATGCGCGCCAGCTCGATCACCGATCCCACCAGCGCATCGATTTCCGGTTCCCGGCCCGCTTCCACGTCCTGCAGCATCGACGTCTTGTGCTTGCCGATCTTTTCGGCGCCGGCGATGCGGCGTTCCAGGCTGACGCGGAAGGAAATTCCCAACCTGCCGGCGACGCTTTCCGCCTCGCGCATCATGTTCGCCGCCAGGTCGCGCGCGAGCGGGTGCTGGCAGATGTCGACCAGCGTCGAATGCGCCAGCGCGCTGATCGGGTTGAACGACAGGTTGCCCCACAGCTTCAGCCAGATCTCGGCGCGGATGTCTTCCAGCACGGGCGACTTGAAGCCCGCCCGTTCAAAGGCTTCGGACACGCTCACGATCCGGGCGCTCGTGCTGCCGTCCAGCTCGCCGAGCGGGAAGCGGTTGCCCTCGATGTGGCGGATCGTGCCGGGCGCCGTCAGTTCGGCGGCCGGGTAGAGGACGCAGCCGAGGATGCGTTCCGGCGGAATCATGCGCGCCAGCTGGCCGTCCGGGTCCACGCTGTGCACCGTGCGGCCCTCGTATTCGCCGCCGTGGCGGTGGAAATACCAGAACGGGATCCCGTTCTGCATCGTCACCACGACCGTGTCCGGCCCGAACAGCTTGCCGATCCGGTCCGCCACATCGCCGACCTGGTGCGCCTTCACGGCCAGCACCACGATGTCCTGCGGTCCGGCGGCGTCGTAGTCGTCCGTGGCCGTCACCCGCGTGACCACGCGCTCTTCCCCATCCATCTCCACGAGCCGGATGCCGTGCGTGCGGATGGCCTGCAGATTGGCCCCGCGCGCGAAGAACGTCACATCTTCTCCTGCCAGCGCCAGCCGCGCACCGACGAGTCCGCCGATGGCGCCCGCTCCGATCACTGCGATTTTCATGACACACCCCTTGATGGTTACTCGAAACGGTTGGTGAGCGTGCCGATGCCGTCGATCTCCACCTCGATCGTGCTGCCCGGGCGCATCGAGCCCACGCCGACCGACGTCCCGCACAGCAGGAGGTCGCCCGGTTCCAATGTCATGTCCTGCGAGATCATGCTGACCAGCTCGGCCACGCTGAAGACCATGTCGTTGACCGGATAGTCCTGGCGCACTTCCCCGTTGAGGATGGTGCGCACGACCAGCATCGCCGGATTCAGCCCGGTGGCGATCACGGGCCCGAACGGGCAGAAGGTATCGAAGCCCTTCGCCCGTACCCATTGCGGGAAGGTCGGATCGCGCTTGATGATGTCGTTCACCGTCACGTCGTTGGCGCAGGTATAGCCGAACACGTGATCGAGCGCGCTTTCCACCGGCACGCCGCTGCAGGTGCTGCCGATCACGATCGCCAGCTCGCCCTCGAAGGCCACCTTGGCATCCGTCCGCGGCTTGCGGATCGTGCCTCCCGGCGCCAGGTAGGAGGTCGGCGGCTTCATCAGGTACAAGGGCTCGGGCGGCGGCGCCAGGCCGAGCTTCTGTCCCAGTGCATGGAAATTGTTCCACATGGCCAGCACCTTGCCCGGCACCACGGGCGTAAGCACCGTCACGTCGGCGAGCCGGATCGCGATGTCGGTGCGCTGCGGATGGTCGAACATATCGCCCTTGAAGACGCGGATCTTGTCGCCTTCGAGCGTGCCGAAGCGGACCGTGTCGAGGTGCAGGAAGCGTATCCAGTGCTGGATCATGGGAAGCCTCTTTCAGGAGGATGTCGTGATTGTCGGCGCGTGCAGCGGGAAGGCTGCACGCGCTGCTGCGGACGCGCTGGGCGCCCTCAATTGACCATGCGCGGCGAGGTCGGGCTGGCACCCGGCACGTGTTCGCCCTCGGCGACGCTGACGACGCCGATCGACTCCTCGATGAAGCGCTTGCGCATGGGACGCAGCACCCACCAGGCCATGATGGCCGCCACAGCGTTCATGCCGCAGCCGATGAAGAACACGGCTTCCCAACTGCCGGTGGCCGCCATGATCACGCTCGAGATGGGCACGAAGATCGAGGCCGTGCCCTTCGCCGTGTACATCAGGCCCGCGTTGCCGGCGGCGTTGCGGGTGCCGAAGGTATCGGCCGTGGTGGCCGGGAACAGGCTGTAGATCTCGCCCCAGGCGAAGAACACGAGGCCGGTGAGGATGACGAACATGATCGGGTCGCGGCCGAAGTAGTACAACGCGATGATGCCGACCGATTCCAGCGCGAAGGCGATGAACATCGTCTTCTCGCGGCCGATCTGGTCCGACACCCAGCCGAAGAAGGGCCGCGTCAAGCCGTTCAGCACGCGGTCGATGGCCAGCGCAAAGGTCAGTGCCGGCAATACCATGCCCATGACATTGAACTTGACACCGTCGATCTCGAAGTCCTTGGCGATCGGCCCCATCTGCGCGGTGGCCATCAGGCCGCCGGCGGCGACCAGCACGAACATCGTGTACATCACCCAGAACACGGGCTTGCGCACCATCTGCGAGGGCGTGAAGTCGGCCGTGGTCTGCAGCACGTTGGCGTTCTTCTTCTTGCCGGCCTTGGCCGCCTGGTGCGGCGGACGCGCCATCATCAGGGCCAGCAGGATCACGACCAGGCCCTGGCCGATGCCGAAGTACAGGAAAGTATCGGCATAGCCGCGGCTTTCGATCATCTTCGAGATCGGAATGATCGTGGCCGCCGAGCCCGCGCCGAAGCCGGCGGCGGTCAGGCCGGCCGCCAGGCCGCGCCGGTCGGGGAACCATTTCAGCGCCGAGCCCACGCAGGTGCCGTAGACGGCGCCGGCACCGATGCCGCTGATGGCCGCGGCCACGTACAGCACGAACAGCGTGGAAGCAAACGAATTCATCACCCAGCCGATCGCGCACAGCAGGCCGCCGAACAGCACCACGGGACGCGGGCCCCATTTGTCGACGGCCCAGCCTTCGATCGGCACGAGCCAGGTTTCGGTGAGGATGAAGATGGTGAATGCCACCTGGATGGCGGCCTTGGACCAGCCGTGGGCTTCCGACAGCGGATTGACGAACAGGGTCCAGCCGTACTGCAGGTTGGCGATCATGGCCATGCAGACGATGCCCATGACGAGTTGGATCCAGCGGAACGATGCTGGTCTTTCGACTGCCAGTGTCTCGGTTTTCATGCGATGTCTCCGTTGCTTTGATTTTTTATGCGCGTGGATGGTGTCGCTGCAGTGTCGCTTCAGGTACGGTCTCCAGTCCGGACCCGGCGGTCGGGACGGTCGGGTGGATCGGCTGCATGAGGGCGGGGGCCGCTGGCATGGCGGTGCGAGGGGATGCTCATGACCTTGTCTCCGGATCAGTGGTTCACGAAAGCTGCCGATGGGGATGCTGGAACCTTTTTTATCGGGCCGCCGGTCGGGTCCGGCGGGCACCGCTTATGAGAATTTCAACGGATGGGCCGATTGTGGAAGAACGGTTTTGCCATATCCTTGACCGCGGTTAAGTTTCGAAAATCTCGTTCCGGCGCGTGGCGATCAGACACCCACCTGGAGCTCGCGCAAGGCACGCCAGTCGATCGCGGCGGCCGGGTTGCAGCCGGGCGCCGTCATCTGCGGCACGCAGCGCTCCTTGGCGGCCAGGATCGCATCGACGAGGAAGTCGGCGTCGTAGGCCTTCAACAGGTGCGGCTGGTGCTGCGCCAGGTAGTCGTGCACGCAGGCGCGTTCGCCGGCGGCGCAGGGCAGTTCGAAGCCGGCATCCCAGAACCAGTTCAGCCCCAGTTCGTGGAAGGCGGCGTTGTACGCGTTGCGGCGGATCTGCGCATCGAAGCCGCTATCGAAGCCGCTATCGAAGTCAATGAGCGATCCCTTGTCGCTGTGGCTCAAGTTCGTCATGGCACTCTCTCCGGTCATGTGTTCAACAGACTGCAAAACGATAGTAGGGGATTTAAATGATTAGAAAAATTTAAAGTTTTTAGGGATAATCATTAGGGATCGCTGATACATCGGAGCCGTGATGAAGAACGCCACGCTGCGCCAGCTAAAAGTCTTTGAAGCAGTTGCTCGTCACCTCAGTTTCTCCCGCGCTGCAGCAGAACTGCATCTCACGCAGCCGGCCGTCTCGACCCAGATCCGCACGCTGGAAGGCCACGTGGGACTGGCGCTGTTCGAACAGCTCGGAAAGAAGACCTACCTGACGCAGGCGGGCATGGAACTGCTGCAGTTCTCGCGCGCGATCATCCAGCAGTTCCACGAGGCCGATACGGCGATGGCGCAGCACCGCGGCATCGCCGGCGGCCAGCTGAACGTGGCCGTGATCAGCGCCGGCGATTATTTTTTCCCGCAGTTGATGGTGGCGTTCGCGCGGCGCCATCCCGGCGTGCAGCTGAACCTCACCGTGCACAACCGCGAGGAGCTGCTCGGCCAGCTGGCCGAGAACCGGACGGACCTTGCCGTGATGGTGCGCCCGCCCGCGCAGGACGACGTGCAGAGCGATGCCTTCGCGCCGCACCCCTACGTGATCGTGGCCGCGCCCGAGCATGCGCTGGCGGGACAGGACCGCATCGGCATGGAGGCATTGCTGCAGCACCCGTTCGTGGTGCGCGAGCACGGATCGGACACCTGGCAGTCGATGGAAGACGCGTTCGGCGCGCACATGGACGGCATGCGCGTGGCGATGGCGATCCGCAGCACGGAGACGATCAAGCAGGCCGTCATCGCCGGCATCGGCCTGGGCTTCCTGTCGGCGCACACGATCGGCCGCGAGCTGGCGGACCGCAGCCTGGTCGTGCTGAACGTGGACGGCTTCCCGCTGATGCTGAACTGGTACGTGGTGCACCGCCGCGAAAAACGCCTGCCGCCGGTGGCGCGCGCCTTCCGCAGCTTTTTGATGGAAGAAGGGGCGGAACGCATCGCTGCGCTGATCCCGTCCGCGCGCTTGTAGCCGCGCTCGGCGCCCGGTGGGCACATGGTGCCCACCCTACCGGTTCCTAATGCGCCATCAATGCCCGCACATGCGCCGTGCAGCCACCCGCCAGCCCAGCATCGCTGTAGCCCCCTTCGAGCACCGACACGATCCGTCCGTCGCAGACATCGTCGGCAATGGCCATCACCTGCCGCGTGATCCAGTCGAAATCGTCGTCATCCAAGGCCATCTGCGCGAGCGGATCGCGCTTGTGCGCGTCGAAGCCGGCCGACACGAGGATCAGTTCGGGCGCGAAGGCGCGCAGCGCGGGCAGCAGCAGGTCCCCGACCCGCGCGCGGAACAGGGGCGACGCGCAGCCGGGGGGGCGCGGCCCCGGGGGGGACGTGGCGCGGCCGCCCCCCCCCGGGGCCCCCCCCGGGGCCCGCGACCCCCGGGCCGGGGGGGGGGGGGCGCCGAACAGCCGCGGGGGG
>CAUSCY010000032.1:0-65568 GCA_963529995.1 uncultured Massilia sp. | reverse complement strand
GCCATCCCGGCCTGACTCACACTAACCGGCCTCCACGGAAGCCGGGGCGGTTCAAGTCGGTGTCAGTGTGAAGTTTCCAGTGGCACCGGAGGGGTGAGTCATCGTGCCCGTGAGCTCGCTCGTGGCCAAATAGCCCGGCGCGTCGCAACTTCCCGAACCCAAATATAAAATATCGTATAAGAGCGGAGCAATTCCGCCGAGTTGCCATGCAGAGCCATCTGGTAACGTAACGGTCTGCAGAGCCCCATCACCGTTATAAGAATACCGCCAGGTACGCGTGCCGTCTGAAACCGATGAGACAAGATTCGATACTGTCGAACCCGGCGTTTCATAGGTTAAGGTAATTGTGCGCGGGGAGCCCGAACTCTCATTCGAACTAATGGACTTCAACTGCCATTTGTTTGTCGTGTCGTAGGTATAAATAACCTCATTCCCATAGCGATCAGTAACCCGCGTAGGCAAGATCCAAATTTCGACACGACTGAGTTGGGGCGAAACCGGAGCGTTTGGTACTGGTACGCCCGTCGTCGAGGCATCGCCGGCGGTCGCCGCGCTTGCTGATTCCGGCGCCGACGAGGCCTTCAGCAACGGGGAAAAGGAACGGCTTACCAGCCAATCAAAACGGTACTCGGTACCATCTGGCGAAACGGCAATAAATGCTTCACCGCCCGCATCGTTTCCAGTTGCCATATTTGGCAGGCAACGTATTGCCCAGGTTTTCCGGGTTACGATCGGATACACATAAGAAGAATTTGCAGTAGGGGCAGATGAATAAGACGCACTTCTTTGCAGCATCTCCTGATCGCCGATGCCAGGAACATAAAGAAAACTACCGTGCCAATACTCCGTACCCTTCCAGGATGCATTTGAACTGGTTGCATCCGGCGCGGCACTGAACTGGCTGCACCTGGCAGTTGTTCCGTTGATGGTGGTCCACCCCTTTTGTGCGGAAAAAACTCCATGCAAATGGGGAATCTCGATGTCCCACCGGCCGAATAATGCGCCCGGCACCCAGTCCTGTCCGGTCTGGATATGTCGGCCGACCGCAACGGGCAGTGTACTGTTCCCTGCTAGGGAGACATCAGATTGAATGAATTCAAGTTTTCCAGTGTACAAGTTGACCGTATCGCCAAACAGATCCGATCCGAGTTGCGTTGCAGCCTGAGGTGCCCTGATTAGCTTGTTTTGATCGCTATAGGGTGTCAGGGCTTGCTGTGCCTCGACAGTGTCTGATATGCCTACAACCAAAAATAGTAAAAGAAATTTTACCAACGCATGCGAGCTGATGGATTTATTCATACTAAATTTTCAGTCCTAGAAAAAGATTTCCCAAGGGAAATCAAATCATGACACTATTTTTACCCCTGAAAACTCACAAAAACTATCTAGCGGCAAAATAATTTACGATTACCGCAAGTGCTTTTTCTAATGAAACGGCAATTTAAATATCTCTTAAACCATTAGAAATATTTTCAATGATGAGGAATTACCGGTAATAAAAGGAATTTTTGCCACCTGCTGGTGTCCGACGGAGTAGCACCTGAACGGGCCACCATGGCGCTGGTCGGTTCGCACGACGCCTTGGCGTCGCATTGGCAGAACACAATCGGGTAGGCCGTATCGAATGACGGCACCATCAAGGGCAAAAAAAAAGCGCTCCCTCAGGAGCGCTTCACTAAGCAGGAAAGCTTACTTGGCGTTCATCAGCGCCACGGTGGTGTCAAGCATGCGATTGCTGAAGCCCCACTCGTTGTCGTACCACGACGAGACCTTCACCAGGCGGCCCGACACCTTGGTCAGCGTGGCGTCGAAGTTCGACGAGGCCGGGTTGTGGTTGTAGTCCACCGAGACCAGCGGCGCCGTGTTGTAGGTCAGGATGCCGGCGAGCGGACCGTCGGCTGCCGCCTTCATGATCTGGTTGATCTCGTCCACGGTCGTGTCGCGCTTGGCGATGAACGACAGGTCGACGATCGACACGTTGATGGTCGGCACGCGGATAGCGTAGCCGTCCAGCTTGCCGTTCAGTTCCGGCAGCACCAGGCCGACCGCGGCGGCGGCGCCGGTCTTGGTCGGGATCATCGAGTGCGTGGCCGAACGGGCGCGGCGCAGGTCTTCGTGCATGACGTCGGTCAGCACCTGGTCGTTGGTGTAGGCGTGCACGGTGGTCATCAGGCCGTTTTCCAGGCCGATGGCATCGTTCAGCGGCTTGACCAGCGGGGCCAGGCAGTTGGTGGTGCAGGAGGCGTTCGAGATCACGGTGTCCGAAGCCTTCAGCACGTCGTTGTTCACGCCGAACACGATGGTGGCGTCGACGTCCTTGCCGCCCGGTGCCGAGATGATCACCTTCTTGGCGCCGCCCTTCAGGTGGGCCGATGCCTTTTCCTTGGTGGTGAAGAAGCCCGTGCACTCGAGCACGACGTCCACGCCCAGTTCGCCCCAGGGGATCTCGGCCGGATTGCGCTGCGCGAACACGCGGATGCGGTCGCCGTTGACGATCATGAAGTCGCCGTCGACTTCGACGGTGCCCGGGAACTTGCCGTGCGTGGTGTCGTAGCGGGTCAGGTGGGCGTTCGACTCCGAGTTGCCGAGGTCGTTGATCGCCACGATCTGGATGTCCTGCTTCTTGCCACCTTCGTAGAAGGCGCGCAGGACGTTGCGGCCGATGCGGCCATAACCGTTGATTGCTACTTTGATCGTCATTTATTCACTCCTGATTGAAAAAAATTCATCATCACGCAAGCATAGCGCGAAAATCGGCCGCGCGCTCCCGTCTCCTGGCGCGCGCGGCGGAGTACATCAAGACTTTATGCCAGCACTGACTTGACCTTGCCGACAACGTTCTCGACCGTGAAGCCGAAGTGCTTGAACAGCACCGGCGCCGGGGCCGATTCGCCGAAGGTGTCGATGCCGACCACGGCGCCTTCCAGGCCCACGTACTTGTACCAGAAGTCGGTCACGCCGGCCTCGATGGCCACGCGCGGGATGCCCTTGCCCAGCACGGCAGCCTTGTAGGCGGCGTCCTGGCGCTCGAACACGTCGGTCGACGGCATCGACACGACGCGCACGCCGATGCCCTGGCCGGCCAGCGCGTCGGCGGCCTTCATCGCCAGTTCGACTTCGGAACCGGTGGCGATCAGCACGGCGCGCGGTGCGTGCACGTCGCGCAGCACGTAGCCGCCCTTCGCCACGTTGGCGACGGTAGCGGCATCGCGCTCCATGTACGGCAGGTTCTGGCGCGAGAAGATCAGCGTCGACGGGCCGTCCTTGCGCTTCAGGGCTTCGCCCCAGGCCACGATCGATTCGGTGGTATCGCACGGACGCCAGTTGTCCAGGTTCGGGATCAGGCGCAGCGACGAGACGTGTTCGATCGACTGGTGGGTCGGGCCGTCTTCGCCCAGGCCGATCGAGTCGTGGGTGAACACGAACAGCGAACGGATCTTCATCAGCGCGGCCATGCGCAGCGCGTTGCGGCTGTAGTCCGAGAAGGTCAGGAAGGTCGCGCCGAACGGGATGTAGCCGCCGTGCAGGGCGACGCCATTCATCATGGCGGCCATGCCGAATTCGCGCACGCCGTAGTTGATGTGGTTGCCCGGGGTGCCGGAACGGACCGGGATCGATTCCTTCCAGTTGGTCAGGTTCGAGCCGGTCAGGTCGGCCGAGCCGCCCAGGAATTCAGGCAGCACGCCGGCCAGCGCCTGGATCGCGTTCTGGCTCGCCTTGCGGGTGGCGATGGTTTCCTTCTTCTCGACGGTCGAGGCGATGGCGGCAGCCAGCGTTTCCTCGAACTTGCCCGGCAGCTCGCCCTTCATGCGGCGCTCGAATTCGGCCGCCAGTTCCGGGTACTGCGCGCGATAGCCGGCGAACAGCGCGTCCCACTCCGCCTGCGCGGAGGCGCCCTTCTGCTTCTGGTCCCAGGCTTCGTAGATCGGGGCCGGGATGTCGAACGGGATCGAGTCCCAGATCAGGTGCTCGCGCACCGCGGCGACTTCCTTCTCGCCCAGCGCGGCGCCGTGCACCTTGTCGCCGCCCTGCAGGTTCGGCGAGCCCTTGCCGATGATGGTCTTGCAGCAGATCAGGGTCGGACGGTCAGAATTCTTCGCCTTGGCGATCGCCGCGTCGACGGCGGCCACATCGTGGCCGTCCACGTCCGGGATCACGTTCCAGCCGTAGGCCGCGAAGCGCTTCGGGGTGTCGTCGGTAAACCAGCCTTCGACCTTGCCGTCGATCGAGATGCCGTTGTCGTCGTACAGCCAGATCATCTTGTTCAGGCGCAGGGTGCCGGCCAGCGACGCCACTTCGTGCGAGATGCCTTCCATCAGGCAGCCGTCGCCCACGAACGCATAGGTGTAGTGATCGACGATGTCGAAGCCCGGGCGGTTGAATTCACGCGCCAGCAGCCACTCTGCCAGCGCCATGCCGACCGCGTTGGCGATGCCCTGGCCCAGCGGACCGGTGGTCGTTTCCACACCCGGGGTGATGCCCACTTCCGGGTGGCCCGCGGTCTTGCTGTGCAGCTGGCGGAAGTTGCGGATGTCGTCCATGGTCAGGTCGTAGCCCGACAGGTGCAGCAGCGCGTAGTGCAGCATCGAACCGTGGCCGTTCGAGAGCAGGAAGCGGTCGCGGTTCATCCAGCCCGGATTGGCCGGGTTGTGGCGATAGTGGCCGTCCCACAGCGCGACGGCGATCTCGGCCATGCCCATCGGCATGCCGGGGTGGCCGGAGTTAGCTTTCTGGACGGCGTCCATCGCCAGCGCACGGATCGCGTTGGCCATCAAGGTGGTGGTTTGCAGAGATTTCATGGGTGCGGTAGGTACTGAGGATTGGAAAGCGGTGGCGCTGATGTATGCACATTCGGCTGGCCTTAACCGCGTATTTTAGCAGAGGACGGGGTCGCGGATTTAAAATGCCGGTCTGTCCATTTGCCGTTTGCCATCCATGCCACGCTTCTACTGCCCGCAGCCGCTCCTTCCCGGCACCATCGTCGACCTGCCGGAAACCGTCGCCCACCACCTGCACGTCGTGCGCCAGCAGGCCGGCGACGAACTGGTGCTGTTCAATGGCGAGGGCGGCCAGGTACGGGCCCGGCTGGTCGAGATCGGCAAGCGCCGCGCCAGCGCCGAAGTCCTCGGCCACGACGCCGTCGATGTCGAGCTGCCCTTCTCCATCACGCTGGCCCAGGGCCTGCCGGAAGGCAGCAAGATGGACTGGATCGTGGAAAAGGCGGTCGAGCTGGGCGTCGCGCACATTCAGCCGCTGGCTGCGCGCCGCTCTGTGGTGAAGCTGTCCGGCGAGCGGGCCGACAAGCGCCTGGCGCACTGGCAGAGCGTGGTAGTAAGCGCTTCCGAACAATGCGGCAGGAACCGGCTCGCCGGCGTGGCCCCCGTCGAGGAATTCGCACGCTGGATCGCGCAAGCGGCGCCCGCACCGCGCCTGCTGCTGACGCCGCGCGCCACGCAGACGCTGGCCGGCTGGGCGCGCGCGCAGGCGCCGCGGGATGTCGTCGTGCTGGTCGGGCCGGAAGGCGGCTTCAGTACCGAGGAAGAAGATGCGGCGCTCGCGCAGGGAGCGGTGGCGCTGTCGATGGGGGCGCGCGTGCTGCGCACCGAGACGGCCGGGCTGGCGGCGCTGGCCATGCTGGCGGCGGCGTGGGCGCCGGATTGAGCGGGCCCTGGCACAGTGGGATGATCCACAAAAAAAGCCCACGATAAACACCGTGGGCTTCTTCATTCGCCGCTTGCGCGGCGACGGCGACGATCGGTCCGATTACTTGAACTTGATGTCGTACTGGGCGCTGAATTTCATCGAACGCGGTGCCGAATAGTAGCTCACCATTTCGTACAGTGCCGAACGAGGATCGTCGGTATTGTACTGTTCGTTCACCTTCTGGGCGCTCTGGTTGTTGAACACATTGTAGATGTCCATGCGCAGTGCCAGGCCATCCAGGAGCTTCGGCCTGTAGACCAGGTTCAGGTCCACGGTCTTTTCCCACGGCATGCGGCCGATGGTGCCACGCTCCGACAGCACATTGCTTGCGGCCGAGGTGCCGAAGCAATAGTGCGATGCCGAGTCGTAGTTCGGGCCACGGCCGAGCGGATCGGTGCCGAAGCACGAACGCGGACGGCCCGAAGCCAGCAGCAGGTTGCCGCCGACGGCGATCTCGGACGTGACGTCATAGAAGCCGAATGCCTTGATCTGGTGACGACGGTCGTTCGGGAGCAGGCCGTACGCGCCGATCATCTGTTCCGGGTAGTCCCAGGTCTGGGTCGCCGACACGTCGCCCTGGGCGTTCGCGGTATCCGACAGGGTCTGGCCTTCGGTGTTGCCCTTGCTGCGCGACAGGGTGTAGTTCACGGAGGCATACCAGCCGTTGCGGTACGGGTGCTCGAAATTGAAGTCCAGCGCGGCGTAGGTACGCTTCGGCTTGTCGAAGCCGAGTTCGGCAGCGGTCAGGTGCACCTTGGTGTGGGTGCCATTGCCCGCATAGTCGACCAGGAAGTCGTTGTCGCGGCCCGGGTTGAAGGTCGCGCAACCGAAACCGCCCCAGTTGTCGGTGTTGATGTTGTTACGTTCGGCGTAGGCTTCGAACGCACGGCCGTCGCACAGGTCGTCGATGGTCGACTTCAGCTTGCGGTAGGTGAACTTCACGCCGAAGTTGAAGTCCGGGGTCAGCGACTTCTGCAGGCCGGCGGTGATTTCGTCCTGGTAGGACGGCTTCATGTTCTGCGCGGCGACCGTCTTCGGATCCTTGGCCTGGCCGAACTCGTTGTTGCTCGAAATCGGCTCGGTCAGCTGGGTCGTGCCGGTCGGCAGGCCGTTCGCGTCGACACCGGTATAGGTGTAGTACTGGTAGGTGTACTTCGAACCGTTGGCGCCACGCAGCGCGACCATGGTCGGGATCTGGATGGTATAGCGGCCCGCGCTACCATAGACCTTGAAGCTCGAATCGCCGTTCACGTCCCAAGAGACGTTCAGGCGCGGCGCCCACTGGTTCTTCATCTCGATGTACTTGGTGCCGTCCTGGTTGGCATTGTAGAAGCCTTCGCGGCGCACGCCCGCGGTCACCAGCACGTCCTTGGTCACTTGCCAGCGGTCTTCCAGGTACTGAGCGTCCTGGCCGGCGAAGGCGTTCGAGTAGGTCTGGTACACGATGTTGCGGACGTAATAACCCTGGGCTGCGATGCCGCCGTAGGTGTTCAGTGCCGCCGGCAGGACGCCGCCCGACACCGTGATGGGCGTCGTCACGTTGCTGTTGTACTGATATTGCATGAGGCTGCCACCGGCGTAGCCCTCACCGGCATTCTTCGAGGTTGCCGAGTTGTTGTCCAGGCCCGCACGCAGGGTGTGGTTGCCGAGCTTGTATTCCAGGTCGACGCGTTTCGAGGTGAAGTCGTCGGTTGAACCGCTCAACGGAATGGTGCCGGTCACCTTCTGGCCGGCGGTATAGTTGAAGCCAGGGTAGCGGTTGGCCGCCGCAGCCGATACCTGCGGCAGGGTCGGGTTGTAACCGGTCGGTTCGTAGATGTGCTCCGACTTCATCTTGCCGTACAGGACGTTCAAGGTCAGGTCGTCGGTCAGGTTGCCGATGTAGCGCAGGCTGTTCAGCTTGCCGCCGTTGGCGTTGTCAGGGCCGAATTCCTGGTGGATCGACGAGTTGACGGTCGAGCCGATGGCGCGGGTGTCGTAGTTATACGAGCGATACTCGAAATCGGTCTTCGGCAGGTCGCCGATGGTGGTGAATTCGAGGCGGTGGTTGTCGGTGATGTTCCAGTCCAGCTTACCGTAGTAGCGGTTGGTGGTGGTCTCGGCATCGCGGTAGCCGCCGGAGTTCAGGGTAGTCGACGCGGTCGAACCGACGACCTGGTGCGATTCGGCCTTGTTCTGTTGCAGCGCAATGAAGCCGAACAGGGTGTCCTTGATCAGCGGTCCGCCGACGTAGGCGCTGTACTCCTTCTGCGACGCGTCGTTGTCCTCGCGGCGCAGGTACAGCTTGCCGTCGGTCCCGGGGAAGGCGCCGGTGTTCGCATAGAACCGGTCCTTGTAGCTCGCACGGGTCGACGCCGGGGTGTAGGTCACCAGGGCGCCGGCTTCCCAGGTATTGGTGCCGGATTTTGTGGTGATGTTGACGACGCCGCCGGTGGTGCGGCCGAACTCGGCGCCGAGGCCGCCGGTCAGGACCTGTGCCTGGGCGATCGCACCGAACGGCAGTTCCATCGCTCCCAGCTGGGTCAGCGGATTGGTCACGGCCATGCCGTTGATGTAGTACGCGTTTTCCGATGCGCCGCCGCCGGCGAAGCTGGCGCCTGCCAGGTAGCTCGGGTCGCCCCGGGTAGTGTTCGGGGCCAGCTGGACGATCGATTCGACGTTGCGGCCGATCGGCAGTTTATCCAGTTCACGGGCGGTGAAGGTCGCGCCGTTGGTCGAGCTCGACACGTCGATGCGGCTGCGACGGCCGGTCACCTGGACCGATTGCACGCCGCCGGCGACGCCGGCAAAGGTGGCTTCCACGCCCTGGCCCGCCAGCACTTCGATCTGGGTGGTGCCGACGGTGTTGCCGCCCTTGGTCAGGGTGACGGTGTAGGTGCCGATCGGCAGGCTGGTGGCGCGGAAGTTGCCGGCCGCGTCCACTGCCGTCGCACGGGTCTGGTTGGTGCCGTTGTTCTTCAGCGTGACGCTGTCGCCGGTGCCTGCACCGATCTTGCCGAACACGGAGCCGGCGGCGTTCGACTGTGCCAGCGCGGGCGACATGACGCCCACGGTGAGCGCCGCGCCACCGAATGCCAGTGCAAGTGCGTGCACCAAAACGGATTTCTTAAGCATGTGTTTCCCTCTTCGTTATCGAGGCCGTTGCTTTGACGGCTCGTGCTGCAGTGTGACCCGCGCTGGTAGCGCGTTTCCCTCTCCTGACCCGGATCAAGCAGGAATATTCCTTTTCTTGCCGAATGTGCATTAAATAAAACATACATACTTTGTTTTCGTCAATTGCCATAAAGTATTTACATTGCATGAGAGATATGCATTTTGGATGCACCAAACTAGTGCAAACGTACGTCTAAAAATGATGTGCTGCAGCATTTAAATGTTGGCCGTCATTACTACTTAACAGAAGAAACTCGGACAATGCCAGAAAGCGATAACTATTTGAGCTCTGTAATGCGTTTACGAAATCCAAGGATTCTTATCGCGGCGCAGCAAAGATGCACGAAAAAATCCGGTGCACGCATTTTTTTGCACAAGTCTGGGGAGATGGGTTTCAAAGAAAAACTTATGCGATCCGGGCAGATCGTTGGAAGGAAACAACAAATACTATTGTTACAAAGAAATCGATATTGGCATCAAGTTATTGAGGAAAGCACCGAATAGCGTTTGGTAGCACCCTGGATCCGTGCCCGGTCCTGCCCCGGTCAACCGGGTCAGGACCGGGGTGGAGGCGGCCGAAACCGCCCCAACGTCGATCAGAACTTGTGGACGTACTCCGCGGTAAAGCGTACCGAACGCGGTGCCGTGTAGCTCAGCACGCCGCCGTACAGCGGGTTGACCGTCGCGCCGCTGTAATACGATTCGGTCATGTTCTGGGCAACCTGGCGGTTGGCCACGTTGAACACGTCGACCTTCAGCGACAAGCCTTTTACGATGGCCGGGCTGTAGGCCAAGTTCAGATCAAGGCGAATGTCCCACGGCTGGCGGCCGAGGGAACCGCGCGGCGCCGGCTGGCCATTGCAGAAGAAGAACTCCGAACCATAGTCGGTCGCCGGGTTATTGGCCTGGTAGTACGAATCCGGCAGCCTGCCGATGCAGTTCTTCGGACGGCCGGAGGCCGCCAGGAAGTTACCGCCGACACTGATCTCGTCGGTGAACTGGTAGAAGCCGTACGCCTTCAGCTGGTGCTTGCGGTCGTTAGGCAGCAGGCCGTCCGAGTACAGCGTCAGCTCCGGATAGTCGAACACGGCGGTCGTGGACACGTCGGCCTGGCCCGAATCGGAACGCGTCTGGCCTTCGGTATTACCCTTGTTGCGCGCCAGCGTGTAGTTGATCTTGCCGTACCAACCGTTGCGCAGCGGGTGCTCGGCGAACAGGTCCAGCGCCACGTAGGAACGCTTGATCTTCGGATAGCCCAGCTCGTCCTTGGTCAGGTGCACCGGGGTGAGCGTGCCGCTGCCGTAGTCGACCAGGAAGTCGTTGTCCTGGCCCGGATTGAACAGGAAGCAGGTCGACTCGAACTCGTCGGCGTTGGCGATGCCGTGGGCGGCGCCCCAGGCGCGGAACGGACGCGAATCGCAGAAGTCGTCGATACCCGAGCGCAGCTTGCGGTAGGTGAACTTGGCACCGAAGTTCAGGCTCGGCGAATAGGCGCGCTCGAAGCCCAGGATCAGTTCGTCCTGGTACAGCGAATCCATGCCTTGGGCCGCGACGGTACGCGGATCCTTCGACTGGCCGAACTCGTTGTTGGCCGAGGTCACGCCCGACAGTTGCTGCAGGCCGGTCGGTGCGCCGGTGACGGGATCGACGCCGGTATAGGTGTAGTACTGGCTGGTGTTCAGCGAGGCGCCGGCCGCGCGCACGGCGACGTTGGTCGGCATCTGCAGGTGGTAACGGCCCAGGTTACCGAACACCTTGGTCGAGCTGTCGCCGAACACGTCCCAGGTTGCGCCCAGGCGCGGTGCCAGCTGGTGGCGCATCGACACATAGGCCTGGCCGTCGCCGTTGTAGTTGGTGAACTGCTCGTTGCGCAGGCCGGCCTTGAGCAGGACGTCCTTGGTGACTTGCCAGGCGTCCTCGATGTATTGCGCCTGTTGGTTGACGGACGGGGTCGAGACGCCCGACGACAGCACGCGGGAGACGTAGTAGCCCTGAGCGCCGTAGCCGCCATTCGTGGCCGGCGCGGCGACGTCGGAGGACAGCGGCAGGTTCGGCGTATCGGTCCTGCCGTAGGCCCAGGTGCCGCCGCCGGCGCGGCTCGTGCCGGCCTTGGACGAGATGTCGTTCTTGTCCATGCCCAGGCGGATCGTGTGGTCGCCCACCTTGTACTGCAGGTTCAGCGAGGCGACGTTCTGCTTGTCGTTGGCGTTGTCCGTCAGCAGGTTGCCCGAAACCGGCTGGCCGGTGACGTAGTTGAAGCCCGGGATGCGATTTTCCGGCGCGGACGTGGTCTGGAACACGCCCGGCTTGAAGTTGAACGGGACGTAGATGTGGTCCGTCTTGCTCTGGCCGATCATGGCCGTCAGGGTGACGTCATCGGACAGGTTGCCCGTGTAGTTCAAGATCTTGATGTCGGCGCCGACGCGTGCGGCGACCGGAGTCGGGCCATAGCTCTCGTAATAGGCGCCGCCGTTCTTGACGTTGCCGTGGTTCAGCGGGTCGATGCCCTTGGCTGCCGCCGTGCCGTAGTTGAAGCCGTAGTAGGAACGGTCGGACTTCGGCTCGTCCTTCAGGTAAGTCGCCTCGAGGCGGTGGTTGTCGTTGATGTTCCAGTCGACCTTGACCAGTGCGCGGTTGGTGGTGTCCTTGCGTTCTTCCCAACCGGTGTCGATCGCCGCGCTGCTGGAACTGGCCAGGCGCGTGTCGGAAAAGTCGGTCTTGGTACGCTCGACGTTGGCGTACAGGAACAGCTTGTCCTTGATGATGGGGCCGCCGACGTAGACGTTGGCAATGGTCTGCGAGCGGTCGTTGTCCTCGTTGTAGTAGTACAGCTTGCCGTCGTTGGCGGTGCCGTTCTTCGGATAGTAGATGTTCTTTTCCTTGGAACGCATCGAGCTCGGCTCGGTGCTGATGCTGCCGCCGGCTTCCCAGGTATTGGTACCGCTCTTGGTCTGGATATTGATGACGCCACCGGTCGAGCGGCCGAATTCGGCGCCGAAGCCGCCGGTCAGGATCTGGGCCTGGGCGATCGAGTTGAACGGCAATTCCGACGTACCGACCTGGAACAGCACGTTGGTCACCGGGAAGCCGTTGATGTAGAACGCGTTTTCGGACGCCGCGGAACCGCCGAAGCTCGGGGCGTTGCCGTCGCCGTAGCGCGAATCGCCGCGCGTCGTGTTCGGCGCCAGCTGGATGATCGAGGCGACCGACGGGGTGACCGGCAGCTTGGCCAGTTCGCGCGCCGTGAAGGTCGCACCGCTATTGGTGTTCGACAAGTCGATGCGGCTGCGGCGGCCCGTCACCTGCACCGACTGGACGGCTGCTGCCGTGAACGAGGCGTTCGTGCCCTGGCCCACGTTGACGTCCACGTCCGCCGTGTTCGCAACCTTGCCGTCGCGGACGACCTGCACGGTATAACGGCCGACCGGCAACGCGGTGAGCTGATAGCGGCCATTGGCCTCGGCGCTGGTGGTCCGGCGCAAGCCGGTGTCCTTGTTCACCACGACGATGGTAGCGCCTGCGGGCGAATCGATCTGGCCGAAGATGTTACCCGATGCATTGGACTGCGCCATCGCCGGTTGCATCACGGCGACGCTGAGCGCAGCACCGGAGAATGCGAGGGCAAGAGCATGGACAAGTGCGGTTTTTTTGAGCATGTGGTTCCCATTTTTATCGCGCGATCGCCGCTCTTCGCGGGTCGTTCGCAGCTTCTAGAACACGAAAGGCGATGCGGACATCGACGTTTCTCTCTCCCATCTTCCGTGCCGGCACACTGCCGCCAAGCAAGAAGATATGTATATTCATAACAACATACATACCTTTTCAGCGTCAATTGCCCGGGATCACCACACTTGAGCATTCTTGCGGGTAGGAGCGCACTGTACTGGCGCAATACCTTATTTCAATATCAATGCCAAACCATCTATTACGGAGCCCTCATTCCTTGACGTACATATTTGGTGTCAATTTACTGAAAGTTATTAAGCAGATCCCAGTAAATATTCATTTCGGATGAATTCTCGAATATGGTTATACATAATCCAATGACCGGCTCCACGCCGAGATGCGGCCGACGCACGCACAAAGAATGGGCAAAAGTTTTTTGTGGATTTGTACAGTTTTTAGAAATCGTTGGAGACGTGCAACAGCTGTCGTGGCCCCATGCCGTTTTCCGTAATCGACTTGTACGCGTACCAAAGTAAAACGCCCCGGCAGCAGACCTGCGTCTGCTCCGGGGCGTTGCACCTTCGGTGGCAGCGGCATCGCTGCCGCTGCAGTGGAACTATATTAGAAGGTGTAAGCCAGGCCCAGGCTGAAGAAGCGGCCGACGGCGCCCGCCTGGTGCAGCGACGCGTTGTAGGCGGTCTGCGTGGTGGCGTTGCCGTAAGTGCCGACGTCGATCGGCGGCTGCTTGTCGAACAGGTTCAGGATCGAGCCCTTCAGGGTCAGGTTCTGGCTGATCTTGTACATGACGTTCAGGTTGGTCGTGGTGAACGAGGCAACGTGGCAGTAGTACGCCGGCTGCACATCAACACCGTAGAAGTACGGGCGGCCGCCGACGTCGTTCGCGGTCGCGTCGCAGCTGGTCACGCCGGTGGACGGGTCGGTCGTCGAGAAGCTGCTGGTGTAGTTCACGGTTGCGTTCACGTCCAGCGGGCCCTTCGAGTAGCCCAGGCTGAACTGCGCGCGGTCCTTCGGCGAACCGGTAGCGCCCGAGATCACCGACGGGCCTTGGGTGCCGGCCAGCTGGTAGGTCACGCCGGCAACGCTCTGCTCGTAACCGAAGGTGTGGGCGGCGCTCACGTTCGCACGGACGACGCCCATATCGCTCGGCAGGCGCCAGCGGTAGCCGACGTCGGCTTCGATACCGTGGGTCTTGATCGAGCCGGCGTTGATGTACGGCGACTGGGCGTAGGCGATGGTACCGACGGACGGGATGCCAGGGACAGTCGCTTCGCCGACACCGGTCGAGATGTCCTGCTGGCTCGGGGTGTTACGCACGAAGGTCGGCTGGAAGTTCGGATCGTTGCCGGCTGCGGTCACGATCACGTTCTTCACGTCGATCTTGTAGTAGTCCAGGGTGGCATTCAGGCCGCGCAGCGGCTCGACGACGATACCCAGGGTGTACGATTTCGACTTCTCCGGCGACAGGTTCTGGCTGGTGGTCTGGACGTAGGTCGGGTTGATGCCGCACTGCGACGGCACGGTACCTGCGGCGTTCGGCTGGCCGGTCGGGCACAGGACCGGGTCGTCGATCGCGTTGAACGTGAAGAACGAACCCGCATTGCCGGTCTCGGCCGGGTTCGGTGCACGGAAGCCGCGGGCGAACGAACCGCGCAGGGCGAACTTCTGCGACGGGGTCCACTTGAAGCTGGCCGCCGGCGTGAACGAATTGCCGTAGGTGTCGTAGTGGTCATAGCGGCTCGACAGGTGCAACTCGACGTCCTTGATCGGGGTCGCCTGCAGTTCGGCGAAGGCCGCGCTGTTGGTTTCCGAACCCATCACGAAGGCCGAGGTGCTGGCGACCAGGCCGTTCGCGGTCAGCGACGACGCCGGTGCATCCCAGGTGCGCTTGTGCCAGTGCACGCCGGCCGCCAGGGCCAGCGGACCGGCGCCCAGTTGCATCAGTTCGCGCGAACCAACGGCGTCGAAGTAGTTCAGCTTCGAGGTCAGGGTGTTCGAGAATTGCGGGGACACCTGGGCCATGACGTCCGGCGAATTACCGCCCAGGACATTGAAGGCGCCGCTGTTGATCAGCGTGTACAGGGCGTTGCGGTTGACATAGTTGCTGTAGTCGATGTCGACCTTGACCTTGGTGATGCCGCCGGCGATCTGCGTGTCCCAGCCGAAGGCATGGCCGGTCAGGTCGAGGGCGAAGCGGGTCGACGTCGAGGTATTGTCCTGGGTGCTGGCGCCGCCGAGGCCAGGGATGTAGCCGTACAGGCGGGCGTTGCCCGGATTGATCAGGTTGCCGTCGGCATCGGTTGCGGTACCCGCGACGAACGGGTTCACCAGGCCGCCGGCACCGATTGCCGCGCCAGGGCGGAACAGGGTGCTGCCGTAGGCGTTGACGCCGGTCTGCAGCACGCCGTTGTTCAGCGTGGTGTTACCGGTGAACGACGACTGCGAATAGGCCAGCGGCATGCCGCGGTTGTTGCTGCTGTCGCGCTTGAACATCGAGCCCTTGAACGCCAGTTCCCAATCGGCATTCAGCTTCTTGGTCATGCCGACCAGCAGGTTCAGGTTTTCGCTTTCCGGCTGAATATTGCCGTAGGTATCGGTCACGGCGCAGCCGCCGGCCATGTATTTGTTGTAGTTGCAGTTCGAATCCAGGAACTGGAAGTTGGCTGCATTATTGACGCCGCCGGCACCCGTCGGGTTATACAGGAACGGCGAGCTGCCCGGGGTCAGGTAGCTGTTACGTCCGGTCGGCACGCCATAGGTCAGGTTGTAGCCGCCGCGCGAACGCCAGTCGAGCTGGTCCCATTGGAACTGGTCGCGGTCGCTGACCTTGATCGCATCCTGGTGACGCCACTCGGCGGTGACAAAGGCGTTGTAGCCGTCGGTGTCCAGGTCGCCGATACCGGTGCTCAGCGATGCGCGATGGGTTGCGCCGCCGCCGTGCTGGGTGTCGCCGGTTTCCGCTGCGAAGCGGGTGCCCTGGAAGTTCTTCTTCAGCTTGATGTTGACCACGCCGGCGACCGCGTCCGAACCGTACAGCGACGAGGCGCCGGACTTCAGGACTTCAATGCTGTCGATGGCGTCGAACGGGATGTTGGAGACGTCCACGAAGGAGCGCTGCGAGTCGTCGCCGATTGCGTACGGCGACATGCGGTGGCCGTCGATCAGGACCAGGGTCGAGCCCACGGTCAGGCCGCGCAGCGAGACGCCGGCCGCGCCGTTGGCGAATGCGCCGGAGAAGCCAGTGCCCAGGGTACCAGCGCCGTTGGCGGCCAGGTCGTTCAGCAGTTCGGCGACCGAGGTCTTGCCGCTGCGTTGGATGTCTTGTGCAGTCAGCACCTGGACCGGGGTCGGGGTCTCGGTGTCGGCGCGGCTGATCAGCGAGCCGGTCACGACCACGCGTTGCGGTGCGGTCGATGCGCCGCCGCTTTCGGTGGTCTGTGCCATTGCAGGAGCTACGGCTGCCACCAGGGCACCGCTCGCGACGACGCACGAGACTGCAAACGGCAACGACTTCAATTTGAACGTCATGAAAACTTCTCCTTCTGGATTTCTCTCAAAGTGGTTTCTTCGACTGCATTCGCCACCGGCTCCACAGCGTCCGCCGGGTAGGCTTACTGCGGCGGAAAATGCGGGGCCGGTGAGCCTGTTTACTGCGGGATACCGCGTTTATTGCAACTTCTTGTTTACGTATTTACCCAATAGGACAAACGCTCTCAATTAACATTAGATGTAAATCAAACGTTACTGATTTATCCATAAAACCATAGTGAAAGTTAAGGTGTCAATAAAACATAGTTGGGTGCATACGTATAAACAACACTTGCTCCAAAAAAAACTGAGAATGCGCACTCTTGGTGCGATGCAGCACCAAAGTGGCCAGAAAGCCGAACGAAATTTGCTGATCGCATATCGATATGTGGTTTTTGATGCGCAAGTGCACAAAAAGTGTTTTCCTACGGAATGTGCGATGCACCATGATGAATTTGCAATGCACGTCTTTACAGCAGATCTGGAGAAGTGAGCAAGAACATTCATTCTCTTTGCTCACGGCAATAGAAAGTTTTACATTTCGCGCTTGTTGCGCCAAATGCGGGACGCGGCCGCGCTTCCTACCGGCCACAGCGCCGATGCCTTATACTTGCCGTTTGTCCCGATCGACCCCGCGCCATCCGGCGCTCGCGCAAAACCAGCGCGCACCCCACTCTCGCCATGCTCCGAATCAACGAACTCAAGCTCCCCCTCGACCATCCCGAACCCGCCCTGCGCGAAGCCATCCTCAAGCGCCTGGGCATTCCTGCCGCCGACCTGGTCGACTTCACGGTGTTCAAGCGCAGCTACGACGCGCGCAAGCGCAGCGCCATCGTCCTGATCTATGCGCTCGACGTGCACGTCCGCGACGAAGCGGCCGTGCTGGCGCGGCTGGCATCCGACCCGCACATCGGCCCGGCGCCGGACACGGGCTACAAATTCGTTACCACGGCCAGGCCGGCCCCGGGCACCGACCGTCCCGTCATCGTCGGCATGGGCCCGTGCGGCCTGTTCGTGGCGCTGATCCTGGCGCAGATGGGCCTGAATCCACTGGTGCTGGAACGCGGCAAAAAGGTCCGCGAGCGCACGGTCGACACCTTCGGCTTCTGGCGCAAGCGCAAGCTGAACACCGAGTCGAACGTGCAGTTCGGCGAAGGCGGCGCCGGGACCTTCTCGGACGGCAAGCTGTACAGCCAAATCAAGGATCCGAAGCACTACGGCCGCAAGGTGCTGTCCGAGTTCGTCAAGTCCGGCGCGCCCGAGGAAATCCTGTACGTCAGCAAGCCGCACATCGGCACCTTCCGCCTCGTCAAGATGGTCGAGCAGATGCGCGCCGAGATCGAATCGCTGGGCGGCGAGATCCGCTTCGAATCGCGCGTGGAAGACGTGCTGGTCGAGGAGGACGGCGGCAAGCGCCAGGTGGTCGGCGTCAAGCTGGCTTCCGGCGAGACAATCGCCACCCGCCACTTGGTGATGGCCGTGGGCCACAGCGCGCGCGACACCTTCCAGATGCTGTACGACCGCGGCGTGTATGTCGAAGCCAAGCCGTTCTCGATCGGCTTCCGCGTCGAGCACCCGCAATCGCTGATCGATACCTGCCGCTTCGGCCCGAGCGCCGGCAACAAGATCCTTGGCGCGGCCGACTACAAGATCGTGCACCATGCGTCCAACGGCCGCAGCGTGTACAGCTTCTGCATGTGCCCGGGCGGCACCGTGGTCGCAGCGTCGTCCGAGGAAGGCCGCGTGGTCACCAACGGCATGAGCCAGTACTCGCGCGCGGAACGCAATGCCAACAGCGCGATCGTGGTCGGCATCACCCCGGCCGACTTCCCCAGCGACCACCCGCTGGCCGGCATCGAGCTGCAGCGCGAGCTGGAGTCGCGCGCCTTCGTGCTGGGCGGCTCGACCTACGACGCGCCGGGCCAGTTGATGGGCGACTTCGTCAAGGGCGTGGCCTCGACCGAATTCGGTTCCGTGACCCCGTCGTTCAAGCCGGCCGTGCACCTGACCGACCTGGCCCCTTCCCTGCCCGACTACGCCATCGTGGCGCTGCGCGAAGCCTTCGTCGCCTTCGACAAGCAGATCAAGGGCTATTACAAGCACGACGCCGTGCTGACCGGGGTGGAAACCCGCACCTCGTCGCCGATCCGCATCAAGCGCCGCGACGACAGCCTGGAAAGCCTGAACACGCACGGCCTGTACCCGGCCGGCGAAGGCGCCGGCTACGCGGGCGGCATCATGTCGGCGGCGGTGGATGGCATCCGCGTTGCCGAAGCCGTCGCGCTGTCGATGGTCGACTGACAGCGGTGACTCTGGGCGGCCTCAACGGCCGCCCCTTGCAGGCGCGATCATGGTGCGCCGCCCTCTCCTTCCCCCTTGTTGTGCCCTTGGCCGCCTGGCCAGGACCGTGCACGTCCACCGTTTGCACGCCCTTTTTCGGTGCAGATACGTCTGGTAGCGCAATCTGAACAAAAACCTGCATCATGTAAATCAGGGTAAATTGTGTTCGTTTTATGCCGAAAACGCCACGGTATATTCTGCTCGCAACCCATTCCTTGATATATCTTTGCTCCTGGCAAGTATGCATATTCGCCAACGAATACGACATGCGGCCTTCCCAAGCCAACCATATTTACAGGATCAAGATGTTCACGGAAAAAGTCATGGCAAGATCGTTGCGCCTCGTTTTCTCGAGCGGCGCCCTCGCTGCTGGCCTCGGCCTGGCGGCCCAGCCCACGCTGGCACAGACCCGGGAAGCACAGGAACCCCCGATCGCGCGCGTCGAAGTCACCGGCTCGGCCATCAAGCGCATCGATGCCGAGACGGCGGTGCCCGTCACCATCATCAAGGCCGACGACCTCAAGAAGGAAGGCATCACGACCATCGAACAGGTGATGGCCAACCTGAGCGTCTCGCAAAGCCAGACCGGCACCAGCCAGTCGGTCGGCGCCAGCACCGGCGGCGCCTCGTTCGCCGACCTGCGCGGCATCGGTGCCAACAAGACCCTGGTGCTGCTGAACGGCCGCCGCCTGGCCAACAATGCCTACGACAGTTCGGCGCCGGACCTGAACATGATCCCGTTCGCCGCCCTCGAGCGCGTCGAAGTGTTGCGCGACGGCGCCTCGGCGCTGTACGGTTCGGACGCGGTCGGCGGCGTCATCAACTTCATCACGAAGAAGGACTTCCAGGGCGGCAGCGTCACGGTCGGCGCCGACTCGCCGCAGCACGCCGGCGGCAAGTCGAAGAACGTCAATGCGGCCTTCGGCTTCGGCGACCTCGACAAGGATCGCTACAACGTCTCCGTCGTGGTCGACCACCAGGAACAGCATGCCGTGAGCGGCACCCAGCGTCCGTTCAACACGCGCTATGCCGGCGGCCTGTCGACGTCGACCTATCCCGCCAACTACTACCAGGGCGGCGACAGCGTCAATCCGGCCGCATCGTCCGGTTGCGGCAGCGCGGCCAACCTGATCTCGGACGGCGGCACCGGCTGCATGATGACGACGTCGTCCTTCGTCGACTACATCCCCAGCAACAAGCGCGATTCCGCCCTGCTGCGCGGCACCTTCAAGCTGAGCGAGCACCACGAGCTGGGCGTCGAATACCTGAACAGCCGCAGCGAGGTGCGCACCACGATCGCGCCCGTGCCCTACGGCGGCCTTTACCTGAACCGCACGCTGGCCGACGGCAGCCCGAATCCCTACTACCCGGCCGATGCCGGCCTCGATCCGAACTACACGGAAGCGAACACGCCGGATGGCGTCAATCCGGGCTTCGTCCACGTCAAGTGGCGCGACCTGCCGAACGGCGCGCGCCAGGACAAGAACGTCAACAAGCAGCAGCGCTTCGTCACCTCGCTGCAGGGGAATATCGGCGGCTGGGACTACGACGGCGCCTTCACCTGGAACGAGAACAAGGTGCGCCAGGACTTGTACGGCTACAGCGACGGCGACCTGATCACCGAAGGTGTCCTGAACGGCGTGATCAACCCGTTCGGCGAACAGAGCGCGGCCGGCACCGCGCTGCTGGAATCGGCCGCGCTGTCCGGCACGCTGCAGCATGCGAAAGGCACGACCACGGGCCTGGACTTCCACGCCAGCCGCGAACTGGGCGACTGGCTGAACGCCGGCCGCGGCGCCGCGCTGGCGCTGGGTGCGCAAAGCTCGTACGAGAAATTCGAGAGCGCCGCGAATACCGCGTTCGCCGAAAAGGTCGTCGCCTCGACCGGGGTCGACCCGAACTCCTACAACGCCGGCTCGCGCCACGTGCAGGCGATCTACGGCGAACTGAACGTCCCGATCGTCAAGTCGCTCGACGTGACGGGCTCCGTGCGTGTCGACCACTACAGCGACTTCGGCAGCACGACGAATCCGAAGGTGGCGTTCCGCTGGCAGCCGGCCAAGGACGTGCTGGTGCGCGGCTCGTTCTCGACCGGCTTCCGCGCGCCGTCGCTGTACGAGATCAACGCCGCGCAAAGCTTCACCAACAGCGCCGGCACGTATAACGACCCGATCAACTGCCCGGGCGGCACCCCAGTCGCGGGCAAGTCGCGCGCGGCCAACTGCAACCAGCAGTTCCAGGTCCTCACGGGCGGCAACAATAACCTGCAGCCGGAGAAGTCGCGCAACGCGACGCTGGGCGTGGTGTTCGAGCCCGTCAAGAACCTGAGCCTGGGCGTGGACCTGTGGGCGATCCAGCTGCGCAACACGATCGGCACGCTGAGCGCCGACGACATCTTCGCCGATCCCGTCAAGTACGCCGGCGTGTACGCGCGCAATGCCGCGGGCGACCTGTCGGTGGACGGCTCGCAATGCCCGGATCCGGCGACCTGCGGCTACATCGACCTGCGCACCCAGAACCTGGGCGGCACCCGCACCAACGGCGCCGACCTGTCCGCGAACTACCGCCTGCGCGTGCCGGAGTACGGCACCTTCGCGCTGGCGATGAACAGCACCTACGTGCACAAGTACGAGTACCAGACCTCGGAAGGCGGAGAGTGGCACCAGAACGTGGGCGTGTACTCGGGCTCCGGCCCGATCTTCCGCTGGCAGAACACGACCAACCTGACCTGGAGCCGCGGCGAATGGTCGGCCGGCCTGACCGGCCATTACAAGACCGGCTACGTCGACCAGGACCCGAGCTGGCACGTGGCCTCGTACACCACGTTCGACTCCTACGTGGCGTGGAACCAGCGCAAGGGCTTCGGCGTGACGGTGGGCGTGCGTAACCTGGCCGACCGCACGCCGCCGCTGTCGTACCAGGACACGGCCTTCCAGGCCGGCTACGATCCGCGCTACTACGACCCGCTGGGCCGTACCTACTACGTGCGTGCCTCGTACAGCTTCTGAGCGTGCCCGATCCCGGGCCGGCCGGCGTTACAGCCAGCCGGCCTTGCGGAAGCGCCGGTACATGTACAGCGCGACGCCGACCATGCAGCCGATCGCGAACGGATAGCCCCACTTCCATTCCAGCTCCGGCATGAACTTGAAATTCATGCCCCAGATGCCGGCAAAGGCGGTGAACACGGCGAAGATCGCGGCCCAGGCGGCCAGCTTCTTGTTCACTTCGCTCTCGTCGATCGACACCATCGACAGGTTCACCTGGATCGCGGTGCCGATGGTGTCGCGGATGGCGTCCAGGCGGCCGGCGATGCGGATCAGGTGGTCGTGCACGTCGCGGAAGTAATCCTGGGTGCTGGACACCAGCACCGGCACGCGTCCGCCCTGCAGGCGGCCCAGCGCTTCCAGCAGCGGGAACACGGCGTGGCGCAGCACCAGGCCCTTGCGCTTCAACTGGTACAGGCGCTCGACGTTCTCGCGCTGGGCGCCGTCCATGAAGATGCGGTCCTCGATGGTCTCGAGTTCGGACTCAAGCATGTCGACGATGGGGAAGTAGCGGTCGACCACGGCGTCCATCAGCGCGTACATGACGAAGGACGCGCCCATGGACAGCAGGTGCGGCTCGCGCTCGGCACGGGCGCGCACGCCGAGGAAGCCGCGGCCGACGTCGCGGCGCACCGACAGCACATAGTTGGCGCCGGCGAAGATCGCCAGCTCGCCGGACACCAGTTCGTCGCCTTCGAGGTCGACCGTGTGCACGACGGTGAACAGGCAGTCGCCGTACTCCTCGATCTTGGGACGCTGGTGGCCGCGCGCGGCATCTTCCACGGCCAGTTCGTGCAGATTGAATTCTTCCTTCATCTGCGCCATCTCGGCGTCGCTGGCGTCGCGCAGCGCCACCCAGACGAAGCAGCCGGGCCGGTCCAGGTAGTCGCTGATGTTCTCGACGGGGATGTCGTCCAGCTTCTTGCCTTCCTGGTAGGCGACGCAGTTGATCAGCATGCGGGTTCTTCGATGATGTTGTTGCTCGTGAAACAGAGCTTACACCATGACAGGGCATGCACGCGGCGCAGGTGGACACGGGGACCTCGGCCCGTAATCGTAGGGTGGGCATCACATGCCCACCATGACCGACCGCGCGGCTGAACACCGGGGTCAGAGTCCCTTGAAAAGCAACACCGGACTCTGACCCCTCCTTTATTCGTCCTTGGCCCCGTCGATGCCCAACTCGGCGATCTTGCGCGTGATGGTATTGCGCCCGATGCCCAGGCGGATCGCGGCGTCGTTCTTGCGGCCGTGCGTGTGCTTCAGGGCCGTGCGGATCAGCGCGGATTCGAACTGGCGGCCCAGCACGTCCATCACCTCGACCTGGCCGTCGGACAGCATGCGCGCCGCCTGCAGTTCCAGCAGGCCGATCCAGCCGTCGGCCCCGTTCGGTGCCAGCGCCGGCATCATGCCGGGCAGGCTGCCGACCAGCATGCCGTCGGCGCCTGCATGCAGCGGTCCGGCGGACGGCGCCGGCATCGCCACCGTGCCGGACATGGGCAGCGCGGACGACAGACTGTTCACGCCGGCGCCCGACTGGGCCTGGGTCAGGTCGCGCGGCAGGTCCTTGACCTCGACGGTCTGGCCCGGCGCCATCACCGTGATCCAGTTGCACAGGTTCTCGAGCTGGCGCACATTGCCCGGCAATTCGAGGCCGGACAGGAAGCGCAGCGCTTCCTCGCTCATGCGCTTGGTCTCGACGCCCAGTTGACGTGCGCTCTGCACCAAAAAGTGGCGCACCAGGATGGGGATGTCTTCGCGCCGCTCGCGCAGGCTGGGCAGGCGCAGGCGGATCACGTTCAGGCGGTGGTACAAGTCCTCGCGGAACAGGCCGTCGCGCACGCGCTGCTCCAGGTTCTGGTGGGTCGCCGCGATCACGCGCACGTTCGCCTTCACGGGCTGGTGGCCGCCGACGCGGTAGAAGTGGCCGTCGGACAGCACGCGCAACAGGCGCGTCTGCAGGTCGAACGGCATGTCGCCGATCTCGTCCAGGAACAGCGTGCCGTTCTCGGCCTGCTCGAAGCGGCCGCGCCGCATCGCCTGGGCGCCGGTGAAGGCGCCGCGCTCGTGGCCGAACAGTTCGGATTCCAGCAAGTCCTTCGGGATCGCCGCCGTGTTCAGCGCGATGAACGGCTGCTGGGCACGGGGACTGTGCTTGTGCAGGGCGCGCGCCACCAGTTCCTTGCCGGTGCCGCTCTCGCCCGTGATCAGGACCGTGACGTTCGACTGCGACAGGCGGCCGATGGCGCGGAACACTTCCTGCATTGCCGGCGCCTGACCCAGGATTTCCGGGGTCTCGGTCGGCGCGATCTCGACGCTGGCTTCGCGCAGGCTCTCGTCCAGGGCGCGGCGGATCAGCGCGACGGCCTTGTCGATGTCGAAGGGCTTGGCCAGGTATTCGAAGGCGCCGCCCTGGAACGAGGCGACGGCGGAATCGAGGTCGGAAAAGGCCGTGATGACGATGACCGGCAGGCCCGGATGGGTTTCCTTGACGGCGGCCAGCAGGTCCAGGCCGGATTCGCCGGGCATGCGGATGTCCGACACCAGCACCTGCGGCGTTTCGTGCTCGAAGGCGGCCAGTGCCTCGCGTCCGCTGGCAAAGCTCCGGGTTGCGAGGTTTTCGCGCGCCAGGGCTTTTTCCAGCACCCAGCGGATCGATGCATCGTCGTCGACAATCCAGATTGGTTTCATGTAGTTCTGCTTCCCGCGCTAGTTCAAGGGGGATTTCCCGTCCGCCCTCTCACCCCTTGCTCATGGCAAGGGGATCAGGATACGGAAATCGGTCAATCCAGGCCGGCTTTCGCATTCGATCAGTCCCATGTGCTGCTGCACGAAGGTCTGCGCCAGCGTCAGCCCGAGTCCGCTGCCGCCTTCGCGCCCGGAGACGAGCGGATAGAAGATGCGGTCGCGGATGTCGGGGGCAATGCCCGGTCCGTTATCGATGATATGCAAGTCTAATGCCAGCCCGTAACGGACCTTCGCCAGCGTGACCTGGCGCGCCACCCGGGTGCGCAGCACGATCTCGGCATCGCCCGCCGCGATCCGCTCGCGCAGGGCCTGGGTGGCGTTGTGGACGATGTTCAGCACCGTCTGGATCAGTTGCTCCTTGTCGCCGCGGAATTCGGGGATCGAGGCGTCGTAGTCGCGCCGGATCGCCAGGCCCGCCGGGAATTCGGCCAGCACCAGGCTGCGCACGCGCTCGCACACTTCGTGGATATTGACGTCGCCGACGATGTGCGGACGGCGGTGCGGCGCCAGCAGGCGGTCGACCAGGGTCTGCAGGCGGTCGGCTTCCTTGATGATCACCTGCGTGTATTCGCGCAGCGCGTTCAGGTGCGCGTCCGGCAGTTCCAGCTCGAGCAGCTGGGCGGCGCCGCGGATCCCGCCCAGCGGGTTCTTGATCTCGTGGGCCAGGTTGCGGATCAGTTCCTTGTTGGCCTGGCTCTGGTCGAGGATGCGCTCCTCGCGGTCCAGCTTCAGCTGCTGCACGTTCTCGCGCAGTTCGACCACGACCTCGGCCTCGCCGGCGGCGCTGACGATGCTGTGCACCTGCAGCGGCTCGCGGCCGGCGCGCTGCAGCGACAGTTCCTGGCGCAGGTCGGCATATTTGTGGTCGATGGCTTGCCGGCACAGGGCCCACAGCGCGTCGCCGTTGGTGAACAGGCCGGACAGGCGCTGGCGCGACAGCGACTTCACGGAAATCTCGAGCAGGTGCTCGGCGGCCGGGTTCGCATAGCGCACCAGGCCTTCGGCATCCACCACCAGCACGGCGGAAGCCAGCAGGTCGAGGCCTGCAAAACGTTCTTGGGACGGGAGGGAATCGTTCATCGCAGGCGGGGTCTTCTCTCGTTCGTTGTCAGCGGATATTGGCGATCTCGCGCTTGAGCGCTTCGATGTTCTTTTCCGAGCGGCCGATGTCGTCGCGCATCTGCGCCACGCGTTCCTGGTACTTGGCGTAGTTCTTCTCGTTGCCCTGGCGTTCGGGCTCGCCGTTGTTGAAGACCGCCTTCAGGTCGGCCAGCTTCTTCTCTTCCGCACGCAATTCCTCGTTGAGGATGTCGCGGCGGTCGTCGTCGCGCTGGCGCTGGGCATAGCTTTCCACGCGCGGGAAGTTGGCCGGGCTGCTCGCCGCCGGACGCCCCGCTCCCTGGCGCATCGTGCCGCCGCCGCTCGCGGCGGGCGCGGGCACGGCCGGGCGCGTGCCGGGCGCCGGGATGTAGCCGGGCAGGTCCAGCGCCTTGCAGCCGGGCTTGTTGACGTCGGTGAACTCCACCCTGCCCTCCTTGTCGACGCATTTGTAGACGGCGTCGGCATGGGCGCCGGAATGGATCGCCAGCACGGCAACCAGCAAGGTGGCCGGGCGCAACATGAAGCGCTTGCTTGTCATTCGCATCGGGTCGATTCGGCGCGATCGCGCCTGGTTGGGAACCCGACGACTATACCGCAACAGCATAAAAAAACGCGAGGAGGCCGGCCGGCTTCCCCGCGTTCTTGTTACCTGCAGGACACACTGGGATGCCATCCCGATCATGGTCAGGCATCGCGGCATGCCGGCCGATTACGACGAGTAGTACATGTCGAATTCGGCCGGGTGCGGGGTCATGCGCATGCGCTGGACTTCCGCCATCTTCAGTTCCAGGTAGGCGTCGATCATGCTGTCGCTGAACACGCCGCCGCGGGTCAGGAACTCGCGGTCCTTGTCCAGGGCTTCCAGCGCTTCTTCCAGCGAGGCGCACACGGTCGGGATCAGCTTGTCTTCTTCCGGCGGCAGGTGGTACAGGTCCTTGGTCGCGGCTTCGCCCGGGTGGATCTTGTTCTGGATGCCGTCCAGGCCGGCCATCAGCAGCGCGGCGAAGCACAGGTAGACGTTGGCCAGCGGATCCGGGAAGCGGGTCTCGATGCGGCGGCCTTTCGGGTTCGCCACGTGCGGGATGCGGATCGAGGCCGAACGGTTACGGGCCGAGTAGGCCAGCTTGACCGGGGCTTCGAAGCCCGGCACCAGGCGCTTGTACGAGTTGGTGCCCGGGTTGGTGATCGCGTTCAGGGCCTTGGCGTGCTTGATGATGCCGCCGATGTAGTACAGGGCGGTTTCCGACAGGCCGGCATAGCCGTCGCCTGCGAACAGGTTCTTGCCGTCCTTCCAGATCGACTGGTGCACGTGCATGCCCGAGCCGTTGTCGCCGGCCATCGGCTTCGGCATGAAGGTCGCGGTCTTGCCGTAGCTGTGGGCGACGTTCCAAACGACGTATTTCAGGTTCTGGGTCCAGTCGGCGCGCTCGACCAGGGTCGAGAACTTGGTGCCGATTTCGTTCTGGCCGGCGCCGGCCACTTCGTGGTGGTGCACTTCGACCGGGATGCCCAGCGATTCGAGGATCAGGCACATTTCCGAGCGCATGTCCTGGAAGCTGTCGACCGGCGGGACCGGGAAGTAGCCGCCCTTGACGGTCGGACGGTGGCCGCTGTTGCCGCCTTCGAAGTCCTTGTCGGTCGACCAGGACGCTTCTTCCGAATCGATCTTGACCATCGAACCGGCCATCTCGACCTTCCACTTGACGGAGTCGAAGATGAAGAATTCCGGCTCCGGGCCGAAGAAGGCGGTGTCGCCGATGCCCGACGACTTCAGGTAAGCCTCGGCGCGCTTGGCGATCGAGCGCGGGTCGCGGTCGTAGCCCTTGCCGTCCGACGGTTCGATCACGTCGCACTGCATGAAGACCGTGGTCTCTTCCATGAACGGGTCGATATTGGCGGTGTTCGGGTCCGGGATCAGCAGCATGTCGGATGCTTCGATGCCTTTCCAGCCGGCGATCGACGAGCCGTCGAAAGCGTGGCCGGATTCGAATTTGTCTTCGTCGAAATGCGAGATAGGAACGGTGACGTGCTGTTCCTTACCGCGGGTATCGGCGAAACGCAAATCAACGAATTTCACTTCGTTGTCCTTCAGCATCTGCATTACATCTGCGGCGGTCCTTGCCATTCGTATCTCCTAAAGAAAAAGGGGTGTCGGCGACGCCAACGGGGCGTGCGACAAACGCATATGCTACTAAGCAGAAATTATGCCAGCATTTGTCCATGAGCAAATCATTAATCAATCGTTGGTGGGCGTAGAATTTGCCCATTAAAATCAATGATCCTGCATGGGTGCACGGAATTGATGCACTTCACCGCTGACGCACCGGCGTGGTGCGATCGAGGCAGTATGCACCAACTTGAAGCGACATGCACCAAATGTGCGAGCCCTCTACAGGCTGCTGCGCGCTGGTGCATGCGCCTGCACCGAACCGCTATTTGGGAGGAATCATGAGCAACACCGAAGACATTCTCGCCGCCGCCAGGGAACGCGCGCCGGGCCAGCCGTATGCCGGTGCCGTCACCCCGGCCGAGGCCTATGCGCTGGTGCAGGACGACCCCAGGGTGAAACTGATCGACGTGCGCACGAATGCGGAGCGCGACTGGATCGGCCGCCCCGCCATTGCGGCCGAACGCCACGGCGCGGTGCAATGGACCCTGTACCCCGGTGGTGCGCCGAACCCCGACTTTGCCGAACAATTGCAGGCCAGCGCAGGCAAGGACGATGTCGTGCTGTTCCTGTGCCGCTCGGGCGTGCGCTCGCGCCACGCCGCGCGCGTGGCCACCGAACTGGGCTATCAAAACGCGTTCGACATCCTGGAAGGCTTCGAGGGCGACCGCGATGCCGAGGGACACCGCAAGACGGTCGGTGGGTGGTGCAAGGCGGGGCTGCCCTGGGTAGGGGCCTGAGCGACCGCCACGCATTCGCGCGGCATTAGCCGCGCACGCGCTGGCGCACGAAGTTGATGTGGCTGCGCAGGCCGTACAAGGCATCCGCATAGGCCAACGGGATCGAGATGTGGTTCACGCGTTCCTCGATCTCGTCCAGGCGGCGCAGCAGGTCGGTGCGCACCTGCTCGCGCTCCGCGGCAGGCGCGTCGGCCGGTACCTGCTCCAGCATCCCCTCCACCGCGCGCAGCTGGCCGTACCAGCGGTACACGCGCGAACGGATCCGCCACACGTACAGCGGCGGCACGATCTTCGACAGCGGAATGATCAGCGCCGCCAGCGCCACCACGACCACCCACAGCCGGTCGAACAGGTTGGCGAGCCAGAACGACAGGTAGCGCTGCAGGAAAGGCGGGCCATCCTTGTAGTACTTGGCCGCTTCCTTCGCCACCGGGATCTCCGTATAGCGCGGCGATGGGAACTGCCCCTGCTGCTGGAACCAGCCGGCGCCGCCGTGGGTGTCGATCGCCGCCTTCACGAACAGGTCGACCAGGGCCGGACGCAGGTCCTCGCGCGCGACCAGCGTGGCCGTCGGCGCGATCAGGTGGAAGTCCTTGGACGGGATGTCGCGTCCCAGGTCGACGATCCCGCGCGGCAGCACCACGTGCGTGAGGAACGGCAGCCGGCGCGTATAGGCTTCGGCCTGGCGGAAGTCGAACAGGCGGATGCCCGGCGTCTGCAGCAGCATCTGGATCAGCGGCGCCTCGGGCGCGGAGCTGAACACGAGACCGTCGATGCGCCCCGCCAGCAGCTCCACCGTGGCCGGCGTGTTTTCCAGGCTCGAGACCTGCAGGTCCTGCGCATCCAGGCCGTTCACGGCCAGCACCTGGCGGAACAGCTTGGGCACGCCCGTGCCTTCCGGTCCCAGGTTGATGCGCAGGCCTTTCAGCTCGGTGAGGCTCTGCACCTCACCACCCTTCTTTGCCTTACCTGCGCCGCCCTTCCCCACCCCGTCGCGCAGGAACAGCCACACGGGTTCGGTGAACAGGCTGCCCAGCGAGACGAGGCCGCGCCGCTCTGCATCGTCTTCGCTGGTCGATCCGCTCTGCACGAAGGCGACGTCGGCCTGGCCGTCGACGAGGCGCTGCAGGTTCTGCTCGGAACCGAGCGAACGCTCCAGCGTCACCCGGATGTCCTCGCGCGCAAGGATCGCCGCGTACTTCTTGCCGAACTCCTCGTAGGCGCTGTTTTCCTGTCCCGTGGACAGCAGCACGCGCCGCGGCGGCGCCGGGTCGACGACGACGTACGCGACCACGCAGGCGGCCAGCACCAGCACGATGGTGGGCGCCGACGCGGCCAGCAGGTCGCGCAGCGAGACGAGGCTGAACTTGCGCAGCACCGGGCGCTTCATCGTGTCCGCATTACTGCAGTACTTCCTCCACCGCCGGCGGTTTCGGACGCGGCTTGGGTGGCGTATCGGCGTCCGGCGCCGGCTTGCGCGGCGCGGGCGGGACGCGCGCCGGCGCACGGTCGGCGGCGGCCGGCGCCTTCGGCTTGGCGGATTCCGCGGCAGACTTCTGCGTGCGCGGCTCGGCGCCGGCCGCGGCCTTCGGATGGGCCGCCTGGTCCGGCGCGGCGGCGGGCTTGATGGCGGGCTTCGGCGCCGCGGGCTTGGGCGCTGGAGCCGGCGGCTCGACGGCCTTCGGCGCCGGTTTCGGCGATGCCGCCGCTGCGGGTTCCGCATCTTCCTCCAGCTCGGCCGCAGCTGCGTCGCTGCCCGTATGCTCGGTATCGGTCGCGACCGCATCGGCCGGACCGGATGCCGCCGGCACGCCCGGCCGCTCGACGTGCGCGCCCGGCACCATCACGGTATCGGTCTTCTCGATCATCGGCATCAGGCTGGGCGCCAGCGTCACCAGCAGCTGCACCGGCAGCGCGCTGGTGAAGTCGTAGTTGGCCGATTGCGGGCCGTGCACATAGGCGGTCATGCTGCCGAAGAAGCGCTCGCCGATGTTGAACACGAAGGTCGCCGAGCGGTTCACGTAGCGCGACTCGATCAGCCGGCCGCCCGCGCCGTAGACGTCGAAGCGCTGGTCGCCGGTACCGGTCTTGCCGCCCATCGCGATCACGCTGCCGTCTTCCTTGACGAAGGCGCTCTTGACGCGCTTGGCGGTGCCCTCCTGCGCCACGCCGTGGATGGCGTCGGCGACGGCGCGCGCCACGTCCGGGTTCAGCACCTGTTCGTTCTTCTGGCTGTCGCCGCGCTTGACCAGGGTCTCGTACGGCGTGTCCTTGGCGAAGTGCAGCGACTCGACGCGCTGCGTGGTCTTGCGTACGCCGCCGTTGACGATGATGCCCATCAGCTCGGCCAGCGCGATCGGACGGTCGGCCGAAGCGCCCAGCGTCGTCGCGTAGGACGGCACCAGCGAGTCGAACGGATAGCCCATCTTCTTCCACTGGGCGTGGATCTTCAGGAACGCCTCCACTTCGAGCAGGCCGGCGATGCGCTTGTCCTGGGCATGCTTGCGGTGGGTCTTGAACAGCCAGGAATACACTTCCTGGCGCTCCTTCACCGACGCCTCCGTGACCTCGGTCCAACCGGCCTTCGGATGGGTGCGCAGGTAACCGACCAGCCACAGTTCGAGCGGGTGGATCGAGGCGACGTAGCCGCGGTCCGCGAGCGACATGCTGGCCGGGTCGTACAGCGCGTACATCTTCTCGACCTTATCTTCCTCGATCTCGTTCTCGGACGGCAGGCTGGCGTGCAGGAAGCTGCTGAACTGGGCCAGCGTGGCTTCCGGATGGATCGTGCGGTAGGCGGCGGCCAGCTTGCCCGCCTTCGGACGCACGCCCTGCATCAGCAGGCTTTCCACCTCTTGCGGCGTCTTGCCGCGGTACTTGTTCCAGAAGCGCGCCAGGAAATCCTTGCCCTCGCGGTCGGCGAAGCGCGACAGGTATTCGGCGCGGCGCGGATCGTCGGCGTCGGCCAGCAGCTGGGCCGAGGAACCGGGCAGCTGGAACATGTAGTAGCGCACGACGTCGCGCATCAGGCGCACGAACACGAGGTTCGTCGAATTCTGCAACGCCTGCTGCACGGTCAGGATGCGCGAGTCGTCCAGCTTGCTGAAGTTGCCGAAGGTGTGCAGGCCGCCGCCGGTGAAGAAGGCTTCGCCTGGATTGCCCGAATACTTGCGCTCCATCGCCGCGGCCAGCATCGGTTTCAGGCCGCGGTCGGCGCCGGCCGGCAGCATCGTGAAGTACTCGACGGCCCACTGGCTCAGGCGGTCCTTCGGATCGGGCACGACTTTCGCCAGCTCGGCCTTCGACATGGGCTCGTAGCGCGCATGCAGCTGGTCGACGATGTCGAGGTAGCTCACGAGCGTGCGCAGCTTGGCCGTCGAGCCCAGGTCCAGCTTGGCGCCCTCGTTGATGTCGAGCGGCTGGTCGTAGTTGTCGGTCTGGACGCGCAGGTAGTTGACCTTGTCGCCGCGCTCCATCAGCGTGAAGCTGTACACGACCTTGGACGGATCGCCGTTGCCGAGCATGCCCTTGCCGGTCAGGCCGGCGGCGGCGGCCGCTTCGTTGTCCGACAGCTTGCGCAGCGCCGCGGTGACGGCCTGCTGGGCATTGCCGTCGAGCGTGGTGACGACGGCCAGGTCGAGGCGGTCCAGGTTGTACAGGCGCGAATCGCCCAGCAGGTTGGCCAGGTGGTTGCGCACCGCGTTCGCGGCCTTGCGGGTGACGAAGGCATTCGCCGCCGGCGGCGCGACGCCCGAGGCCTGCGACGGATGCAGCGTGACCTGCAGCGCGGCGTCGCGCAGCGCGGGCGAAATGACGCCGGCCTGCGCCAGCACGCGCAGGTGGCTGTTGGTCAGGATCTCCAGGTCCTTCTCGCCGGCGCCCAGGTAGTAGGCCGGGCGGCGCTGGGCGATGGTCAGCGACAGCGCTTCCTTGTAGACGAGGGCCATTTCCGGCGTGACGGTCTTGCCCGACAGGATGCGGTTGACGTCGGCGAACTCGCGCCCGTACCACACCCACATGCCGTCGCCGACGCCGTTCACTTCGCCGTAGCCCGGCTTGGCCGACAGCGGCACCGTGTTCAGGTATTCGAGCACGATGCGGCGGCGTGCCTTGCCGGTGTTCTCGCCGTCCTGGTAGGAACGCAGCATGGCCGACGCCATCTGGCGCAGCTTGTCGGTGGTGGACGCGGTGCGGCCTTCCGGCGAATGGCGGTACTTCTCGATCTGGGTGGCGAGCGTGCTGCCGCCGGCCACGCGCGAGCCGCTGCCCAGGCCCACCGAATGCAGGGTCTTGTCGAACACCGCCTTCGAGAAGCGGTCCCATTCGACGGCCGGGTTGCGCTTCGGGTAGGTGGTGTCGAGCAGTTCGCGGTTCTCGATGAACAGCAGGCTTTCGACCAGCAGCGTGGGCGTCTGCTCGAACTTGTCGTACAGGCGTTCCGGGAAGCGCGCCGAGAACAGCGGATGGCCGCCGTCGTCGAGGATGTCGAGGCCGGCGCGGGTCTTCTCGTGGTAGGTCGGGTACAGGCCCATGTCGGCCAGCTCGATCATCTTGGGCGACATGCGCGCCTGCGACGCGATCACGTAGTCGCGCGACTTGAGCTTGGCCAGGTAGTTCGGCAGGTTCGAGTAACCGAGCCGGTCGTCGTAGGGGCTCGACTGCGGGAAGCGGATCGCATCGCTCGGTCCCTGCGCGACCCGGTAATTGATCTTCTTGACCAGGCCGGCGAAGAACTTGGCCTGCATCGCCGAGGTACGGCTCTCGTACACGGCGAAGCCCGATGCGCCCGCGACGAGCAGCAGCAGGAGGACCAGGAAGGCGCGCTTGACCTTGCGCCAGCGGCGCTTGGGCGGCGCCGGCGGTTCGTCGCCGGGTTCCGTGGAGACCGTGTCGGCGGCCGGCTCGAGGGTGGAGCCGAAGCCGGGTTCGACGCGTGGCCGCGAACGTGCGGGAATGTCCTGCACGGCGGCCATGGGCGTACGGGCGTCCGGCATACGGGCATCCGGCATACGGGCGTCCGGCATGCCGGCCAGCGCCGGTTCGGCTTGGTGACCAGGAACGACCAGGTGGCGGATGCGGCGCACGAGGCGGGCGATGAGGCGGGGCCGTCCGAGACGGCGATTACTTTCCATGATGGCTTGACCGGTTGAATCGATTACTGCGATTGCCTCGAACCTGCTCGCCATTCCAGTGCCAATGGACTTGAGTGATCAGGTCTGCAAAAGTTCACAATGTGGAAGCGACCTCACTCTGGATCGCCTGTCTCACAATCATCATTCCACCACATCAATGTGTCACCGCGTGTTCACATGTGAACTTTTTTGAGCTTGCCCGTCTATTTTCGCAAAAAAACAACGGCTCAGTTTGCCGCGCCGTCCACGTCCTGCAACGGCTCGACCTCGGCCTCCAGCGCATCCAATCCCGCACGCAGGTCGGCATACGCCGCGGCCACCAGCGCGGGATGGCCCTTCACGCCGAGCTCGATGTGGCGCCGGGTTGTCGCATCGCCCACGCTGGGCAGGCTGAAGACGCGCACACCGGGGTGGGATACCTCGATGCGCTCCATCAGAGGCGTCAGCACCGACTCCGCCTGTTCGTACACGAGCACGGCCTGCTCGACATGGGCTTCGCGATGGAACAGGTCGGCGTACAACGTGTCGAGCACCCAGGCGATCATGGGTGCGGCCATCACGGGAAAGCCCGGCACGAAGTGATGGCGCCCGACCGTGAAGCCGGGGATCTTGTTGTACGGGTTCGGGATCAGGCTGGCGCCTTGCGGGAATTCGGCCATTTTGAGGCGCTGCAGGTTGTCGGGCGAGTCCAGGTCGGCTTCGATACCGGCCTCGCGCGCCGTGTCGCGGATACGCTCCTGGATCAGCAGGCGTCCCTCGGGATGCAGTGCCAGCGGCACCCCGAGCGCTGCGGCCGCGCACTGGCGCGTGTGGTCGTCCGGCGTGGCGCCGATGCCGCCGCAGGAAAACACGATGTCGCCGCTCGCCATGGTGCGCGACAGGAGCGCCGTGATGCGCGCCGGATCGTCGCCGACGATCTCGGCCCACGCCAGGTGCAGGCCGCGTTCGCTCAACATCTCGATCACCTTGGGCAGGTGCTTGTCCGCGCGCTTGCCGGACAGGATCTCGTCGCCGACGATGACGAGGCCGAATGCCGCTTGTTCCATCGGTCTTTCCCTTTCGCTGCAGTCCAGTCCAATACAATACCTTAGTGTGACACGAAGCGCCCCGCTCCGCCGCACTCTACCTTCCTTTTTGCAGGCAGTTCCGCAGGCAGTTCCATCAGCACTTCCTGCACGCACTTTACAGATTCCTGACAAGTTCCCGACAAAGCCCCAAAAGACCGCGACAGGCCCTCGCTCCTAGAATTCGGATAACCCGTACGGGACCATCCACAACAAGGGAGAGAACAATCATGCAAGCAAAAACCTGGGGAGCGATTGCCGTCGCCGCCATCGTGCTGGCCGCCTGCGGCGGCTCGGACGATCCGGTCGCGCCGCCTCCGGTCGCCCCGCCGCCGCCGGTCGAACAGGTCACCAACGTCGACGTGCTGAGCACCTCGGCCAGCGGAATCGACAGTATCGCGTACAAGGATGGCCAGGCCTACCTCGGCCTGTCGAATTCGCTGAGCACGGCCAGCTCGGTGCTGAAGACGGCGCTGCCCTTGAAGGCCGGCGCGACGTGGACCGCGGTGCCGCTGGGCGCCTGCGGCGTCGCCGCGGCCGGCGAGACGCCGCTGCGCGCACCGACGCTGCGCGTGCTGGGCTCGACGATGTGGCTGTTCCAGCCCTGGTACGACGGCGGCCTGGCGACGGCCAACGACCACGCGCTGTGCGCGCTCGACGCGGGTGCCGGCACCTTCGTCGCGCGCGACCAGGGTCTGAAGGTCTGCTACGGCGAATTCTGCTCGACGCTGTCGATGACGGACCTCAAGCAGAACGGCACTATCCTGTACAGCAATGCCGGCGGTGCGCCGAACCTGCTCGCCTCGAACGACGGCGGCAACAAGTGGAGCGCGGTGCTGGGCCAGCTCGACTCGATGATGTGCTACCACCAATCGTTCGAGGTGATCGGCGACCGCGTGCTGGTCGGCGGCGAATGCCCGCTTGACATGGCCTACGTGCGCGCCTACCAGCTGCGCGGCGACGGCATGGGCCTGGCTTCCGAACAGGCGCTGCCGGTGACCTTGCCCAACCTGGAAAACCGCAACGTCCAGTTCATCAGCCGCATCGGCACCAGCCAGCGCGTGTTCATCGGCGTCGAGGGCGGCCTGCTGCGCAGCGAGGATGGCGGCCAGTCGTTCAAGTTCGTGATCGAGCACCCGCTCTCGGGCGGCGCGAACTATCCGTACATCGGCCACCTGCTGGCCATGCCGGACAAGCCGGACACCATCGTGGCGGGCGGTTTCGACAAGGCGACCGGCAAGCCCTACCTGGCCTGGTCGGCGGACGGCGGCAGCAAGTGGACCGACATTTCGTCGCTGCTGCCGGGCTACGCGAACGCCACCGGACGCGCGTCGACGGCCATGGTGACCTCGCTCGGACTCGATCCGCAAGGCCGCATCGTCGTGACGGTCAATGAAGAGGAACATGCCAAGGGCAGCGTGCTGCTGCTGACCCTCGGCAAACCCTGACGTAGCAAATCAGGAAGATAGGCGCTCAGGAAGACAGGTCCGCGGACGCCTTGTCCGCGGCCTCCCCCGCAGCGCGCAGGTCCGCCAGGGCCTGCAGGCAGAAGTACTGGAACCACAACCCGGTGAAGATGAAGATCACCAGGTACAGCCAGATCGACAGCACCGCCAGCACGGGGAACAGCACCACCGACAGCAGCGCCCCGCCGATCCAGACGACGCCGGGCAAGGCGCCCAGCAGGCCGGAGACGGTGCCGATCGCCAGCAGCTGGCGCCGGTGCGCACGCACGATGGCGCGGCGCTCGTCCAGGCTGGCGTGGATCGACAGCGCGTCGTAGCTCATCACGCGCGCCGTCAGCCAGCCCCACAGCACGGCCTGCACCACCAGCGCCAGCGGCGCCAGCGCGTACAGCGGCACCGTGACGATCCACAGCAGCGCGAACACGACGATGCCCGAGACGTTCACGCCGAGGCTGCCCAGGAAGCTGCCGCCCTCCTTGCGTTCCAGCTGGGGGAATTGCACGCGGCTGACATGGCGCGCGATGGCCGGCATCGCCCCCACGCCGATGAACAGCAGCGAGGTGATGATCATCAGCGGCAGCAACGCCAGCATGGCGACCAGCGGCACCACGACGGCGCTCAGGAAACCGAGGCCCAGCGACGCCAGGATGCTGCCGCTGGCCTGGAACCAGCCGTAGTCGAGGAACACGCCGTGCAGCCAGTCCAGCAGCGGCTGGATGCTGGCATACAGCACGCCGCCCCACAGCGCCAGCGACAGCAGCAGCGGCACCACCGACAGCAGCAGCATGCGCTTGGAGAACTGCGAGCGCAGCGCGCGCCCGTAGGCAATCGCGATCGGGCGCATCATCGGGCGGCACCCGATACCGGATCGGATACGCCGTCGCGCGCGGCGTCGGCCGGCTTGCGCAATCCGCTACGGCGCGAAAACTCGACCATGCGCACGAGACCCAGCCACTGCTGGCGCCAGAAACCGCGGCCGTAGTCGCGGCCGGCGCGCACGCTGCCGTCGGCGTTCACGCGCTCGAACTGGTCGCGCACGCCCGTGCGGTGGAAGCGCTCGTCGAAGTCCGCGGTGCGGAACACGATGTCCCAGATCGGCAGCAGCACGCCGAAATTGCAGCCGCCGACATCGCGGCCCTTCGACTCGTGGCCGATGCCGACCGCGTGGTGGGTGCGGTGGAAGCGCGGCGACACCAGCAGGCGCTCGCCCAGGCGGCCGAAGTGGATCCGCACGTTCGCATGCTGCAGGCTTTGCAGCACGCGAGAGACGGAGACCAGCAGCACGTACTGGCTCGGCGCCACGCCGATCGCCAGCGCGATGAACGCGAGGACGACGTCGCGCAGCAAATCGTCCAGCAAGTGATTCCGGTCGTCGCTCCACAGGTTCATGTCCTGCTGGCTGTGGTGCAGGCTGTGCAGCGCCCACCACCAGCGGAAGGTGTGCTGGCCGCGGTGGAACCAGTAATCGAAGAAATCGAGCACGACCAGATACAGCAGGAAGCTGGCGAGCGGCGGCATGTCGGCCACCAGCGATTCCAGGTTGAACGGGCGCACGCCTTCCATGCGCAGCATGCCGGCCACGTGGTCCATGATCGGATCGAGCGTGAAGAAGACCGCCATCGTGAAGAAGCCGAGGCGGTGGATCAGCGTGTAGACGAAGTCGTTCCAGCGCGCGCGCCGGTTCGTCATCGCCTGGGCCGGCAGGGCCGCTTCCAGCGGGCGCAGCACGAGGTACAGGGCGGCCACCTCGACCACGCCGGCGAGGAACCATTCGACGCCCTCGAAGGCGTCCTCGGTGTATTCCCCCATGCCGGTATAGAACAGGAAAGGCTCGACCACGGATTCGAACAACCATCCCTGGAGGAAGGCGAACCAATCGAGAAAATGCTGGATCATGTGCTGTCGAAAAATAAAGAGTCAGTTACGGCTTGCCGCTTGCGCGGTAGGCCGGATGCTCGCGCAGTGTAGCGAAACAGAAGCCTTTCTGCGCGAGACCGGCGATCAGTGGCTCCAGGTTGGCCGGCATCCACGGATCCTTGCGCGACCAGATGCCCATATGGGCCATGAAGATGTCGCCATCCTTCAGGCCGGACAGCACCCGTTTCAACAGCACGGCATTCGGGTAGGCGTCGCTCGACGTCTCGTCGCCCGAGAACCCTGCCGGCGCCCAGCCCGCGTGGCGGTAGCCGCAGCTGCGCGCGGCGGCCAGCACGTTGGGCGAGGTATGGCCGCCCGGCGCGCGGAACAGCGGGTCGATGTGGCGGCCCGTCAGTTCGGCGAAGCGGGTGTCGACGCGGCGCAGCTCGTCGCAGTACTGCGCGGCGCTCCAGGTCGTGGTCTTGCCGGCCTGCGCGCCGAACTGCGGGCGCACGCGGATGCCGCCGTCCTTGCCGTCGCCGCGCCAGTAGACGTGGTCGAAGGTGTGGGTGCCGAAGGCATGGCCCTCGGCCACGCGCGCCTTCCAGTAGTCGCCCCAGGACGGGTCGAGCGACCAGTCGCCGCGCACCGTCTTTTCGTTGGCGAGGAAGAAGGTCGCCTTGACGTGGTGGCGCTTGAGCGTGTCGGCGATCAGCGCGGCCTGCGACTGGCTGCCCGTGTCGAAGGTGAGATAGATCGTGCCCCTGCAGGCATCCGCAGCGTGAGCAGGAAGGATCGAGGCCGCCAGCAGCAGCGCCGCCGCGGCCCGTGCGGGCCGCGGACGCATCACATCCTCGGCGCCGCGTTGGCGAAGAACACGCCGTGCGGCGAGCGGCCGACCGGGATCTGCTTGATCACCTTGCGGCTGGCGACGTCGATCACGGCCACCTTCTTGATCCAACGCTGGGTCACCCACAGGGTCTTGCCGTCGGCCGACAGCTCCATGCAGTCCGGACCGCCCGGCACCGGAATCATGCCGACGTTCTGCAGCGTGCTCTGGTCGATGATGTTGATCGAGTTCTGCACGCGGTTCGACACGAAGATGTGGCGGCGGTCGCCCAGCGCGCGGAAGTTGTGGGCGCCGTTGCCCGTCTTGATGCGCTTGACGGTCTTCTGGGTGCGCCAGTCGATCACCTCGACGTAGTCGCTGCCCATGATGCCGACGAGGAGGTATTTGTCGTCCGGGGTCATGGAGATGCCGGCCGGGAGCTTGCCGACCGGGATGGTCCACTTGACGGTCTGGGTCTTCAGGTCGATGCCGCTGACCTGGTCGCTGCCTTGCTGGGTCACGAAGGCCATCGTGCTGGCCGCGTCGAAGGCGATGTGGCTGGGCATGCGCGCCAGCGGCAGGCGCTTGCTGAGCAGGAGGTTGCTGCCGTCGTACTTGTAGACGTCGACGCGGTCCAGGCGCAGCGAGGCCGAGACGAACCATTTCTGGTCCGGCGAGAAGCCGATCTGGTACGGGTCGAGCACGTCGGTCAGGCGGCGCTGGACCTTGCCCGTCTTCGAGTCCAGGAAGATCAGCTCGTTGCCCATCGAGCTGGCGACGATCACGGACTTGTTGTCCGGCGTGGCCATCAGGTGGTGCGGCTCCTTGCCGACCGGGAGCGTGCCGGCATCGGCGCCGGTCGCCTGGTCGATCAGCTGGATGGTGGCGTCGCGCGAATTCAGCACCACGACCACGTTCGCGTGGGCGGCCTGGACGGCGGATGCGAGGCAGAGACCGGAGAGGATGAGCTTACTGAAGCGGCGCAGCATGGCAGGATGGACCCGGAAGGAGGAAAACCCTTATTCTACGGGGAAACCTTAGCCCTTCGCTGTGCAAGGAGCAGGAATAAGATGGTTTCGGCGCGCCGCCGCAACACAGTGGCCAAGGCGTCAATAGCGCTTTGACAGGCCATGCACTACAATCGCCCTTCACTTTGAACAAGAAGGGAATCCCATGTCCACCATCACCACGAATTCCGGCCTGCAGTACGAAGACACCGTCGTCGGCGACGGCGCCGAAGCCAAGGCCGGCAGCTACGTCACCGTGCACTACACCGGCTGGCTGCAGAACGACGACGGCAGCGCCGGCGCCAAGTTCGATTCGAGCAAAGACCGCAACGACCCGTTCCAGTTCCCGCTGGGCGCTGGCCACGTGATCCGCGGCTGGGACGAAGGCGTGCAGGGCATGAAGGTGGGCGGTGCGCGCCGCCTGATCATTCCGGCCAGCCTGGGCTACGGCGCACGCGGCGCCGGCGGCGTGATTCCGCCGAACGCGACCCTGATCTTCGACGTCGAGCTGCTGGGCGTTTAAATGATCCGCATCCTGCTTGCCGCCTTCTGCGCCGCCGCCCTCGGCGGCTGCACGGCCATCTCCGTCGGCAGCGCCGTGATCGGCACCGGCGTCTCCGTCGCCTCGACGGCCGTCGGCGCCGGCGTGGCGGTCGGCAAGGGTGCCGTCAATGTCGCCACCTATCCGTTCCGCAGCGACGACGACAAATAACAGGACAATCGCACACGCGATCCCGTCCGTAGGGTGGGCACCATGTGCCCACCACCCACCTGAACGATCCCTCTAAAATTGACTCCATTGCGCGTACGATGCGCTAAGATGCGCCAAGTGTTGCCACTAAGGCATCCCGAACACCGCACATCATTGAAGGAGTCACCATGAGTTTGCAAGAGCAGTTCGCCCAGGCCCAGATCGATTCGAAGAACCTGCCGGAACGCCCGGACAACATGACCCTGCTGAAGATCTATGCGCTGTACAAGCAGGGCGCGAACGGCGACGTGACGGGCGAGCGCCCGGGCTTCACCGACATGATCGGCCGCGCCAAGTACGACGCCTGGGCCGCGCTGCAGGGCACGTCGCAGGACGACGCGATGCAGCAGTACGTCGACCTGATCGAGGAACTGAAGGACGCGTAAGCGCCCGCCGTTCCATCGCGGTCGCGTCAGGCCGCGAAGGTCTTGCGCATGCTTTCCGTCACCTTCTGCTCGATGGCCGGTGCGAAAGCGCTCATCATGAATCCCAGCTTGATGCGCAAGGCGGCCTGGCTCTGCTCCAGCGCGAGCATACCCTCCACGCCGCTGCGCTCGAAGCGCAGCACGTCGCCGTCCCACCGGCACGCCAATCCATAGTCGCTGGCCAGCTTGTCCGCCACCTTCTGGGCCGCCGCGCGCGCCGCCGGCTGGGTGAGCGAATGTTTCTGGGTGATGCTGATGTCGGCCATTGGCTTTCCTTCTTCTGAGTATTGAGCTAGCGCAAAAGCTCGCCATGATGCCACCTCGGCCCGCCAAAGGCCAGTCTTGACCCTAGAGAATGGTCAATTGACTAACCTCAATGCTTCTCCAGGGCAAGCGGCGACCATTCCCTCAAAGCCGCTCCCCGCGGCCGCCATCGAGGAGAACCCATGGAATCGTCCACCTTGCCGCCGGTCGGCTTCATCCCCACGCCCAGCGCGCCCTACCGCCAGCACCGCAAGGCTGCGCAACTGCTCGACCAGCCCGGCCGCCCGCGCCTGGCGGGATCGCCCGAGCCCGCGCCTCCCGACGACGGGTCCGGCGACGTGCCGCTGCCCTATGCGTTCGGGGCGCGCGTGCTGATGTGGAAGCAGGATCCGTTGGTGTCCGAGATCGGCACGCGCAAGGCCTTCCTGCCGGGCGTGGTGCTGGCCGGCCCGCGCGATGCCCGCATCGAGATCGCCGGGACGGACAATGTCCCGGTCGAGCCGAATGCCTTCGGCGACTTCGTCACCATGCCCGACACGCCCCAGTTCGATGCCGTGCACACCTTCGCCGTCGTGCGCCAGACGCTGACCATGTACCAGCGCGCCCTGTCCTCGGCCGGCGCCGCCATGCCGCTGCCCTGGCAGTGGAACAGCAGCACCGACACGACGCCGCTGCAGGTCTACCCCTACGGCCTGCCGAACGTGATGAACGCCTTCTACAGCCGCTCGCAGGGCTGCCTGAAGTTCGGCGACTTCGTCCCGAGCGGCGACGGCGCGCGCGTGTATACGTGCCGCTCGTTCGACATCGTCGCCCACGAGACGGGCCACGCCGTGCTGGACGGCCTCAAGCCGCAATGGCTGCTGGCCGACAATCCGCCCCAGACCGGCGGCCTGCACGAGGCCTTCGGCGACCTGACCGCGATCTTCCTGGCGCTGTCCCAGCTCGACCAATGCGAGGCCGTGGTGGCCCAGACCAAGGCGCACCTGCACGACAAGACCTTCCTGGCCGACATCGCCGAGCAGTTCGGCCTGGCGCTGGGCAGTACCACGGGACTGCGCAATGCCGACAACGACCTGACGCTGTCCGAGGCCGGCACCGAAGTCCATGCGCTGTCGCAGGTATTCACGGGTGCCGTGTACGACATTCTTGCGGACGCGTTCGCCTTCGAACGGCATCCGGAGCTGGAGGATTGCGCCGGCGTGCTGCACCGGACGGCCGGCTGGCTGCGCGGCCTGGTGCTGCGCGCGCTGATCGCCGCGCCCGACACGGCCGCCACCTATGCCGACGTGGCCAACGAAATGCTGCGGCTGGCGCGGGAAGACGGCAAGCCACAGGCCTACCTGGGCTTCATCCAGGACCGCTTCGGCCAGCGCGAGGTGCTGGACGTGGCCGGCGCGTCCGATGCCGGAACGCCGGCCGCCTCCCCCGCACTGGCGGCCGCCGGCGCGCCCGGCAGCGAGCACATGCAGCGCTTCGCGCCGCTGGTCTGCGACGCCCCCGGCGCGCGCCAGGACCGCCGCGCCTGCTGCGGCACGATGAACCTGGCCGAGTACTACGACGTCGAACGCCTGCTGGACCGCGAAGCGCAGGCGCTGGCGCGCTGGTGCCTGGAGCACGGCCGCACGGGCCCGGCCGGCGTCGCGGTCGCAGCCGTCGCCGGCGTCACCGTTGCGGCGGCCGTGGTCGGCGACGAGGTGCTGCCCGCCGCGAGCGCCGGCAGGGGAACATGACGATGAAGATCACGGCCACGGCCAGCGGCGGCTTCGCCGGCGGCGCGGAATCCTTCGCGCTGGACACGGGCTGCCATGCCGACGGCAAGGCCGTCGAGGCGCTGCTCGATCGCCTCGACTTCTTCGGGCCGGCGCCCGCCTGCCCCGTCGGCGCCGACCTGCGGCGCTGGGAAATCACGGCCGACGACGGCCGGCGCTGCCGCACCGTGACGGTGGCGGAAGACGACCTGCCGCCCGGCCCCGCCTGGCAAGCCCTGCTGGACCACCTGCGCGGCGCCGCCTGAACCCCTTCTGCAGCGATAATGCGTTGCGGACTGAACACATTTGCTTATGTGTATTGTGTATAAGTCCGATTTGTCGTAGAAGCAGAATTGCCCTAAAATACAGTGCTTTGCCGCGTCCGGCGAGCCTTCTCGCGCGCATTCGCCGCCGCCCCCACTCTGATTGATAGGACTGTTATGACCCACGTTGTCACCGAATCGTGCATCCGTTGTCGCTATACCGATTGCGTGGATGTATGCCCGGTAGATTGTTTCCGGGAAGGCCCGAACTTCCTCGCCATCGACCCGGACGAGTGCATCGATTGCGCCGTCTGCGTGGCCGAGTGCCCGGTGAATGCCATCTATGCGGAAGAGGACGTGCCGTCGGACCAGCAGCAATTCATCAAGATCAACGCCGACCTGTCGCGCAACTGGCCGTCGATCACCAAGACCAAGCCCGCCCTGCCCGACGCGGAAGAGTGGAAGGACGTCAAGGAAAAGCTGGACCAACTGGCCCGCTGATCCCTCCGACCATCCAGGCATGCACGCAAGACCCTGATTGATAAAGGGTTTTGCGCCGCCAGCCCCAGCAAACATGCGCCATTCATGGCACACTGGCCGCCCTCGCCCCCCAATACAAATCAACAGGAAGTAAGAAGCATGACAATCAGTGCCAATCCCGAAGCGGGCACCATCGCTCCCAACAGCTCCTTTGCCGGCGCCATCGAAGCCGATGCCGTGATCATCGGTGCGGGCCCGGTCGGCCTGTTCCAGGTATTCGAGCTGGGCCTGCTGGAGATCAAAGCCCACGTGATCGATTCGCTGCCGGCCGTCGGCGGCCAATGCGTGGAACTGTACCCGGACAAGCCGATCTACGACATCCCCGCCGTGCCCGTCTGCACGGGCCAGGAACTGACCGACAACCTGCTCAAGCAGATCGAGCCGTTCGAGCCGACGTTCCACCTGGGCCAGGAAGTGACGACCGTGCAGCGCCGCGAAGACCAGCGCTTCAACGTCGAGACCTCGACCGGCACCCAGTTCATCACCAAGACCATCTTCATCGCCGCGGGCGTCGGCTCGTTCCAGGCGCGCACGATCAAGGTCGACGGCATCGAGAAGTTCGAGAACAGCCAGCTGTTCTACCGCGTCAAGGATCCGAGCCTGTTCGAAGGCAAGAACCTGGTCATCTGCGGCGGCGGCGACTCCGCGCTGGACTGGGCGCTGAACTTCGTCGGCAAGGCCGAGTCCGTCGTGCTGGTGCACCGCCGCGAAGATTTCCGCGCCGCGCCCGCTTCGGTCGCCAAGATGAAGCAGCTGTGCGACGAATACGAGATGCAGCTGATCACCGGCCAGGTGACGGGCTTCGACGAAAAGGACGGCACGCTGTCCGAAGTGAAAGTGACCGGCGCCGACGGCGTGACCCGCCGCGTGCCGCTGGACATGCTGATGGTGTTCTTCGGCCTGTCGCCGAAGCTGGGTCCGATCGCCGAATGGGGCCTGGACATCGAGCGCCGCCAGCTGAAGGTCATGGATACCGAGAAGTTCGAGACCAACGTCCCCGGCATCTTCGCCGTGGGCGACATCAACACCTACCCGGGCAAGAAGAAGCTGATCCTGTCGGGCTTCCATGAAGCCGCACTGGCCGCCTTCGGCGCCGCGCCGTACATCTTCCCGGACAAGAAGATCCACATGCAGTACACGACGACCTCGCCGAAACTGCACAAGATCCTGGGCGTCGAAACCCCGCAGTTCGACTGATGCCGTTCGGTCGATTCGCGACCGACCAGCTTGCCGTTCCGTAACACGGCACCCACGAAAAACGCCCCGCCTTGCGGGGCGTTTTTCTTATGTAGTGCACTTAACGAACCGCTCCGCACGAAGTGTGATACATATGTTGCATTGCACTATTGTCAGTTTGCGACACCAGCTTGATGTTGCCCCACGCCAAGCTGATTAAGCCTATAATGCATTACCACGTTGCGCAGACGTTTGCAATTGCGCACAGAGTCAAGAAGGAAAAAAATTATGCTTTATCAACTGCACGAGATGCAACGCTCCTTCCTGAACCCACTGATGCAGTGGGCCGATGCCTCTGCCAAACTGTTTTCGAACCCAGTTTCGCCGTTCGCGCACACCCCGTTCTCGCAGCGTATCGCTGCCGGCTACGAGCTGATGTACCGCCTCGGCAAGGACTATGAGAAACCTGCTTTCGGCCTGGACTCGACCACCATCAATGGACAGGAAGTCGGCATCATGGAGCACACGGTCGTCAGCAAGCCGTTCTGCAAGCTGCTCCATTTCAAGAAGGACATGAGCGACACCGAGTTCGCGGCGCTCGAGCAGCCGACCGTCCTCGTCGTGGCGCCGCTGTCGGGCCACCACGCGACGCTGCTGCGCGACACCGTGCGCGCCCTGCTGCCGAACCAGGACGTCTACATCACCGACTGGGTCGACGCCCGCATGGTGCCGTTGTCCGACGGCCCCTTCCACCTCGACGACTACGTCTATTACGTCCAGGACTTCATCCGCCACCTGGGCCCGGACGTGCACGTGATTTCCGTGTGCCAGCCGACCGTGCCGGTGCTGGCCGCCATCTCGCTGATGGCGACCAACAAGGATCCGAAGCTGCCCAAGTCGATGATCATGATGGGCGGCCCGATCGACCCGCGCAAGTCGCCGACGGCCGTCAACGACCTGGCCACCGAGAAGCCGTTCTCGTGGTTCGAGAACACCGTGATCTATGCCGTGCCGGGCAATTACCCGGGCGTCGGGCGCAAGGTCTATCCGGGCTTCCTGCAGCATGCCGGCTTCATCGCCATGAACCCGGGCCGCCACGCCCAGTCGCACCGCGAGTTCTACCAGCACCTGGTGCGCGGCGACGACGACTCGGCCGAGGCGCACCGCAAGTTCTACGACGAATACAACGCCGTGCTCGACATGCCGGCCGAGTACTACCTCGAGACCATCAAGACCGTGTTCCAGGAATCGCGCCTGCCCAAGGGCACCTGGGAAGTGGGCGGCCAGCTGGTGCGTCCGCAGGACATCGAGAACGTCGCGCTGTTCACCATCGAAGGCGAACTGGACGATATCTCCGGCCTGGGTCAGACGCATGCGGCGCATGAGTTGTGCAGCAAGATCCCGGCCGAGCTGCACCAGCAGTTCACGGCGCCGAAATGCGGCCACTACGGCATCTTCTCGGGCCGCCGCTGGCGCGAGATCATTTGCCCGATGATCGGCGAGTTCATCCGCAAGCACCCGTAATCGGTTCGCTTGCCATATCAGGCCCCTGCCTTCGCAGGGGCCTAATTTTTTTAACCGATCACAAACGCAAACGGCCCGCCTCGAAACCGAAGCAGGCCGTCCACGCCGCCTCCCCCCGCGGAAGCGAAACCGTGCTCACCTGCCGGGGCCGCCCCTCGCGGGCAGCCCTCGGCGCAGTGACTGATTCAGTGATTGATGATCAGGTCCGCAATGACGCCGGTGGCAATGGCCGCCAGCACATAGTCGCTGCCCGTCTGCACCCAGTGATAGCCGCGCGGCGGCTGGCGCAGGTGGTGACCGCGCCAGTCGTTCACCACGTACTGGTTATGGCGATACCGGTCCGGCAGGCGCCCGCCGCGGTGGAAATTGCGGTCCGGGCCGGCGCCGTCGTGGCGGCGGTCTTGGCGCGCATAGCGGTCGTCACGGTGGTCGCGGCGCTCATCGCGGTGATCGCGGCGGTCGTCGCGCTGCTCGTGACGATCGCGGTCGCGGTCGCCGTGGTAGCGGTCCTGGGCAAAGCTCGATGCGCCCGCGCCCAGCAGCGCGACCATCAGCGTCGATACGATCATCTTCTTGTTGTTCATGGCATTCTTCCTTGTTCCATACGTTGACTCCAGTAGACCACCGAGCCCTTCCATTGCTTCGTGCGCTGCCTCACCGAAGCACGCCTCGCACCTGCCGTTTTCGTATCAAGATGTGACAGCGCTGCTTTTCGACGGCTGCCGGCTTTTAGCGGATAATGACGGTTTATCCAGTTTCGCCGTTGCATTGCCGTGACCAAGACGCTCGCCGACCAGATCGAAGACCTGCTGCCGCAGACCCAGTGCACCAAGTGCGGCTATCCCGCATGCCGCCCCTATGCGGAAGCGATCGCGCGCGGCGAGGCCGAGATCAACCAGTGCCCGCCGGGCGGCATCGAGGGCGTCGCGCGCCTGGCCGCCGTCACGGGCAGGAAGATCATTCCGATCAATCCGGCCAATGGCATCGAGCGCCCGCGTCCCGTCGCCTTCATCGACGAGGCGCTGTGCATCGGCTGCACGCTGTGCATCCAGGCCTGCCCCGTCGACGCCATCCTCGGTGCGGCCAAGCAGATGCACACCATCCTGCCGAGCCTGTGCACCGGCTGCGACCTGTGCGTGGCGCCCTGCCCGGTCGACTGCATCGCCATGGTCCCGCGCACGGACGACCCGGCGCACGAGCCGACCGGCTGGGCCGCCTGGTCGCAGGAACAGGCCGATGCGGCGCGTACGCGCCACGACTTCCGCACGGCGCGCCTGCAGCGCGAAAAGGAAGAGAACGACGCGCGCCTGGCCGCCAAGGCCGTCGAGAAGATGCGCGCCGTGACGGCCGAGGAAACCAATACGCCGGAAGAACTGGCGGAAAAGGAACGCAAGCGCGCGATCATCGCCGCCGCCATGGAGCGCGCGAAGCAGAAGGCCGCGGCCGCCGCGCCGCCGGCGAAGAAAAACGACGAACAGTAAACCGCTGAACCCCACGATGAACCCCGCCAAACGCCTCGAGATCTTCACCCGCTTTCGCGACGCCAATCCCCATCCGACCACGGAACTCGAGTACACGACGCCGTTCGAACTGTTGATCGCCGTGCTGCTGTCGGCCCAGTCGACCGACGTCGGCGTCAACAAGGCCACGCGCAAGCTGTATCCGGTCGCGAACACGCCGCAGGCGATCCTCGACCTCGGCATCGACGAACTGAAGACCTACATCTCGACGATCGGCCTGTACAACACCAAGGCCAAGAACGTCATCGCCACCTGCGAGATCCTGGTGAACCAGTACGGCGGCGAGGTGCCGCCTTCGCGCGAGGCGCTCGAAGCCCTGCCCGGCGTGGGCCGCAAGACCGCCAACGTGGTGCTCAATACCGCCTTCGGCGAACCGACGATGGCGGTGGACACGCACATCTTCCGCGTGTCCAACCGCACGAAGATCGCGCCCGGCAAGAACGTCGACATCGTCGAGCAGAAGCTGCTGAAGTTCGTGCCCAAGGATTTCCTGCACGACGCCCACCACTGGCTGATCCTGCACGGCCGCTATACCTGCGTGGCGCGTAAGCCCAAGTGCTGGAATTGCCTGATCGTCGACGTGTGCGAGTTCAAGGACAAGACGCCGGTGCCGGCGAACGCCTAGCCGACAAAAAAGGGCGCCGCGGCGCCCTTCTTGCTGTCCATTGACGGACCTTCAGCGAAAACTGAAATGCTTGTGCCCGAGGTAGCTGCTGAAGACGGGCACCACGATGCCGACGGCGTGCGCAATCTCGTGCGTGAAGTCGGTCACGCCCAGCGCCGGCAGCCCCCACTTGAGCATGAGCATGCTGACCGTCCAGGTCTGGGCCACGGCGACCACGTTCACCAGGACGAACCAGACGACCATCTGATGCGTCGCCTGGGTACTGTCGCGGAACACGAACAGCCGGTTCAGGACGAACGCCGTCACCATGCCGGTAACGTAGGCGCAGATGATGGCGGCCGAGAACGGCATCACGAGGTTATACAGGATGCGCGTGCCGAAATTGACGCTTGCGGCAAAGCCTCCCGTCAGCAGGAATGCCAGGAACTGGCGCGAAGCAAAGCTGGACGCGAAGCGCTTGATCACGCGGCACCCGCAGCGCCGGACAGGACGCGTCCCCGATACAGCCCGCTCATGATCAATTCCATTTGATGCCGTACAGTGACAAGCCGAGAGCTCGCGCATCATCGTTGATGCCGTACTGTTTGGGCACGAGCGGCTTTTCGATCTTCAGCTCGATGCGCTTCGCGGCGCCCGGATCGGGGCCCAGGTCGACCGGGAGGCGGCGCCGCGGATAGCTATAGCGCCATTCCATGGTGCCAGCCGGGCGGCCATCGACGAAGACCTGTGCACGCTGGCTCAGTGTCGACAGAGGAATGAAGCTGCCCAGGTCCAACGTCAGCATCCGTCCGCGCGCTGGATCGGCAGGAAGGTCGATCCGCGCGATCGGTCCTTCGGTCCACACGAAGTCGCCTTCCAGTACCGACCAGCCCTTGGTCAGGATGCCCCTGAAGTACTCGCGCTGTTCGCGGACGGTGACGTAGGACAAAGGCCGGTGCGGGGCGCCGTAGCGGTACAGCCCCATGTCCTGCGCCTCGATGTCGGCCTCGCCGCGCGCCACGTCGAGCGCCTCGCCGACTTCGTAGCGGCGGTTCGCTGCTACCTCCTCCGGACGGCACTGGGCCGGACGCGTATTGGAGATGTGCCAGTTCAGGTTGATGCAGACCAGGTCGTCATGCTGGCGCTTTGCGTAAGCTTGCAGCGCAAGCGTACCGCCCCAGACGATGCCCCAGGTGCGCGGGTTTTGTTCCAGGTCGAGCACGATGCGGCCGCTGCCGGGCAGCTGGCGCAGGCGTTCGTACAATTCGGCCGCGCCGGGCTGATGGTAGTTGTAGGTATAGACCGGCTCCTGGATCCGCGTCCACGAGAAAGCGAACACCGCCACCGCAACGAGGCCAGCCAACACATTCCGCACATTTGCAGGAAACACGCGGCACAGGAACAGCGCCACCAGCGCGGCGCTCATGGCCGGCACGGAATAATAGAAGAAGGCGACGTAGAACTGCTGGAGGTCATCGACGCCCGACTTGGCGTAGTACAGCAGAGCGATCGTCGCGGCGACGAATGCCAGGCCGAGCGCGCGCGCAGCGCGCGTGAAATCCAGCGGCGCAAACGGCGCCGGCGCCGGCGATGCGGGTCGGCTCACCACCAGCAATACGGCCAGCACGGCCGCCAGCAGCAATCCGGCCGTCAGCATCTTGCCGGTTCCCCAGAACACCAGCACGAACCTGACCGCATCCATGAACGCATTGCCCTTGTTCTGCTTGCCGAACTTTACGTAGTCCGCCAAGGGACCGGGAAAGTCCTTGACGGTCGCGATCAAGAGCGGCACCAGGAACAGGAACAGGATGCCGACGGCGACCAGGATGGCGCGGCGATGGGTGGACAGCCAGCCCTTCGACAAGATGCGCAGTGCCGGATCCTTGCGGGAGACGCCCCAGTTAAATGCCAGCATCACGATCAGCACCACGCCCAGCATCGGGATGAAGGAAGCGTGGCCGTTGAGCAGGAAGCCGCTGCTGACTGCAAGCGCCTTGAGCGTATCGGTGCGGCCATAGGCGAGCGGCGCGATCGCCAGCAGCATCGCCGCATACGGGATCACGTACTGGTGCGGAAACCAGATGCCGGTCCAGATAGCCGGATCGATCAGCAGGGTCACCAGCGCGAATACGGCGACGAACAGCAGCGCCTGCAGTGCTCCCGCCATGCGCTGGACGAGCGCAAACACGACGACCGCCCAGGCCGCGTTGTACAGAAGCGCGGCAACCAGTTGTCCGGCGAACGGCTGGGGCACGACGTGCAGCCAATCGTGGAACAGCAATTCGCCGAAGGCTTGCACGTAGAGAATCACGGGGCCCGGGTGATTGAATCCCACTCGCGAATAATGGCCGTAGATGAGCTTCAGGTGCTTGGCATCCTGGATCAGCAGGCTGTTAGCGGCAAAGTCGGCGGTTTCGTAGCCGGCTACGCTAATCATGTGCCAGTTGGTACCGACCAGGACGGCGGCAAGCAGCACGAACAGCAGCAGGTAAGTCAGGTAACGTTGCGTACGTTGGTTATCGAGCATGATCAGATGTTCATTTTATTGAAGACGAAGGCAGGCAGGTGGCGGATCACCATCATGATTACGGCCCATTTGCCGGGCGCGTACACGACCGGCTTGCCGGCTGCCGAACCGTCCACGATCAGGCGCGCCACGTCTTCCACCGGCGCCAGGCCGCGCTGCGGCAGGTGCGCCGTCATCGGCGTCGCCGTCGGACCCGGCTTGACCAGCACCACCTTGAGCGGGCTGTTGCTGCCGGCCAGGCGGTGCTGCAGGCCCTGCACGTAGCGCGTGACGAGGCCCTTGGCCGCGCCGTACACGTAGTTCGAGCGGCGTCCGCGATCGCCGGCGACGGAACCGATGACGGTGATCACGCCTCCCGCGCTCTCCATGCGGCCGGCGAAGGCTTCGGCAAACAGCACCGGCGACACGCCATTGACGTCGAGCGCCTCAAAGGCGGCGCCGAGGTCGCGCTGGCAGGCCGCCTGGTCGGGCAGCGAACCATGCGCGATCAGCACCTGCTGCGGCAGGCCGTCCGCCGCGACGGCATCGGCCAGCGCGGCGATCGCAGCGGGATCGGAAAAGTCGACCGTGCGCACCTCGACGGTCGAGCGGGGACTGCGCACGCGCAGGTCGGCGGCGACGCGCTCGAGGCGGCCGGCATCGCGCCCGACCAGGGTCAGCGCGACCGCGCGGCCCGCGACCCACAGGCGCGCGCAATGCTCGGCGATGGAAGACGTTGCACCGACGATGACGATGCGTTGTAGGGTGTCCGGCATATCAGCTTCCTATCAGACGGCGCGACATCGACGAGCTGATGCCCGGGTCGCGGTATTGCAAGAATTCGGCGAGGCGCGGATAGCCCGCTTCGAACAGGTCGCGCGGCATGCGCGCATCCTTGGCGGCATAGATCCGGCCGCCGGCCGCGCGCACGATGGCGTCGAGCCGTTCGAACAGGGCCGCGGTCACCTCGCCGCGGTTGGGGAAGTCGAGCGCCAGCGTGACGCCCGGACGGGGGAAGCTCATCATGCCCACGTTCTTGCGCGCGCCGAAGGTCTTCAGCACGGCCAGGAAGGAGCCCTGCCCTGCTTCCTTGATCGCCGCCAGCATGCCCTGCACGGCCTCGCGTCCGAACTCGCGCGGTACCACGCTCTGGTACTGGTAGAAGCCGCGCGGACCGTACATGCGGTTCCAGTCGTGCAGGTTGTCGAGCGGGTAGGTGTATTTCTCGAAATGGGCGACGGCGTAGCCGGCCTTCAGGCGATTCGCCTGGAAGTAGGCTTCGTTGAACGCACGCAACGACAAGCCGTTGACCAGCGACACGGGCGGCACGAAAGGCATGCGGCGCGCGCGTTCCGGCGCCCGCACGGCGCGGTCCGGGATGTCGGCCCGGTTGGCACGGAAGAACAGGCCGCGGCCGATACCGGACAGGCAGTCGACCCACGACACCGTCTGCTCCCAGCCGGCCTCGGAGTCGTCGGCCAGGTGGAAGAATTCGTCCAGGTTGCGGTAGGGGACGGTGTCGGTCACGAGCCAGGGCCCGGTCACGCGGCGCAGCTGCAGCTCGGCTTCGACGATCACGCCGGTCAGGCCCATGCCGCCGACGGTGGCGGCGAACCAGTCTGGTTCGCGATCGGGTCCGCAATCGATGACGGTGCCGTCGGTGCGCGCCAGGACCAGGCCCAGCACGTGGTCGCCGAAGGTACCCAGCACGTGGTGGTTCTTGCCATGCACGTCGTTGGCGATGGCGCCGCCGACCGTGATCATCTGGGTGCCGGGCGTGACCGGCAGCAGCCAGCCGTGCGCGATGCTCATGCGCTGGATGTCGCGCAGCAGCACGCCCGCTTCGCAGCGCAGGCGGCCCGTCTCGGGATCGAAGGCGATGAAGCGGTCCAGGCCCGTCATGCGCCACAGGCGCCCGTCCGGATTCAGGCAGACGTCGCCGTAGCTGCGCGCATTGCCCTGCGCCAGGCCGGCGCCGTCGCGCGCGACCCGTGCGGCCGCCTGGGCGCGATCGGCAAGCGCGACCAGCTCGTGGTCGCGACTATCCAGCCGGCCCCACGACGACACCTTTACCATGGCCACCCGAGCGCACCGACCAGCATGACAGCGGCGAATGCGAGGCCGGCCAGCTGGCTGGCGCGGTCCTTGACGGCGAAGACGACGGGATCGTCGTGCATGTGGCCGCGGTGCGCCTGCATCCAGATCCAGCTGATCCAGAACAGCAGCACGGGGACGGCGCCCCACACGGCTTCCGGCCAGCGGTACAGGATCAGCACATTGTCCGTGTTCAGGTACAGGGCCAGCACCACGGCGGATGCATAGCCGGCGGTCACGCCCAGGTTCAGCACCAGCGGCTCGTCGGTGGTGTAGTAGCCGCGACCGTGCACCTTGCTCTTGCCGGACAGCGCCTGCGTCTGCAGTTCGGCATAGCGCTTCACGAATGCCAGCGACAGGAACAGGAACACGGAGAATGCCAGCAGCCAGAACGACAGCGGCAACAACAGCGCGGCCGCGCCGGCCGTGATGCGCAGCGTGTACAGCATTGCCAGCGTGATGCAGTCGAGCAGGATGACGCGCTTCAGGCCCCAGGAATACACGCAGGTCAGCGCGAAATAGAACAGCAGCCACGGCAGGAAAGTCCCGCCGACCATGGCCCCCAGCGCCAGGCTGGCGGCGAACAGCAACGGCGCCAATAGCACCCCCTGCCAGGCCGGCACCGCGCCCGATGCGAACGGGCGCAGGCGCTTGCGCGGGTGGGCGCGGTCGCTTTCCAGGTCCAGCAGATCGTTCGCGATGTACACGGTCGATGCGCACAGGCTGAACGAAATGAAGGCCAGCACCAGCGTCAGCCAGCCGTCGATGTCGGCCACCTCGTGCGCCGCCAGCAGCGGTACGAACAGCAGCAGGTTCTTCATCCACTGGTGCACGCGCAATACCTTGCGCCAGGCGGCAAAGCCGCGCCGCTGCGGCGGGAACTCGCGCTCCACGCCGCACAGCGCCTCCGCCTTGCCCGCGAGGCCGCGCGCACCGTTGACGACGACGGCCTTGCGTGCGCGCCGCCATACCTTCAGGTCGGCGCTGGAATTGCCGACGTAGTCGAAACCGCCATGGCCGTACTGGCGCTCCAGCGCCTCGGCCTTGTTGTCGCCGGCCAGGTTGATGCTGCCGTCGCTGGCCAGCACCTCGTCGAACACCCCCAGATGCTCGGCCACGGCTTCGGCGATGGCGCGGTCGGACGCCGTGCACAGCACGATGCGGCGGCCATTGGCCCGTTCTTCCTTGAGCCAGTCCAGCAGCTTCTCGTTATATGGCAGCAGCGAGGGATCGAAGCTGCTGCGGCTCGCCAGCTGGTTCTTCAGCACGGCCTTGCCGCGCATCAGCCATAAGGGAATGCGCAGCGCATCCAGCGGACGGTCGCGCGTCACCCGCAATGCGGATTCGTGCAGCATGTCGGTATGAATCAACGTGCCGTCGAGGTCGACGATCAGGGGAGCGGTGTTCAAGGCAATTTCCTGCGGAAACAGTGACGAAGCGGACCGCAGAGTCCGCTTCAGCAATGTGAAATATTTAATAGCAAAACTTCAGTATTATACCTGAGCAATACTGTCATTCTGTTGATTTCATCCGCAATCGATGACGACATTTTGTAAGCAGTTGTCGTCGTTTTGCTGCGGCCGCAGCGGGAGCGGAGCCGCTCCCCCTACCTGGAGGTCAGAGCAGGATCAGATTGTCGCGATGAACCAGCTCGGGCGCCTCGACGTAGCCGAGGATGCCCTCGATCTCGCTGGAAGCGTGGCGCATGATGCGCCGGGTCTCGCTGCTGGAGTAGTTGGCCAGGCCGCGCGCGATTTCGCGGCCGTCCTCGGTGAGGCAGGCGACCAGGGCGCCGCGGCCGAATTCGCCGCCGACGGTGACGACGCCGATCGGCAGCAGCGACTTGCCCTCGTGCTGCAGCTTGTGCACGGCGCCGGCGTCGAGCACCAGTTCGCCCGCCGTGTGCAAATGGTCGTGCATCCACTGGCGGCGCGCGGTCAGGCGTGCGGTTGCGGCCAGCAGCTGGGTGCCGATCGCTTCTCCCTGCGCCATGCGCACCAGTACCTCGTCTTCGCGGCCCCAGGCGATCGTCGTGTGCGCGCCGGAGCGGGCCGCACGTTTGGCGGCCAGCACCTTGGTGAGCATGCCGCCGCGCCCGATGCTGCTGCCGGCGCCGCCGGCCATCGCTTCCAGCGCCGCGTCGCCGGCCTGGGCTTGCTGGATCAGCGTCGCCGCCGGATCCTTGCGCGGGTCGGCCGAATACAGGCCCTTCTGGTCGGTCAGGATGACGAGGGCGTCGGCCTCGATCAGGTTGGCGACCAGGGCGCCCAGCGTGTCGTTATCGCCGAACTTGATCTCGTCGGTAACGACCGTGTCGTTCTCGTTGATGATCGGGACGACGTCCAGGCGCAGCAGCGTCGTGAGCGTCGAGCGCGCGTTCAGGTAGCGTTCGCGGTCGGCCAGGTCGGCGTGCGTCAGCAGCACCTGGGCGGTGCGGATGCCGTGGGTGGCGAAGCTCGTTTCGTAGATCTGGGCAAGGCCCATCTGGCCGCAGGCGGCGCAAGCCTGGAGTTCGTGGATGTCGGTCGGGCGCGCGGAAAAGCCGAGGCGCAGCATGCCTTCGGCGATGGCGCCGGAAGACACCAGCACGACTTCCTTGCCGAGCTTGCGCAGGGCGGCGATCTGAGCGGCCCATTTCGCGATGGCCGCATGGTCGAGGCCGCGGCCTTCGTTGGTGACGAGCGAGGAGCCGACCTTGACGATGATGCGGTTGGCCTGCTGCAGGATGGAGTGGATGGCGGTGTCGGAGTGTGCGGTCATGGCGAAATCATTGCAGGAGCGGGCGCCCCGGCGGGCGCAACGCCAGCAGCGCCAGGCCGACCAGCAATTCGATCCCGCAGATGGCTAACAATACGCCCTGGGGCAGGCCGATGACAAAGGCTGCGGCGAAGCGGCCGAGCGGCTGCGCCAGGATGAACAGTGCGGTGAGGTCGCCGAGGATGGGCTGGTCGCCCCGCCTCGCAGCCAGCAGAGCGAGCACCGCGGTGGCGAGGCGCACTCCGACATAGATGGCGTAGAACTGGCTGTAGCCGTTCACGCCGACGAGGAACAGTCCGAACCGCTCCGCGATCCGGTCCGGATCGAGCAGCGCCGACAGCGCGGCCAGCGAGCTGACGGTGGCCGTCGCCTGCAGCAGCTGGCTGCGCAGGCGGTAGCGGGTAGCGGGACGGATCGCCAACTTACTTAGTCTTCGATGATCTTGAAACGTGGGTCATCGGGGTCGATGGACGAGATGCCGCGCGCTTCCTCGGTCATCTGGGTTTCTTCGGAGCGCTGCTCGACGTGGCGTTCCTTCTCCAGGTGCTGGTAGATCGCGTGCACCAGGTCTTCGCAGCCTTCGCGGTTCAGGGCCGAGATCTCGAACACGGGACCCTTCCAGGCCATCTTCTTGACGAAGTCCTTGACCAGCTTCTTGCGCTCGTCTTCCGGCACGACGTCCAGCTTGTTCAGTACCAGCCAGCGCGGCTTGTTGACCAGCTCCGCGTCGTACTTCTCGAGTTCCTTGACCAGCGCCTTGGTTTCCTTGACCGGGTCGGTCTTGCCATCCATCGGCGCGATGTCGACGATGTGCAGCAGCAGGCCCGTGCGGCTCAGGTGGCGCAGGAACTGGTGGCCGAGGCCGGCGCCTTCGGCGGCGCCCTCGATCAGGCCCGGGATGTCGGCGATCACGAAGCTCTTCGCGTGCGAGACGCGCACCACACCGAGGTTCGGATGCAGGGTCGTGAACGGGTAGTCGGCAATCTTCGGGCGCGCATTCGAGACGGCCGTGATGAACGTCGACTTGCCGGCGTTCGGCATGCCCAGCAGGCCCACGTCGGCCAGCACCTTCAGCTCCAGGCGCAGGGAACGGCGTTCGCCTTCCTTGCCCTCGGTCTTCTGGCGCGGCGCGCGGTTGGTCGAGGTCTTGAAGTGGATATTGCCCCAGCCGCCCTCGCCGCCCTTGGCCAGCAGCTCGACCTGCTCGTGCTCGGTCAGGTCGGCGATGATCTCGCCATTGTTATCGTCGATGATCAGCGTGCCGACCGGCATGCGCAGGTAGACGTCCTCGGCGCCCTTGCCGTAGCAGTCGGAACCGCGGCCCGGCTCGCCATTCTTCGCCGTGTGCACCTTGGAGAAGCGGAAGTCGACCAGCGTGTTGACGTTGCGGTCGGCGATCGCCCAGATCGAGCCACCGCGGCCGCCGTCGCCGCCATCGGGGCCGCCGAACGGACGGAACTTTTCGCGGCGGAAAGAGGCGCAGCCGTTGCCGCCATCGCCGCCGATGACTTCGATGCGTGCTTCGTCGATAAACTTCATGATGAGACCACTGGGAAAAGTGGGCGTTGGACGCCCAAAACACAAAGGCCCTACCGATGGCAGAGCCTTTCGATTGAAGGCTTGCGCCTTGCAAAGAATGCGCCGCCCGAAGGCGGCGCGTGCATGCTTTATTAAGCAGCAGCTGCTTCAGCAGCGATGACGGTCACGTACTGCTTCGAACCGACGCCTTGCTTGATGAACTTCACGGTGCCGTTGACCAGGGCGAACAGGGTGTGATCCTTGCCCAGGCCGACGTTGGTACCCGGACGGATCGTGGTACCGCGCTGACGCATGATGATGCCGCCGGCGTTGATCGACTGGCCGCCGTAGACTTTCACGCCGAGGCGTTTGCTTTCTGAGTCACGGCCGTTTCGCGTAGTGCCGCCGCCTTTTTTGTGTGCCATTTCAAATGCTCCTTGTTATGACTGAAGAGGGACGCGCGGCAATTAGCCGTTGATCGCAACCACTTGGATTTCGGTGTAGTTCTGGCGATGGCCTTGACGCTTCTGGTAGTGCTTACGACGACGCATCTTGAAGATACGCACTTTGTCGTGACGACCGTGCGACACAACAGTCACGCGAACCGAAGCACCTTCCACCAGCGGAGCACCAAACTTGATGCTCTCGCCCTCGCCAACGGCGAGAACCTGATCGATAGTGAGTTCGGAACCAATGTCTGCCGGTATCTGTTCTACTTTGAGTTTTTCGCCAGCGACAACTTTATATTGCTTGCCACCGGTTTTTATGACCGCGTACATGATTGAAACCTCATTGATTGTTAATAAATAATTCCCACGAATCCAGCGAAGTGGACAGCCAGGGGTTCGGGGAACAGACGATTATACATAAATTGGCGCGTTGCGTCAAAACGCTTGTGCTTGTCGCACACGGCCCCGCGCACGCCCCTGCCGGCCCTGCGGGGCGTGGAAAGTCGATGGGGCGCCTTTTGCTTGCATGTCGTATAATCTCGACTCAACAAAACCCATCCGCATCCAACGTCAAGCAGGTCCGCCTTGTCCGCCGCCACCCACAACGTCCAACAGAATCCCCTCACCCGCACGATCGCAGCCGACATGGATGCCGTGAATACGGTGATCCGCCAGCGCCTGCAATCGGAAGTCGCCCTGGTGAACCAGATCGCCGAATACATCATCAGTGCCGGCGGCAAGCGGATCCGTCCGGTGCTGGTACTGCTGCTGGCGAACGCCTACGGCTACAAGGGAGCGGGTCACCACGAACTGGCGGCCGTGGTCGAGTTCATCCACACGGCCACGCTGCTGCACGACGACGTCGTCGATGAATCCTCGATGCGGCGCGGCCGCCAGACCGCGAATGCCATGTTCGGCAATGCGGCCTCGGTGCTGGTGGGCGACTACCTGTACTCGCGCTCGTTCGAGATGATGACCGGCCTGAACGACATGCGCATCATGCAGATCCTGTCGCGTGCCACCACCGTCATCGCCGAGGGCGAGGTGCTGCAGCTGTTGAACATGCACGACCCGGACGTGACCCAGGAAAGCTATCTGCGCGTGATCCGCTCGAAGACGGCCAAGCTGTTCGAGGCGGCCGCCCAGCTCGGCGCCCTGGTGGCGGGCGCCAACGACGCCCAGATCGAGGCGGCCGGCGAATACGGCCGCTCGCTGGGCACGGCCTTCCAGCTCATCGACGACGTGCTCGACTATGCCGGCGACGCCGCCGAGATCGGCAAGAACGTGGGCGACGACCTGCGCGAAGGCAAGCCGACGCTGCCCCTGATCTACGTGATGGAAAACGGCTCGCCGGAGCAGCGCGAACTGATCCGCAGCTGCATCGAACAGGGCGACGAGACCCATTTCGACGCCGTGCTGGCCGCCGTCACCTCCAGCGGCGCGCTGGATTTCACGCGCCGCGAAGCGGAAGCCGCCGCCCGCCGCGCCGCCGCATCGATCGCCGACCTGCCGGATACGGAGTACAAGCAGGCCCTGCTCCAGCTCTGCAGCTTCGCTGTTGACAGGAACCATTGAGGCAACTATAGTAATGCCTTCCCGAGATTTCGGTAACGACGTCTCGAACAGTCGGGGTGTAGCTTAGCCCGGTAGAGCGCTACGTTCGGGACGTAGAGGCCGGAGGTTCGAATCCTCTCACCCCGACCACTCAGTTTCTTGTTTTATCTTGTTTGCAGCATACAAAGCGACACTCCTCGGGTTAGCAGCTGCTTCAAAGCATTACCACCGTCGGGGTGTAGCTTAGCCCGGTAGAGCGCTACGTTCGGGACGTAGAGGCCGGAGGTTCGAATCCTCTCACCCCGACCACAGAATTCCATGAAAAACAGCGGACCGTGTGTCCGCTGTTTTTTTTCGTGCCCGCCCTTCACGCGTCCGGATCGCCGCCCTTCGCCACCGTCTGCAGCAGCAGCGTGCCATCGCTTTTCCGCGAGACGACGGCAAGCCCGTTCTTCAGTGCCAATACCTCGACGGGTTCGCCGACGATGCCGCTGACGATCGTCTCCGTGCCCGTCCGGCGGTCGATGGCCGTGAGCACGGCGGGCGTCTCGGGGTCGCTGCATTCGGTGCGGACGGCATAGACGGTCGCGGCATCGGCGCTGATGCCGTCGGTCCAGCAGAACGTGCCGCGCACCTGCACGCCCTCCCTGGATTTGCCGTCCGCGCCGATCGCCGCCAACTGCGTCGTTTTGCCGTCGCTGCCCAGCAGGACGATGTCGTTGGCCGACGAGATCGCCGCTCTTACACCATTGCTCTTGAGCTTGATCGGACGCTCGCTGAAGCGGTACTTGCCGGCGACGATCTTCGATGCGGCATAGTCGTCCGTCTTCGCCCCTTCCGGCTGCGATGCTGGCAGAAAATTTCCTGCGACATACAACGTATTCCCGGCCAGCCGCGCGGCCGATCCCTGCTCGTAGGCGCCGGTCGGCAGCCGGGTCACGGACGCTCTCTGCAAGCCGGGATCGAGCCTGGCGAAGAAGATCGCGTTGGATGTCGTCTTCGCCGCGACGTCGCGCGCCGCCCCGGCCACCGAGACGCCGTCGGCGTCGGCATCGATGGCGTAGACGGTGGAACGCAAGGCGCCCGTGTCGATCTCCTTCGATGCCAGCAGCGTGCCGCGGTCGTCGAAGCGGTAGGCGTGGACCGTCATCTCCTTCGTGGCGAGCGCATCGGCCGGCACGACTTCGGCGGCGAGAAGGAGGGATTTTCCATCCGCATGGCAGGCCTTGAATGCGACCCGGTGGGCGCCGTCCGGCGGTTCGACCGTCCGTTCCCAGACCGTCCGGTTGGCGGCCACGTCGAACAGCACGACGACACCGCGCTCGGGATCGCTCGCCCGCCGCCCGACCGTCACGCCGACGATGCACAGCTTGCCGTCGCCCGTCTCGCTGAGCTGCGAGACCACCGTATCTGCACCCGGCTTCGTCAGCACCACCGGTGCGGCGCGGGCCGGCAAGGCGCAGGCAAAGCCGATCAGAACGACAGAGGCGGCAACGAGACGGGGTTTCATCGCATCGGATTCCAAGGGTGGCAAGGACGCCATCATGCCATGCACGCGCGCACGGTGGCGAACCGCACAGCAGGCCGGCGACCGTGGCCTGGCCGCGACGAATGCCCCTTCATCCCATCGGCTACGCCACCGGACCTGTGCTTGGGATGAGCGAACTCAAACCTGTCGACACCTCAGCCACTAGCATCGACTCACATGGCGCCTGATGAAGTTCATCAATACTTGCCGACGTGATCGGTGGAGATGCTTCTTTCAAATCAATACCTGTGCCGAAGAGATAGTGAATTCGTGAAACGCTCCATCCGGCGCGGGCCCTCTGGCGAGGCCTTCCATGAGCGACCGATTCGTCACCTTCCTCCTCGTTTCGCGCTGGACCAGCGCCATCGTCGCGTTGCTGTACCACATCAGGTTCCTGGTCGTCGTCGACTACCAAGGCGTGCACGACAGGACCGGCCTGACGAAGGCCTTCTACTTCCTCACCGGCCTCGGTCACGAAGCGTTCGCAGTCTTCTTCGTCGTCGACGGCATCCTGGCCGGACTGGTACTGCGCCGCCATCGCGCGGGCCCGCTTGCCGATGGCGCGAGCCGCGGCGCCCTGCTGCGCTACGCTGCCTCGCTGTACCGCGTCCTGCTGCCCGCGCTGGCCTTGGGCGCCGCCTGCGACCTCGCGGGCAGCCGCTGGTTCGACGACACCGGGCTGTACACGGCCTTCCCCGCATTCAGCACACTGACGCTGAGCTATTCCGCTCTGCTGGGCAATGCGCTCATGCTGCAGCCCTTCGTCGTGCCCACCTTCGGCAGCAACGGCATGCTGTACCTGCTTTCCTGGCTGTTCTGGAGCTTCGTCCTGCTCGCGCTGGTGCTGCGCAGCAGGGTGACGGCGCGGGCGCTGCTGCTGGCGGCCGCCGTCTTGCTGCTGCCCTGGCAGTTCCTGGTGTGGTGGGCGATCTGGCTGTCCGGCGTCGCGGTGGTGGAGCTGGGGACGGCGCAGGTGCGGCGCCCGCCGCCGGCCCTGGGCGGCATCCTGTTCGTCGCCGCGCTGCTGCTGTCGCGCTTCATCGGCGCCGACACGGACCTGTTGCCGCAGCCATTCGGTACGTGGCTCGTCGGCGCCAAGTACCTGCTGACCGGGCTAGCGTTCGCCGCCATCGCCTGGGCGCTGTATCCGGAACGTGCGCAAGCGACCCACGAAGGCTTGCGCGACGCTGCGCTCGGCATGGCCGGCAGCGCGGCCGGACAGGCTGCCGCACTCGCCTTCTTCGGTCACTTTCCCGTGATGATGCTGGGCACGGCGATCGGCTCGGCGCTGCTCGGCCAACCGCTGATGCAGCAGCCGACGCCCGTCGCCGGCGCCATGTTCGTCGTCCTCGCCCTCCTGTGCCTGGGCGTGACGGCACTCGTCGGACGGGCCATGGTGCCAGGCGTTGCCGCGACGGTGCGCCGCCGTCCCGCATGACGATCTAGAATCGGCTCCACGACAGTCGCGGCCGGATCGTCCGTCCGCAGTCGCAAGCCTCCGGAGACGATCCATGCTCGACACCATCGGCACGCCCACGCTCTATCTGTCCTTCACCGTCCTGGTCGCCGTGTTGCTGGCGGTCGACTTCTTCGTCCTCAAGCACGAGGGCGAGCACAAGGTCAGTACGCGCGAGGCGGCCATGTGGTCGGTGGTCTGGATCTCGATCGCGCTGGCGTTCGGCGGCTGGCTGTGGTGGTACCTGGACGGCACGCTGGGGCCGGAGATCGCGAAGACGAAGGCGCTCGAATACCTGACCGGCTACCTGATCGAGAAGTCGCTGGCCGTCGACAACGTGTTCGTCTGGATCACGCTCTTCAACTTCTTCGCCGTGCCCGCGATGTTCCAGAAGCGCGTGCTGCTGTACGGCGTGCTGGGCGCGATCGTGCTGCGCGCGGTCCTGATCTACGTGGGCGCCCTGCTGCTGGCGCAATTCCACTGGATCCTCTACATCTTCGGCCTGTTCCTGCTCTACACGGGGGTGCAGATGCTGATCGTCTCCGACCAGGAGCCGGACCTGGCCAACAACCGCGTGCTGCGCTGGATGCGCGGCCACATGAAGATCACCGACGAGTACCACGGCCACCACTTCTTCACGTTCAAGAACGGGGTGCGTTACGCCACGCCGCTGTTCGTCGTGCTGGTGCTGGTGGAGGTCACGGACGTCATCTTCGCCGTCGATTCGATCCCCGCCATCTTCGCCGTGACGGGCGACCCGTTCATCGTGTTCACCTCGAACATCTTCGCCATCCTGGGCCTGCGCGCCATGTACTTCCTGCTGGCCGACATGGCGCAGCGCTTCCACCTGCTGAAGTACGGACTGGCGTTCATCCTCGTCTTCATCGGTGCCAAGATGCTGCTGCTGGACATCTACAAGATCCCGACCGGGATCGCGCTGGGCGTGGTCGGGCTGATCCTGCTGGTGTCGGTGCTGGCGAGCCTGGTGCGTCCGCCGCCGGCACCGAAAGCCTGAATTTCAGCCCCGCCAGCTTCAGCCGGCCGACGCGGCCTTGACCCGCACCGCCAGGGCCCCTAGCGCGGCGACAATCGCCAGCAGCACCACGCCATTCCAGCCCCAGGCGGCCAGCGCCTGGGCACCGAGCGCGCCGCCCGTCGCCATGCCGACGAACACGCTCGTCATCAACAGCGCGTTGAGGCGGCTGCGCGATTCGGGGGCGATGCCGAACACGATGGTCTGGTGCGCGATCAGGCTGGCCTGCACGCCCAGGTCGAAACCGATGGTGGCCAGCGCCAGCAGCGCCAATTGCACGGGGGCGGACAGCGCCGGCATGGCCAGCATGATGGCGAACGAACCGACGGTGACGATGGCGGCGACGCGCGTCACCCATTCGGCGCCGCGGCGGTCGGCCAGGCGGCCGGCGAACGGTGCCGCCAGTGCACCCACGGCGCCGGCCAGGCCGAACGCACCCGCCGCGGCCGAGCCGAGGTGGAACGGAGCGCCGTGCAGCATCACGGCCAGCGTCGACCAGAATGCGGAGAAGCCGACCGACAGCAGGCCCTGGGCCAGCGCGGCGAGGCGCAGCTTGCGGTGCTGGCGCCACAGCGCGGCGAGCGACTGCAGCAGGGCCGGATAGCCGACCTGGCTGGTGGGAGCGAAGTGGGGCAGGAAGCGCGCCATCACCCCCGCCATCGCGACGACGCCGATCGACGCCGCCACGAACACGGCGCGCCAGCCCCAGTGCTCGGCCACGAAGCCGCTGACGACGCGCGACAGCAGGATGCCCAGCAGCAGGCCCGTCATCACGGTGCCGACGGCCCTGCCGCGGTGCTCGGGCGGGGCCAGCGTCGCCGCGGCCGGGACGATGTCCTGGGCCACGGTGGCGAACAGGCCGATCAGGAGGCTGGCGCCCAGCAGCACGCCCAGCGTCGGCGCGAAGCCCGTCAGCAGCAGCGCGGCGGCCAGTACCAGGGCCTTGATCACGATGATGTTGCGGCGGTCGAAGCGGTCGCCCAGCGGCGCCAGCAGCAACAGGCCCAGCGCGTAGCCGAGCTGGGTCAGCGTCGGGATCCAGCCGACCGCGCGCGCATCGGCGTTCAGGTCGCCGGCCAGCACGCCCAGCGTCGGCTGGCTGTAGTACAGCGCTGCCACGGACAGGCCGGTGCCGCCCGCGAGCAGGAATGTGAGGGGGCCGGACAGGGTCGCCTGCCGCGGCATGGTGGTGGTAGCGGTGTTCATGCTGCACTCCTTCTTGTTCGATGGGGCGCATTATGCGCAGTCATGCTGCAGCGCGGTAGCCACGTGGAGGGCAGAACTGTTATACGATGAGCGTATGAACATGGAAAATTCCCCGGGAATATCATCCGCCGACCGTATGATGCTGGTCGAGACCTTCGTCCGCATCGTCGATGCCGGCAGCCTGTCGGCGGCGGCGCGCCTGCTCGAGACGACGCAGCCGACCGTCAGCCGTCGCCTGAAGGCCCTGGAGAAATCGCTGGGCGTGCGCCTGCTGCAGCGTTCCACCCACGCGATGACGCTGACCGACGACGGCATGCGCTGCTATGCGCGCGCCAAGGAATTGCTGGCCGGATGGCAGGCATTCGAGAGCGAGATCCGCGGCGCCGGCGACGAGCCGGTGGGACTGCTGCGGGTCGTCGCCCCGCATGCCTTCGGCCAGCAGCAGCTGGTCGCACCGCTGGCCGAGTACCTGCAACGCTATCCGCGCATGGCGGTCGAGTGGACGCTGCACGACCGCGTTCCCGACCTGATCGGCCAGGGCATCGATTGCATGATCCGCGTGGGCGACGATCCGCCCCCCGAGATGGTGGCGCTGCGCCTCGGCGACGTGCCGCGCATCGTGGTGGCGGCACCCGGTCTGCTCGAAGGCCATCCCGTGCCGGACCATCCGGACGCCCTGCCCGCCCTGCCCTGGATCTCCGCCAGCAATTTTTATCGCGACCAGGTGACCCTGACCCATGCACAGGACAGCAGCACGACGACGCTCGCAATCCGGCCGCGCCTGTACACTGACAATCTTTACGCGCTGCGCAATGCGGCCGTGATGGGGGTCGGCGTGGCGCTCGGCTCGTCCTGGGCGCTGCGCGAGGAACTGGACAGCGGCCGCCTGGTGCAGCTGGTGCCGCAGTGGCAGGCGCCGCCGCTGCCGATCTGGCTGATCTACCCGCCGGCCCGCTTCTACCCGGCGCGCCTGCGCCGCTTCATCGAGATCATGCGCGTGGCGGTGCCGCAGGCGTTCGGCATCGCGCCGGTGGTCTAGATGTGATGTTTCAATAGGTTGTTCATTCGGATTGGATTTGAGAAACTGGA
>CAUSCY010000031.1:0-67087 GCA_963529995.1 uncultured Massilia sp. | reverse complement strand
GGTAGCTAACCACCAACTCAATCAAGATACAAGGGTGGGCATCACATGCCCACCAAGCTTGCGTTACAAGAACAGCTTGTAGACCGGATTCGCGCTCTCGTCCCAATACCGGTAGCCCAGCGTGGCCAGGAATTGCGTGAACTCGCCCATCTCTCCGCTCGGCACCTGCAGGCCGACGAGGATGCGGCCGACGTCGCCGCCCTGGTTGCGGTAGTGGAACAGCGAGATATTCCAGTTCGGCGCCATGCTGTCCAGGAAGCGCATCAGCGCGCCCGGGCGCTCCGGGAATTCGAAGCGGTACAGCAATTCGTCGTTGGCCAGCGGGCTCTTGCCGCCGACCAGGTGGCGCACGTGCTGCTTGGCCAGCTCGTCGTGGGTCAGGTCGAGCGTACGGAAACCGTGTTCCTCGAAGGTGCGCGCGACCGTGCCCGATTCGCTGCGGTTGCCGATCTGCACGCCGACGAAGATCCGGGCTTCGCGCTCGTCGCTGATGCGGTAGATGAACTCCGTCACGTTGCGCGGGCCGACGAGGCCGCAGAAGCGCTTGAAGCTGCCGCGCTGTTCGGGAATCGTCACGGCGAAGACGGCTTCGCGCGCCTCGCCCACCTCGGCGCGTTCGGCCACGAAGCGCAGGCGGTCGAAGTTCATGTTGGCGCCGCAGGCCACCGCCACCAGCGTCTCGTTCCTGATGGGCTGGCGCGCCATCTGCGAGCGCTCGACATAGGCCTTGGCGCCGGCCACGGCCAGTGCCCCGGCCGGTTCCAGGATGCTGCGGGTATCCTGGAACACGTCCTGGATCGCGGCGCAGATCGCGTCGGTATCGACGATGATGATCTCGTCGACGACTTCTTTCGCCAGGCGGAAGGTTTCCTCGCCCACGAGGCGCACCGCAGTGCCGTCGGAAAACAGGCCGACGTCGGGCAGCGTCACGCGTTCTCCCGCCTTCAGGCTCTTTGCCATCGCATCGGAATCGATCGTCTGCACGCCGATGATCCGGATGTCCGGACGCACGGCCTTGACGTAGGCGCCGACGCCGGATACGAGGCCGCCGCCGCCGATGGCGACGAAGATGGCGTGGATGGGGCCGGAATGCTGGCGCAGGATCTCCATGCCGATCGTGCCCTGGCCGGCGATCACGTCCGGATCGTCGAACGGGTGCACGAAGGTGAGTTTCTGTTCGCGTTCGAGCGTCAGCGCGTGGTTGTAGGCGTCGGTATAGGAATCGCCGTGCAGCACGACCTCGACGTTGTTGCCGCCGCGCGCCTTGACCGCATTGATCTTGACGGGCGGCGTGGTGGTCGGCATCACGACCAGTGCGCGGCAGCCGAGGCGGCTGGCGGACAGCGCCACGCCCTGGGCATGGTTACCGGCCGAGGCGCAAATGACGCCGCGCTTGAGTTGTTCGGATGACAGGTTTGCCATCTTGTTGTAGGCACCGCGCAGCTTGAAGCTGAACACGCTCTGCATGTCTTCGCGCTTGAAGTAAATCCGGTTGCCCATGCGCTGGGACAGGGTCGGGGCGAGTTCGAGCGGGGTCTCTTCCGCCACGTCGTAGACGCGTGCGGTCAGGATTTTTTTGAGGTAGTCGGTAGTCATGGTCGGATACGTAACACTGGATTCCGGGGGCGACGCTGGACTGTCCTGTTGGCGGGTAACCGAGGTGTGCAGTGCGGCAGCCGTGGCCGGGATAAGGCCCGGGCGTACCGTGTCGTAACGATAAGGGTCACCTCATTATAATGGACCTATCCATTCCATTGCCCTCAATCTCTTACGATGATCGAATCCGCCGTCCTCTGGCTGCTGAAGCTGCTTGCCGCGCCCGCCGTGGGCCTGACGTCGGTCTTCATCATCGCATTCGTGTCGGCCACGCTGGTGCCGCTCGGCTCGGAGCCGGCCGTGTTCGCCGTCGTGAAGGCCAATCCGGCGATGTTCTGGCCCGCCATCCTCGTCGCCACGGTGGGCAACACGCTGGGCGGCGCCGTCGACTACTGGATCGGCTACCGCGCGAAAGTCGCGTTCGCCAAGGAGCGCAAGTCGCGCTGGTTCCACTGGCTGGCGCGCTACGGCTCCAAGACCATGCTGCTGTCCTGGGTACCGGGCATCGGCGACCCGCTGTGCACGCTGGCCGGCTGGCTGCACCTGCCGTTCTGGTCCAGCGTTATGTATATGTGCATCGGCAAGTTCGGGCGCTACGTGTTCATGACGGCGACGCTGTTGTACGTGCCGGATGGGTGGTGGAAGTGGATTGGGGATACGACGAGCCGGTGGTTCGGTTGATAAGTGTGTAATGGTCAGCTGTTACTGACCTCGCTTCATTAATGACGCGACTTGCCAAGGCGCCATCCTCGAGACTTCGGATCGCTTGTCATGTTCTTTCAAAAGTATTAACAGTCGATATCAGCATTGCGCCGCAACTGGTGAGTTGACCGTCATATGCAACAGCAACGTCATTGATGGTGTGACGTGAATCTCCTTCTACAATCGTTCCATCGCCATGCACTGGACAGCTACATTTGTCGCCAACGCAAGCGACTGCGACGCCATCGACTATGAAATGGGACGCTGCGACGCTTGTCACTTTTCCACCGTGGCTAGTCGGATCATTGAGTCGAACAACGTTACGCATGATTGGTACCCTTGCGATTGAAAGCGACCTATACGGTCGTCGATAGCGATCCAGGCTCGTCCTCGTATGCAACAAGATTCCATACAGTTGCTACCTGACGTACAGCGCGAGTTCGCGTTATCCGGTTCCAAAAGCTCGTTTCATCGACAAGCAAAGCATGCGGCATTGGGTCACCTTTTTTGAGGAAGCGTCGCTTGCCTTCGCTTGTCTTTGCGCCTTCTTCGCATTCCCACCAACCAGTTTCCGAACATACGTCACCTGTCATGCCCCGACTTGCCAAAGGAACTTTAGGTGTCTTAGGCCGGGTCGCGTCACTTGGCTGGCGTATCCGAATCGTTGTGATGAGTTTGTCCCATAAGGCTAGTGCTTCCTCGTCTGTAATACTCGGCTCGACGCGGCCTTTTGCATTGTCCTTTACGCCAGAATCGAAGCGGATGTCGAGCTCAGGATGTAAAGAGTCATTCACGGCGCCCATGCTATGAAAACGAAATTCGTGTACGGACTTGTCATCCTTGTATCGCGGAGTTCGCAGGGCTAGTTCTACTCCATTCCAATTCGCTATTTGGCGAGGTCTCTGCCGGAGTATTTTAGTGCGCGAAAAAACTGTCCCTAACCCCTCAGCATCCGCAGACTGTTTAGCTTGTTCACGAAGTAAAATTGGGTCGGTTCCCTCCGGTAGGTAGTCGAGATTCTTGTGAGCGTCAATCGAAATGTGCACATCAGGAAATTCTTTTATTCGGATGCCGATTGTGGCACGTTCGTACGTATGCGTTCCGCTGATGAACCCCCCTTCGATACACATTCCGGGTTCTTCTGGTATTTCGTCCTGTTTCCGCAGTCTAAGTTGTTTTGCTAAGATATTAACTTGAGTATAGTTTTCTTCAGGTGCTATATAAAATTCGTGTATAAATAGATCGTTTTTTATGGGGATAAAGGAGTCAATCGCATAATTTATCTGATCCTTTGATCCAAAAGAGATTTTTTGCCCAGGCGTGCCACCTTCAAGTACGTTGCCAAATAAGGGTAATTTGGGGATGTCTCTTTTGAGGAGAAACCTTCGTTCTTTTTCTATTTCGTTTAGGCGCTTTGTTAGGTGTTTTTCTAGTTCTCTGGCTTGACCTTCGTAAAAGAAGATTTCGCCATCCACTTCCGTGGGGCCATACACTAAAGTTGCCGTGCTAGGTATTTGTACTAGAAAATGACCGAAGCATATGGTTTTTGTCTTCTCAAACAGCATTTCTAATCTGTCGGAAATATTCATTATGGCGTCCGGAGCTGACTCTGTGTTGTGGTTGCAGGCAGTAAAGAGAGAGAGGAAAAATACGGATAAAAGATATTGAATTTTTCTCTTGTTGTATGAATTTTTTAGTTTGACCATTTCATTGCCGATGCGATCTGAAATAGTGAGTAGAGGGTGGCCGCAACGACGGAAGAATCGTCATAGCTAGCTTGATGTTCGTAACCGGTTTGGCGAAAAATACCTTTAAATTTCCCACTCCGCAACTGCGCGTCGGCTGAGTGTAAGGGAACCGTTTGGTCACCCGGGTCAGCTGCATCAAGAAGTTTGATGTCGATTTCCAGAGGTAGCTTCGATTTTGAATTAATGCTTACCGCATTAATCTTCCCTTTTGCGTCATCAGAAACAATTTTAAGTGAATCAATGTCTTCGATTTCTGGATTTGCGTTTACTTGCCAAATAACTTTATGCCATGCCAAGCGCTTAGGGTCTGCTCCATAATGTGCGTAGCTGTTGTCGTGATAAGTAGATTCAATGGCGGCGTGGAAGTCTTTCGCTCGATCTAATAATTGACATGAATTTTTGAAGCCGCAAAGCGGGAGGCGGGCGGGGTTGATCCAGTTTTCTCGCAGTAGGCTAAACCACTTCTTATCTACTTTATATATTTCCTCGTATGGATCCCCGTTTTGAGGTAGGCTTCTAATAATTTTTCCTTTGTGCTTAACTTGTAACCAATGATTTCCGTAGGCGGTGCTGGGGAGAAGTTCAAGACCTCCTTGTGAGTTAGCAAGTACCGCAGTGACATCAGTACCAGAAGCACCTAAGACTTTCGTGCTGATACCGCTTCCTTCAAATCCGCACCTTACACGTTTGTACGCAGTACCTGCGCCAAGTGCAGGCATAACTCCATGAACAATTCCTAAAACTTCGTTGTTGAGGTTTCCCATGTCCGGGTGAATGACCGCACGCGCGACTAATCCGCCCATAGAGTGAGTTACAAGAATCACCTTTTCGCATTGAAACCCCTGATTTTTGTAGCTTTGAATTAGTTTTCGAATTCTATCGGAAATAACTATCCCTGAATGAGAATTCGCATTAAGCCAGTTGTAGCCCATCGCATGAACAGGAAACCAGCAAGCTTTGACAGTAGCTCGCATGATCTTTTCGTCAATTTTTTTTAAGGAAAAATTAGGGTTTGCTTGCCACGCTGATGGGTCTATACTCGCCACTTGTTTTTGTAGAAACAAATCCATGCTTCCGTATGTGAATGCAGCATTTAGTCTATGTTCGCAAGTGCTTAAAATTGTCTTGTAGCTGTCATAGTAAATCTCTCCCCATCCACGTTCTCTTGCTTTTTGGTCGGCAGTTTTAGGGTTGCGTGTACCAATTGGATCAGCTTGTAGCAATGGGCCGTCAAGTTGCCTAATCGCTGAATACAAGAAATTCACCTGCACCTCTTTATTTCTCGCGTCAGATGTTTCCATCGAATTGCCTGTCGGATTATTGATGGGATCATATGTGTCCACTTCGGTGGTCCGAGGATCGAGGCGCAACTGCCTTTCGATAGGCGAGTCATTGCTCTGGGACACTGTTGTCATCAAATTGTCGGGGCGCCAAGCAATATTATTTTCTGATTTAAGTCGTTGTTGATGCTCTGCGTTCATGCGTAAATTCGAACCCATAATTCCCGGTATAAAAATAATTGGCAAGACACGCTTTGGTGGTATTGGCTGAATTTGTGGGTTTTTGTCTTGTTGCGGGGTGACGAAGCCTTGCGCAACAGTACCTTGCTGTTGATTCGGAGTGACTGGAAGCTTATATCCAACACTTTTAGTTTTCTCTTTCATAAGTCTTCTAGTCGCGGAGTGTTTCGATAGTAAATTGTCCGAATGGAACGGTTGACGTCAGAATTTGGGTAAGCCCATCTGCATCAGTTTGTCCTTCGATAATCTGACCGTCTTCCACAGTTACCCTATAGCGCTGGTTGATCAGCGGATCACCTGTACTCATGTCAACTATACGTACTCGCTGATTGTGCGCAATTTCGCTTTCCGGCAGCTGCATCCGGGGAAGCTCACTTCCGCCTCCACCGGAAAATTGTGCCTTAGGGGATTTGACGACAAAATTGCCGCTGCATTGATGGGTGATCACGCCGCCATTAAATATGGCCTGTGCGTCTTTTGATACGATTGTTACCTTAGGCGCTTGCATGATGATTTCTTCCGAAGCAGAGAAAACAATGCGTTTGGCCGATGTAATTTCAATGTCATCGTCATGAGACTGAATTTCGATTTTTCCGCTTGCTGCAATCAATTTCGCCCCGAGTGAATGGGCAAACAAGCCGATATTCTGTAAAGCGTGAAGCATGAGCTTGCGTCCTGAAGATATTTGCGTGTTGCCAACGCTAACAACGTCAACATGAGTCTGCGCACCTACGGTGATGCCGGCTTGGCTGCCCAGTAGCATGCCCGCGGGAGCTTCGATCGCAACAATTTTTCCATTGCTAGCCTCGGCCGCATTTTTGTTCGTATTGCTACCGTTTTCCCACTGTTGTAAATGATCTGAGAGTTGCGCTAGCGGCTTGCCGTCCGAAGCATCGGCATGGTGTTGTTCTGCAAGCTCCGCAAGTTGTAGTTGTATGTTTTTCAATGCTTCAGAAAGGCCAGCAAGGCCTTCTCGATCGAGTTGGCGACCTGCAGCCCGTAATGATGCATCGGCAGTGATGAACACGCCCTTTCCGCCGCGTAGCGATAACGCGGCATCCGTTCTGAGTTCCGCACCTTCCCCGCGCGGATCGGATTTTCCGTCGCTTCGGGGATGCGTCAGGTAGCCAAGATTGAGCTGGCTATGAGCGTGTTCGCTTTGGATCTGTACACTGATCTGTCCCGGCGTGTCATCCATGCGGACTTGGTTGATGCGTCCGCCTTGCCCTTCTTTGCTAACGATGCCTGACAAGTACTTTTCGGTAGGGAGACGACTCGTGCCATTAAATGAGGCTGGAGGAGTGGTCGCGCCATGAACGCTCGCCATCACGAGGGGCTTGTCAGGATCCCCGCCAAGAAACACGACAACGACCTCATCGCCTGCTCGCGGTAGAGAACTGATGCCATATCGGTTGCCGGCCCATCCAGAGGCGACGCGCACCCAAGCGGAGTCGCGATCGCTGTCGGAGGCGCCGGCACCACGAGCATGTTCATGATCCTCTGGCCGACACGCAGGAAAACGGATTTTGATCCGGCCGAACTCATCACAATGGATTTCCTCGTTCGCGGGGCCGACGACAATTGCAGTCTGTGCCTCTGTACGCGGAAGATCCGTACGTGGATCATATGCAGGGACGATGGGCACGCCACGTCTCGTACATGTGAACTGGCTCGTATAACGCATGCCCCGCTCGGCACTCGCTTGACTGAGATCATTAAGAGCGATGTGCCAGCCGTTCTTGGCAAACAGACGCAAGGCTTGATCGTCCAACTCTTTTGGCAGGTTGTTTTCGGCAACTATACGCAATTCGGTACAGACAAATTCTCGCTGTTCGACTGGATGGGTATCGATTTCAGGATGGCCATCGACCCTCCGCCACTTCCCGACCTGCATGTCGCGGTCGCTGCCTTCGCCCTGAAAACATTTTGCTTCAAATTCCTTGCGCTGCATGCGCAGCAATCCAAGAGCGCAATAGTCATCAGTGTCATCACCTACATGTGGCGATTCGCTGAGGTAATCGTCTAAGCCAGCCGCAAACTGATTGCCGAATACACCCTGGTCGTTGAGGCTGGTTTCGCTACTTCTCATCAGCCAGGTTCGTGCGTAGTCCCAACTGGAGCGACTGATGAGTCCGGGCCTTAACGTTCGCAACGCGTGCCATGCGGTTATGCTGTCACGCTGTTCCGTGCTGCCATCGCGGTGATAGCGAGCAGCGCCGGCAGAGTTTTCCTTGAGTGACAGCGTGTCGTCGAACAACACTAGTGTATGAGATGCGATTCGGTCACATCCGCGTTCAGTAGATTCGGTAGCCTGAATGAACCATGAAAGACCGCGCCGTTTCCATAGCCGTCGGAGGAAAGCTGCGTTTGATTCGTTGTACTGCATCGTGAACTCTCGAGCAGGATAGGTTTTGAGACCTCGTAGTTCGAAATCGAAGGCTCGCGCAGCGATCGGATTTGCGTTGCGCCACTCGCGAAGTACGATGTTCGTAATGTCGACTTCGCTCGCATTGCGGAAGACGCGGGTGTTGCAGGTATGATCCAGCAGCGCAAGAGCGTCTTGGATGAGTAGCTGGTAGGTCGCAAGACCCCCATCGCTCTGGCCTTCAACGACACTACTGACGATGCCGCATACACTACGAAGGCTTCCAGCAGCGGTCACGAACTGCAGCTCGGCGGGAGCGGCGATAAACTGCTTCAGTTCGAGTCCTGCTTGAGTAGAAAGACACAACAAGGAATATTCGACACCGCCACAGATAGTTTCGACACCGCTCACGTGTTTCGCCAGCAGCAGGTCGTCTACTACCCCTGCCTGCGTAGCCAAACGCAAGCGAATCGGACGGTTAGCCTCAGTCAGGAGAGAAAGCGCGAACGGTATCTGGTCCAAGTTCATATGCACTCCACGTCACGGTAGTTGCGTACGCGAAAGCAGAAAGCGTAAAGGTCATGGAAAGCTGAGCCTTGACTTGGCACAAAGCTAATTACTTGTGGAAAAACGCTGATGAGTATGTAAGCTCGCTGCCGTCATCCGGCACGTCTGACACTAAACATCCGCCATGGATAACATGACCAATTCTTGAGCGAACCATCTTTTCGTTGAAAACCCCCTGGGTTGACCAACAGAAATTTGAGTGACAGACTGTTTTGCCGTGCTTTTTTTCTTCCGGGGCGTTGCAAAAACTGCCCACTCCCCAGCGTGGTGCAACGCAATAAGCTAGAATGGTCATCCGACAGCGTCCGCATGACAGCCGATTTCCATGAACGCCCCCGCCAATATCCACACCCTCCTCGAAGAAAATGCGCCGGTCCGCCTGCGCGAAATCCCCTATAACTACACGTCGTTTTCCGATCGCGAGATCGTGATCCGCTTGCTGGGCGAGTCGTCGTGGGCGCTGCTCGACGAGTTGCGCGGCGCACGCCAGACCGGACGGTCGGCGCGCATGCTGTACGAGGTGCTGGGCGATATCTGGGTCGTGCGCCGCAATCCATACCTGCAGGACGACCTGCTGGACAATCCGAAGCGCCGCGCCAAGCTGATCGAGGCGCTGCACCACCGCCTGGCCGAAGTCGACAAGCGCCGCCTGACGGTCGATGCCGGCGACGGCGGCGATGCGGCCACGGTGGCCGCGCGCAGCAGCGCCGTGGAGAAGCTGCTGGCCGCGGCGCGCAAGGCCGTCGACGACTTCGGCCAGGAGTTCCGCAACACCTACGACCTGCGCAAGCGCGCGCAGAAGGTGCTGGGCCAGTACACGGACAAGCGCAACATCCGCTTCGACGGCATGCACCGCACCTCGCACGTGACCGACGCCACCGACTGGCGCGTCGAATACCCGTTCCTCGTGGTCCTGCCGGACAGCGAGGACGAGATGGCCGGCCTCGTGAAGGGCTGCATCGAACTCGGGCTGACGATCATCCCGCGTGGCGGCGGCACCGGCTACACGGGCGGCGCGATTCCGCTGTCGCCGATGTCGGCCGTGATCAATACCGAAAAGCTGATCGGCATGGGCGAGGTCGAGATGACCCGCCTGCCGGGCGTGGCGCACGACTATGCGACCATCTACACGGGCGCCGGCGTCGTCACCCAGCGCGTGTCGCAGGCGGCCGAGAAGGCCGGTTTCGTGTTCGCCGTCGACCCGACCTCCGCGCACGCGTCCTGCATCGGCGGGAACATCGCGATGAACGCGGGCGGCAAGAAGGCCGTCCTGTGGGGCACGGCGCTCGACAATCTCGCTTCCTGGCGCATGGTCGACCCGAACGGCGACTGGCTCGACGTGACCCGTGTCGACCATAACCTCGGGAAGATCCACGATGCGCCCGTCGCCTCGTTCAAGCTCGAATGGACGCATCCTTCGACCAAGGGTGCGCCGAAGGGCGAGCCGTTCCGCACCGAGTTCCTGAATATCGAGGGCCGCCGCTTCCGCAAGGAAGGCCTGGGCAAGGACGTCACCGACAAATTCCTGGCCGGCCTGCCGGGCATCCAGAAGGAAGGCACCGACGGCCTGATCACGTCGGCGCGCTGGATCCTGCACAAGATGCCGAAGTACACGCGCACCGTGGCGCTGGAATTCTTCGGCCAGGCGCGCGACGCGATCCCGTCGATCGTCGAGATCAAGGATTACCTGGACAGCCTGCCCAAGAGCGGCAAGCCGGAATTCGCCAGCCTGCGCCTGGCGGGCCTGGAGCACCTGGACGAGCGCTACCTGCGCGCCGTCGGCTACGCGACCAAGTCCAAGCGCGGCGTGCTGCCGAAGATGGCGCTGTTCGGCGACATCGTCGGCGACGACGAGAACGCCGTCGCGCAAGCCGCGTCGGAAGTCGTGCGCCTGGCGAACACCCGCGTGGGCGAGGGCTTCATCGCCGTCAGCCCGGAAGCGCGCAAGAAGTTCTGGCTCGACCGCGCCCGCACCGCCGCCATCGCGCGCCACACCAACGCCTTCAAGATCAACGAGGACGTGGTCATTCCGCTGAACCGCATGGGCGAGTACACGGACGGCATCGAGCGCATCAACGTCGAGCTGTCGATCAAGAACAAGCTGCAGCTGGTCGAAGAACTGCACGCCTGGTTCGCGGCCGGCGACCTCGAAGTGACCAAGGCCGACGATGCGACGGGCGAGGGCGTGTCGCGCGAGGAAATCCTGGGCGACCGTCCGCAACAGGCCGACGAGCTGCTGGCACGCGTGGCCGCGCGCTGGGGCTGGATCATGGCGAACCTGGACCAGCCGCTGCGCGACGTGCGCGGCAAGCTGGCCGAGTTCGGCCTCGATGGTTTAATGGACACGTTCGACGAACGCCTGCAGCGCCAGCCGCAGGCGACGCTCTTCGACGTGGTGCAGGACCACACGGTGCGCGTCTCGTGGAAGAACGACATCCGCGCGCCGCTGCGCCAGATCTTCAACGGCGCGGCCTACAAACCGATCCTGGACGAGGCGAGCGCGATCCACAAGCGCGTGCTGCGCTCGCGCGTGTTCGTCGCCCTGCACATGCACGCGGGCGACGGCAACGTGCACACGAACCTGCCCGTCAACTCGGACGACTACGCGATGCTGCAAGATGCGCACAAGGCCGTCGAGCGCATCATGAAGCTGGCGCGTTCGCTGGACGGCGTCATCTCGGGCGAGCACGGCATCGGCATCACGAAGCTGGAATTCCTGACCGACGACGAGATCCGCGACTTCCGCGACTACAAGCAGCGCGTCGACCCGGAAGGCCGCTTCAACAAAGGCAAGCTGCTCAACAGCGCCACCGCCTACGCCGACCTGCGCAACGCCTACACGCCGTCGTTCGGCCTGATGGGTCACGAATCGCTGATCATGCAGCAGAGCGACATCGGCGAAATCGCCAACAGCATCAAGGATTGTCTGCGCTGCGGAAAGTGCAAGCCCGTGTGCACGACGCACGTGCCGCAATCGAACCTGCTGTACTCGCCGCGCGACAAGATCCTCGCCACGTCGGCGCTGATCGAAGCCTTCCTGTACGAAGAGCAGACCCGCCGCGGCGTGTCGATCCGCCACTGGGAAGAATTCGAGGACGTGTCCGACCACTGCACCGTGTGCCACAAGTGCGTGACGCCGTGCCCGGTGAACATCGACTTCGGCGACGTGTCGATGAACATGCGTAACCTGCTGCGCAAGATGGACAAGCGCAGCTTCAAGCCGGCCCAGCGCGCGGGCATGTTCTTCCTGAACGCGACCGATCCGACCACGATCAACGCGACCCGCAAGGCGATGATCGACTGGGGCTACAAGGCCCAGCGCCTGGGTGCGAGCGTGCTGAAGGCCGTGGCGAAGGAACAGACGAAGGCGCCGCCCCCGACCACGGGCAAGGCGCCCGTGCGCGAGCAGGTGATCCACTTCGTCAACAAGAAAATGCCGGGCAACCTGCCGAAGAAGACGGCACGCGCGCTGCTGGATATCGAGGACGACAAGGTCATCCCGATCATCCGCAACCCGAAGGTGACGAACGCCGACACCGAGGCCGTGTTCTACTTCCCGGGCTGCGGCTCCGAGCGCCTGTTCTCGCAGGTGGGCCTGGCCACGCAGGCGATGCTGTGGGAAGTGGGCGTGCAGACCGTGCTGCCGCCGGGCTATCTGTGCTGCGGTTATCCGCAGCGCGGCGCCGGCCAGTATGACAAGGCCGACAAGATGATGACGGATAACCGCGTGCTGTTCCACCGCATGGCCAACACGCTGAACTACCTCGACATCAAGACGGTCCTCGTCTCTTGCGGCACCTGCTACGACCAGTTGGCGACCTACGAGTTCGAGAAGATCTTCCCGGGTTGCCGCATCATGGACATCCACGAGTACCTGCTCGAGAAGGGCGTCAAGCTGGAAGGCGTCACCGGTACCCGCTACATGTACCACGACCCCTGCCACACGCCGATGAAGCTGCAGGATTCGATGAAGACGGTGAATGCGCTCGTGCAGACCGCGGACAACGTCAAGATCGAGAAGAACGACCGCTGCTGCGGCGAGTCGGGCACCTTCGCCGTGTCGCGTCCGGACATCTCGACGCAGGTGCGCTTCCGCAAGGAGCAGGAAATGGAGAAGGGCGCGGATAAACTGCGCGCGGACGGCTTCAAGGGCGATGTCAAGATCCTGACGAGCTGCCCGTCCTGCCTGCAGGGCCTGTCGCGCTACAACGACGACTCGGGCACGACGGCCGACTACATCGTCGTCGAGATCGCGCGGCACCTGCTGGGAGAGAATTGGATGCCGAACTACGTGGCCAACGCCAACAACGGCGGCATCGAGCGGGTGCTCGTATGACGCGTCTGAGCGGTTGCGAGCTGTGCGAACTCGCCGTTCTTCCAGTGTTCGAGAACGACAAGTTCGCCGTCATCCTCGTCGACGACGCCAACTACCCCGGCTTCGCGCGCGTGATCTGGAAGGATCACGTGCGCGAGGTCAGCGACCTGGCGGATGACGACCGCCTGCTGCTGAACGACGCCGTGTGGCAGCTGGAACTGGCCGTGCGCGAGGTAATGCGGCCCTTGAAAGTCAATGTGGCAAGCCTTGGCAACGTCGTGTCGCATTTGCACTGGCACGTGATCCCGCGCTACGCCGACGATGCCCACTTCCCGGCGCCCGTCTGGGCGCAGGCGGTGCGCGAGACGGATGCGCAAGTGTTGCAAGCGCGCAAGGCGCTGCTGCCGGAATTGAAGGCTGCGATCACGCGGCGGTTCGCTAACGGCTAGAATAACGCCTGACGCTGCACGCAAGACCGTCGCCCCCGCGCAGGCGGGGGCCCAAGTTCGACGCGTGCCGATAACGCCAGCAAAATTAGGCCCCCGCCTTCGCGGGGGCGACGTCCCAGGCTTCCAGGACCATATACCATGCCCATCCCCACCGAATTCACCGTCCACCAGAAATCCCGCACCGTCGACATCGCCTTCGACGACGGCGCCGCCTTCGTGCTCCCGATCGAACTGCTGCGCGTCTACTCTCCCTCGGCCGAAGTGCAAGGCCATAGCCCCGGCCAGGAAGTCCTGCAGCTCGGCAAGCGCAACGTCGTCATCGACGCCGTCGAGCCGGTCGGCAACTACGGCATCAAGCCGATCTTCAGCGACGGCCACGAGTCCGGCATCTTCACCTGGGAATACCTGTACCGCCTCGGCAGCCAGCAAGACCGCCTGTGGGGCGAATACATGGACCGCCTGCACGCAGCCGGCTTCAAGGACGACACGGGCCGCGACCCGATCCCGGAACTGCCGGGCATGAAGAAGAGTGGCGGCGGTTGCGGCAGCGGCAGCTGCGGTTGCCACTAAGAGCGCCTGATACAACCTCCAGGGCGGCGTTGCATCGTCTCGCCGTACCGCTCGTACTGTCTTCGACGATGCGCCTTGCCCTGAAGGCTGTATCAGACGCTCTATAAGCAGAAATGAAAAAAGCGCCGTAGAAACCTGCGGCGCTTTTTTTATGGAAAACCGGTCTGGCTAACCGGTCAGGGCAAGGCCCTGGAAGAAGGGATTACTGCGGCTGAATGTTGGCAGCCTGCTTGCCCTTCGGACCTGCGGTGACTTCGAAGCTCACGCGCTGGTTTTCGGCCAGCGACTTGAAGCCGGCAGCGTTGATTGCCGAAAAGTGTGCGAACAGATCGTCGCCACCATCATCGGGTTTGATGAAGCCGAAGCCTTTTGCGTCGTTGAACCATTTTACGGTGCCAGTCGCCATGTTTCTCTCTCTCAAGAATTTTTACAATAAAACGCTTTTTCTGTAGCGCACGGTCTTCGTGCTGCGCGTCGAACTCTACTCAAGCGAAAATCATTATAGGCAGAGTCCGAGAAAAAGTGATGCAGAATTTGCAATCGTGCGCAGATATCTTCGGGAGTGTCGTTCCTTACATACTCAACAATAAAATCGCCGGCATCCAGGTACTTGATACACGGTAAGTCAGGTTTAAGCCTGAGAGCACCCCGGCTTGTATAATGCGGCAAGACTTTACGGCTTGCTACTATGACCAACACCACCCATTTCGGCTACAAAACCGTCTCCGAAGACGAGAAGGTCCACGAAGTTGCCAAGGTTTTCCATTCCGTCGCCTCGAAGTACGACGTGATGAACGACCTGATGTCCGGCGGCCTGCACCGCCTCTGGAAGACCTTCACCATTGCCCAGGCGGGCGTGCGTCCGGGCTTCAAGGTGCTCGACATCGCCGGCGGCACGGGCGACCTGTCCAAGGCATTCGCCAAGCAGGCGGGGCCGAGTGGCGAGGTCTGGCTGACCGACATCAACGAGTCGATGCTGCGCGTGGGCCGCGACCGTCTATTGAATAAAGGTCTGGTAACCCCCACCTTGCTGTGTGATGCGGAAAAGCTGCCGTTCCCGGACAATTACTTCGATCGCGTCAGCGTGGCCTTCGGCCTGCGCAATATGACGCACAAGGATCACGCGCTGGCGGAAATGCGCCGGGTGCTCAAGCCGGGCGGCAAGCTGCTCGTGCTGGAGTTCTCGAAAGTGGCTGCGCCGCTGCAGAAGCCGTACGACGTGTATTCGTTCTCGGTGCTGCCGTGGCTGGGCCAGCGTATCGCTGGCGATGCGGAAAGCTACCGCTACCTTGCCGAGTCGATTCGCATGCATCCCGACCAGGAAACGCTGAAGTCGATGATGGAAAGCGTGGGACTGGAGCGGGTCCAGTATTACAACCTGACGGCAGGTGTGGCCGCTTTACATACCGGTATCAAACTCTAAGGTGATGACCATGAAAAAGTTCTTGGCCAGCATGATGATCGCGGTGACCGCATTCTCGATGGTCGCCGAAGCCTTCGCCCGCCCGGTCGGCGGCGGCCGTTCGTTCGGCCGTCAGTCGCAGTCCGTGCGCCAGATGCGCGCGCCGGCACCGGCGCCTGCTCCCGCACCGGCTTACCAGCAGCCCGCCCAGCGCCCGGCCGTCCAGCCGGCTCCGGGCGCGCGTCCGCCGGTACAGCAGCCGCGTCCGAGCATGTGGAAGAACGTGCTGGGCGGCGCGCTGCTGGGCCTGGGCCTGGGCGCACTGTTCTCGCACCTGGGCATCGGCGGCGCCATGGCGAGCGTGCTGTCCTCGATCCTGATGATCGTGCTGCTGGCGCTGGCCGTGATGTTCATCGTGCGCATGTTCCGCCGCAAGGACACCCCGGCCAACAACAACTTCCCGTCCAACTTCAACCAGCAGCCGGTGCCCGCCAGCGCCAGCGGGACGCCGGAAATCGGCTCGGGCCTGAATGGGGCAAATTCGCAACCGACGTCGTACTCGGGCGGCTACAACCAGCCGGGCTACCCGATGGGCGGCACCCAGGCGGGCCTGTCGCTGGACAAGAACGCCGCCCAGCACCAGCAATGGGGCGTGCCGGCCGATTTCGACGCCGAGGCCTTCCTGCGCCATGCCAAGGCATCGTTCATCCGCATGCAGGCGGCCTGGGACCGTGCCGATTTGAACGACCTGCGCGAATTCACGTCGCCGGAAGTGTTCGCCGAGCTGCAACTGCAGATCCAGGAACGCGGCGGCCAGCCCGACTTCACGGAAGTCGTGTCGATCGACGCCCAGCTGCTGGGCATCGAGACCACCGAGCGCGACTACCTGGCGAGCGTGCAGTTCAACGGCATGATCCGCAATGCGCCGAACGGCAATGCCGAGCCTTACGTCGAGGTGTGGAACCTGGCGAAGCCGCTCAATGGCAATGGCGGTTGGGTATTGGCGGGCATCCAGCAGATCGCATAACTATTTGCAGGAAAATAACTTGTGCTCCGGGGTTAGTAACCCGGTGAACTGGTAAGATCGACACCGCCCAGGCAGGGCGGACAAACCGCCCGCTTCGACGGGCGGTTTTTTTTGGCACATGACACCGTGATGGCACCGATTTCCTCTCTTGCGCTGCCCCGGGGCGGCTTGTCCGCGCCGGCCGTGGCGACGATCAACCACCTGCTGGCCCAGGAAGCCTGGGCACGGGATGCCCTGATGCGCCATGCCGGCAAGACGGTCTGCATCGATACGGGCGCCGTGGCCCTGCGCATGCGCGTGGCGCGCGATGGCATGCTCGAAGCGGCCGCAAGCGACGACCAGCCGGCCGTGACCATCCACGTCAAGCTGAGCGACCTGCCGCTGATCCTGCAAAACCGCGACCGCGCGTTTTCCTATGTGCGCATCGAGGGCGACGCCGAGTTCGCCAACACGATCTCGCAGCTGTCGAAAGGCTTGCGCTGGGATGCCGAGCACGACCTGGAACGCATCGTCGGGCCGCTCGGTGCCGTGCGCCTGGCCGGCGGCGCGCGCCGTGCGGCGCAGGGGGCCGCAACCGCGGGCCGGCGCCTGGCCGAGAACGTGGCCGAATTCCTGCTGGAAGAACGGCGCGTGCTGGTGCGGCCGGAAGCCGTCCACGACTTTGCCGACGGCATCACGCGCCTGCGCGACGACGTCGAACGCAGCGCCAAGCGCATCGCCAGACTCGAGCAAAAGCTGGCGCAGCGCAGCGCCGCCGTGCCCGCACTACCGGAACCGAAATCGGAACACTGATGATCCTGAAATTCCTGCGCCTGCTGAAAATCCTCACGGTTGCCACCCGCTACGGCCTCGACGAAATCGCCATGTCGGGCCTGCATGTCCCGCGTACCGCCCGCATCATCAACGGCATCTTCTTCTGGCGCCGCATCACGTCGCCGCGCGCGATCCGCCTGCGCCTGGCGCTGGAAGAGCTGGGGCCGATCTTCGTGAAATTCGGCCAGGTGCTGTCGACCCGTCCGGACCTGATGCCGCCCGATATCGTGGCCGAACTGTCGCTGCTGCAGGACCGCGTGCCGCCGTTCGATTCGGAGCTGGCCGTGGCCCAGATCACGCGCTCCCTGGGGGCGCCGCCGGACCAGTTGTTCGAGCACTTCGAGCGCACGCCGGTGGCGTCCGCCTCCATCGCGCAAGTCCACTTTGCCAGGCTGAAGAACGGCAAGGAAGTCGCGATCAAGGTGCTGCGCCCTGGCATGAAAACGACGATCGACGAAGACCTGGCGCTGATGCAGATGGCCGCCGGCCTGATCGAAAAAGTGTGGCCGGACAGCCGCCGCCTGAAGCCGCGCGAAGTCGTGGCCGAGTTCGACAAATACCTGCACGATGAACTGGACCTGATGCGCGAAGCGGCCCAGGCCAGCCAGCTGCGCCGCAACTTCGCCGGCTCGTCGTTGCTGATGGTGCCGGAAATGTATTGGGACTATTGCTCCAGCAGCGTGATCACGATGGAGCGCATGAAGGGCATCCCGATCTCGCAGACGGACCGCCTGGTGGCCGCCGGCGTCGACCTCAAGAAGCTGTCGAGCGACGGCGTGGAAATCTTCTTCACCCAGGTATTCCGCGACGGTTTCTTCCACGCCGACATGCACCCGGGGAACATCCTCGTATCCGTCGAGCCCGAGACCTTCGGGCGCTATATCGCGCTGGACTTCGGCATTGTCGGCACGCTGAACGACTTCGACAAGGATTACCTGTCGCAGAACTTCCTCGCCTTCTTCCGGCGCGACTACAAGCGCGTGGCCGAGGCCCACATCGAGTCCGGCTGGGCGCCGCGCGACACCCGCGTGGACGAGCTGGAAGCGGCCGTGCGCGCCACCTGCGAACCGATCTTCGACCGTCCGCTGAAGGACATCTCGTTCGGCCAGGTGCTGCTGCGCCTGTTCCAGACCTCGCGCCGCTTCAACGTCGAGGTGCAGCCGCAGCTGGTGCTGCTGCAAAAGACCATGCTGAACATCGAGGGCCTGGGCCGCCAGCTCGACCCCGACCTCGACCTGTGGAAGACGGCGAAGCCCTATCTGGAGCGCTGGATGGCCGAGCAGGTCGGCTGGCGCGGCCTGGTCGAGCGCCTGCGCAACGAGGCGCCGCACTATGCCAAGGTCATCCCGCAACTGCCGCGCCTCGTGCACCAGGTGCTGGAGCAGAAGGCTCATCCGTTCGCCGACCAGGGCGAAATGATGGCCGCGCTGCTGATCGAGCAGCGCCGCACCAACCGCCTGCTGGTGTTCCTGTCCTGCGTCGCCGGCGCGGCCGCCGTGGTCGCGATCGGCCTGCACATCGCCGGCAGCGGCGTGCTCTGATGGCGGACGGACCCGTCCCCGACTTCTCCAGCCGCGATCCGCTCGCGCCGCAATTCTGGGACGAGCGTTTCGACAAGGCGTTCACGCCGTGGGAGCGGGGCGGGGCGCCCGCCGCGCTGCGCCGCTTCGTGGCCGCGGGCAGCCGTCCGCTGCATGCCCTGATTCCCGGCTGCGGTTCCGCCCGCGAACTCGTGCTCATGTGCGAAGCCGGCTGGGATGCGACGGCCATCGATTTTTCCGCCGTCGCGGTGGCGCGCGCGCAGGCGCTGGCCGGGCCGTGGGCCGGGCGCATCCACGCAGCCGATTTCTTCGCCTGGACGCCGCCGTGTCCCCTCGACCTCGTCTACGAACAAGCCTTCCTGTGCGCGCTGCCACCTGCGCGCCGGCCCCACGTCGCGCAACGCTGGGAAGTGCTGCTGGCGCCGGGCGGCCTGCTGGCCGGCTACTTTTTCTTCGACGACGTGCCGAAGGGGCCGCCGTTCGGGATCGGGAGGGCGGAGCTGGATGCGCTGCTCATGCCTGCGTTCGAGTGCATCGCCGATGAGGCGGTCGAGGATTCGATACCGGTGTTTGCGGGCAAGGAGCGCTGGATGGTGTGGCGCCGCCGCTGATCCGTCGCCCCTGCGAAGGCAGGGGCCCAATATTCACGCGCGTCGACTGTGCTTGCAAAATTGGGTCCCTGCCTGCGCAGGGACGACGGTGGTAACGTGAAAAAAAGAAAGGCCCGCAATGCGGGCCCCGATTTGAAGTCGTTCTTTTATGGCTTTGCGGCGCCGGCAAGCCGGTCGCGCAAACTTCTGTTTCTTGCAAACGTTCCGTTGGACAAGCCGCACGAAAACGCTGCTGAGGGATGCTATTTAAACAGCTTAGTTGAAGTTCGGCAAACGAAACTCATCCATGACTGGCGCGAAAAACAACACTGTTGCCAAATTGCAGCACTTCCCGCCGAGTTGTAAGGACGTCCATCCGGTCATCGAAAGCCCTGAGGGGGCAAAAGCCTTCGCAAAAGCTTTATAATTCAGGGTTTTGATGATTTTTGCGGAGTACCCAGAATGCCGATTTACGCTTACCGCTGCGATGAATGCGGTTTTGCCAAGGATGTACTGCAAAAGATTTCCGACCCGGTGCTGACGGTCTGCCCGTCGTGCGGCAAGTCGTCGTTCAAGAAGCAGGTCACCGCCGCTGGTTTCCAGCTCAAGGGCACGGGCTGGTACGTGACGGACTTCCGTGGCGGCCAGGCCCCGGCCACCGGCACGGCGCCTGCCACCGGCGCGGCTGCGCCGACGGGGGGCGACACCGCCGCGAGCGCACCTGCCGCGCCGGCCTCGTCGACGACCGCGGCACCGGCCGCCCCGTCGAAGGACGGCAGCAGTACCTGATATCCACGCGCCGGCCGCGACGCCGGCGCATTGACGACCACATCGATGCGTAAATATTTCATCACCGGCCTGCTGGTCCTCGTTCCCCTGGCGATCACCCTGTGGGTGCTGAACCTGGTCATCGGTACGCTGGACCAGTCGCTGCTGCTGGTGCCCAGCGAGTGGCAACCGCGCACGCACATCCCGGGCCTGGGCGCCGTCATCACGCTGGCGATCGTGTTCCTGACGGGCCTCCTGACCAACAACCTGGTCGGCAAGTGGATCGTGCGCATGTGGGAACGCCTGCTGCACCGCATCCCAGTCGTCAACTCGATCTACGGCAGCGTCAAGCAGGTGTCGGACACGCTGTTCTCGTCCTCGGGCAATGCGTTCCGCAAGGCCGTGCTGATCCCGTACCCGCACGAGAACTCGTACACGATCGCCTTCCTCACCGGCGTGCCGGGCGGGGACGTCAAGAACCACCTGGTGGGCGACTACGTCAGCGTGTACGTGCCGACCACGCCCAACCCGACCTCCGGCTTCTTCCTGATGATGGAACGCAGCCGTGTCGTCGAGCTGGACATGACCGTCGACGCGGCGCTGAAGTACATCGTCTCGATGGGTGTGGTGACGCCGGCTGACAGCCCTGCCGAAGCGCAGGCGCGCATCGCCGCGACCGAACAAGCATAAAGAAGGCAGCACACAAACAATCAAGGCCTGCCGACGAGCAGGGCACCGAATCAACCAACCAGGATCAAAAAACTATGTCCTCGATGCGTACCAATTACTGCGGCCTCGTGACCGAAGAGCTGCTGGGCCAAACCGTCAGCCTGTGTGGCTGGGTACACCGCCGCCGCGACCATGGCGGCGTGATCTTCATCGACCTGCGCGACCGCGAAGGCCTCGTGCAGGTGGTCTGCCACCCCGATAACGCGGACGTCTTCAAGGTCGCCGAGCACGTGCGCAACGAGTACTGCCTGCGCGTCACCGGCACCGTCGTGAACCGCCTGGAAGGTACCGCCAACGCCAACCTGAAGTCGGGCAAGATCGAGATCAACACCACCCAACTGGAAGTGCTGAACGCCTCGGTGCCGGTGCCGTTCCAGCTGGACGACGACAACCTGTCGGAAACCACCCGCCTGACGCACCGCGTGCTCGACCTGCGCCGCCAGCAGATGCAGCACAACCTGCGCCTGCGCTACAAGGTCTCGATGGAAGTCCGCAAGTACCTGGACAACCTCGGCTTCATCGACATCGAGACCCCGATGCTGACCAAGTCGACGCCGGAAGGCGCACGCGACTACCTGGTGCCGTCGCGCGTCAACCCGGGCAACTTCTTCGCGCTGCCGCAGTCGCCGCAGCTGTTCAAGCAGCTGCTGATGGTCGCCAACTTCGACCGCTACTACCAGATCACCAAGTGCTTCCGCGACGAAGACCTGCGCGCCGACCGCCAGCCTGAATTCACCCAGATCGACTGCGAGACCTCGTTCCTGACCGAACAGGAAATCCGCGACCTGTTCGAAGACATGATGCGCGTCGTCTTCAAGAACGCTGCCGGCGTCGACCTGCCGAACCCGTTCCCGGTCATGGACTTCGCCACCGCGATGGGCTCCTACGGTTCGGACAAGCCGGACATGCGCGTCAAGCTGCAGTTCACCGAACTGACCGAACTGATGAAGACCGTCGAGTTCAAGGTCTTCAACAGCGCCGCCAACCTGCCGAACGGCCGCGTGGTCGGCATGCGCGTGCCGCAGGGCGGCTCGATGCCCCGTTCGGAAATCGACGCCTACACCCAGTTCGTCGCCATCTACGGCGCCAAGGGCCTCGCCTACATCAAGGTCAACGAGAAGGCCAAGGGCCGCGACGGCCTGCAATCGCCGATCGTCAAGAACATCTCGGACGAGATCCTGGCGCAAGTGCTGGAACTGACCGGCGCCGAAGACGGCGACCTGATCTTCTTCGGTGCCGATAAAGCCAAGGTCGTCAACGACGCCATCGGCGCGCTGCGCGTGAAGATCGGCCACTCGGAATTCGGCAAGAAGGCCGGCCTGTTCGAAGACCGCTGGGCCCCGCTGTGGGTCATCGACTTCCCGATGTTCGAGTACGACGAAGAGGGCGATCGCTGGAACGCGACCCACCACCCGTTCACCGCACCGAAGGACGGCCACGAAGACATGCTCGAGACGAACCCGGGCGCCTGCGTCGCCAAGGCCTACGACATGGTCCTGAACGGCTGGGAACTGGGCGGCGGCTCGATCCGTATCCACCGCGAAGAAGTCCAGAGCAAGGTGTTCCGCGCGCTGAAGATCGATGCGGAAGAAGCGCAGCTGAAGTTCGGCTTCCTGCTCGACGCCCTGCAGTACGGCGCCCCGCCGCACGGTGGCCTGGCGTTCGGCCTGGACCGCCTGATCACGCTGATGACCGGCTCCGAGTCGATCCGCGACGTGATCGCCTTCCCGAAGACCCAGCGCGCGCAAGACCTGCTGACCAACGCGCCGTCGGAAGTCGACGAGAAGCAGCTGCGCGAACTGCACATCCGTCTGCGCAACGAGCAGCCCAAGGTCGCGTAATTCCGGCCGTTGGCCGATGAACCGTCGTCCCCGCGCAGGCGGGGACCCAATTTCTGCATGCCTCATCGCTGCGCACGAAACTTGGGTCCCCGCCTGCGCGGGGACGACGTTTTTTAGGGGTACGCTACAATAATGCCCATGCCCCACAAGATCCCCGAATCCGTCCTCGTCGTCATCCACACCGCCGACCTGGACGTCCTCCTGATCGAACGCGCCGACCGTCCCGGCTTCTGGCAATCCGTCACGGGTTCGCTGGACACGCCCGACGAGCCGCTGATGGAGACCGCGCGCCGCGAGCTGTTCGAGGAAACGGGCATCGTCGCCGACGGCGAACGGATCGTGCTGCAGGACTGGCACCTGTCCAACGTCTACGAAATCTACGCAACCTGGCGCCACCGCTACGCGCCGGGCATCACCCACAATACCGAGCACGTGTTCTCCGTGTGCGTGCCGCGCGATATCCCCATCGTGCTGGCGCCGCGCGAGCACGTCCAATATGCCTGGCTGCCGCTGCTCGAAGCGGCCGACCGCTGCTTCTCGTCCTCGAACGCCGAGGCGATCCTGCAGCTGCCCAGGCACACCCCGGAGAACCAGTGAGCCTCATCCACAAGCTGCCCTACGAATGGATCATCGGCCTGCGCTACACGCGCGCCGGCAAGCGCAGCAGCCGCAACAGCTTCATTTCCTTCATCTCGCTCATTTCCGTCGCCGGCATCTCGCTGGGCGTGGCGGCCCTGATCGTCGTGCTGTCCGTGATGAACGGCTTCCAGACCGAAGTCACCAACCGCATGCTGTCCGTGCTGGCGCACGTGGAGATCTTCGATACGCGCGGCGGCATGCCGAACTGGCGCGAACAGGCCGAGGCCGCGCGTCGCAATCCGCAGGTGCAGGCGGCCGCGCCGTTCGTCGAGACCCAGGGCATGCTGGTGAACGACGACGAGATGAAGCCGGCCGTGATCCGCGGCGTGCTGCCGGAAGCGGAGGCGCAGGTGTCGGACGTGGCCAAGCAGATCAAGCAGGGCAGCTTCACGGCGCTGAAGGGCGGCTCGTCGAACATCGTGCTGGGCAGCGCGCTGGCGAAGTCGCTGGGCCTGGGCGTCGGCGACCGCCTGACGCTGCTGACCGCGGCGCCCGCGGCGCCTGGCCAGACCGGCGGCGTGGCCGGCATGCTGCCGCGCCCGCGCGCCTTCACGGTGGCCGGGATCTTCGAGGCAGGGCACCAGCAGTTCGATTCCGGCCTGGCGTTCGTGAGCCTGGAAGACGCGGAGGCGCTGGTCGGCCTGGCGGCGCCGTCCGGCCTGCGCCTGCGCCTGGCCGACCTGTACCAGGCGCCGGAAGTGGCGCGCGAACTGAAGCAGAGCCTGACGGGCGACCTGTACATGCGCGACTGGTCGCAGGTGAACGCGATCTGGTTCGCCGCCGTGCAGTCGCAGAAGCGCATGATGTTCGTGATCCTGGCGATGATCATCGCCGTGGCCGCGTTCAACCTGGTCTCGACCCTGGTCATGACGGTGCGCGACAAGCAGGCCGAAGTCGCGATCCTGCGCACGCTGGGCGCATCGCCGCGTTCGATCATGAAGATCTTCATGGTACAGGGCACGCTGGTCGGCCTGCTGGGTACCCTGATCGGCGTGTCGCTCGGCGTGGCCGTGGCCCTGAACGTGCACGTCATCGTCCCGTTCATCGAGCGCCTGTTCGGGGTGCACTTCCTCGACAAGGACATCTATTTCATCAGCGAGATCCCGTCGCAGCTGCTGTGGAGCGACGTCGGCCAGATCGGCGGCGTGGCCGTGCTGCTGGCCTTCGTCGCCACGCTGTACCCGAGCTGGGCGGCCGCGCGGGTGCAGCCGGCGGACGCGTTGCGCTACGAATAGACCGCCGGCGCGCATCGATATGCGCGCGGCGTTTTAACGGAAAAGACATATCAAAACATAAAAGGATTCGTTCCGGTCCCCAGCGGCCGCCGGTAGCCTTGATCGACCTTCCCCGATCAGGACCCGCCATGAATGATTTTTTGCTGGACGTAGCCCCATCCTTAGCGAGGCGCCGCACCCTGCGCCTGCTGGGCGCCACCGCGCTGGCCGCCGGCGCACCGCTGGCGCTGGCCGCCGACCCCTTGCGCGAAGTGCGCATCGGCTACCAGAAATACGGCACGCTGACCCTGCTGAAAGGGCGCGGCACGTTGGAAAAACGCCTGGCCGCGAAGAACATCGCGGTGCGCTGGACCGAGTTCCCCGCCGGCCCGGCCTTGCTCGAAGGCCTGAACGTGGGCAGCATCGACTTCGGCACCGTGGGCGAGGCGCCGCCGATCTTTGCCCAGGCAGCCGGGGCCGACCTCGTATATGTCGGCAACGAGCCGCCGTCGCCGGCGTCCGAGGCGATCGTCGTGCCCAGGGCATCCGGCCTGCACGGCCTGGCCGACCTGAAAGGGAAGAAGGTCGCGCTGAACAAGGGCTCGAACGTGCACTACCTGCTGGTCAAGGCGCTGGAAAAGGCGGGCGTGGCCTATGCGGACATCCGCCCCGTGTACCTGCCGCCGGCCGAGGCGCGTGCCGCCTTCGAGCGCGGTGCCGTCGATGCCTGGGCGATCTGGGACCCGTTCCTGGCCGCGGCCGAGAAGCAGGTCGGCGCGCGCGTGCTGGCCGACGGCAGGGGCCTGGTCGCCAACCACCAGTTCTACCTGGCCGCGCGCCCGTTCGCGCAGCAGCATGGCGACGTCGTCGGCATCCTGATCGACGAGCTGGCGCAGGTCGACGCCTGGGGCAGGGCGCATCCGCCGGAAGTGGCGGCGATCCTGGCCGCCCAGACCGGGCTGCCGCTCGATGCGGTGGCGCTGGCGGCGTCGCGCTACGCGTACGGCGTCAAGCCCGTCACGCCCGCCGTGCTGGACGAGCAGCAGAAGATCGCCGACGCCTTCCACCAGCTCAAACTGATTCCGAAACCGATCGCCGTGCGCGACGCGCAGCCGCCGGCCCAGTTGCTCCGGCAGCTGCTTGCGAAGGAATGACATGGGCGCGCATTCGTCGACCGCGCGCACGCATCGGCGGCCCGTTGCGGCCGCGATGACGGCGCTCGCACCCTGGGCATTGCCGGTGCTGCTGATCGCGTGCTGGCAGGCGGCGGCCCGGATCGGCTGGCTGTCCAGCCGCATCCTGCCGGAGCCGTGGGCCGTGGCGAAGGCGTTCTGGACGCTGGCCGAGTCGGGCGAGCTGTGGGCCCACCTGCGCGTGAGCCTGTGGCGCGCGCTGGTCGGCTTCGGCGCGGGGGCCGCGCTCGGGCTGGCGCTGGGCCTCCTGAACGGCAGCAGCCGGCGCGCGGCCGCGCTGCTCGACACGACCGTGCAGATGGTGCGCAACATCCCGCCCCTGGCCCTGATCCCGCTCGTCATCCTGTGGTTCGGCATCGACGAGACGGCCAAGCTGTTCCTGCTGTCGGTCGGGGTCTTCTTTCCCGTGTACCTGAACACCTTCCATGGGATCCGCTCGGTCGACGCCGGCCTGATCGAGATGGCGCGCAGCTACGGCCTGTCCGGCTGGGCGCTGTACCGCGACGTGATCCTGCCCGGCGCGCTGCCGTCCATCCTGGTCGGCGTGCGCTTTTCGCTGGGCCTCGTGTGGGTGCTGCTGATCGTCGCCGAGACCATCTCGGCCCAGGCCGGCATCGGCTACATGACGATGAATGCGCGCGAATTCCTGCAGACGGACGTGGTGCTGGTGGGCGTGCTGCTGTACGCCTTGCTGGGCAAGGCGGCCGACCTCGTGGCGCGCGGCCTGGAGCGCCACTTCCTGCGCTGGAATCCGGCGTACCGATGAACGCGCGCCCGCGCTCCCGAGGAGGCATCCCATGCACGTGAACCAGATCGAAGAAACCCGCGTCAGCGAGGCGCACGGCCCCGAACAGGCGGTGCGCGGCGCGCATTTGAAACTGCGGCGGGTGAGCAAGCAGTATGCGGGCCGCATCGTCCTCGACGGCATCGACCTCAGGGTCGAGCCCGGCGAATTCGTCGCCGTGGTCGGACGCAGCGGTTGCGGCAAGAGCACGCTGTTGCGCGCCATCGCCGGCCTGGAGACGCCGGACGGCGGCCAGGTGAGGATCGGCGGCGGCGGCGCGCGGCCGGAAGTGCGCATGATGTTCCAGGAAGCGCGCCTGCTGCCGTGGAAGACGGTGCTGCAGAACGTGGCGCTGGGTCTGCCGGACGGCACTGCGGCGGCGCAGGTGGCGCTGGCCAATGTCGGCCTGTGTGCGCGCGGCGGCGACTGGCCGTCCGTGCTGTCCGGCGGCCAGCGCCAGCGCGTGGCCCTGGCGCGCGCCCTGGTGCACCAGCCCCAGTTGCTGCTGCTCGACGAGCCCCTGGGCGCCCTCGATGCCTTGACCCGCATCGAGATGCAGCAGCTGATCGAGGCGCTGTGGCGCGAGCGCGGCTTCACGGCGGTGCTGGTCACCCATGACGTGCAGGAAGCGGTGGTCCTGGCCGACCGCATCCTGCTGGTCGAGGATGGCCGCGTCACCCTCGACCTGCGGGTCGACCTGCCGCGTCCGCGCCGGCGGGGCAATGGCGAGTTCGCCGCCGTCGAGAAAAAAGTCCTCGACAGGGTGCTCGACAGTCATGCCGGAAACCTGTGCTAAGTCTTTCCTTGTGGAATAAATATAAAAAAACGGCCGTTTTATTTATTTCACATAAGAAATGTGCGGTGACACATTCTCGGCGCTTTCTTAAGCTTCCAGTATTAAATTTAGAAGAATCTAGTGTGCACAATACAATCCCTCGTTTGACACCCATAAATGATTTGATTAAGGTCAATAATTCGCTTGAAGCGAATTTTCGTTTTGCAATGTCCAACACAAAGACAGGGAGAAAACCAATATGAACGAACGCGCGCAGAAGCAGAATGTCAAGAACGTGGGTGTCGACGACGATTACCTGTGCATCGAATTACTGAGCGGCTTGCGTCTGATGGGGCCGCTACGTACGAACCCCGTCTACCGCGACCCCGTCGCTCCGGCCGATACCCGCGCGCCGAAGTCCGACTTCGTCCCGGCCATGGCAACCTGAGTCCCGCATCGTTTGTCCCGGTGGCCCCGACCGGGCCACCGCACGATTGCCCGTCGTGCCGCAAGATCGCGGACTGATGGGGGTACAATGTCCCCATGAAAATCCGTGTTGCGACCTACAACATTCATAAGGGCGTTTCATCCTTGCGCAGTACGCCGCGCGTGCTGGCGCTGAAAAAGGCCATCGGGGCCTTCGGCGCGGATGTCGTCTTCCTGCAGGAAGTGCAAGGGCGGCATGACCGCTACCAGGCGCGCTATGGCGAGAAGGTGCGCAGTCCGCACCACCACTGGCCGGAAAAATCCCAGCACGAATTCTTTGCCGGCGAAAACCTGCATTCCGCCTATGGCATGAACGCCGTCTACGACCACGGCCACCATGGCAATGCGCTGCTGTCCTGCTTCCCTATCGGGAACCAGCACAACCACGACGTGTCTGACCATGCATACGAACAGCGCGGCATTCTGCACTGCGTGCTGGAGACCGAGGTCGGCAACGTGCACTGCTACGTCGTGCACCTGGGCTTGTTCGAAGGCAGCCGCCGGCGCCAGACCGATGCCCTGATCAATGCCGTCAACGAGTCGGCGCCGAATGGCGAGCCGGTGATCATCGCCGGCGACTTCAACGACTGGCGCAATACGCTCAGCGATTGCCTGCGGCTGAATCTGGGCGTGGTCGAGGTGTTCGACGAGTTGAGCAAGACCTCGCGCATCGGCGAGATGGTGCGGTCCATGGCGGGACGCGAGCGCCGCCTGGTGCCGGCACGCACGTTCCCGGCCGCGCTGCCCTGGTTCCGGCTCGACCGGATTTATGTGCGCGGCTTCAAGGTCGAGCATGCCGAAGTGCTGCACGGTCCCCAGTGGGCGCGCTTGTCGGACCACGCACCCATCGTGGCCAACCTGCAACTCAAATAGCGATGCGTTCCGTTACCTATGTAGCGAACAACGACGTCACCCTCCTCGAAAGCGGCAGCAGTTATTTTCCTGCACTGCTGGCCGCCATCGATGCCGCCGGCATTGAAATCCTCTACGAAACCTATATCTATGCCGAGGACGAGCAGGCAAGGGCCGTTACCGATGCGCTGGTGCGCGCCGCCAAACGCGGCGTCAAGGTGCGCGTGCTGGCCGACTGGTTCGGCACGGGCAACCGCGTCGCCCGCGCACTAGGCGAGGAATTCGCGCACGCCTGCGTGCACTACCGCATGTTCAACCCGTGGTTCAAGCGCGGTACCGCGCGCAGCCACCGCAAGATCGCGGTGATCGACCGCGAAGTCGCGTTCGTGGGCGGCATCAATACCAACGACGACCACCTGCACGACTACGCGCCGCACGCGCCGTTGCCGGCGCCGCGCTGGGATTTCGCCGTGCGCGTGCGCGGACCGCTGGTCGAAGAGATCCTGCGCGAATCGCAGGGCCAGTGGCTGCGTGCCGGCCACCTGCCGATCGTCGGCCGCATCAACCTGTTCCGCGAACTGCGCAAGCAGCCGCCGACGCAGGGAGACCGTCCGATGCGCGCGGGCTTCGTGGTACGCGACAATTTGCGTAATCGTCGCACCATCCAGCGCGCGTACCTGCAGGCGATCGGACAGGCGCGCCGGCGCGTGCTGATGGCCACGCCGTACTTTGCGCCGGGCCGCAAGTTCCGCGAGGCGCTGTGTCGCGCGGCGCGGCGCGGGGTGGACGTCCAGCTCTTGATCGGGGTGGGGGAGTTCCGCATGCAGGATGCGGTGGCGTCCTCGTTCTACCCGCAGTTGCTGGCGGCGGGCGTGCGCATCGTCGAGTACCGCAAGACCCAGTTGCACGCCAAGGTCGCGGTGGTCGACGACGACTGGGCCACGGTGGGTTCCAGCAATTGCGACGCGCTGTCCCTGTTCGTCAACCAGGAAGCCAACGTCGTCGTGCGCGACTCGGGGTTTGCGACGACGCTCTCGGGCCGGATCGAGCGCGGCATTGCCGACGGTACGACCGTCTGCATGGACGACTTGCGCAAACTGGGATGGGTGCGCCGCTACGGCCACGAAATGGCCTATCTTCTCTATAAAATGACGATGCGCGTGTTCGCCATCGGCTATGCATGACAAGGACATGATGCCGTCACCGCGACGGTGTATAAGTATGAGTAACGACAAGCAACAGGATAACGGCAGCGTACGGATCGACAAGTGGCTGTGGGCGGCGCGCTTCTTCAAGACGCGCTCGCTGGCGGCGGAAGCCGTCGACCGCGGCCGGGTCAGGATCGGCGGCGAACCCGTCAAGCCGGCCCGTTCGGTAAAGGTACGCGACAAGATTTTCATCGATAATGGGTCCACGCGCTGGGAAGTGGAGGTGCTGGACGTGTCCGACAAGCGCGGCCCGGCCCCGGTGGCGCAGGCGCTGTACCGCGAAACGGAGGACAGCCTCGTCAAGCGCGCCAACGACCAGGAGGCGCGCCGCCTGTTCCCGGAGCCGGGCAGCACCATCAAGGGCCGCCCGACCAAGCGCGACCGCCGCGCCATCGGCCGCGTCGGCGGCGACGACTTCTGATACCTGGGCCGTCTTACGGGGCGGCCCACGGCATTGCGCCAAAGTACTAGAACGGCGCCTCTAAACTTCCCGTTTGACATTTCAAGGCTGGTAGATAATAGTACGAACGTTCGGATTTTTTCGATTAACGTTAGAGGCGTCCTATTAGCACTTCAGCCAAATCCATGAGCATGCGTAAAGGCGAGATGACCCGTGCGGCCATCCTCGACGTTGCGCTCGAGCTCGCCAGCCGCGACGGCCTGGAAGGGTTGACCATCGGCCTGCTGGCCGACCGCATGAACATGAGCAAGTCGGGCGTCTTTGCCCACTTCGGCTCGCGCGAGGATCTGCAGATCGAAGTGCTCCGCCTGTACCACGGCCGCTTCGAACAGGAAGTCTTTTACCCCAGCATCAAGGAAGCACGCGGCCTGCCGCGCCTGGAAGCGATGTTCAATCGCTGGCTCAAGCGCGTTTCGGTCGAGATCGCATCGGGCTGCATCTATATCAGCGGCGCCGTCGAATACGACGACCGTCCGGGCCCGATCCGCGATGCGCTGGTGGCCATGGTGCGCGCCTGGCAGGATGCGCTCGTGCGCGGCGCCCAGCAAGCCGTCGATTGCGGCGACCTGAAGGAAGGCACCGACGCCCAGCAGCTCGTCTACGAGATGTACGGTCTGGTGCTGGCCGTGCACCACGATGCCCGCTTCCTGCGCATTCCCGGCGCCGTCGACCGCGCACACCGCGGTTTCGCGCGCCTGATCGAGGATTACCGCAACCCCAACACCAAACGCAGCCAGCCGGAAGCATCCGCGCTTCAGTAACAACCAACTAATATCTACACCGTCAGGAGAACACCATGGGTCAGTACGTCGCGCCACTTCGGGATATGCAGTTCGTTCTGCATGAATTCCTCAACGTCACCGAAGAGTACAAGCAGTTGCCGCCGTACGCGGAGTTCGACGCCGACATCATCAACCAGGTGCTGGAAGAGGGCGCGAAGTTCACCCAGGAAGTGCTGTTCCCGCTGAACCATAGCGGCGACCGCGAAGGCTGCCACTACGACGCCGCCGGCAAGACCGTCACCACGCCGAAGGGCTTCAAGGAAGCGTATAAACAGTATGTCGACGGCGGCTGGGCCGCGCTGGCCTGCGATCCGGAATACGGCGGCCAGGGCCTGCCGGTCTCGCTGAACAACTCCTTCTACGAGATGCTGAACTCGTCGAACCAGGCATGGTCGATGTACCCGGGCCTGTCGCACGGCGCCTACGAGTGCCTGAAGGAGCACGGCACCGACGAGCAGAAGAAGTTCTACCTGCCGAAACTGGTCTCGGGCGAATGGACCGGCACCATGTGCCTGACCGAAGCGCACTGCGGCACCGACCTGGGCCTGCTGCGCTCGAAGGCCGAACCGCAGGCCGACGGCACCTATAAAATCAGCGGCTCGAAGATCTTCATCTCGGCCGGCGAACACGACATGGCCGAGAACATCGTCCACCTGGTGCTGGCGCGCCTGCCGGACGCACCGGAAGGCTCGAAGGGCATCTCGCTGTTCCTGGTCCCGAAATTCCTGCCGAACGCCGACGGTTCCATCGGCGAGCGCAACCCGATCTTCTGCGGCGCCATCGAAGAAAAGATGGGCATCCACGGCAACGCCACCTGCCAGATGAACCTGGACGGCGCCGTCGGCACCCTGATCGGCCAGCCGCACAAGGGCCTGAACGCGATGTTCGTGTTCATGAACGCGGCCCGCCTGGGCGTGGGCATGCAGTCGCTGGGCCTGACCGAAGTCGCCTACCAGAACGCGCTGACCTATGCGAAGGACCGCATCCAGATGCGCAGCCTGTCGGGCCCGAAGGCACCGGACAAGCCGGCCGACCCGATCATCGTGCACCCGGACGTGCGCCGGATGCTGTTGACGGCCAAGGCTTATGCCGAAGGCGCGCGCGCGCTGACCTCGTATGTCGCGCTGCAGATCGACCGCGAACTGAACCACCCGAACGAGGAAGTGCGCAAGGAAGCCGCCGGCGAAGTGGCGCTGCTGACCCCGATCGTCAAGGCCTTCATCACCGACAACGGCTGGATCGCGACCTCGGAAGCGCTGCAGGTGTACGGCGGCCACGGCTACATCAGCGAGTGGGGCATGGAGCAGTACGTGCGCGACGCCCGCATCAACATGATCTACGAAGGCACGAACACCGTGCAGTCGCTGGACCTGCTGGGTCGTAAGATCCTGATGGACAACGGCGCCAAGCTGCGCGCCTTTGGCGAGAAGATCAAGTCCTTCGTGGAAGAGAACGGCCTGGACGAAAACCTGTCCGAGTTCGTGACCCCGCTGGGCGAACTGGGCGAGAAGGTCACCAAGCTGACGATGGAAATCGGCATGAAGGCCTTTACCAACCAGGACGAAGTCGGCGCCGCCGCCGTGCCTTACCTGCGCGTTGCCGGCCACCTGGTGTTCTCCTACTTCTTCGCGCAGATGGCCAAGATCGCGCTGGAGAAGAAGGATTCGGGCGACAAGTTCTACGAGTCGAAGCTGGCCACTGCGCGCTTCTACTTCGCCCGCCTGTATCCGGAAACCGCGATGCTGATCCGCCAGGCGCGTTCGGGTGCATCGAACCTGCTGGCGCTGGACGCGGATCTGTTCTAAGCACGACCATCACGTATAAACGCTGATTGACCGTCGTCCCCGCGCAGGCGGGGACCCATACTGAGTGTCGGAACTCGAGTCATCCGCCTTACTGCGAACTTTTCGACTTCGGTATTTCAGCATGGGTTCCCGCCTTCGCGGGAACGACGAATTAACTAAGGGATTAAAGAATGTCCAACTTCATCGTCAAGAAAGTCGCCGTGCTGGGCGCCGGCGTGATGGGCGCGCAGATTGCGGCGCACTGCGTCAACGCCAAGGTGCCGGTCGTGCTGTTCGACCTGCCGGCCAAAGAGGGAAATAAAAACGGCATCGTCCTGAAGGCCATCGAGAACCTCAAGAAGCTGTCGCCCGCCCCGCTGGGCAACAAGGACGACGCCGCGCTGATCGAAGTCGCCAACTACGAAGACAACCTCGACGTGCTGGCCGGCTGCGACCTGATCATCGAAGCCATCGCCGAGCGCATGGACTGGAAGCACGACCTGTACAAGAAGGTCGCGCCGCACATCGGCCCGAACGCGATCTTCGCTTCGAACACCTCGGGCCTGTCGATCGAGAAGCTGGCCGAAGGCTTCGACGCCGAACTGAAGTCGCGCTTCTGCGGCGTGCACTTCTTCAACCCGCCGCGCTACATGCACCTGGTCGAGCTGATCCCGACCGCCGCTACCCGTCCGGAAATCCTGGACCAGCTGGAAACCTTCCTGACCTCGACGCTGGGCAAAGGCGTCGTGCGCGCCAAGGACACCCCGAACTTCATCGCCAACCGCGTCGGCATCTTCGGCATGCTGGCGACCATCGTCGAAGCCGAGAAGTTCGGCCTGTCGGTGGACGTCGTCGACGACCTCACCGGCGCCAAGCTGGGCCGCGCCAAGTCGGGCACCTTCCGCACCGCGGACGTGGTCGGCCTGGACACGATGGGTCACGTGATCAAGACCATGCAGGACAACCTGCAGGACGATCCGTTCTTCAGCGTCTACAAGACGCCGGACGTGCTGGCCAAGCTTGTCGAGAAGGGCGCACTGGGCCAGAAGACGGGCGCCGGCTTCTATAAAAAAGTCGGCAAGGACATCCTGCGCCTGGACTTCGCTACCGGAGAGTATGTCCCGGGCGGCGCCAAGGCGGCCGACATCGTGGGCCGTATCCTGAAGGAGAAGGACCCGGTCAAGAAATTCAAGGCGATGCGCGAATCGTCCAACCCGCAGGCGCAGTTCCTGTGGGCGATCTTCCGCGACGCCTTCCACTACATCGCCTTCCACCTGAACACCATCGCCGACAATGCGCGCGATGTCGACTTCGCGATGCGCTGGGGCTTCGGCTGGAGCGTCGGTCCGTTCGAGACCTGGCAAGCTGCCGGCTGGACGCAGATCGCCCAGTGGGTCAAGGAAGACATCGAGGCCGGCAAGGCGCTGAGCAATGCTCCGCTGCCGGACTGGGTCTTCAGCGCGCCGGTATCGGAGAAGGGCATGCACACGCCCGAGGGTTCGTACTCGGTGTCGAAGAACGCCTACGTGCCGCTGTCCGACCTGCCGGTCTACAAGCGCCAGCAGTTCCGCGCCCCGGTCGTGGGCCTGGGTGGCGCGGATCCGAAGACCGCCGGCACCACCGTGTTCGAGGACGACTCGGTACGCCTGTGGCACTCGGACGACGAGGTGCTGGTCATCTCGCTCAAGACCAAGATGCACGTCATCGGCGACGGCGTCATCAAGGGCATCCAGCGCGGCCTGGAAGAAGCGGCCAAGGGTTATAAAGGCCTGGTGATCTGGAATACCGATGCGGCCGAAGGCGGCGCGTTCTCGGCCGGCGCCGACCTGCAATCGGCCCTGCCTGCCTTCATGGCCGGCGGCGCCAAGGCGATGGACCCGATCGTGAAGGAACTGCAGGACACCTTCATGGCGATGAAGTACTCGAACATTCCCGTCGTGGCGGCCGTAGCCGGCCTGGCGCTGGGCGGCGGCTGCGAGATGGCGCTGCATGCGAGCAAGCGCGTGGCCTCGATCGAGTCCTACATCGGCCTGGTCGAAGTGGGCGTCGGCCTGGTGCCGGCCGGCGGCGGCCTGAAGGAAGCGGCGCTGCGCGCGGCCAACGAAGCCAAGGGCAACGACATCCTGCAATTCCTGAAGAACGGCTTCATGAACGCCGCCACCGCGCAGGTGTCGAAGTCGGCGCTGGAAGCGAAGGCCATGGGCTACCTGAAGGAAGACGACGTCATCGTGTTCAACCCGTACGAGCTGCTGCACGTGGCGAAGGTCACGGCGCGCGCCATGTTCGACGCCGGCTACCGCGCGCCGGCACGCCGTGCCATCCCCGTCACCGGCCGCTACGGCTGGGGCACGATCCGCGGCCAGATGGTCAATATGCGCGATGGCGGTTTCATCTCGGCGTATGACTACCAACTGGGCGACACCATCGCCGAAATCGTCACCGGCGGCGACGTCGACCAGGGCAGCGTCGTGTCGGAGCAGTGGCTGCTCGACATGGAGCGCAAGGCGTTCGTCTCGCTGCTGAACAATCCGAAGACCCAGGAACGGATCATGGGCATGATGCAGACCGGCAAACCGGTCCGTAACTGATCGCGTCGCGGACAACAAGGACACTGACATGAGCAAACAACTTCAAGACGCATACATCGTCGCAGCGACCCGCACCCCGATCGGCAAGGCGCCGCGCGGCGTGTTCAACAAGACCCGTCCGGACGACCTCTTGATCGCCGCGATTCAGGGCGCCATGAAACAGGTGCCGAACCTGGATCCGAAACTGGTCGTCGACGCCATCATCGGCTGCTCGTTCCCGGAAGCGGAGCAGGGCTTCAATATCGCGCGCCAGGCCGTCGTCATGGCCGGCCTGCCGAACACCGTAGGCGGCGTGACCGTCAACCGCTACTGCGCCTCGGGCATCACCGCCCTGGCGATGGCCGCGGACCGCATCCGCGTCGGTGAAGCCGACGTGATGATCGCCGGCGGCGTCGAATCGATGTCGATGGTGCCGATGATGGGTCACCACCCGTCGATCAATATGCGCGTGTTCGAGGACGAGAACGTCGGCCTCGCCTACGGCATGGGCCTGACCGCCGAGAAGGTTGCCGCGCAGTGGAAGGTGAGCCGCGAAGACCAGGACGCGTTCGGCCTGGAATCGCACCGCCGCGCCGTCGCCGCCCAGCAGGCCGGTTACTTCAAGGACGAGATCACCCCGGTCGAAGCCGTGACCCGCACGCCGAACCTGGCGACGGGCGAAGTCGACGTCAAGCGCCGCCTCGTCGAACATGACGAAGGCCCGCGCGCCGACGCCAGCATGGAAGCGATGGCCAAGCTGAAGCCGGTGTTCGCCGCCAAGGGCAGCGTGACGGCCGCGACGTCGTCGCAGATGTCGGACGGCGCCGGCGCGCTGCTGGTCGTCAGCGAGAAGATCCTGAAGGAGCACAACCTGACGCCGCTGGCCAAGTTCTCGTCGTTCGCCGTGCGCGGCGTGCCGCCGGAGATCATGGGCATCGGTCCGAAGTTCGCGATTCCCGCAGCGCTGGCCGCCGCCGGCATCAGCCAGGACCAGCTGGACTGGATCGAGCTGAACGAAGCCTTCGCCGCCCAGGCGTTGGCCGTGATCCGCGACCTGGACCTGGACACCAGCAAGGTCAACCCGATGGGCGGCGCGATCGCCCTGGGCCACCCGCTGGGCGCCACCGGCGCCATCCGCGCCGCGACCGTCGTGCACGCCCTCCGTCGCAACAACCTGAAGTACGGCATGGTGACCATGTGCGTCGGCGCCGGCATGGGTGCCGCGGGCATCATCGAGCGCGTGTAAACGTCGCTGAATAGGCTGTACCAAAAGGGCGCTGCGGTCATACCCCAGCGCCCTTTTTCATGCGTTACCCTCGACCCGTCGTTCCCGCGAAGGCGGGAACCCAAGCTGAGCGTGCCGGGCATGCGACAGCAACATACAAGAACAATTCATCGGAGCACGAACATGGACATCCTCACCACCACATCCGACGGCATCCTGACCATCGAATTCAACCGCCCTGAGCGCAAGAACGCCATCACCGGCGCCATGTACACGATCATGGCCGACGCCCTGCGCGCCGCCGAGAGCGACAGCGCCGTGCGCGCCATCCTCATCGTCGGCAAGCCCGAGATCTTCACCGCAGGTAACGACCTGGACGACTTCCTCAACAACGTCGGCGCAGGTGCGATGACGGAAGACCGCCCTGTGTTCCAGTTCATGCGCGCACTGGAAGGCAGCACCAAGCCCGTCGTCGCGGCCGTCGCCGGCCTGGCCGTCGGCATCGGCACAACGATGCTGATGCACTGCGATCTCGTCTATGCGGCCGACAACGCGAAATTCTCGATGCCCTTCACCCAGCTAGGCCTGTGCCCCGAATTCGCCTCGTCGCTGCTCGTGACGCAAGCGGCCGGCTATACCCGCGCCGCCGAGAAATTGATGCTGGGAGAAGCGTTCGCGGCCCAGGAAGCGTTCGAGATGGGCATCGTGGCCAAAGTGCTGCCGGCCGCCGACCTGCTGGCGTTCGCGCAGGGCCAGGCGGCCAAGCTGGTCAAGCTGCCGGCCGCATCGATCCGCACGACCAAGATGCTGATGAAGCGCTCGCGCGCGGCCCTGGTCGCGGACACGATCGCGGCCGAGAACGAGCGCTTCAGCGCCATGCTGACCGGCGCCGAAGCGAAGGAAGCGTTCACGGCGTTCTTCGAGAAGCGCAAGCCGGACTTCAGCAAGTTCGACTGATTCCGCCGGTCTTCCCGCTGCCGACGCTCGCGCTACCTAAGCTCCCGCTACCTACGCTCGCGCTACCGACTCCCGCCGCCGGAACGATCGCGCGACCCGTGCATCTAACGCGCAGGCGCCGGTCCATCGGCGCGGGAGGACGCCATGAGCCTGCTGCTGGCATTTTTGCCGTTCATCGTGTTCGTGGTTGCCGAGCGGCTGTTCGGCATACCGATCGGGCTGGCTGCCGGCGCCGCCGTGGCAGCCGTACTGCTGGTGCGCGACCTGGTGACGCCGGGGCGCAACCCCAAGTTGCTCGAGATCGGCACCTTCTTCCTGTTCGGCGGGCTGGCCCTGTATGCGCTCGCGACCGGCGTACCGTGGTCGATCGCGGCCGTGCGCCTGCGCGTCGATGCCGGCCTGGTCCTGATCGTGCTGGCGTCGATGGCGCTGCGCCAGCCGTTCTCGCTGCAATATGCGCGCGACAAGGTGGACCAGAGCCACTGGGACACGCCCGAATTCCTGCACATTAACTATGTGATCAGCGCGGCCTGGGCCGTCGCCTTCGCCGTGCTGGTGCTGGCCGACGTCGTCATGGCCACGATGCCCGGCGTGCGGCACATGCTCGCCATCGGCGTCACGGTGCTGGCGCTGGTCGCGGCGGCCTGGTTCACCGACTGGTATCCGCAACGGCACCGCCTCGCCAGCCAGACCTGAGGCGCGGTCGGTGGCGGCACGCCGCCCTGGCGGAAGCCGGGGCGGCGGCCGCATCGTTGGCGCGATGCTGCCCCCTGTCTAGCGCACGGCCTGCTCGCAATGGCTGCCGCTGGCACGTCCGGGCGTCGTCACCGCCGCGCTGCCGTACACGGGCAGCTCGAGCCAGGTGCGCTCGGTCGCGCGTACCGCCAGCACATAGGCCTGGCGTACCGTCTTGTGACGCACGACGATCTGCGCCACGTAGGCCGGCGCCAGCACGCGCTGGACCTTGCGCTTGCCGAGGTCGAGGTAGCCCAGCTGCATGGTTGCCGATTCCACCAGGCCTTCCGGGATGTCGCTGCGGCCCAGCAGCGTCGCCAGCTGCAGAACGACCTGGCGCGCGCCTTCCTGCGCCTCGATGAGTGCGGCGCGTTCCAGTACTTCGCCGGTGGCCGGACGCGTGCGGATCGACAGGTCGTCCAGGCGGCCGTCGCCCGCCAGGCGCACGGCGGCCGAGGCGCCGCCCAGCACCGGCAGGTTGCCGATGATCTGGCGCCAGGCACCGGTGGCGCGGAACAGCGTCGTGGCCGACTGTTTTCCCTCTTTGTCGCTGCCCCTGCCGAGGGTCTGGAACAGGCGTTCGAAGCGCAGCGTGTTGCCGTTGCCCGCCCAATCGGGCAGGGACAGCGCGCGGGCCCGTTCCTCGACCAGGCGCACGAGGGCGTCGCGGCCCGTGTCGGGGGCGAAGACGCCGTCGGCCGGCGCCAGCCCGGACACGAAGCGCAGCGCGCCGGAAGCGTGATAGACGATGGCGCGCGCGCCGTCCGGCAGCTGGATGGCCGTATGGTCGGCGCGTTCCTGCCAGCTGCCGCTGTCGTCGCGCCCGCAGACCTCCTGCCGGCGCAGCAGCGACAGGAACTGGCGCGCGCGTGACTGCAGCTGCTCGCGCGTGAGGGGTTGCAGCAGCAGGATATCCGCCACGTTCGCGGCCTGGGTCGCGGTCTGGTCGACGGCGCTGCCGCTGCCTGCAAGGGATTGCAGCAAGGTTTGCTGGTTCATGGTTCAGCCCTCCGTCCAGTACCACAACAGGCATGCCTGCTGGGCAGGCGCCAGGTCGGGAGTCACGCTGCCGTGCCCCCACAGGTGATCGCGGTTGATGGCGCTCAGGTCCCAGCGGATGCTGCCGTTGTTCCAGGTGGCCGCATCGCCCACGCACACGGTGACCGGGTGGTTGTCGACCCACCAGTCGGACACGCCGTCGTGCCAGGCGCGCGACACGGTGTCGCCGTCGATCAGGTTGTCGCCCACGTCCTCGCCGCATTCGTCGGTCGTGATCCCGTCCCACATCAGGTCCCAGGCGCCGCAGTAGATGTGCATGCGCGCGAAGATGTTCCACAGGCCGCCGATGGTGGGCAGGGCCGCCGTGTCGCATGAATAGGCCATGACCCATTCGTTGTTCCAGTCCTCGCCCAGCTGCCATTGGGAGGAATTGGCATACCAGTTGGTGGCAGGTGTGTCGTACAGCAGCACGACGTGGCCGGCGCCATCGTGGTTGCCGTGGGTTTCGATCCAGAACAGGTCGACGTCGTCGACCCAGCTGCGGTCGTTGCCGCCCTGGTCGTTGTCGCGGATGTCGGTCTCCCAGACATCGGTATTGGCCCAGTAGAACGCGCGCGTGTGGCCGGCCGAGCGCAGCTTCGCATCCAGGCCGTTGCTGCGGTTGAACGTGTACGTCAGGTCGCCCGCCGAATCCACGTTGGCTGCGCGCGAGTGGTTGAAGTAGCGGATCGCTTCGACACCGAATCGTGCCATGGTCTCCTCCTTTGAAATGATGCTGCACGGGTACGGTAGCCCTGGTCCGGACGGTCGACGCTGTGCTGGATCAGGAGGCGACCGGGACGCGATTGCGCTGCATGCCATGCACCCAACATATTCCTGAAATAAAGTGCGGCTAGCATTGGCGTCGACGACGATGACGATCGTGTGCCCGGCCGGCCCGCGACGCGGTAAAGTGATCCATATCCCAAGGAGAGACCATGGAAAGCGAAATCAAGCTGGCGCTCGACGCCGCCAGCATCCCGAAGATCAAGAAGAACCCCGTGCTGCGGCCGACGCCGGAATCCGAACCGAAGGACGAGCAGCACGTCGACCGCTATTACGACAGCGCCGACGGCGAGCTGTGGAAGCACGGTTTCGCCCTGCGCGTGCGCAGCATCGGCGAACGCCACGTGCAGACCTTGAAAGGCGGCGGCAGCGCACTGGCGGGTCTGCATCGCCGCATGGAGCTGGAGGCCGAGGTCGCGTCCGAGACGCCGGATCCGGCCCTCTTCGCCAAGCAGTTGAAGCAGGCCGTGCCCGAGCTGGCGCGCAATGGGGGGCTGCAACTGGCGCCGGAACCGTTGTTCGTCAACAATACCAAGCGCACCAGCTGGATGCTGGCGCTGGAGGGCGGCGCCCAGGTCGAGGTCGCGCTCGACGTGGGCGAACTGCAGCGCGGCGACAGGAGCGTGCCCGTGCGCGAACTGGAACTGGAAATCAAGGAAGGCGACCCGGCGCGCCTGTTCCAGCTGGCGCAGCAGGTGCACGAGCACACGCCGGTACGCATCGAGAACATCAGCAAGGCCGAACGGGGTTACGCATTGGCGCAGGAGGACAAGCCGCATGCCGTCAAGGCCACGCCGGTCGCGCTCGAGCGCAAGGCCAGCCTGGGCGAGGCCCTGGGCGCGATCATGCTCAACTGCCTGCAGCAGATGCAGGCCAACGAGCGCGCGGTGCTGGCGAGCGACGTCGAGGGCCTGCACCAGATGCGCGTCGGCCTGCGCCGCCTGCGCGCCGCGCTGGCGATGGTACGGGACATGATCCACCTGCCGGAACCGCTGGCCGCGGACATCGAATGGCTGGCCGGGGAACTGGGCGAGGCCCGCAACTGGGACGTGTTCATCGAGTCCGTGCTGCCCGCGCTGCCGTTGAAGGAGGCGCACAAGCCGGCGCTGGCGCGCGTCGAAGTGGCGGCGCGCGAGGAAGCGCAGCGCCATCACGCCAAGGTGCGTTCGGCCGTCGGCAGCGCGCGCTACACGGGGTTGATGCTGGGCCTCGGCGGCTGGATCGCCGGCAAGGGCTGGCAACAGGCCGGCGTGCCGCAGGACGGCGGCTTGCCGCCCGATCCGCTGGCGCAGAAGGTACGCCGGGCCGCGCCGCAGCTGGTGCAGCACGCGTCGGCACGCGTGCGCAAGCGTGCCCGCGGCTTCGACCTGACGCAGCCGGAAAACCTGCACCGGGTGCGCATCGCGGCCAAGAAGGAACGCTATGCGCGCGAATTCTTTGCCGCGCTGGGCCACGGCAAGCACGGTGCGCGCCGCCACGACCTGCTGACCGACATGCAGGACGAGCTGGGCGAGATCAACGACGCCTTCGTGGCGCAGGACCTGGTCGGCCAACTGCGCGAACGGGTGCCGCAGGAAGAAGGGCTGCTGGGCTTCATCGAAGGCGTGCTGGCGATGCGCGCGCTGGATGCCTTGCCGCGGGCGCGCCGGCATGTCAGGAGCCGGTTGCGCGACAAGGCGCGTTTCTGATCCGTCGCCCTGCGCGGGACTCGTAGGGTGGGCACCACGTGCCCACCGATTGCTTGCGCCACGTCGGCGCCTGGTGGGCACGTGGTGCCCACCCTACCTATCCGTCAGTTCTTCACCGCCAGGAACTCGCCTTTCCCCACCGGCACCAGGCTGGTCGTGAACCCGGCCCGCTGCACGGCCGCCACGAAGCCTTCCATTTCGGGCGCATGCGAGGTCGCGTTGTCGACCACCAGCAGGCCGCCGGCGCGCAGCACGCGTTGCAGGTCCGGCCACCAGCCGATGTAGCTGCTGCGCTGAGAATCGAGGAACACCAGGTCGAACTCGCCATCCTCCATCCCGCGCAGCACGGTGCCGGCATCGCCGCCGAGCTGGGTGATGTGCTGCGCCAGTCCGGCGCGCTCGAAATTGGCGCGCGCCATCTCGATCTTCGCTTGCACCATCTCCACCGTCGTGACGGCGCCGCCGATGCTCGCTGCGGCATCGGCCAGCCATAGCGTCGAATAGCCGTTCGAGGTGCCCAGTTCGAGGATGCGGCGCGCCTGCATGGCCTTGACCAGCACGGCCAGGAATTCCCCCGTGTCGGGCGTGATGTTGAGCATGCGCGAGGCGCGGTTGGCGCCTTCCGCGTCGTGGGCGTCGCCGAATGCCGCCAGTTCGGCGAGCAGGTTTTTCAGGTCCGGGTCCATCGTGTCTCCTTGATTGCAGGAAGACCATGCTGCCACATCGCGCGGCAGGCTGCAAAGGACGATCCCCGCACCAGGCGGTACCTGGATGCGGGGATCTGGCGGGTCGATGTCGAATTGGTGCCGGTATGTTTCCCGACCGCCGGCGCCGGTAGGGCGGCTGGGCCGCCTTGTGCTCTTTTCCCTAGGAGCGATGCGTATTCTGGCGGCCGAATGTGACGCCATCTTGACGCCGGCGTGACATTCGCATGACTGGACAGTACTACTGCGCGGCCGGCGCGGCCTTTGCCGTGCCGATCTTCAGCGCGGCGCTCCAGCGGCGCAGCAGGCCGGCGAGCCCCGTCTTGCGCTGGTCCGAGGACGCCAGCAGCGTGACCGCGGCCTGCAATGCCTTGTCGTCGCGGGTGCCGAACAGGCGGGTGGGTTCGACCGGGTCGCGTAAGACCGGGTCGCGTGCCGTGTCGGGCGTGGCATCCGCCGTGTCCGACGCGGGGCGCAGGTGATTGGACAGGTCGGCCTCGCGCAGCAGCACGTCGTCGCGGTCCACGCCCCGGGGCGTGACGCGGATGTCGGGCGTGATGCCGTGGGCCTGGATTTCGCGACCGTGCGGCGTGAAGTAGCGCGCGACGGTGAACTTGACGGCGTCGTTCTGGCTCAGCGGGATCACCGACTGGATCGAGCCCTTGCCGAACGTCTGGGTGCCGATCACGGTGGCGCGATGCTGGTCCTGTAGCGCGCCCGTCACCAGTTCCGCGGCCGACGCCGAGGAACCGTTGACCAGCACCGCGAGCGGCACCGTACGCGTCCAGGCGGGCAGGCCGGCCAGCACGTCGGGCTCGCCCTGCGCGCGGTAATAGCGCTGGTCGACGGTCACGACGGCATTGGCGCCGTCCTCGCGGCCGCGCGCCGAGAACAGCACGGTTCCCGGCGGCAGGAAGACCCCGGCGACGGCGACGCCGGCCGCCACCAGGCCGCCCGGATCGTTGCGCAGGTCCAGGATGACGCCACGCGGCGGCTCCTTGCCGTCCAGCTTGCGCAGCGCGGCGGCCAGGTCGGCCCCGGTGGCGCCGCCGAATTCGGAAATGCGGATCCACGCGACGCCGCTTCCGGCCATGCGTGTCTGGACCGTGGCGTCGTGCAGTGCCTCGCGCGCGATGCGCAGCGTCGTCAACTTGTTGCCGAACCGGCCCGGATGGGTCACGCCGAGCGTGACCACGGTACCGGGGACGCCGCGCATGCGCCGGCCCACTTCCTCGGTCGACATGCCGGCCACGGCAAGGCCGTCGACCGAGACGATGACGTCGTTCGGGACCAGGCCGGCGCGCGCGGCCGGGGAGCCGTCGCTGGTCGAGACAACGCGCAGTTCGTCCTGGTGCTCCTCGACTTCGACGCCGATGCCGACGTATTCGCCCGTGTTCTCGCGCTGGATGTCGAGCAGGGCGTCCTTGTCGAGATAGCTCGAATGCGGGTCGAGCGACGCCAGCATGCCGGCCAGCGCGCCGTCGAACAGCTTCTTGTCGTCGGCCTGTCCCACGTAGTTCTGCTTGATCAGCGCATAGGCGGCCAGCAGCTTTTCCACTTCGGCCTGGGGCAGGACCAACTGGTCCTGCGTCTGTACGGAAGCGGGGGCAGGGTCGGTCCCAGCGGCGGCATCGGCGGCGTGGGCGACAGGCAGGCTGGCCGCGCCCAGGATGGCGGCGAGCGCCAGCGCGCGGGATGTAAAGATTGGCGTCATCGGAATTCCTCGTTGCTGTTTCTTGTTGCTGCTGGCGCCATTCTGGCGCATGTTCGTGTCGATCGGGTCAAGGCTGCCGTAAAACCATGTAAAACCCCGCGGTGTCATGACAGCATGGCGTCGCCATGCGGGGCGCCCCGCCATATCCCATCCATATTGCGCCGCTTTTTCCCTTTTCCAACTAGCCGAAAGAACAGATAATCGTTTCTTTGCGGCAGCGGTTGCCGCGACAGGAGATGCCATGCAAGACCACGACCAGCCCGCGAACCTTTCGCGCCGCAAGATCTTCCAGGCCGCCGCCGCCGTCGGCCTGACGACCGCCGCGCTGGCTCCGGCCGACGCCGCCGACAAGACGCCGGCCAGGCCGAAGACGAAGCCGGCTGCCGGTTCGCTCGACGCGAAGCTCAAGGCGCACGTCAAGAACGTGGTCGTGATCTACCTGGAGAACCGCAGCTTCAACAACCTGTTCGCGGACTTCCCGGGCCTGGCCCAGCCGCTGTCGGCGCTACCGGCCGGCGCGGCCGTGCAAAAGGACCGCGACGGCTCGCCCCTGCCGGAACTGCCGAAGATCTGGGGCGGCATGGTGCCTGCGCGCCAGAACATCGGCGGCAAGGATTACATCGTCAAGGAAGACGACATCCAGCACCTGCCGAACGGCCCGTTCAAGCTGCAGGATGGCGAGGGCAAGCCGCTGCCGGAAGGGATCGTCACGCGCGACCTGGTACACGCGTTCTATCACAACCAGATGCAGATCAACGGCGGCAAGAACGACGGCTTCGTCGCCTGGGGCGACAGCGGCGCGCTGGTGATGGGCCGCTACGGCGAAACGGAAAAGCACCTGGGCCTGTGGCAGATCGCGCGCGAATTCACGCTGTGCGACAACTTCTTCATGGCGGCCTTCGGCGGCTCCTACCTGAACCACCAGTTCCTTGTCACCGGCCGCGTGCCCGAGTATTTCAATGCGGCCCAGACGCCGGCCAAGCGCAAGATCGCCGTCACGGCCGACGGCCCGACCGGCACGCGCCTGGCGGTGGCGCCGGACTCGCCCAAGTCGGCGCTGGAGGGCAAGGCGAAGTTCGTGAACAACGGCGCGATCACGCCGGACGGCTATGCGGTCAATACGATGGCGCCGCCGTACCAGCCGAGCTGGGTACGTCCGGCACCGGGTGGCGACAAGGACCATGCCGATCCGCAGGACCCGTCCACGCTGCCGCCGCAGACCTACGACACCATCGGCGACGTGCTGAGCAGGAAGGGCGTCGACTGGGCCTGGTACGGCGGCGCCTGGCAGGCGGCGCTGGACGGCCGCGGCGAAGGCACGCGCCCGAACTTCCAGTTCCACCACCAGCCGTTCAACTATTTCAAGCAGTTCGCGCCCGGCACCGAGGAGCGCGCCAGGCACCTGCGCGACGGCGGCCTGGGCGACAGCCCGATCTCGAACCGCTTCATCGCCGATGCCGTCGCCGGCAAGCTGCCGCCCGTCGCGTTCTACAAGCCGCAGGGTAACCTGAACCTGCATGCGGGCTATTCGGACATCGAGTCGGGCGACGCCCACGTCGCCAACGTGATCGAGCACCTCAGGAAGTCGCCGCAGTGGAAGGACATGGTCGTCGTCATCACCTTCGACGAGAACGGCGGCTGGTGGGACCACGTGGCGCCGCCCAAGGGCGACCGCTGGGGTCCGGGTTCGCGCATTCCCGCGATCGTCGTGTCGCCGTATGCGAAGAAGGGCGCGGTGGACCACAACTTCTACGACACCACGTCGATCATCCGCTTCATTTCGCGCCTGCACGACCTGCCGCTGCTGGAAGGCCCGGCGGCGCGCACCGCGGCCTTCGAGGCGCGCGGCGAGCGCGGACCGGGCGATCTGACGGGAGCGCTGAGCTTTCGATAAGGCGGCTTCAGCAGATTAATTTCCTCCTGGCTAACGTGCGCTGTATGGGAAAACGCGACGATACACTGGCTTGCGTCGTTGTCAATTGAACACGAAGTGGCCATGCGCATCGTCGATGCGCTGTCCACGCCCCCTTAGACCAGGAGAATGAACATGCAGAAGAATAAATCCTTGAAAGCCCTGCTGGCCGTGTCGGCCGTGGCCGCCATGTTCGGCACCGTCGGCGTGCACGCGCAGACCACCCCGAGCGTCGGCCAGACCGGCACCCAGAGCCAGGGCAAGACCAATGCCTCGGGCAAGACCGTAACCGATGGCACCATCGACAACAGCAACAGCGCGGGCATGGAAAACCGCAGCCAGGCTGCGGGCGCCAGCGGCGCAGCAGGCCAGACCGCGGCCGGATCGGCCGCTGCCGGTGCCAAGCTGAGCGCGGGCGACGAGAAGATCCTGAAGGACATGGCGATCGCCAACATGTCCGAGATCGAAGGCGGCAAGCTGGCCCAGAGCAAGGGCCAGAGCGCCGAAGTGAAAGCCTTCGGCCAGCAGATGATCGACGACCACACCCAGAACCTGAACGAAGTGAAGACGCTGGCCCAGGCGCGCGGCGTGACGCTGCCGACCGAGCCGGACGCCAAGCACAAGGCCATGGCCGCCAAGCTGGAAAAGATGAGCGGCGACGCCTTCGACAAGGCCTACATGAAGCAGGCCGGTGTCCAGGACCACAAGACCGTCCACGCCAAGCTGGTCGCCGCTTCCAAGAAAGCCAAGGATCCGGAAGTGAAGGCCCTGGTCGACAAGACCGAGCCGGTCGTGGCCCAGCACCTGAAGTCGGCTCAGCAGATGCCGACGGCCAAGGCAGGTACCTCGTCCGGCAAGTAATCGTCGTAGCCGTAGGGTGGGCACCACGTGCCCACCATGCCCGCATTACCGCCCCATCTTGAACTTGCCCGCGATCCGCTCGATCGCGATCTCGATCCCCACCGTCGCCCGCAACAGCTTGTCGATGTACTCGCGCGGCGCATCCGCTATCTTCCATCCATCGCGCGCATCCTCGCGCCGCGCCGTCGCCGCCTGCATGTGCGCCATGATCCAGTCGCCGTCGTCCACCACGCGCAGCCGCCCGTGCACCTGCACCACCTCGTAGTGCCAGGTCGGCACGGCGCGTCCGCCGCGCGCGGCAAGGTCGTAGGACAGCGGCGAGACGTAGGCCGAGGCGCCGCGGAACAGCACCATCGTCGCGGCGCCATCCTCGCGTACGAGCGGATTGGCGCGCGCCACATGCGCACGCAGGCAGCCCCGCGGCGCACCGGGTCCGGGCGGCACGAGCTGGAAGGGCAGGTGATCGGCATCGAGGTCGCCACCGCCTTCACCGCCGACGCGCACCAGCGCGCCCAGAGGGTGGGCATCGATCAAGGCATGCAGCGCCTCCATGCGCGTCTCGGCATCGTGGGCGGAAACGTACATCAGTCGCAGCCCTCCACGAGGACCTCGGCGCGCAGCGAATTGGCGATGTAGCAGCGCGTGTGCGCCTCGCGGTGCAGGTCAGCCAGCTCGGCGGCGGTGGGCTGCCGCTCGCCGCCGAACGCGATGGCAGGGCGCAGCACGATGCGGACGATGGCCATGCGGCCCCGTTCGTCGCCATCGAGCAGGCCGTGGGCGGCGTCGCGATAGCTGTCGACCGTGAACCCGCGCGCCGCGGCCAGCGACAGGAAGAACAGCATGTGGCAGCTGCTGGCCGCCGCGATGAGCGCCTCTTCCGGATCGACGGCGGCCGCATCCGAGAAGGGCAGCGGCACCGACAATGGGGACGACGAGGCCGGCACGGTCAGGCCGCCGTCGAAATGCCAGGCGTGGGCGCGGCTGTAGCGCTGGTCGGTGAAGGCGTGGCCGGTGCGCTGCCAGGCCACGGTGGCGTCGAATCGCTTCATGGGTTCCCCGTTCGGTGAAAGCACCATCGTAGTACCTGCAATGGCTTGTTCAAACAGCCAATCCGCGCGAAGATGAGCAGTCCACTTCGTTCCGCTGCCACGATGCACATCCTCGACTCCCTTGCCGCCGCGCCGCTCGACCGCGGGTCGGCCACGCCGCTGTTCCGCCAGTTGTATGCGCACGTCAAGGACGCCATCCTCGACGGCAGCCTGGGCGCCTCGGTGCGCCTGCCGTCCACGCGGGAACTGTGCGGCCAGCTGGGCGTGTCGCGCCAGACCGTGCAGGCCGCGTACGAGCAGCTGATGGCCGAAGGCTATCTCGACGGCGCGGTGGGGAAGGGGACGTTCGTCAGCGCGGCGCTGCCGCCAGCGGCCATGTCGTCGGCCAGGACGACAAGGGCTGCGCAGCCGCTGCGTCCCTTGTCGCCGCGCGGCGCCGCGCTGGCAGCCGGGATGGCGCGCGTGCGCCACCACGACGGTCCGCTGCGCGCCTTCCGCGTTAGCATGCCGGGCCTGGACCTGTTCCCGTTCGCGACTTGGCGCAAGCTGGAGGCTTACCACTGGCGCCACTCGACGGCACGCCTCGGCTACAGCGACGATGGCGCCGGCTTCCTGCCGCTGCGCGAACTGCTGTGCGCCTACCTGAAGGCGTCGCGCGGCGTGCGCTGCAGCCCGGCGCAGATCGTGATCACGGCCGGCTCGCAGCAGGCCCTGTATCTGCTGGCCCAGCTGCTGCTGGCACCGGGCGACGCCGTCTGGGTGGAGTCGCCCGGCTACCAGGGCGCGGTGGCGCCGTTCGCCGTGGCCGGCGCGCGCGTCTGCCCGGTGCCTGTCGACGCCGAAGGCATGGACGTCGCCTACGCCGCCGCGCAGCATCCCGATGCGAAGCTCGTCTTCGCGACGCCGTCGCACCAGCTCCCGCTGGGCACCACCATGAGCCTGCGCCGCCGCCTGGAGCTGCTGCGCTGGGCCGAACGGCAGCGCGCCTGGATCGTCGAGGACGACTACGACAGCGAATACCGCTACACGGGGCCGCCGCTGGCCTCGCTGCAAAGCCTGGACCGCAGCGATTGCGTGCTGTACGTCGGCACGCTGTCGAAGGTGATGTTTCCCGGCCTGCGCCTGGGCTACGTGGTGGCGCCGCCGGAACTGGCCGCGGCGCTGGCGCGCGCCAAGGCCGTGGTCGACCGCCACAGTCCCGTCGTCGCGCAGGCGGCGCTGGCCGACTTCATCTCCCAGGGCCATTTCGCGCGCCACATCCGGCGCACGCGCGAGGCGTATGGCGAGCGGCGCGAGGCCCTGCTCGACGCGCTGCAGGCGCGCCTGGCGGGACGGCTGCGCTGCGGACCGTCGGACGCGGGCCTGGACCTGTGCGTGCATTTCACGGGTGGCGGCGACGAGGACGCGGTGGCGCGCCGCGCGCGCGAAACGGGCATCGACCTGCGCACGCTGGGCTATTACGCGAATCCGGACGCCGGGGCCGCGTGCGCGGTGGATCCCGGCCTGCTGCTGGGCTTCTCGGCGTTTCGTCCGGACGAGATCCGCGCCGGGGTGCGCACGCTGGAGCAGGTACTCATTGGCTGAGCAGATAGGCGCTCATATCGCGCGCATCCCGCTCGCTCACCGCCATGTTCGGCATCGCCGTATGCGGGTCGATCGATTGCGGATCGCGGATCCAGCGCACCAGGTTAGCCTGGTCGTTGGGCAGCGAGCCGGCGATGAAGCGGCGCTTGGCCAGGTCGTCGAGCGGGCGGCCCACGTAGCTCCTCGAACCCGTCACGCCGGGGATGATGTGGCAGGCCTGGCAGGCGTACTGGCTCAGCGCCAGCTTGCCGCGCTCCGGGTCGCCCAGCACGCCGGCCGGCGGACGGCCGCTGTTGCCGCAGCCGGCCAGCAGCGCCAGGACGGCGCCGGCGATCGTCGCGCGCATCATGGCTGCACCTCTCTTGCCGTGACGGCGCGGTAGTCCTGCGCGCTCATGTCCGGCAGTTGCCGGATGAAGGCCACCGTGGCCCAGATGTCCTCATCGCTCAGGTGGAATTCCCAGGCCGGCATGCCGCTCATCTTGATGCCGTGGCGCGTAATCCAGTAGAGCTCACGGTCCTGCCAGTTCAACGTCGCGTCGATCAGCGGGCCGGGCGCAGGCTGCATGCTCATGCCGATCGGGGATTGCGCAAAGCCCGGACCGCCGTGGCACTGCGCGCAGTTGTCGCGGTAGACCGCGGCGCCGCGCCGCACCTGTTCGGGCGCACCCAGCTTCGGTACGGCGATGTCGCGTGCATTGCGCCGCACGGAATACTGCATGCCCTTCTCGAGCACGCTGTAGACGGTCTGGAAGTGGTGCTTGGTCGCGCCCACGTAATACAGGCCGCCGTAGAACACGGCCGCGCCGCCAGCCGCCGCGATGCAGCCCGCTGCCAGCAGCGTCGATGCGATGGTCTTGAGGATCAGGCGCGTGCGGTTCGAAGGCATCGTCGGTGTCGGCCGGGTTGACCGGGTTGGCGAATCGTATCGTGTTAAAAAAATGTCATGGTGTCCGGTATTATAAAAGTCATCCGCATATCGTGAATTCAACCGTGTCCATCACCGTCCGCCTGTCCGCCGCTCGTGGTTCCGCCTGTGTTGTCCTGACGTCCGTGGCCTTGCTGTCCGGTTGCGCCGGCGAAGGCGCGGGTGACGAAAATGCGGTGCGCATGGAAGGCGGCGATGCGGCGGCGGGCAAGCGCCTCGTCGCCCAATACCAGTGCGGCGCCTGCCACGCGATCCCCGGCATTCCCGGCGCGACGGGCGATGCCGGTCCCTCGCTCGCGACCATGGGCCGCCTGAGCTACATCGCGGGCGGCATCCCCAACAATCCCGGGCACATGATCGCCTTCCTGCGCGATCCGCCGGCGCAAAAGCCGGGGACGCCGATGCCGGCGCTGGGCCTGACGGAGCAGGAGGCGCGCCATATGGCGGCCTATCTGTACACGCTGCGATGATGGGGTCGATGAGGGGGCCGATGAGGGGGCCGATGACGGAAACGATGGGCGAGGGCACGCTGCAGTCGGTGCTGCACCCGGCCGGCTGGGATGCCGCCGTCATCAGCCAGTTCGCCTGGGTGATGTTCGGCGCAGGCGCGCTGATCTTCGTCGCCGTCATGGCGCTGCTGGCATGGAGCCTGCGCCGCCACGAGCGGCCCTTGCGGCCCGTGTTGTGGATCGCCGGCGGCGGCGTCGCCTTCCCCATCGTCGTGCTGAGCGCCCTACTGGTCTGGAGCACCTGGCGCAGCGCCCAGCTGGCGCCGCAGAGTTCGAGCCAGGCCCTGACGATCTCCGTCACGGCCAAGATGTGGTGGTGGGACGTGCGCTACCGCGACCCCGAGAGCGGGCGCGAGATCGCCACCGCCAACGAGATCCACGTGCCGGTCGGCCAGGCCGTGTACCTGGGCCTGAACGCGGCAGACGTGATCCACAGCCTGTGGGTGCCGGCGCTGGCGGGCAAGCGCGACATGATTCCCGGCCGCGTCACGGGCCTGACGATCCGCGCCGACAAGCCCGGTATCTACCGCGGCCAGTGCGCCGAGTACTGCGGCGCCCAGCACGCGCGCATGGCGCTGCAGGTGATCGCGCTGCCGCCTGACGAATTCAAGGCCTGGCTGGCGCGCCAGGCGCAGCCGGCCGCCGCGCCGGCGTCGAGCCTGCACGAACGGGGCCGTGCCGTGTTCCTGGAACAGCGCTGCCAGTCCTGCCATACGATCCGCGGCGTGGCCGAGACAGCGCACCTGGGGCCGGACCTGACCCACGTCGGCAGCCGCAAGCAGATCGGCGCCGGCGTCCTGCGCACCCACGAGGGCACGCTGGCCGGCTGGATCGCCGACCCGCAGGCCGTCAAGCCGGGCGTGTTCATGCCGGCCGCCTCCGGCCTCGACGGCGAATCGCTGCGCGCGCTGGCCGCCTATCTCGCGCACCTGGAATGAAGCCCCGATGACGAACCGGAACGACCTCCCCAATTCGCTGCCCCGCCCGCCGGGAGAACTGCAACGCCTTGAAGACGTGTGGCGCACGCCGTCCGGCTGGCGCTTCTTCAAGAGCGTCAACAACACCAATATCGGCTTGCTCTACATCGGCACGGCGCTGCTGTTCTTCGTGCTGGCCGGGATCCTCGGCCTGTTGATCCGCCTGCAGCTCGCGGTGCCGGAGAACGGCTTCCTCGCCGTGGGCACCTACAACCAGGTGTTCACCATGCACGGCACGGTGATGATGTTCCTGTTCGCGATTCCCGTCGTGGAGGCGCTGGCCGTGTACCTGCTGCCGAACATGCTGGGTGCGCGCGACCTGCCGTTTCCGCGCCTGTCCGCCTATGCCTACTGGGCCTATGCGATCGGCGGCCTGGCATTCTTCTGCACGCTGTTCGTGGGCCTGGCGCCGGACGGCGGCTGGTTCATGTACCCGCCGCTGACGGGCTTGCAGTATTCGCCGGACATGAACGCCGACTTCTGGCTGCTGGGGATCGGCTTCATCGAGATCTCGGCGATCGCCGGCGCCATCGAGCTGATCGTCGGCATCCTGTTCACGCGCGCGCCGGGCATGACGCTGGGACGCATGCCCGTGTATGCCTGGGCCATGCTGGTGGTGGGCCTGATGATCGTCTTCGCTTTCCCGGCCGTGATCGCCGGCACGGCCCTGCTGGAGATGGAACGCGCGCTCGACTGGCCGTTCTTCATCGCCGACCGCGGCGGCGACCCGCTGCTGTGGCAGCACCTGTTCTGGTTCTTCGGCCACCCCGAGGTCTACATCATCTTCCTGCCCGCCGCCGGCATGGTGTCGACCATGATCCCCACCATCGCCGGTACGCCGCTGGTGGGGCGACGGGCAATCATCGCCGCGCTGCTGGGCGTGGGCGTGTTCAGCTTCGGCCTGTGGGCCCACCACATGTTCACGGCGGGCCTGGGCGTGATGGAGATGGGCTTCATTTCCGCGGCCAGCATGGCCGTCGCCGTGCCGACTGCGATCCAGGTGTTCGCCTGGATCGCCACGCTGTGGAAGGGAAAAGTACAGCCGGGCGCGTCGACGCTGTTCCTGCTCGGCTTCATGTTCATCTTCGTGCTGGGCGGCCTGACGGGCGTGATGGTCGCCGTGATTCCGTTCGACTGGCAGGTGCACGACACCTATTTCATCGTCGCCCACCTGCACTACGTGCTGATCGGCGGGATGGTGTTCCCCGTATTCGCCGCGATGTATTACTGGCTCCCCCTCATCAACGGCAATCGCCTGTCCGAGCGGCTGGCGCGCTGGGTGTTCGGCCTGATGTTCGTCGGTTTCAATACCGCCTTCTTCCCGATGCACGTCACGGGCCTGCTGGGCATGCCGCGCCGCGTCTACACCTACCCGGCGGACATGGGCTGGAACGGCTTGAACATGGTGTCGACGGTCGGTGCCTTCCTGTTCGCGCTGGGCGTCGTGCTGTTCGCCGCCGACGTCGTGCGCACGCTGCGCCGCCCGACGAAGGAGGTCGGCAATCCGTGGAACGCGCCGACATTGGAATGGCTGACGTCCGAGGATTACGGCAACCGCAGCATCCCGAGGATCGACAGCGTCAACCCGCTGTGGGACCAGCCGACGCTGTCCCGGGAAGTCGACGAGGGCCGCCACTACCTGCCGAACACCGCCACCGGCAGGCGCGAGACGATCGCCACGAGTCCCGTCGCCGCGAAACCGACGTACCTGATGATCCTGCAGGGCGACAGCTGGCTGCCGCCGCTGGCCGCGGCCGGCACCGCCGCCTTCTTCCTGCTGCTTACCATGAAGCTGACGATTCCCGCCTGGATCGGCGGCATCATCGCGATCGTCTCAGTGGTTGCCTGGCTGTGGCAGTCGGACCGCGCGGCGCCCGAGCGCAGCGTGCAGATCGGCGAGGGCGAGACGCTGCCGGTCGGCGCCGTCAAGACCGGGTCGCATTCGTGGTGGGGCACGATGATCATGCTGATCGTCGACGGCAGTATCTTCGCTTCGTTCGGCTTCGCCTACATCCACGTGTCGATGCGCCTGCAGGTCTGCCCGCCGCCGGGCGCGTCGCTGCCGCCGCTGTCGTGGGCGCTGGCATCCGGCGGCCTGCTGGCGCTGGGTTCCGTACTGGTCTGGCTGGCCACCCGCTCGCTCGGCAAGCGCAGGCTGCCCTGGCTGGCGCTGGCGGCATTGGCGTGCACCTGCGCGTCGTTCGGCATCGACATGGAAGGCTTCCGCCAGGCGGGCCTGGACGGCAGCAGCAGCGCCTGGGCCGCCGCCATCTCGGCCATGCTCGGCTACCAGGGCCTGCACATCGCCGTGCTGCTGATCGTCGGCCCCTACCTGGCGCTGCGCGCATGGCGCGGCCACCTGTCCGACCGCAGCCGCGCCACGCTCGACAACAGCGCGCTGATCTGGCACTACACGACGCTGCAGGGCATTGCGATGTCGGCCCTCATCCGTGCAATGCCGCTGCTGATGGAGTGACCATGAACGAACGGTTCTTCCCGCGCGCGCTGCGCGCCACGCTGCCGCTGATCGTCTGGATCGTGTATTTCGCCTTCACCTACGCGACGGCGGCCGCGCAGTGCAGCCCGGGCGGCCTGCGGCCGGAAGGGCCGGACCGCATGCTGCTGGGCGGCGTCACCCTCGTGGCGCTGGTCATCTGCGCCTGGGCGGCCTGGGGCGCGCGTACCGTGCCAAGCAGCCCGCACGCGGGACTGCTCGACTGGACGCGGCTCGTGCTGGCCGTGCTGGCGCTGGTGGCGATTGCCTGGAACGGGGTGCCTTTGCTGCTGACGACGGGGTGCGCCTAGTCAGCGTGCCCGCCAACGCACGTCGTCCCGGCGCAGGCCGGGACCCAATTTCTCGTTGCAGGCCGGCTGCGCCAAGGCATTAGGCCCCGGCCTTCGCCGGGGCGACGGCGTGTCAGTTGGCCGCCACCGGCGCCAGCACCTCGTGCTCGCTGCGGTTGCGTGCCGGCGACTTGTGCACCATCGTGTAGGCATAGTCGACGCCCATGCCGTAGGCACCGGAATGTTCCCTGACGATGTTCATGACGGCGTCGTAGGTGTCGCGGTTCTTCCAGTCGCGCTGCCATTCCAGCAGGACCTGCTGCCAGGTGACGGGGACGACGCCGGCCTGCGCCATGCGCTGCATCGCGAAATCGTGCGCTTCCTTCGAGGTGCCGCCCGAGGCGTCGGCCACCATATAGATCTCGTAGTCGCCTTCCAGCATGGCGCACAGGGCGAACGTGGTGTTGCAGACTTCGGTCCACAGACCGGCGACGATGACTTTCTTGCGGCCGTTGGCGGCCAGTGCGTCGCGCACCTTCTGGTCATCCCACGAGTTCATCGAGGTACGCTCCAGGATCGGCTTGCCCGGGAAGACATCCAGGATCTCGGGGTAGGTCTTGCCCGAGAACGAATCGGTTTCGACGGTGGTGATGATGGTCGGGATGTCGAAGGCCTTGGCCGCCTTGGCGAGGCCCACCACGTTGTTCTTCAGGGTCTGGCGGTCGATCGACTGCACGCCGAATGCCATCTGCGGCTGGTGGTCGATGATGATCAGTTGCGAGTTTTGCGGGGTCAGGACTTCCAGTTTCGGGTTTTGCATGATGAGCTCCTTGTCTAGTGATGGTGGGTTGCATCGAACATTTCGAAGGCTTGCTTCGTTGCGCTTGCCTTGTGTTCGCTGCGATGGAGTCATTATGCTTGGCAGTTCGAAAATAAAAAAACGAGTAAGTTAACGTCCTATCGTCGAATTTTTCGAACATCCACTCGGGGGAAAAAAATCCGCCCGTGCATCGCTGCGGCGGGCGGTCAATCCAGACGGGGTCTGGAGGAGACAGGGAGCCACCAATGAAACCCACTCACCGGAGGTACGCTTTACAGGTAGGGACGGCGGCGGCGCCCACAAGACCCACATTGGGTAATCGATGGCGCGCCGTCTTGTCGGAACAGGCCGACGATCAGTGTTGCTTGCGCAGTGCTTCGAGGATCGCCCAGCCGGCCGCGATCTTTGCCGGGGTCGGGTAGTTGCGGTTGGCCAGCAGCACGACGCCGATCCGCTGTTCCGGCACATACGCCACATAGCTGCCGAAGCCACCCGTCGCGCCGGTCTTGTTGAGCAGCGTGCCCGCGGGCGCAGCCGTCGGCGCGATCTTCTTCGCCGGATTCGGCTTCATGCTGACGTCAGTCGAATTGCCCGCCTGCAGGCGCTGCAGCGTCGGTGTGCCGCGGTACTGTTCCCAGCCCAGGCCCTGCGTCATCTCGCCGACCTGGAAATAGCCGACGTGGGTGCAGTCCAGCGCGGCGCGCATGGCGGCCGGCAGTTGCGACGGGTCGATATTCGCCTGCATGTAGCGCACCATGTCCGCGCTGCCCGACTTGATGCCGTAGGCTTCCAGGTCGAACGGACCGCGGTTGACGCGCACCGGTTTGTTTGCCTGGTTGTGGCCCCAGGCATAGTCGCCCATCGCGCTATCCGGGACCGTCACGTAGGTATGGCGCAGGCCCAGCGCGGGCAGCAGGCGGCGCTCGACGGCTTCGCCGTAGGACGAGCCCAGGCCGATCGATGCGGCGCGGCCGAACAGGGCGATGCTGGGGTTCGAATAGCGGCGCAGCGTGCCCGACGGCGCGTCCGGTTGCCACTGGCGGTAATAGGCGATCGCCTGCTCGTCGGTCTCGACCTCGTCCGGGAATTGCAGCGGCAGGCCGCCCGGCGTGTAGGCGCCCAGGTCGAGCAGCGTGGCGCGGTCGATCGGGCTGCCCTTCAGTTGCGGCACGTATTTGCTGGGGTGGTCGTCGAAGGCGATGCGGCCCAGGTTCTTCGCGTGGCAGGCCAGCGTTGCCGTGAAGGTCTTGCTGACGGAGCCCAGCTCGAACAGGGTCTGTTCGTTCACGGGCTTGCCGCCGTCCCGGGAGGTGACGCCGTAGTTGAAGAACAGCGCCTGGCCATCGACGGTGACGCCGACCGCGAGGCCCGGCACGTCGTACTCCTTCATGAGGGGAAGGATCGCGCGGTCGACGGCAGCGCGGACAGTAGCGGCGTCCGCGGCCATGGCGGCGGGCGCGCTGCAGAGGGCAAGGATGGCAAGGGCGATGCGGCGGATGTTCACGTGGTTTCTCCAGTGTCGTTCGAGATACGCACCAGTGTAGTGATGCCGCCCGCGGCCGCACAGGACGACCGTCCCGGCGCGCCGGCCTTTCGTCACATGTTCGCCTTCACATGCCCGCCTTCACAGCGGCCAAGTAGCGTTCGCTGACCGCCACCGTGCCGCCGCAACGCAGCAGCAGCCGGTAGGTGCCGTCGCCCGTCGTGTCCAGCCGTGCGATCTGGCCGCGCCGCACGATGGCGCCGCGGTGCACGCGGATGAAGGCGCCGGGCGGCAGCAGGGCTTCCAGCTTGTTGAGCGTGATCCGGTGCAGCACCGTGCGTGCCGCCAGGTGCAGCTCGACGTAGTTGCCGGCCGATTCGATCCACAGGATGTCGGCGATGTCGATGCGTTCAATGCGGCCGACGGAGCGCACGTTGACGTGGCCGAGCGGCTGCTCGGCCGCGCCGTCGACATAGTCGCGCAGGGCCGCGCCATAGGCTTCGCGCTGGCGCTGGCGCAGCAGCGCCGCGGTGCGTTCCACCGCCTGGGCCAGGCGTGCATCGCTGACGGGTTTCAACAGGTAGTCGAGCGCGTGCACGTCGAAGGCGTCCAGCGCATGTTCGCCATGGGCCGTCACGAACACGACCAGCGGCGGCTCCTGCATGCGGCTGATCTCGCGCGCCAGCACCAGGCCGGATTCTCCCGGCATGCGGATGTCGAGGAAAACGACGTCGACGGTCTCGCCCGCCAGCGCCATGCGCGCCGCCGGCGCGCCGTCGCATTCGGCAGCGAGCTCCCAGCCGGCATGGGCGGCCATGGCCAGGCGGAGGTTGGCGCGGCCCGGCAGTTCGTCGTCGACGATCAGGTAGCGAATGGCCATGGCCTCAATCCGGCTCCGCGATCGGCAGCCGGACCTCCGCGACGTAGCGCTCGCCCTGCACGCCGGCGTCCAGCGACGCCGATGGATGCATCAGGCGCAGGCGGTCGCGCGTGTTGGCCAGGCCCAGGCCCGTGCCGGGATTCGGCGGGACCTGGGTGCCGACGGGGTTCGTCACGCGGATGCGCAGCGTGTCGCCGTCCTCGGCGAACGCCACGCGGATGTCGCTCGGACCGGCATGGCAATCGAGGTCGTGGCGCAGCGCGTTCTCGATCAGCGGCTGCAGCAGCAGCGGCGGGCAGGGGACTTCGTGCAGCAGGTCGGTCTCGCCGTCGATGTGGACTTGCAGCCGCTCGCCGTAGCGCAGGCGCTGCAGGTCGAGGTAGTCGCGCACGAACTGCAGTTCGGTGGCGACGGTGGCGCCGGCCAGGACATTGCCGTGGGCGCTGGCCGACAGCGCATAGCGCAGCAGGTCGCTCAGGCGGCCGATGCCGCCCAGCGCCAGGGTCTTGTCGCCGTCGCGCACGAGGGCGCTGATCGCGCTCAGCGCATTGAACAGGAAGTGCGGTTCGAGCTGGGCCCGCAGCGCCAGCATGCGCTGTTCTTCCAGCGCCAGGCGCAGGCCCAGCATCGCCAGCTCGCGTTCGCGCGCGCGGCGGAAGTAGTGCAGCGCCAGGATGGCGGCGAAGGTGCCCGTGGTGGAGAACCAGCCGACCAGCAGCATCCGGCGCAGCAGTTGCCAGGGACTGTCGATGGCCGCCAGGTAGCCGCGCAGCCACGCCATATAGACCCATTGCGCCGGCTGGAACACGCAGACGAGGGCGACGAACAGCAGGATGACGTTGCGCGGCCGTTCGATCAGCGCGGGCCAGCGCGCCAGCGCCAGCGACAGGCCGGCACTCAGCACGATCAGCGGCAGTGCGTATTCGACGAACCAGGTGACCAGCAGCGACGGATAGTGGCTGTCCATGCCGCCGCGCAGGTTGTCGCTATAGGTCTGCAGCGCGCCCAGGGCGCTGATCGCCGTCCACACCAGCACGGTGACGGCGATGGTCTTCGCGGTGGCCCTGGGCGGCAGGGCGGATACGGGGTGAGAAAGCGCGTGCGTCATCGAAAAAGTATAGCAGCGCTGTCCCGGCCGGAAGCAGGGCGCGGCCGGCCTTTGTCACGCCGAACCGGGGTTTCGTCCCCGGGCTGCTGCCGGCCGCGCTGCCCGCGCGCAGAATCGGCAGCTCGACAAGGAGCCCGCATGCCCACTTTCCTCACGCTGATCCTCCTGGCCTGTCTCGCCGGCAGCGCCGACGCTGCCCCCGCTGCATCTGCCCCCGAATCTGCTCCCGCATCCGCCCCCATGCGCTATGCGCTCGACGACACGGAAGTGCGGGACGTCCACGCCGCCGCGCTGAAGCGGGATTACCAGGTGTTCGTCGCCCTGCCGGATTCCTACCGCAGCACGCAGCGCCGCTACCCGGTGATCTTCGTTACCGACGCCGGCTATGCCTTCCCCGTCGTGCGGGGCATCGCCCAGCGCCTGGCGAAACATGCCGGCCTGGAGGAAGCCATCGTCGTCGGCCTGTCGTATGCGCAGGGCGACACGCCCGTCTACAGCCGGCGCCGCGACTACACGCCGAGCGTCCCGCGCAACGGCCTGCCTGCGTCCGACATGCCGCGCCGCGCCGTGGCCTTCGGCGAGGCCGGGGCGTACGGCCGCTTCCTCGTGTCCGACGTCTTCCCGCTGATCGCCGCGCACTACCGCGCCGATATGGAGCGCACGATCTTCGTCGGCCATTCCTACGGCAGCCTGCTGGGCATCGAACTGCTGCTGGACCAGCCCACGGCCTTCCAGCACTACATCCTCGGCAGCCCGTCGCTGTGGTTCGACCGCGGCGTCCTGTTCGACCGCGAGCGCGACTACGCGAAGGCGCACCGCGACATGCCGGCATCCGTCTATTTCGGCATCGGCGGACGCGAGACGCTGGCGCCGGGGCGCAAGCGCTCGCGCAGCGAGGAGGATGCCGACATGGTCGCGGACCTGCGCGAGTTCGACGGGCTGCTGAAGTCGCGGCGCTACCCGCACCTGGCGACGCGGCTGGAGGTGTTCGCCGGCGAAGACCATGCGAGCGTGTTTCCGTTCCTGCTCACACACGGCTTGCGCGCCTGGCTCAGGCAGGCGCGCTGAGGCGCAGGGGACCGGCAGCGAAATCCCGAACGATGCCCCCGTCAATCGTCAATCGAGGTACTTCGGCGGACGCGGCAGCGTGGCGTTATCCTTCGGCTCGTGGCCGAGGATCAGGCGTGCATGGTCGCGCGCGACGATGTCGTTCAGGCGTTGCGACGAGGCGATGGTCCCGGCGTGCTCATAGTTGAACGTCGGCACCTGGTTGCGCTCGCGGTTTTCCGTGAAGTGCCACTGGTCGCCCGACAGCACCACCTTGCCGGCGTGCGGCAGCGTCAGTTCCAGCGCCTGGTGGCCGGGGGTATGGCCGGGCAGGGCGATCAGCTTGACGAAGCCGTCGCCGAACAGGTCGGTATCGCCGTCGAGCAGGCGCAGCTTGTCCTGCTTGCCCCCCGTATGGGCGGCGAGCAGCCCGGGCTGGATGAAGTGGGCTTCGGCATCCTTCTCGTCCGCCAGGACGGCGTAGTCGGCGCGTTGCATGACCAGCGTCGCCTGCGGAAAGTCGTTCGACTGGCCGGCATGGTCGAAGTGGGCGTGCGACAGCACGACGTAGCCGATGTCGTCCGGCTTCACGCCCACCGTGGCCAGCTCGTCGACGAGCGGCTTTTCCAGGTTCATCGTCAGCGTGCCCTGGGTAATGCCGCCCTGGAAGCTGCGCGGATAGCCCGTGTCCCACAGCAGCCAGGTGTCGCCGTGCTTGACCAGGTAGCACGAGATGACGATGTCGTAGGAACGGCCCTTGTACTGGCCGGCGTCGGACATCATCGACAGGTCGCCCAGCGTCATCGTGCCGCAGTCGAAGCGGTACAGGCGCATGTCGGCGGGAGCGGCGGAAGCGGGCGCGGCGCAGCAACATGCCATCAGGGACAGGGCGAAAGCGGACAGCAGATTTTTCATGGATACCTCACTCGATCAATGTTGGTGAGGCCCATTGTCGGCATGAACGCGCCGTCCTTTGGGACGAATTTCCCTCATTGCAGGACATCGGCTCCACTTCCCTGGAATCCGGCCACGCGGCCATTGCCTCGCGATCCACCAGGCGTATACTTGCGTCATGAACGAGATCCGTTGCACCTGGGCCAATATGGCCAACCCGCGCTACATCGCCTACCACGACCAGGAATGGGGCGTGCCCTGCCATGACGAGACGACGCTGTTCGAGATGCTGAACCTCGAAGGCGCGCAGGCCGGCCTGTCGTGGGAAACCATCTTGAACAAGCGCGACAACTACCGCGTGGCCTTCGACGGCTGGGATGCGCACAAGATCGCCGCCTACGACGATGCCAAGGTGGCGTCGCTGCTGGGCGACCCCGGCATCGTGCGCAACCGTCTGAAGGTGGCCGCGGCGATCAACAACGCCAAGGCCTACCTGCGCCTGCGCGACGAGGGCAGCACGCTGGACCATCACCTGTGGTCCTTCGTGGACCACCGGCCCCTCGTCAACGACTGGCCGGACGGCGCCCGCCCGGCCAGGACCGAACTGTCCGATCGCCTTTCGAAGGACCTGGCCAAGCGCGGCTTCAAGTTCGTCGGTTCGACCATCGTGTATGCCTATATGCAGGGCATCGGCATGGTGGACGACCACGACCGCAACTGCCTGTGCCGCAAACGCCGGGCTTGATACGCATGCGACGCTGACATGGACTATCGCGAGCACTGGCACGCCTCTTCGCGCTACACCGTCTTCGACTCCCGCCATGGCGGCGGGGCCGATGTGCGCGTGCTGACGGACGTCTGGCGCACCGATCCGCAGCGCCCGCCGCACCTGCACCTGATCGCCGTGTGCGACCACCTGCAGCCGGGCTTCCACCGTTTTCCGCAGGCCGAGCCGGGCCTGACGGTCGATCTCGTCAATGCCCCCGTTGAGACGGCGCTGGCGCAACTGGTGGCGCGCGTCGACCTGTTCCGCCTGGTCGGCCTGGAGCACGTGGGTACCGGCTTCGTGCGGCCGCTGGCGCGCGTGGCCGCCGCCAACGCGCGCCTGCTGGGCCATGGGCTGACCGATGAACAGATGGCGGCGCTGCAGGCGCAGGGTTTCGTGTTCGAGCCCGGCACCCAGCGCGCGCGCTTCGCCAGCCGCAAGCCGCGGCCGCCGCTGCCGCCCGCGCCGGAGCGCCGCGCCATCGTGCTGGGTGCCGGCATCGCGGGCTGCGCCGCCGCCGAACGCCTGTGCGCGCGGGGTTGGCAGGTCACGCTGGTCGAGCGCCACGAGCGTCCCGCCATGGAGGCATCCGGCAACCGCGCCGGCATCTTCATGCCGCTGCTGTCGAAAGACGACAATATCCCGACGCGCCTGACCCGCGCCGCCTTTCTGTTCGCGCTGCGCCACTGGGAACGGCTGGGCGGCATCGGCCGCGCCATCGACGGCGCCGCCTGCGGCGTGCTGCAGCTGGCGCGCGATCCCGACCATGCCGCCGTGTCGCGCGAGATCGCGGCCAGTGGGGCCGTGCCCCCGGATTTCGCCGAATGGCTGGAAGCGCCGCAGGCCGAGGCCTTGCTCGGCCTGCCCGCGCCGGATGGCGGCTGGCTGTTCCGCCAGGGCGGCTGGGCGCGTCCGGGCAGCGTGTGCGAGGCCTTGATGGCTGCCTGCGGCGCCCGCCTGGAACGGCGCTTCGGCGTGGGCGACGTGGCGATCGAGCGCGTCGACGGCCAGTGGCAGTTGCGCGACGCAGCCGGCGCCGTCATCGCCCATGCCCCCAACCTGATCCTGGCCAATGGCGCCGGCGCGGCCCGCATCGCGCAGGCGGCGCCGCTGCCGCTGACCGCCATGCGCGGCCAGGTGAGCCACGTCCCCGCCGACATGCTGCCGGCGCTGCCCGTCGTGCTGTGCCGCGAAGCCTACCTGACCCCGCCGTCCGACGGCCTGTGCAGCGCCGGCGCCACCTACGACGTCGATCCCGATCCGGCCCTGTCGAGTGCCTCGCATGCGGAAAACCTGGACAAGCTGCGCGGCCTGCTGTCCGACCCGCACGCCGCCGAGGGCGCGCCGCTGCAGGGTCGCGTGGGCTTTCGCTGCGTCGCGCCGGACCGCCTGCCGCTGGTGGGCCGCCTGCCGGACTTCGACGCGGCAGGCACCACCGAGCGCCTGCGCGACGTCCCGCGCCATCCCGGCCTGTATGCGCTGCTGGGCTATGCCTCGCGCGGCCTGATCTGGGCGGGCCTGGCCGCCGAGCTGCTGGCGGCCCAGATCGAGGGTGAGCCGCTGCCGCTGGAGGCGAATCTGGTCGATGCGCTCGATCCGGCCAGGTTCGTGTTGCGTGCGCGCCGCAGTCCGCGCGGTCCTCAGGGCGTAGAAGCTGCCGAACTTTGATCTTTCCCGAGAAACTGGAAGTCTCAAAGGTATAATTGGCGCTCGGCAACATTTCACATTGACGTTCATGGACGATACGCCCAACGCCCCGGAGCACGAGCTGTTCCTGTTTCTCGCCTCCACCGCGCATGACATGAAGAATTCGATCAGCGTCCTGTCCGGCACGCTGGAGCGCCTGCTGGCCGAGTCTGCGCCCGCGCAGGAAGGCGCCTATCCGCAACTGGCGCACATGCTGTACCAGACCAAGCGCCTGAACGACAACCTGATGCAGTTGCTGGCGCTGTATAAAAAGGTCGGCAAGCCGGATTATCCGTTCGACCTGCAGCCGCTCGAGATGGGCCACCTGGTCGACCAGGTGGCGGCGATCGCGCGCGTGCTGCTCGGTTCGCGCGGCATTCGCCTGGACGTCGACGTGGACCGCGAACAGATCTGGCACGTCGACGAAGACCTGGTTGTGGGCGTGCTGTCGCATGCGATCAACAATGCCATCCACTACACCAGCGACACGGTGCGCCTGGCCATCCGCGAACTGGACGGGTCGCTCGAGCTGCGCGTCGAGGACAACGGCCCCGGCTATCCGCCGGCACTGCTGAAGGCCGGCGCCAGTGCCGCGCGCGACATCGGTGGCGTCAACTTTCTGACCAACAGCACGGGCCTGGGCCTGTATTTCTCGAGCGAAGTCGCGAAGATGCACCGCCACCGCGGCCGCCACGGCACGCTGCGCCTGGAAAACGGCGGCGCCTACGGCGGTGGCTGCTTCATCCTGACGCTGCCATGAACGCCGCCGCCCATCCCGTCGCCAGCGCCGGCAAGATCGACGAAGTCGACTGGGCCGACAAGAACTATCTCGTCGTCGACGATTTCGTCGGCATCCGCCAGCTGCTGCGCGAAAGCCTGCGCAGCCTGGGCGCGAAGAATATCGACCAGGCGTCGTCCGGCGGGGAGGCGATGGGCCTGCTCGCGCGCATCCGCTACGACGTCGTGCTGTGCGACTACAACCTGGGCGACGGCAAGAACGGCCAGCAGGTACTCGAAGAGGCGCGCGTGCGCAGCCTCGTCAATCCCAGCACCGTGTGGCTGATGGTGTCGGCCGAGAAGAGCGTCGAATCCGTCATGGGCGCCGCCGAGCACCAGCCCGACGCCTACCTGATCAAGCCGATCACGGAAGGCGTGCTGCTGACGCGCCTGAACCGCGTCTGGCACCGCAAGCAGGTATTTCGCTCGATCGACCAGGCTTATGCGGAAAAGGATTACCTGCGCGCGGCCAGGCTGTGCGACGTCCAGATCGAGGCGCACAAGGCGCACGAGATCGATTTGCTGCGCATGAAGGCGCGCCTGATGGAGAAGAGTGGCGAACCGGTCAAGGCGCGCGAAGTGTACGAGCGCGTGCTGGCCCAGCGCGAATACCAGTGGGCGCGCGTGGGCCTGGCCAAGATCCGCATGGCCAACGGCGAGTTCGAGCAGGCGCGCCAGATGTTCCAGGGCGTGATCGCGGAAAACCGCCACTTCATCGAAGCCTACGACCAGTTGGCGATGGCCTACCAGAACATGGGCAAGCAGGAAGAGGCATGCGCGATCCTGGAGCGCGCCGCCAAGCTGTCGCCGAATTCCGTGCCGCGCCAGCGCTCGCTGGGCAATATCGCCCTCAAGATCGGCAATATGCCGCTGGCCGAAAAGGCCTACCGCAAGTGCCTGGCGATCGGCGAGTACTCCGTCATGAAGACGCCGGACGCCTACCTGGGCCTGGCGCGCGTGCACGGCCACAAGCACGATACGAAGGAAGCGCTGCGCCTGCTGACCCAGGCCCAGCGCGAATTCCTGGCCGACCATCCGGATGTCGTCGTGCGGTCCAAGGTCACCGAAGGCCTCGTCTACCACGAGAGCGGCGACGAGCGCCGCGCGCGCAAGGTCGGCGAGGAGCTGGAGGCGCTGCTGGAGGCGGCGCCGGAACGGCCCGACGTCGCCACTTGCCTGGAGCAGGCGACGCTGATGTTCGCGGTCGGCATGAAGGAAGCGCCGGCCGAGTTGCTGTGCTACGTGATCCGCAACAACCACGACAATCCCTTGCTGCTGGAAGAAGTGCAGGAGATCTTCGACAAGGCGGACATGGGCAAGGAAGGCACGGCTTTGATCCAGGCATCGAAGAAGGAAGCGAGCGACCTGATGAACCAGGGCGTGCTGCTGTGGAAGACGGGCAAGCTGGACGAAGCCGTCGAATGGATGCGCAACGCCCGCCGCAAGGTGCCGAACAACCAGCGTATCCTGTTCAATGCGGCCCAGATCATGGTGTCGCACATGCAGCAGCAGGGCTACGATGCGGGACTATCGGGGGAAGCGTACGAGGTACTGCACCACGTCGACCGCCTGCTGCCGGGACAGCAGCGTTTTGCGCAGCTGATGGAGCAACTGGCCCTGCTGCAGCCGCAGCCGGAGCCGGCTCAGGAAGGCGAACCGGTGCAGGAACAGAAGCAGGAGCGCGAGGAGGCGTAGCGTGGGCGGCTTTGCCGCGCGCGCGTGACGAGTGCATCCGGTTGACTTGCGCGTGGGCGGAACGCCCGCCTTACGACTTTTCCGCCCTGGGCTTGCTGGCCCTTACCTTGCCGTTCCCGCCGCCGCCGGCAGGTTTCGCCGCGCTGTCCGGCGCCTTCGGTGCTTCCTGCGCCGCTTCCGGCCTGGCACCGCTGTCCGGTGTCGCTGCCATCGCCACGTTGACGGCCTGGGTAAACTGGTCCTGCAACATATTCCACCATGCCATCGCCGCCGGCATGCCCATCGCCGCCGCAGCGGCGCCTGCGCCATCCTGGCCGGCCGGCGCCGACGTTCCGGGTTGGGCGGTGTCGCCGCCTGCGGCCTCGGCCGAGGGCGGTGCCGACGGTGCCTGAGCAGCCGGCTTGCCGGCATCGGCGGCGCCGGGCGGCGCGGTGAAGAAGGGGGCGAACGGCATCGAGGCCATTTTCTCCGCGCTGACGCCGGACTGGCGCATGGCCTCGGCCATGGAAGTGCTTATGGAACGCAGCGTCGCCAGCGTGCCGCGCTGGACCTCGAGCGCCTGGATCGTGCCGCGCAACATGGTCAGGTTCAGGTTCAACCAGGATTCGACGGCCTTCATGTCGGCGATGCGCTTGTCGAGGTCTTCCATCGACAGCGGCGGGCCCGCCATGCCGGACATGCCGGGCAGGCTGGCGCCGGGAAGCTGCATCGATCCCCACAGGTTCTTGACGAAATCCAGCGTATCCGTCATTCCGGGGATGCCGGGGGCAGGTGGTTTCAGCATCATCGTCTCCGTCGAATTTGCAGGTAGCCTAACAGATAAGGAATGCGCCTCAAAGCCGTTCGCGCAGACGCGGGACCGGTGGACAGGCTACACTAGCAGGATGAGCACCACTACCGTACCGAACCGTCGCCGCCGGCAATTCGTACTGGGCGCGTTGACGGTCTTGTTGCACGTGCTCGTGTTCGAGTGGTTGAGTGGCCAGCTTGGACGCGCGCCCGGCCAACGCGGCGACGCGGCCCTTCCGGCCGCATCGGTCACGGCGGAACTGCTGCCGCTCCCGGAACCGGCCCCGGCCCCGCCGCCTCCGGCCCCGCCGCAGCCCGTGACGGAGGCGCCGCCGCCCTTGCCGGACATCGATCCGGAACCGTTGCCGCCTCCGCCCGAGACGGGCGCCGGGCCCGACGTCGCCG